>CAJUPJ010000025.1 GCA_910588655.1 uncultured Lachnospiraceae bacterium | reverse complement strand
TCTCTGCCATACAAATATCCTCCCTCTTTTCCGATAACCTGTTTTTCCTGCATTTTCATTCCTGCTCATATCCGTATCCCCTTTCTTGTTGATTTACAATATTGCATTATGCAACGCTGTAAAATACATAATAAATAAATACGATGGTTTTGTCAAGTCCTTTTGCGGTTATTTCTATTTTGCATATTGCAATATCTGTTTTTGTGTGTTATTATAGTCTTGTAACAACGAAACAGATTTCCCTTTAACAGCTTATAACAAGCAGGGGGAACGCAGTGCAAGGAGGTCACGATGGAGAAGAAAGAACTTCGCAGGACAATCGGTGAACGGGCGAAACAACGCCGCAAGTCGCTGAAACTCCCCCTCCAGTATGTTGCCGGACAGATGGACGTGAACAAGACCACCATCCAGCGGTATGAGAATGGGAGCATTGACAACACAAAGAAACTGATTGTTGAGGGATTAGCGGATGCACTTCATGTATCAGCGGCATGGCTCCGGGGCGAAACAGAGGATATGGGGGCGGATATGTCGGACAGCAGGGATTTTAAGATTGAATCCGCCATGAGCCGGATAATGGGCGATTTCCCGCTTGACATGAAAGAGGAAGAAAGCGATTTCTCAAAGGATTTGCTGCTTTTGTTCCTTTATGAGTACCGTATGTTTAACCAGTCTTTTACCCATGCGGCTAAAGAGTATGGTAAGGGCGGGGATTTCAATGAGGCAATGTCAAAGGTCATGGGATTTGAATCTGAACAGGAGTTTAACAACGTCATGTTTCTGCGGGAGGTTATGCGTTTCATCAACAGCACGAGTGAAATCAGCGACATTGTAAGGGTGTATGCCAAACAGCCGGAACTTGCGAGGACGAGGCTGAAAAATCTTCTGAGTGAACATTCCTTGTGACAGGGCAGCCGGAGTTTTGATATGCCTACACGCAAATAAGCATATCTATCAGTTCCGATTGCCAACGCAATAACAGATTGCGTCTAGGAAAGGAGATTTTATTATGGCAAAAGGTTCTGTAAGAAAAAAAGGAAAGAAATGGTACTACCGCTTTTATGTGGAGAATGAGAGCGGAAATCTGGTGCAGAAGGAGTACGCAGGAACAGAGAGCAAGTCAGAAACGGAGAAACTTCTCCGCAAGGCAATGGAGGATTACGAGGAAAAGAAGTTTGTGGCAAAGACGGAAAATATCACGCTGGGGGAAATGCTGGATATATGGCTGGAGGAAGAAGTAAAGCCCGGTACATTAAGCACTGGGACGCTGATTGCCTATACCACTACCGCCAGACAGATTAAGAAACATCCTATCGGACAGCGTAAGCTGAAAAGCATAACTGCCGACCATTTACAGGAGTATATTGATTTCCTGTCTTTTGGAGGAACAAGACCGGACGGAACGGAGGCTCAGCCCATCAGTAAAAACTATATGCTCCAGTTTTCGGCAGTCCTGCGGGGCTCGTTCCGGTTTGCGGTATTCCCGAAACGCTATATTACTTTTAATCCCATGCAGTATGTACGCATGCGGGTAAAAAAGGAGGAAGTGGAACTGTTTGAGGGAAATGCGGAAAATGAGACAGACATCCCGACCATTACCCATGAGCAGTACACGGAGATAACGGATTATCTCCGTAAAAAAAGAAATCCGGCACTCCTGCCGGTGCAGATAGCCTATTATACTGGATTACGCATTGGCGAGGTATGCGGGCTGGCATGGCAGGACATCAACCTTGAGGAACAGTATCTTACCGTCCGCCGGAGTATGCGTTACAATGCCACCCGCCACAAGATGGAAATCGGTGCAACCAAGCGGAAAAAAATCCGTACAGTGGACTTCTGCGACACACTGGCAGAGATACTAAAAAAAGCCAGAAAGCAACAGCACAGAGAGCGTTTCCAGTGTGGCGAAATGTATTTCCGCAATTACTATCAGAAAGTAATGGAAAAGGGAAGGACGCATTATGATCTGTATTCTTTGCAAAGTACGGAGGAGATACCGGACGATTACGAAGAACTGTCTTTTGTATGTTTACGTCAGGATGGTTCCTATGAATCAACCGCAACCCTCTCCAATGTATGCAGGCTGATTCAGAAACACGTAGAGGGGCTTGAAAATTTCCACTTCCACCAGTTGCGGCACACCTATACGAGCAATCTGTTATCAAACGGGGCAGCCCCGAAAGATGTGCAGGAACTTCTGGGACACTCTGATGTAAGTACCACAATGAATGTTTATGCCCATGCCACCAGAGAGGCGAAACGGACTTCCGCAAGGCTTTTGGATAAGGTGGTGGGCGGTAATTAAAAACTTTCCCTTGTTTTGGTCCTATGAGGGCAAAAACAAGGGAAAATGGTTGATTTGATGATGTAATGGGTTTGATAGATTGCGTAAAATGGGGATTTTGGTAGGGAATGATAGTTTAATAGTAATTTTTAATGGCTTGAAAACTCGTTGATAATATCTATTTTCCCAACAATATGTGAATTAAATTCTTCTAATCTTTCTGCAGGAATCCAAAACTCTTTATGATACCCATCTCCAACCTGATGGATTTCAAATTGCCCGCAATAAGTATCATCAATCTCAAACTTTGTCACATATCCTTTATGGTCATCGTTATATTTTACATTCCATATTGATGCGATTTCTACTGCATATTTCTCAGTGAGAACGGGATAAAAAATGGGCTGTTCAGGTAATCTGGGTGGAAATTTGCTATAATTGCTTTCCTCTATGAGTTTTAATTCTCTTGTACCAACAGGTCTATATAATATCATTCCTCCATCTCCTCTGCTAATCCTGGTTGTGATTTGATGACTTTTAAGGGAAATATTAGCTCTTATATTTGTTTATTAAAATTTCCGCCAACCCGTAAAAACACTAAGTTTATTCCAGGTAAGCCTGCCCTTAAAGCTTTCATTATATTATATCTTTCCACAAGGCATTACGAACCCTGATAAGGGAAAAATGAGGGAAAAAATCACATAAAACATTATAACACAAAATATATGGGAATTGGTAAACTGATTGAAATGTTTTTAAAAAACCAATGAAAAGAGGACAGATAAAAAATGAATATTATTTATGCAACATACAATATCCACCATAACAGCATTGATATATACACCCATGCAGGTTACTTTTTACACCCAGCTTGTAAATTCCGGGAAGGGATTTTTTGTAATGTAGTGCAGAATGTAAAGCTTGCCCTATCTGGTATAATATAGTAAAATAATATTATTGCCTGCAAATAGTGCAATAATTAAGCAGCAAAATTATAAATATGAGGAGGATTGTTATGGGTGATATAAACAAATTGACCAGGCAGCTTATTAATTATGGGATGGACAAGGGGCTGGTTGCAAAAGAGGACGAAGTATATGTATTAAACCGTATACTGGAAGTGTTAAAGGTTAGTGAATATACAGAACCACAGGAAACACCAGAAGATGCGGAACTTGAAACTATACTTTCAGGTTTGCTTGATTTTGCTTATGAAAACGGGGTTATGGAAGAGAACAGCATAGCATACAGGGATTTAATGGACACTAAGATTATGGGATGTCTTGTGCCTCCTCCAAGTGTGGTTATTAACAAGTTTAATGAATTGTATAAGAAGTCACCACAAGAAGCAACAGATTTTTATTATAATTTTAGCTGTGATACGGATTATATACGCAGATACCGTATTGTTAAGGATATGAAGTGGACAGCGGATACAGAATATGGCAGGCTGGATGTTACAATTAACCTTTCAAAGCCTGAAAAAGACCCTAAAGCAATCGCTGCTGCAAGAAATGCAAAACAGAGTGCATATCCTAAATGCCAGCTTTGTGTTGAAAATGAAGGTTATGCAGGACGCATTGACCATCCTGCAAGGGAAACACACCGTATTATTCCAATTACAATAGATGGCGGGAAATGGGGTTTCCAGTATTCACCATATGTATATTATAATGAACACTGTATTGTGCTTAATTCAGAACACACACCAATGAAAATTGATGAGTCTGCTTTCAGGAAGCTTTTTGATTTTATAAAGCTTTTCCCTCATTATTTTATTGGTTCTAATGCAGACCTTCCAATAGTAGGTGGTTCAATTCTTACACATGAACATTTCCAGGGAGGACATTATGAGTTTGCAATGGAAAGGGCAGAAATACGCCAGGAAATTACTATAAAAGGTTATGAGGATGTACATGCAGGAATAGTAAACTGGCCAATGTCAGTAATAAGGATAAGCCATAATGACAGTGACAGGCTTGTAAAGCTTGCAGCGCATATCCTTGACACATGGCGTGGGTACACAGATAAAGACGCATTTATATTTGCGGAAACAGATGGTGAGCCGCATAATACAATTACACCTATAGCACGTATGCGTGATGGAAAGTTTGAACTTGACCTTGTGCTCCGCAATAATATCACAACAGAAGAACATCCGCTGGGTGTTTACCATCCACACCAGGAACTGCACCATATTAAAAAAGAAAATATAGGTCTTATTGAGGTTATGGGCCTTGCAGTCCTTCCAGCACGCCTGAAAGGTGAGATGAAGAAACTTGGGGAATTTATTGTGTCTGGCAAGGATATAAGAAGTGATGAAGAGCTTGCAAAACATGCGGACTGGGTAGAGGAATTCCAGCCCGCTTATGGACAGATAGATGAAAATAATATTGACGGGATACTCCAGAAAGAAATAGGAATAGTATTTAAGAAAGTTCTTGAACATGCAGGTGTATTTAAAAATGATGAAGAAGGCACAACATCATTTTTAAAATTTATAGATACATTATAATCATCTGGAAATAAAATGGCAGATATCAAAATAGTGTTAAAAAATGTGATAAATGTTGTTGTATTTGAAGTAACCACTATCGTATAATTAGGTCATGTTGATGCGGTAATGTTTATGCCAGACTGGAATATATTAATTTTTATTTGAGGAGGAAAATATAATGAATTATGGTTACTTCGATGAAGAGAACAGGGAATATGTAATTACCAGGCCTGATACACCAGCTCCTTGGTGTAATTACCTTGGTTCTCCTGAATATGGTGCAATTATTTCTAATAATGCAGGAGGGTACAGCTTTGTAAAGAGCGGGGCTAACGGCCGTATACTCCGCTACCACTTTAACAGTGATGATACACCAGGACGTTATATTTATTTAAGGGATGATGAATCTGGTGATTTCTGGTCTGCATCATGGCAGCCAGTTGGCAAGGATTTAGACCAGTATAAAAGTGAAGTGCATCATGGTACAGCTTATACTAATATGTTTACAGAATATGCAGGCATAAAATCAGAAGTTAATTATTATGTGCCATTAAATAAAGCATATGAAGTATGGTGTGTAAAGGTATCAAATCCTTCAGACAAGCCAAGGAAAGTTTCGGTGTTTGGTTATGCTGAGTTATCAAATGATGATAATTATAACCAGGACCAGGTAAATTTACAGTATACACTCTGTACTTCAAATACAAGCTTCCGTAAGAATAAGATTTACCAGCAGATTAATCTTAACTGGGGTAAAGGCGCTGATGGAAGCAATGGCAATGAAAGGTTCTTTGGCCTTGCAGGCCAGCATGTTACATCTTACAACGGTGACAAGGAAGCATTTCTTGGCATGTACCACGGCTATGGCAATCCTGTTGCAGTAGAACGTGGAGAGTGTGATGGTGTATGTAATTATAATGAAAACAGCTGCGGTGCACTCCATACTGCACTTGAACTTGCACCTGGCGAAACAAAAAAGATGGCATTTATACTTGGCAAGTATAAGGAGTCTGATGCAGATAAAATTATTGCAGCATATGAAGATGTAGCAGTTTGCGACAAAGAAATAGACGAGTTGAAAAATTACTGGCACTCAAAACTGGATAACTTTAAGATAAATACACCTAGTGCAGCATTTAACAGTATGGTAAATACCTGGAATGCATACCAGTGCTTCCTCACATTTACATGGTCAAGGGCAGCATCATTTATTTACTGTGGGGAAAGAAATGGTTACGGTTACAGGGATACTGTACAGGATATACAGGGTGTAATACACACAGACCCTGAAGCTGCACTTGATAAAATACGTTTTATGCTTTCTGCACAGGTTGATAACGGCGGAGGGCTTCCGCTTGTTAAGTTTAACCACAATGCAGGGCATGAAGGTACTCCTGATGATGATTTTTATGTACGTGAAACAGGGCATCCTGCATACCGTGCAGATGATGCATTATGGCTGTTCCCTACAGTTTATAAATATATATCAGAAACAGGAAACCTTGCATTTATAGATGAGGAAATTTCATGGTCAAATAAGCCAGAAACAGCAACGGTTTATGAGCACCTTAAAAGGGCAATTAATTTCTCAATGGAACACCTTGGCCCTCATGGGCTGCCTGCTGGCTTACATGCAGACTGGAACGACTGCCTGCGTCTTGGTGCACAGGGAGAGTCATCATTTGTTGCTTTACAGTTATACTATGCATTTACAATTATGCGCAAATTTGCGGAAAAGAAGTCTGATACAGAATATATAGCTTATGTTGATAAGACACAGAAAGAAATTGGGGATAAGATTAACAGCCTTTGGTGGGAGGATGACCGCTTCAACCGTGGATTTAAAGAAACAGGTGAACTTATCGGCTCAAAGAAAGACCCAGAAGCAAGTATGTGGTTAAATCCGCAGACATGGGCTGTAATATCAGGGCTTGCAACTGATGAGCAGGCAGAACTTGCAATGGCTTCTGTAGAAAGGGAATTAAATACAGCATATGGTGCAAAGGTAATGGCACCTTCCTATGTAGACCATTATTTTGATGGTGCACTGGCTGCACTTTTCCCTCCTTCAACAAAAGAAAATGGCGGTATATTCTCACAGACACAGGGCTGGCTTATACTTGCAGAAGCACTTATGGGACATGGAAACAAGGCATTTATGTATTTTGAAGAGAGTTCACCATCATCACAGAATGATAAGGCAGAAATACGTAAACTTGAACCTTATGTGCATGGACAGTATACAGAAGGTGACGAAAGCCCGTTCCATGGACGTTCACATGTACACTGGCTTACAGGTACAGCCTCAACATGTATGGTAGGATGTGTAGAAGGAATATGCGGAATACGTCCTGATTTAGATGGGCTGCGTATTGCACCTTCAGTTCCAGCAGAGTGGAAAGAGTTTACAATGGAGAAAAACTTCCGTGGCAGTAAAATTATAATTAAAGTAGAAAATCCAGACGGGGCAGAAGCTGGATTTAAAGAATTCTATATTAATGGTGAGAAGCAGGAAGATAATTATATACCAGCAAAAAAACTGTCTGATGTAACAGAAGTACGCATGGTAATGTAGATTTATAATACTTAGCAGGAAATTAATACTTATTGGGAAATCCCCATAACCTTTGATTTAAGAGGTTATGGGGATTTTTTTATCTGTGCTGGGCGTGCTTCTGAAAATGTATTAGTATAGTTTTGAAAGAATACATTATAATTGTTGCTAGAAATTGTATAATGTTATATAATGGTTGTAATATATATGTTAAGTATAATAGAAATACATAATAATGGGACTGGATATACAAAGATAAGGCAGAGTAAGTAATTATATATTAATCTGGCTGGAAAAGGGTGAGGGATATGTGCAATAGTAGTGATATAAAAAAGAAAAATATTATGCTTGAAATCTTTCTGGTACTGTTTTTTTGCACAATACATTTAATAATTGTGCCAGATTTTGGTGATGATATAAAATTTGTGAAAATAATGGAACGTTATGATTATAATATTTTCCAGGTATTATATCACCGTTATAATACCTGGAGCTCCAGAATATTTATTGAATTTTTTGATTTTATTATTCCATGCCTTCCTGTATATATATGGAAAGTATCAGATATTATTATCTGCCTGCTGCTATGGAAGATGTCAGCAATATATATAGAAGATAAATACATATCAGGATTATGTCTGCTGGCATATCCGTTTTTCCATATGGGTTCTGCTGGGTGGCAGGTTACAACAATTGTTTATTTATGGACTTTTGTGGTATGGCTGTCTGTAATTTCAAGTATTAATTCATATAAAAAAAGTTTTATATGGGTTATATTTGGAACCGCATTAGCAACTAATCTGGAAATATTGGCGGTTATACATATACTGGCATTGGGAATGTGGTTTTTTTATTTAATATATTTACAGGATGGCAGACTGGTTTTTGAGTCTTGTAAATCTATAAAGAATGAATTAAGCAATAATATAATACTTAAAAAAATAATGGTTTCATTAGTAGTTACATTGCTGAATTTGTTAAATGCTTTAGCATGTCCTGGAAACTCGCTTCGTAAAATAAAAGGCATAGAGAAGAATTTTCCAGATTTTCTTGATACATCATTTATTGAAAAGTTAAGAATATGTATTGCATCAACAGTGGAACATTTTACGTCATTGCCTGATATTATATTTATCATAATATCAGTGCTGGCAGCTTTTCTTTGTTACCAAAGGATGAAGGGATTTAGAAAGTATATAGGTTTTATTCCCTGTGTAATTTGTATAGGATTAACAGTTTATTTTTTGGTTACAAGAGTAATAGGACAGCATACAACTAGTTATATGCGTCCAGATGTTAATGCTGTTGCAGGAAGTACAGAATATATATTACAGTGCGTAATGATGGCTATAGGGATAATTTATCTGGTTACTATGTTATGGACACTGGCATATTGTTGTGATGGTATAAAGGAATGTTATTTTATAATTGGAGTATATTGTACAGGTCTTTTAGGCAGGTTTGTACTTTTATTTTCACCAACAATGATTGCTTCTGGGACAAGGGTTTATTTTTACTTCTATATGGCAATGATTGTCTGTATAGGGCAGCTTATTAGTAAAATAAAAAGTGAAAAAATAAAAAAGTTATTTATTGTTCTTTTGCTGATAGGAGTAGCTGTAAATGTGGTAACAATAGCTGTTAAAGGACATTAATATAATTTTATAATATTTGGTATAAAATTCCCATAACCTTGGATTGGGAGGTTATGGGGATTTTTTTGTATAGATAGAAAACGGGCTTGACTTTTAATTCTTACTGTTGTAAGATTAGTGTATTCTGAAATATTACAACTGTAGGAGACGAAGGAGCGTGTAATATATGAAAAAGTTTAAAATTCCAAGGGTATTTATAATCCAGGTGGCTTGTGTATTTATGTTTTCGGTTTTAATTTACCATATGTTTAAGCTGCAAATAATAAACGGGCAGGATTATGCAGAAGAAACCAGCCAGAGTTTTAATAAAGTGATATATGAAAAAAGTGCGAGGGGCAATATATACGATTGTAATGGAAAGGTTCTTGCCAGTAATAAGCTGGTTTATACAGTTACGATGGCAGATACAGGAAAATATTCATCTGCAAGAGAAAAGAATTTAAGCCTGAACAGTATTATTTACCATGTTGTGAAGAGGCTAAAGGCAAATAATGAAAAGATAAATAATGAAATTAAGATAAAAATTAACAAAGATGGCAGTTATAAATATACAACAGACGGAAGTTTATTAGACAGGTTTAAGGCTGATATATTTGGGGAAGCTGACCCTGGTAATATGACAGAAGAACAGAAAAATATTTCTGCTGGTGATATGGTACAGTTTTTATCTGGTGATAGCAAATTTGCACTTTTTGGTGAGGATGGGGAAAAGTATTCCGAAGAAGAATTAAAAGAGTACGGGCTTACAGGTAAATTTACAAAAGAGGAAATATTAACAATTACTGGTATAAGGTATATGTTATCTTTAAATACATACCGCAGATACCAGACAATTACTATTGCAAAGGATGTATCAGAGGAAACAGTGGTTTATATAAAAGAAAATATGGCAGAACTGGCAGGGTTTGACATTGGTTATGAGTGGAAACGCATTTATAGTGGCGGGGAAGCATTTTCACATATTCTTGGCTATACAGGTAAAATTTCAGCTGAGGAATTAGAGAGTTATCCGGGTAAAAATAAAAATTACATGGCAGATGCGGTTGTTGGAAAAACAGGAATAGAACAGTATATGGATAAAAAATTACAAGGAACTGATGGTAAAATGGAAATACAGGTAGATAACTTAGGAAGGAAGACTGGCGGAGAGCAGATGCTAAAAGAAACCAGACCAGGGAAGGATGTTTATCTTTCCATAGATAAGGATTTACAAATGGCAGTATATAACATTCTGGAACAGAAACTTGCAGGTATTATATCTAGTAATTTAATAAATGCCAGGAAATTTGATAAAACAAATATTTCTGATGCTTCGGATATACGTATTACGGTTTATGATGTGTATATTGCATTAGTGGAAAATAATATAATAAAAACAGAGGATTTATATAATTCTGGTACTGGCAGATTTGAAAAATATATTGCAGGAATTATTGATAAGAAATATAAGGAAGCAATAAAAAATATAAAACGGGATTTGTCTGAAGGCAAAACAAACATAAAAGATTTATCTGATGAATTAAAGGATTACGAATATTATATAATTAACAGAAGCGGTATTCTGGATGAAAGTTTAACAGATAAAGAAGATAATATTTACCTTAAGTGGAATTACAGTGGAAAAACCAGTACAAAAGAATTTCTAAGACATGCAATACAAAAAAGATGGATAAACAGGGATGTTATAAAGGGAAGCCAGCAGTATATAACAACAGATGAGATATACCAGTTAATTATAGATAATATCAGAAAAAGCTTTAAAGATAACAGGGAATTTAAAAAAATCCTGTTGAAATACTTAATTCTGGAAGACAAAATTACAGATATTGATATAATTAAGCTTTTATGCAAACAGGGAATTTTAAGTAAAGATAGTGATTATAACAGCCTTATATCAGGGCAGTTTAGTACATTTTCATATATTAAAAAGAAGATAGAAAAACTCCAGATTACGCCAGCACAGCTTGCATTAGACCCATGTTCAGCGTCAGCAGTTATTGTTTATAAGGACAGTGGAAAGGTGGCTGCATGTGTTTCTTATCCAGGTTATGATAATAACCGCCTGGCAAACCAGATGGACACAAGTTATTATAACCAGCTTTTAAATGACAAGTCTTTGCCGTTATATAACAGGGCAACGATGCAGCTTACTGCCCCTGGTTCAACATTTAAGCCGGTTACTATTATTGCAGGTATACAGGAAGGAGTAATTTCACCAGGTACAAATATTCTTTGTGACGGGGTATTTGATAAATTATCACCAAGCCTTAGCTGCTGGAACCATTCGGGACATGGAAATGTTCCAAATGCTGCCACAGCAATACAGTTTTCGTGTAATGATTATTTATGTGAAATATCATACAGGATTGGGACATTAAACAGTAAGGAATATAACGATAATAAAGCACTTTCAAAACTACAGGAATATGCAAAGCTTTTCCATCTGGATAAAAAGTCGGGAGTTGAAATTGCAGAGGCAGAGCCGCATATAACAAGCCAATATGGTATCCCTTCTGCAATAGGGCAGGGGACGCATAATTATTCAACTGTACAGCTTGCAAGATATATTAATTCTGTTGCTTCAAATGGTAAAGTCTATTCCCTTTCACTGGTAAATGCTGTAAAAAACGGAAATGGAAAACTAGCTAGTAAAAAGGCTGTAGTAGAAGATGAAATAGAACTTCCAGCTTATGTATGGGACACTGTACATTCTGGCATGGAACAGTTTGTAAAAAATAATGCTGTTTTAAAAGACCTTAAGCTAAAGATTGCAGGAAAAACAGGAACTGCACAGGAAGCAGCAGACAGGCCGGACCATTCACTGTTTGCAGGGTATGCGCCAGCAGATAAGCCAGAAATATCAATAGCTGTAAGAATTGCTAATGGATATGGCTCTTCAAATGCTACATCCATTGGCAGGGATATTTTCAGGTATTATTTTAAACTGGATAAAAAGAAAAACATAATAACAGGAAGGGCTTCACAGGCGGTTCATACAAGTACAGATTAAAATTATAAATAAAACAGAAAAAATATAAAATCCCCTGCCATTATTAATAATCATGTTAAATTACCAGCAGGGGAATTTTATATAATGTATTTTTATTCATTATTCCATATATTTAAACCTGAAAGTATGGAAAATGTAAGTTCTGTAGCAGCAGGGCCTGTTGTATGGTTTTCACCTTGTATATTAGTTGCAAAGAAATAAGTATTACCAGGTTTTTCAATAAATCCAGTAAACCATCCTGAAATATTTTTACTGCCAGCTTCAAGCGTACCTGTTTTTCCATAAAAAGAGCCATTACTGCCAGAGTATAAACAAATAGCATCTTTTACAAGTGCAAGGTTTTCAGGTGAAAAACCAAACTCATTATTATATAATTTTATTAACATTTTAACTTGTTCAACAGGTGAAATTTTTAAGGAAGAGTTCATCCAGTATGAGGAAGCATCTCCTGTTACATTCTGGTTGCCATAACCTGTTTTTTGTATAAACCTTCTTATAGAAGGCAGTCCTGCTTTTTTATCAAGTTCCTGGAAGTACCATGTAACTGAATTTTGCATAGCTGGTTTTAATGTCTGGTCTTTATTCCATGTATTATAGTGGTATGTTTCGCCATTCCATGAAATTTGTGTCTGTCCAGGTTTTATAATTCCAGTTTCAAGTGCATTTAAGGCAGAATAAATCTTAAAAGTAGATGCAGGAGGTATGCGTGTTGTGGCATTTTCCATATCATATATTTTCCATGTGCCTGCCTTTGTGTCATATAATACAAAACTGCCTGTATATCCATTAAATTTATGGCTTAAATCAATATATGAAATATTGCTGCTGCTTTCTTTAAAATCATAATAGTCCTGGCTAAAAGCCTTAATGGAAAGTACAGGGGCAGAAGATAAAATGGCAGCAGTAATAATAATAAATATAATAATATTTTGCAGTTTCTTTTTAAAGGATAACGGATGGTAAGAGGCTATATTAATAATTCTTTTTTTAATCTGTGCCATATTGCCGCTTATGCCAGTAGTAAATGGAAATGGTGCAAAAGAAATCTTTTCTGCAAGGTTTATTAACGTATTACCATAATTAATGTAATCATCTTTATTTAACATTTGTAAAACAGATGTATCACATGCGATTTCCCTGTCAGTCCTTATTTCCTTTATTGCAAGCCATACAAGCGGGTTAAACCAGTATATAATGCCAGCAATATTTATAATTGCGTTAAAAAGTAAATCTTTGTGTTTATAATGCTGTAATTCATGAAGCAGCATAAAACGCATATCTGATGGATTATATTCTGATATTAAGTGTATAGGCAGATAAATCTGTGGTCTTATAAAACCAGACAATACAGGCGATTTTAAAAAAGCTGTACTAAATACAGGTATTTTGCGTTTAATGCCAGCTTCCTTTAAACATGCCAGGTATAATTTATAAACTTCCTGGTTCTGCAATGGCATGGCAGATTGTTTTAAATGGCAGAGTTTTATTGCTCCTTTAATAAAAAACAATACCATAACCAGTATGCCGGATATCCATATACATGCCAGGATAATTTCCAGTACCGGTAAAAAACTGTTTTCCTTCGATATGGTAAAATCATTTATCCATCCAGTCCTGCCAGAAAGATAATTGCCTGTAGCTGGCTGCATACCAGAATTTCCACCATTATCCAGAGTACTTTTTATATTAGAAATTTTCTCAAGTAAACGTAAAAAGCCAGGCGTTTTTAATTTAACAAACGGCGCAGCCATTAGTACAGGAAGTACAAACCATAAACTATACTTAAGGCGGGGCGGGGAATTTTTTAAAAATGTACGTCTGGCGGATAATATAATTCCAATAATAACTGAGATAAATATATTACATATAAAAAAGTGTATAGCGGAAAATGCCATATTAATTCTCTCCTTTGTTATTTAAAAGTGAGCGGAGTGTATCTATTTCATTTTCTGATAATTTATCACTTTCAATATAGGCAGAAAGCATTTTGGAAATATTGCCATCATAAAAGCGGTTAAGGAAAGAACTGCTTTCCTGGCCTATATATTCGTTCATATCTACAAGAGGCGTATAAACAAAAACACGGCTTTGTTTCTCATATGAAAGAGCACCTTTATTAACAAGGCGTTTAATTAAAGTCTGTATTGTCTTAGGACTCCATGAAGTAGTCCTTGTAAGATGTTCTGTTATCTCATTAGTATTTACAGGTGCATATTTCCATACAATTTTCATAACCTCAAACTCAGCTTCAGAAATCTGGGGTAAAGCTGCCATAATAAATCCCTCCTAAATATTACATATGTAATACACTTATTATAAACTTGAAAAACAAAACTGTCAATGGGATAATTTATAGTTATTTTGTGTTTATTCTGGTCTTGGTGGACGGACGCAGGGTTTCTGGTGTTCCGCTAAATTATTTCATGACAGGGCACGCTTTCGCTACGTTAGCCCACGCAGCGGCACATAAAGCCCATATATCCCACAAAAACCTCATGGGATATATGGGCTTAAATGCCGGCGGTGCTAAAGTGTCCCTGTCATGGAATAATATTAGCAGGAACACTGGAAACCTGCTGTTTACCATCAAAATTCCAGAAGAACAATTTATTGTTATAACTATAAATTATGGTGGAGGGAGAAGCTGATTTAGACGAACGGAAGGTTAGTGGTATATTTTTTATATAGGATATATGTTTAACTATAATTATTATGTTGGCTAATAAGTGACTAGCAGAATAATTTTCCCTCATTTACAGTTATTTTATTATTCTATGTTTTATTGTAAAATTGCGTTGACGGGTTTCATGTGCCAGATGCCAGTAATATTCTGTAAAATGGGCACTTTGAGCTACGCAGCGCAATGTCATTTAGTTAAGAGTGTATATAGAAAATATTTTTATAAATTACCAAAGTGTAGATTGCTGGCAAATCCAAATGTGCTTCCATGAAAAAGCTGTACGAAGCCGCTGGTGCTTAAGCCCTGTTTTAAAATGTTCCGTAGGAACATTAAGGGCTTTATGCACCATTGCGTGCGAGTCCAAGCGGGAGCGTGCTTTTTTCATGGAAGGCACTTTGGATTTGCCAGCGCATCCAGAATATGTAATTTCTAAATATCTTTTCTACATGCACACTTAATTAATGACATTGCATCATAGCAAAAAATGCCCTTTTATGGAATATTCTGGCTCTGGCAACAGAAACCGTCAGTCAGTTTACGAAACAAAAAGTAACTGGAAATATTTATCGTTTGCAAAGTTACTGGCTTCGTATAGTACAAGTATATGGTCATAATTTTCTGATAATGAAGTTCCATGCAGCGGACTGTTATAATATCTTGCATCAATCATAGTTATATATGAATAATCATTTAGCAGGAATGGCACAAAACTATTAGCAAATGAGTCTTTTAATACAAGCAGCTTCTTGCCTGTATTACTGCCTGTTTTTATATCTGCCCTGCCATAATTGCCTCCGAAGAAGTATGCATATTTATCTTTTTTATCCAGGAATTCTTTATTATATATGCCAGTCTGTTTTTTGCCATCGCATGTTACTTCTGCATTTGCCGCCAGGTCTGTTTGTACTGCATATATATTGTCTGGTTCTGTTATAAAGCCAGGTGCTTTTGAATAGAGTGTGCCATAAAAACTGCTACTGGCTTTTTCAGGATTAAATGAACTGTAGGGCTGTGCAGTTAAACCAGCCGCTTTACAATATTCTTTGTATGCCGTATAAGCGCCAGGAAGCGTCCAGTGATGGTCTGTTTTAAAATAGAAATCCCCATTTTCATTACTGCCAGGGGACAGGACTTTGCGTAAGTCTGTTATATATTCTGCTCCAAGTATTGTACTGGCAGTATTATAGAAAGTATCTGCATTATAAAAAGGGGCAAATGCTGGGAGCTTATTATTAAGCACTGTTCCAGGGGAGGGTACAAACATTGTGTATACATCTGCCTGCTGTTTTTCTGCAAAGTAGCTTAAATACATCAGGTTTTGCACAAGCTGGTCTTTGGAAATATCACTGTCTGTTATTTTTTCTATATAGTATCTGTCTTTGGCAAAATATACTCCGCCAATATCTTTAAATCCTAAGGATTTTTTGAAGGATGTGGATAGTCCTGCCATAAAATCACGTATAAAAAACTGGTCATTAAATGCATTAGAAACTTTTTCCTGGAATTCACCAGAAATTATTTCACTTGCATTTAATTCTGGGAGTTTGTCAAGATACCTGTTTTCGTTGGCAGAATACTCACGCTGTGGCAGTACCAGCATTAAAAGACCAGGTACTGCAAGCATTATAAAGACCAGGGCAGAATATATTATATATGTTTTTTTCATTGTAATCCCCCATGCCGCCTCCAGGCGGCACAAATAGTGGTGAAATACATCATAAATGGTATAGCGGCAAGCTGTCAGAACCTGAAATATAAGAATGGGTTATAGCTTCCGCTTATAAGAAGTGCCATGCTTGTTATTAATATTATAAATGTAAATGTGGCTTTAATCCAGAAGCAGGCGGTTTTGTTTAAACGGGCTGTTAGCTGGTTAAATATATGTACAGGAAGTCTGGTTGAAGCCACCGCCATTATTGCCAGCAGGAATATGCCTGTGTAAAGCTTGTATACTGCATAGTTATTAAAAAAAGGTGCATTAATGCCAGCAAGTGCTTTTATATAGCTGGAAGGTGAGGTTATATCACCATATGCAAAAATTACCCAGCCAGTAATTATAAAAAATAATGCATATAAATGGCAGATAGCTTTTGGGATTTTTTCCAGTAGTTTTAATAAGAAGCATTTTTCTATTAATAAAAGTATAAAAAAGTATATGCCCCATATTACGAAGTTCCATGCTGCTCCATGCCATAATCCTGTAAGTGCCCATACAGTAAACAGGTTTAAAGCTTGTCTGGCAAATCCTTTCCTGCTTCCTCCAAGCGGGATGTATACATATTCTTTAAACCATGTACTTAGTGAAATATGCCATCTTCTCCAGAATTCTGTAATGCTTTTTGACTGGTAAGGGTAATTAAAGTTTTCTGGAAAGTTAAATCCAAGCATCTGTCCCATTCCAACAGCCATATCAGAATATCCTGAGAAATCAAAGTATATCTGGAATGTGTATGCAGCAGCGCCAAGCCATGCAAGCAGTACACTGTTATCAGAAGCTGGTACAGCAGATATTTCCTCCCATAATGCGCCCGCCTGGTTTGCAAATATAACCTTTTTACCAAGCCCTGTTATAAATTTCTGTATGCCAAGGGCGGTGTTTTCACTTGAAAGCTCCCTGCTGCCTATTTCTTTTTCAACTTGTCCATATCTTACAACTGGCCCTGCTATAAGCTGTGGGAACATGCTTACATACATTGCAAAGTTTACTAGGTTTTTCTGGACTTTTGTAGTTCCCATATATACATCGGCTATATATGACATAGTCTGGAATGTATAGAATGAAATACCTATTGGCAATGCAATATCTATAAGGGGGATTTGGGCAATTCCTGTATTGTTTATTATCTGTATAAAGAAGTCTGTATATTTAAAAAAGAATAATATACAGATATTTACAATAATTGCAGTTATAAATACTAATTTAGCCTTAACTGGCATAAACCTTTCTTTATACATTGAAACCAGCCTGCCAGCCAGGTAATTAATAATTATGGAAGAAACCATTACAAGTATATAACCTGGTTCTCCCCAGGCATAGAAAACAAGGCTTGCCAGAAGCAGAAGCATATTTCTTGCCCTTGCAGGACACAGGTAATATGCAATAAACACTATTGGCATAAATACGCATAAAAAAATTATACTGCTGAATATCATTTTAATCCTCCACCAATAATGCCATTTTACCAACCTGGTAAGAATTTCTGGTCATTGAAATATTATTAACAATAATTATATCAACAGCCTGTTTTTCCTCTGCAAGTTTAATAACATTGCCATCCCAGTACCTGTAATCAATAACATATATTTTCTGGTAGTGGTTTGCAAGAAATGGAATCAGGGCATTGCCAAAAGATTCTTTTATCACAATGCAGGAGGAATTATCTTCTAATAAATTATTTTCTACTACTGTATAAGGGTTATCCCCGTCTATAAATGCAGAATATTTCAGGCTTTCACCATAACCAGATGCATCTTCAATTAAACTGCCATTTATCTGTACCCCGTCTTTATTAGTATATTTTAATGAAATGTTGCCGTCCTGGCATCCAGCAGGGTAATATGCATAAAGGGTGTCTTTTTTTAGTGCCGGGTTCTGGTTTGTTTCTTTATAAAAAGAGCCAGTAAAACTTCCAAAAGAAACTTTTTTAAAATCTTCCAGTTTTACAGGCATTATATGTTTTGTTTTGCAAAATGCGTTGTATGCATAATAAGCGCCTTTGGCAGTCCAGTGGTGGTCAGTCCTGAAATATATATATTCTTTTCTGTGGTTCATCATTTCATTATATAATGGTACAGACTTAACATTGCCAGACATTTTGCCAGCAATTTTTGCCAGTGATTTTTTCTGGTCTGAAGAACCAGATGTATTTTTCTGGTTATCGGGAAATGTTATGCCAATGCTTGTTGGTATAACCATATTATATACATCTGCCCTGCCCTTAAGTTTATCTGCTATCTGGCTTGTTATGCCAGCATATTTGCCAGCAATGCTGTCTATATAGGTATACTGTTCAAATGCTGCATTACCGGATGTCACTATTCCTGATGGAAATTCTTTGGTTTCCCCGTCTGAATATATTTCTGCAAAATTAGTGTTTTCTTTAATGCTTCCATTTTCTTCTGGAAGTTTTACTATATTAATATCTTTTGGCTCAGGTGTTGTATCTGAGCTGGTATTATCTTCTTTTAGTTCATCTGATATTATAATTTCACCTTTGGAGGGGGAATGGCTGTTGCCTGGCACAGTGCATCCGGACAGTATTATGCCAGGCAGGATATATATTAGTAATGCTTTGGTTGTATATCTGGTTTTCATTTATACACCCCTATTCAAAAGCTGCCATAATTATTTCTTTAGCAGTTTTAGTATCATTTGTTACACAGACAACTACATAACATCCGCTTCTCATATTGAAAGCATCTGAAATTTTTTTTGCCTGTTCTGGAATATATGCTTCAAATGATTTTCTCATATCTTTAAGGTACTGGACAACTGTTTCCTGGTCTGCTTCTGCACTTTCTTTGTCTTTGGCAGTAATAAGTATTAATTCATCAGAATAATTGCCATTTCCCATATATAACTGCATTTCTGAGCCGTCAGAAATACTTATAAGCCCTTCTGCAACTGTTTTATCTATTTGTTTTAATTCTGTTTCAAATTTAGTTTTGGATAAAATATCACTGGCGAGTTTTTCCATGTCAACCTGTCCATTACTGCTGATGCTTTCCGGGGCTTGTGTAATGCCAGGTGTAGATGCAGGGGCAGCCGTCAGGTCATTACCAGCTGCAGGATTACTGTTACTACTGGTGTTGTTTACTCCTGATACAGATTGTATTGCTGCCCATGCGGCTATAGAAATTAGAATAATTGCCATTATAATTGTAATAATAAAACGTGAATTATTTTTATTTGATGTATTGCTAAGTTTATCCATATGTATTAACTCCTGTCTTAAAGAAATGCTGCTGGAATTTTTAATAGTGTACAACTTTATATTATACGGTTGTTTATTTTATAAATCAATATCTATATTGTGCCATTTTGTATTTCTTCTATCCATTTGCCAAGATAGTCCTCAATAACGGAAAATGGGGCAGCACCAATTGACAGGAAAAATTTATGGAATTCTGCCAGTTTGAATTTGTCACCAAGTTTGTTCATTGCTTCCTTTTTAAGTTCTTCTATTTCAAGATAGCCTAGTGTATATTGTAGGTAATTAGCTGGTTCTGCAACCATTGAATCGAATACTGTACGGCTCTGGCTTTTGCTGAAACCATAATCTGAAAGAAATTCCTGTAATTTTTTAAAGTCCCATCCAAGGTAATTAACACCCACATCTGCTTTGCCATATACACATAATGTTGCTATTGTATTTTGTACCATAAGTTCTGCTACATCTTTATCTATGCCAGAAATGCCATAACTGTAAAGCTCTGCATATGTAGCCCATCCCTCTGAATAACCTCCGCTGTTAATTACACTTCTTACAGGTGCAGGGTTTAGTGACTGGAAATAACAGTTCTGGTATAAATGCCCTGGATAACTTTCATGTGCTATTGTTGGAAATGCTTCACTTAAATCATATCTTTCATTTTTATTAAGGTATACTACATTGTCTTTGTATGCATCAAGTGCTGGTGTAAGGTAAAATGCAGGGCTTAAACTTTCTTCAAGCGATTTGTCAACATATTTAATTTCACACTTAATATCATCCGCAAGCGCTGGAAAATCCTTTTTAATTGCATCCTTTAGGTAATTTATTGCTTTTTCAGGTTCTTTATATGGATATTCAAGTTCTTGTGCTTTATAATATACATCTGGTGAAACGGTCATTATTTTTGCCATTTCCTGTTGTGTTTCTGATAAAGCATTACTTAACATCCTGTCTATCTCTGTAATGCTTCTGTATGAACCGGTTTGTGCCTTTACAAGATACTCATAGTATTCTTTTCCTTTTTCAAAGCCACAAAGCCCATTATCATTTTCACCAGTGCCTTTTAGTTTTACAAGGGCATTAATAAGATTTTTGTATGCCGGGATTACACATTCCGTAACTGCTTTTGTACTGCTGTTTATATACGAAGTGGTTTCTGCTTCTGATAATCCTTCAAATTTTTTGATTTTATTATTAAATACTGTTATAAGGTAATTTTCGTCATTGGTTTCTGCAAATTCATTACACTGGTCAATAATTGCCTGTGCGGTTGTGTCACTCATAAACAGGCCTTTTGATGATTTATATTTTTCAAATTCAATTATGCTGTCAAAATAAGCAGGTACAAGCCGGAGAAGTTCAATATATGTATCAATATCATCTTTTTCATAGAAGTTAAATTCTGCAAGAAGGACTGGAAGTTGTGCCTGTATGCCTGTAACCGGGCCAAGGTGCTCAGAATATTCCAGTATGCCAGAAGCCTGCAGGTTCTGTTTAAGCATATTATAGATTATATCATAGATTAGCTGCTGTTCACTTGTAAGATTATCATAGTTAAAAGTTTCCATTGAAGCAAGGCGGTTTTCAGATATAAACAGACTGTCTTTCATGCTCTGTATACTGGCCTCGCCAAGAGTTGGTGCAGTACCTTCAAGACCATACTGCTGTTTATTCTTAACTGAATAGTTTAAAGTAATGCTGTCATCTGAAACTTCTTCAATAAAGACAGCATTAATAAATTCATCAAAATCTTTCTGGGTTTCTTCTGGGGAACGTTTGTCACTGGATTGTTTTATTGTAGGTAAAGATTTGAATATAGTAAATTTTTCCTGGTTAAATACAAATATGCCAAGAAATATTATGCATAATAAAACAATAATAACCCTGGCTTTCCTGCTAAAATTATTCATAAATAATCTCCAAAATATAATCAGTTTTAAGAAATGTGTAAAAACCTGTAAAACAGGTCTTTACACACTCTTGTCTCTTTTATTTTATTAATATATTTATGCTTTATATTAATTATATATACTTACTGTTTCACAACTATATTCACCGCTCATATTTATTTTCAGGATAAATTTATCCCTGTCGTAACCGCCGTATTTATTCATGGAACTGTAATCAACAGTTATGCTGCGTCCGTCATGGATAATATTATTAACTGAAAGCGAAGCAGGGTAGCGGAGTGTATCTTTTAATGCACTCATCGCAAGTTCTTTCATTAATTCATAATTTGTAACCCTTATATTTATTTTATATTTTTTGCCATTAAGACTGGTATTAATAGATGTTTTGCCACATTTTAAAGGTTTTATATCGCCTTCCTTTGAAACCTGGAGATTTCCAGGGTCGGAAACTGTCCAGACTGCATCTTTATAATTTTTAATATGTTTAATATATTTATCAAGGTTAATTATTTCATCATCATTTACATAAATATGGCGTTTCTTAATATTCATTGTATATGAGGCAGTAGTCCCGTTTTCTGCCTTTACTGTAATAAGTGACTTGCCCAGTGCAAGGACTTTAAGACTGCCATCTTCATTGGCTTTAACAACTTTTTTGTTACCAGATTTTACATTAACTTTAACCTGTGCAGTACATGTGTACCAGTCTGTGCATTTGTCACCTACAAGCCGGTTCTTTAATTCTTCCTTGTCAATAGATACTTCAGGTTTTATAACTTCAAGGCTGCATGAAGCAACATTTCCTTCATATATAACAGAGATAACAGTTTTGCCAGTACCCTTTATAAATACAGTACCATATTTAACTGTAGCAACAGACTCATCACTTGACCGCCATTCTGCTGCGCCAGAATCAATAGTCACGCCACTTGCATTAAATGCTTCAAAATCATCCAGGTACTGGCATGAGCCGTAGATAATTTTGCGGTCAGAGTAATTTAATGAAAGTTCAACACTCTGGCTTTCCTCCAGGTCATCAAAGCCAGAAATGGAACTGCCACTTGCAGTACAGCTTATACCAGCTTTATTTACAGAAATACCATTTGTGTAAGTATCTGCTGCCTTAAGAGAATTTGTGGCAGTCATGCACAAGCTTGTACAAATTGAAAAAAATGCCGCTACAGCAGTAAACTTTAATATATGTCTTTTAGTTCTTTGTATTTGGCTTTTGTTAGATTTAATATTTTTTACCATAATCATCGCACTCCTTATATTAGTTTTTAAAATAGAAAATACTACTATACTACAGTATAGCTAAAAAAATTCATATCTGCAATAAAATGATGGATTTACAGTTATTTTTTTTGGCTAACGGACGGTTTTTTGTGCCAGAACCAGGATATTCTACAAAAGGGTCACTTTGAGCCACGTTGCAAAGTCATTTAGTTAAGAAAAGATGTTTAAAAATTACATATGCTGGATTTGCCAGCGCATCCAGTATATGTAATTTTTAAACAATTCCCCTTAACTAAATGACATTGTAATGTAGCGGAAGTGTGTCATGTAATAGAATAATTTAGCGGAACACGCAAAGCCCTGCGCCCGTCATCCACTAAAAAATAACGGTAAATTATCAAATATCCAATTTTTGTGTGAATAGTTATTTGATATTTCTGGGAAAATAATTATAAGTTTAAATTTAATCTGGAGGGGGAATTATGGCAGAGAATAAACAATTAGGAAAACAGAGCATAAAGTTTGCCCATCCGCCATTTATACGTGGTGCAGCATCTGTTGCAGGCACGAAGGAAGGGGATGGACCTTATGGAAAATATTTTGACGAAATAGAACAAGACCCAATGGCAGGTGGTGACAGCTGGGAGGATGCCGAAGGGAGGTTCCAGGAGAAGGCAGCAGAACTTGCTATAAAACATGCAGGCTGTAAGACAGAAGATATAAGGTATATTGTAGCAGGTGATTTACTTGGGCAGCTTATGGCATCTTCATTCGGACTTATGAAACTGGACAGGCCGCTTTTCGGTGTGTATGGGGCATGTTCTACAATGGGTGAGTCCCTGGCTGTTGCATCTATAATAGCAGAGGGGGGCTTTGCTGGTAATGTACTTGCAATTACTTCAAGCCATTTTGCAAGTGCTGAGAAACAGTTCAGGTTTCCGCTTGGGTATGCAAACCAGCGCAATAAATCTGCTACATGGACAGTTACAGGAAGTGGCGCTGTAGTTGTATCAGCTGCAAGTAATATCCAGACGGATGGAAACCCGGGGAACAAGCTGCCAGATAAGGTACTTGCTGAAAAGAATAAGGTCCATATTACTGGTATTACAACTGGCAAAATTGTTGACTACGGTGTAAAGGACAGCATGAATATGGGTGCATGTATGGCTCCGGCTGCTGCCGATGCTATTGTACAGCATTTTATTGATTTTGGGCAGAGCCCGGGACAGTATGACAAAATAATAACAGGGGATTTAGGGCTTGTTGGCAAAGATATTTTAATAGATATAATACGTGCAAAAGGATATGATATATCAGAAAATTATATGGACTGCGGAATTGAAATATATGGTGAAGAACAGAATGTACAGTCCGGCGGAAGCGGCTGTGGATGCAGTGCAGTTATGCTGGCAGGTTATATTTTAAAAATGCTTGAGAGCGGGGAGTGGAAAAGGGTTCTTTTTGTTCCTACAGGTGCTCTTTTGTCACAGGTAAGTTTTAATGAAGGTAATAGTGTTCCTGGAATTGCACATGCGGTACTTCTTGAAAGGAGGGGCTGATATAAAATGAATTATTTATTATCTTTTTTAGTGGGTGGTGCAATCTGTGTTGTTGTCCAGATATTAATGGATAATACAAAGCTCCTGCCAGGCAGGATAATGGTAATACTTGTATGTACGGGTGCTCTTTTAGGTGCTGTTGGTGTTTATGAACCATTTGAAAAATGGGCAGCAAGCGGGGCAACAGTACCTTTGCTTGGATTTGGAAATACTCTTTTCAGAGGTGTAAAAGATGCAATAGACAATGAAGGTTTTATTGGTCTTTATAAAGGAGGTTTTACAGCAAGTGCTGTAGGAATTTCAACTGCACTTTTATGGGGGTATCTTGCATCACTGGTATTTAAGCCAAAAATGAAATCATAAATATTTAGTAATTTAAATAGAATGAATAAAAAACAGAACCTGGAATAACATTTCCAAAGGTTCTGCTTTTTTATTATAAAAATAAAAAACTTTTGTATAAAATAAAAAAAATTGCGAAAAATAGAAAAAAATTTCAAAAATTACTTGCAAGTTTGGCAAAAAAGATATAGAATTTTTTATATAAAAAAATTGGTTATCAGGAAACATTTGGACAGGTAAATTTTTAAGTCCAAATCCAGAGAAAGGAATGGCATTAAAATGGCTAACACTAAAAAGAAAACTGTAAAAGCAGACAAAGAAGAAAGTACAGTAAAAGAACCAGTTGTAACTGAAGCAGCAGAAGCTGTAACTGCAGAAGAAACTACTGGTGTGCAGGAAGAAGTTAAAGAAGAAAAAGTACCTGAAGTAAAAGAACCAGAAACAAAGGCAGAAGCTGCCGGTGATACAGAGGTTAAGGAAGAAGCTGCTGGAACAGAAGAGCCAGTACGTAAAAAAAGGAAGTACACAAAGAAAGCAACAAAGGAAACAAAGACAGAAAAAACAACTACAAAGAAAAGCAAGAAAGAGCCTAAGGAAGTTGAAAATGTACAGGAAGTATATATTGAGTTTGGAGACAATAAGATACTTTCCGAAGAGGTTATTGAAAATATTAAACAGGCATTTAAGGCAGAGGGCCACAGGATTTCTTCTATTAAAAAATTACAGGTATATATGAACCTTGATGAGAAAAAGGCATATTATGTAATTAATGATAAGGCAGAAGGAAAGTTTGTAGAATTTTAATACTTATAAATTGGCAATTATTTATTGGAGGCATAAAGCCTCCAATTTTTATTTACAGGAATTTTATCCTGGTTTTATTATTTAGCAGTTTTTGCAGGATGGTATTAATTTCTTAAAAATTGAACGGAATGGATGTTCTATTAATTTTTTAATATTATTAATTTCGGTATCCTGCTCTTCTATCATATGCATAGTACATAAAGTCGACATACAGGAGAAACGTATTATATCATCTGCCATATAGATATTATTCTTTTTCCATTTTTCTTTTCTCTTTTTTTCTATATTAAATAATGGCTTGCCATCTTTTATATAACGTTTTACTGTTTTGGAATTTGAAAGTTCGTATAGTTTCATTATATTATTAGCATCCTCTTCTGATAACATACTGCAAGGATAGTTTTTTTCTGAAACAGGGGAAAATTCACGTAAAATCCATTCAAACTTTCTGGTTTCATCAACTGTTATTTGGGTTGTGCCGTTTATTATACGTTTGATTTCACATGCATTTTCTGATATTTTTCTATTAAAATCCGGGTTTTTATCTTTCTGGAAACCAGAGTCTGCTTCAATTTCAAAGATATCCAGAAAGTCAGATATAAGGGAACTGTTTTTAAAATAATTTTTATCAAAACGCCTGGCAATAATATTTTCCTTTCCAAATATATGTTCAAGTTTTTTTAGGCAGTTAAAATAATCGAGTTTGATATATTTATTATAATTGTCAAAATATTCTTCCCATGTTAAAGTATTTTTGGATGTTATATTGTGTTTGATAATCTGGTTATACCATGATAAAAGAAAATCATCCTGGCGTCTTAAGTACACGATGATTTTAATATTATAGCCTGCTTCTTCTGCCTCCTCTTTTAACCGGCGCATAAGAGGCCTGCCTCTTTTCCTGTTAAAACATGCAGTCCAGATGCCTTCATCTGATAATATGATATTATTGTGGTTTTTAAACAGCTCTTTAAGCATTTGCAGCCCTTTAATAAAATTTTCCTCTTCCTGTTCCCTTTGCCGTACGCCTTCTTTATCACAAAATACTGCTTCTAAAAAAAGCCCGTTGCG
This sequence comes from uncultured Lachnospiraceae bacterium, assembly GCA_910588655.1. Classification (GTDB taxonomy): domain Bacteria; phylum Bacillota; class Clostridia; order Lachnospirales; family Lachnospiraceae; genus Butyribacter. The sequence continues at coordinate 24,104 of CAJUPJ010000025.1, read as the reverse complement.
GTATTTTCCTTTATTGGCATAAACAAAAGGAAAATCCGGGTATAGAAATCCTTTTTCTAAAAGAATTTCCCTGTTATTATAACAGAAGTGCTGGATTGAAGTTGTGCCGGTTTTAGGTGTGCCTATATGTAAATATAATGTTTTTTCCATGTATATACCCCGTCTTTCGTCTTTAAAATCTTAATGTAATTTTAATATATTAAGATTTTATTGCATAATTATGGCAATATATTAAAAAACAGGGTGTATATTATACTTTTTAGATATAATATACACCCTGCCAGCTTTTTACAGCATTATATTACTTAAAAATTATTACTGCTGTCCGCCTGACATTTCTTCTTCCTGGCGTTTAATCATCTGGCGCACCATTTCTCCGCCAACTGAACCATTCTGTGCAGATGTTAAATCTCCATTGTATCCGCCATTTTTAAGAGGTACACCAATTTCGTTAGCTACCTCCATTTTAAACCTGTTCATTGCTTCCTTTGCCTGTGGTACTTCCATTCTTGAACTATTATTGTTTGTCATTGTTTAATTCCTCCTTTTATTTTGTCTGGGATGATTTAATTCCGTTTTCCATATCACATAAGTTCCAAGGATATCCCGGCAGCTTTAATGGCTGCCAGGAGGAACTTGTGTAACTGGACAGGATAATGGATTGATATCTTCCCGGTTTAAGATAAGTTATGACTTATCTTGATATTATTATGGACAACATAAATTAAATTATGTTGGTAGTTTTTAGTAAAAGGTTGTAATTTTTTTTATTTATGATATAATCTAAATATTTGTATTAATATTTATAATTAAATGGAGGTTTTGATATGAAACATATTAAAACAATTAACAGGGCTAATTTAAGCGCTACAGCAAAAAAAGGCGGATGCGGCAAATGCCAGGCTTCCTGCCAGTCAGCTTGTAAGACATCATGCACAGTTGGAAACCAGAAGTGTGCTAATGATGACAATAAGTAAGAACAGGCCTTACATATGCTTTAATTAGTTATAGCTGGGATATAATGGCTGTTGCAGATATCTGTGGCAGCCATTATATTTATTCCCTGTTTATAATGTAGGTATGTAATTTTACCCGCCCTTGCAAAGAGGCAATGAAGTTAGTTTGAAAAAAGAAAGGCAGAAGAAAGAAAATGATACATAAATTTAAATCAAAGGATATAAATATAGTGCTGGATGTAAACAGCGGAGGCGTCCATGTTGTAGATGATATTACATATGGGCTTCTTGATTATATAGAGCCTCCATTTGAAAGAGAGTGCCCGAAGGAAATAATTGCAAAGTTAAATGGCAAATATAATAATGAAGATATAAAAGAAGCATATAATGAAATTTTACAATTATATAATGAACAGTTATTATTCAGCCAGGATGTTTATGGTGATTATGCAGAAACCGCAGTAAAGTCGCCAGTTAAAGCCCTGTGCCTGCATATTGCACATGACTGTAACCTGCGCTGCAAATACTGTTTTGCTGCTACTGGGGATTTTGGCACAGGAAGGAAGCTTATGCCGCTTGAAACTGGCAAGGCTGCTATAGATTTCCTGCTGGAACAGTCTGAAGGGCGTGAAAATTTAGAAGTGGATTTCTTTGGCGGTGAACCGCTTATGAATTTTGAAGTGGTAAAGGAAATTGTAAATTATGCAAGAAGCAAGGAAAAGGAATTTGGCAAGAATTTCAGGTTTACAATTACTACAAATGGCATGCTGCTTACAGATGACAAGATTGATTTTATTAATAATGAAATGTCCAATGTTGTGCTTTCAATAGACGGGCGCAAGGAAGTTAATGATAAGATGAGGGTACGTGTTGATGGAAGCGGCTCTTATGATAAAATTACAGAAGCATATAAACGCCTTGTTGAAAAGCGGGGGGATAAAGAATATTATGTACGTGGTACATATACAAAATATAACCTTGACTTTTCGGAAGATGTAATCCATCTTTATAATGCTGGTTTTGACCAGATTTCGGTTGAACCTGTTATGGAAGATGAAAGCGTGGAATATGCAATTACTGAAAAAGATTTAGACCAGATTTACAGTGAATATGACAAACTTGTGGATAAAATTGCAGAAATTAAAAAAAATAACGGAAGCATAAATTTCTTCCATTTTATGATTGACCTCGACCAAGGCCCTTGTGTAATAAAAAGGCTCAGGGGATGTGGAAGCGGCAATGAATATGTGGCAGTTACTCCTGATGGTGATATTTACCCATGCCACCAGTTTGTCGGCCATGAAGAATATAAAATGGGAAATCTTTATGAACATACGTTTAATGAAGAGATTAAGAAAGAATTTGCAGGATGCCATGTATATTCCAAAACTTCCTGCAGGGACTGCTGGGCTAAGTTTTACTGTAGTGGCGGATGTAATGCCAATAATTATATTTATAATGGTGATATACATAAGCCATATGAGCTGTCATGCAAAATTATGAGAAAGCGCCTTGAATGTGCTATACTTTCCAAGGTGTGTGAACAAATGGAGTAACATGTCTGGTTAAGAATTGCGGGAGAGAAGTATGGTTTCATTGCTAAGGAAGCTTTTTATTAAGGATTATAATAATTACAGTGATGCTGTAGTAAGAAGGAAATATGGAATACTTGCAAGCATTATAGGAATATTTTTAAATATACTTCTGTTTGCTTTTAAATATTTTGCAGGACGGATAAGTGGTTCTGTTGCAATAATGGCAGATGCATTTAATAATTTATCTGATGCAGGTTCTTCCATAATAACGCTTGCAGGTTTTAAAGTGACAGGAATGAGTCCTGATGAGGAGCATCCTTTTGGACATGGCAGGGTTGAGTATATATCAGGTTTTATTGTATCTATGGCAATTATTTTAATGGGGTTTGAACTTTTAAAAAGTTCCGCTGTTAAAATACTTAATCCTGTCCAAATTGATACAAGTGCCGCTGCTTTTATTATCCTGGCGGCATCTGTTTTAATAAAGCTTTATATGGCATTTTATAACAGCAGGATTGGAAGGAAGATTAATTCCGCCGCAATGAAAGCAACAGCAACAGACAGTTTAAGCGATTCTGTGGCTACTCTGGTAGTATTTGTATCAATGGTTGTAATGAAGTGTTCAGGTACTAATATAGATGGTTATACAGGTGCGCTTGTTGCCATATTTATACTTTTTGCCGGATATAATGCAGCTAAAGACACTATATCCCCGCTTCTTGGAACGAAACCATCTAAAGAAATAGTAGAGGTAATAGACAGTATTATTATGTCACATGAAGGAATACTTGGTGTGCATGATTTAATAGTACATGATTATGGTCCGGGCAGAATGATAGTTTCACTACATGCGGAAGTGCCAGGTGACAGGAATATTTATGAATTACATGATTTAATAGACCATATTGAGAATGATTTGAATGACAGGTTTAATTGTGAGTGTGTAATCCATATGGACCCGGTTGATATAAATGACAACAGGACAAAGGAAGTGCGTGAAGAGGTTGTAAAAGCTGTCCAGTCAGTAGATGAAAGGCTTTCAATACATGATTTAAGGATAGTGCCATGCCAGGATTATGATAATATAATATTTGATATGATAATACCGCCTGATTACCATAAGAGGGATAAAGAGATAAAAGAACAGGTATGTAACAGGATTGAAAAAATGTATCCAGGATGCAAGGCAGTTATAAAAATTGATAAATCGTATATATAATATTATCTATATTTAAGAAATTTTTACAAATATAACCGCATTTATTATTCCATTTTTGCCTGGAATGGTATATAATGGGTACGAGGAAACTATAAAGAGATGGAGGTTATGTTATGTTAGTATCAGCTAAAGAAATGCTTACTAAAGCTAAAGCTGGCAAATATGCAGTTGGCCAGTTCAATATCAACAACTTAGAGTGGACAAAAGCCATTTTACAGACAGCACAGGAATTAAATTCACCTGTTATCTTAGGTGTATCTGAAGGTGCTGGCAAGTATATGTGTGGTTACAAGACAATAGTAGGAATGGTTAATGGTATGCTTGAAGAGTTAAATATAACTGTTCCTGTAGCACTCCACCTTGACCATGGTTCATTTGAAGGTGCAAAGGCTTGTATTAATGCAGGTTTTTCATCAATTATGTTTGATGGTTCACATTATCCTATTGAAGAGAATATCGACAAGACTACACAGTTAGTACATGCATGTGATATCCTTGGGCTTTCACTTGAAGCAGAAGTCGGTTCAATAGGCGGTGAAGAAGATGGTGTAGTTGGCGCTGGTGAATGTGCAGACCCTGACGAGTGTAAGATGGTTGCAGACCTTGGTGTTACAATGCTTGCAGCAGGTATCGGCAATATTCATGGCAAATATCCTGAAAACTGGCAGGGGCTCAGTTTTGAAACTCTTGATGCAATCCAGGCTAAGACAGGGGACATGCCTCTTGTTCTTCATGGTGGCACAGGAATTCCTGCTGACATGATTAAAAAGGCTATTTCACTTGGCGTTGCTAAGATTAATGTTAATACAGAGTGCCAGCTTTCATTCCAGGAAGCCACACGCAAGTATATTGAAGAAGGCAAAGACCAGCAGGGCAAGGGATTTGACCCACGTAAGCTTTTAGCTCCTGGTGCAGAAGCTATTAAGGCTACTGTAAAAGAGAAGATGGAACTCTTTGGTTCAGTTGGAAAGGCTTAACCAGACAGGTTAAACCAGTTAAGATTAAGGCAGTTATATAAGCGCAAGCCGTATTGACTTGCGCTTTTAGCATATTTTATCCCATAATAAGAAATATAATGGAGGTTACATGGTTAAAAAAGAATTTTTAGATATTCTTAGGGAGAGCCTTGCGGGGAATATCCCAGTGTCTGAAATAGAAGAAAATATCCGTTATTATAAAGATTATATTGAGAATGGGGCAGAGTCTGAAGAGGAGGCACTTAAACAGCTTGGTGACCCGCATCTTATTGCAAGGACTATTATAGACAGTTTCAAGGCTTCAAAAGGGCCTATGGCAGATTTTTATACTGAACAGGCGAGGAATGAATACAGCAGTGGTACTTTTGAAGAAGATGGAAGCAGTGCAGAAGATGAAGATAATGTATATACAGAGTTTAAATATAAAACAGGATTTGGACGTAATTTTAAATGGTATGAGAAACTTGTCCTAGGAATTATTATAATTGGAATTATTTCATTAGTGCTTTTTATTGGAGGGCTTGCAATTGCCATTATTTTACGCATTATCCTTCCAGTTGTTTTGGTACTGGTAATTATAAAGTTTATTGCAGATTATTTCAGGAGAGGTTGACAGAATATGGCATATAATGGTATTATCCTTTATTAAAGCGGAAGAAATGAGGAAAATATGTATAAGATATTATATAAAGATGGGGATGCAAAGAGAGGGCAGCTTGAAACTGTACATGGTACTATACAGACACCAGTATTTATGAATGTTGGTACAGATGGTGCAATGAAGGGGGCTGTTTCAACACAGGATTTGCAAGGGATTAAAACACAGGTTATGCTTTGCAATACTTACCACCTGCATGTCAGGCCAGGAGACGGTATTGTAAGAGATATGGGCGGAATACGTAAATTGATGGTCTGGGACAAGCCTGTACTTACTGACTCTGGCGGTTTCCAGGTATTTTCACTTGCAGGGCTGAGGAAGATAAAAGAAGAAGGCGTATATTTTAATTCACATATTGATGGCAGGAAGATTTTTATGGGGCCAGAGGAAAGTATGCAGATACAGTCAAATATTGCATCTACAATTGCAATGGCGTTTGATGAGTGCACCCCATACCCTGCTACAAGGGAATATATGCAGAATTCTACAGACAGGACATTAAGGTGGCTTGTACGCTGTAAAAAAGAAATGGACAGGCTTAAAAGCCTTGACACTACTATTAACAAGCAGCAGCTTCTTTTTGGAATTAACCAGGGAGGTACTTTTGAGGATATCCGCAGGGAACATGCAAAGAGGATAACAGAACTGGAACTTGACGGTTATGCGCTTGGAGGCCTTGCTGTTGGTGAGAGCCATGAGGAAATGTACAATATAATAGAAAAAACTGTGCCATATCTTCCACAGGATAAGCCAGTTTACCTTATGGGTGTTGGTACTCCTGACAATATACTGGAAGCAGTGGAACGTGGTGTAGACTTCTTTGACTGTGTTTACCCGGCAAGGAACGGGCGTCATGGGCACGCTTACACTAACTTTGGCAAACTGAACCTTTTAAATAAACAGTATGAACTGGATGAAAGGCCGCTGGATGAAACATGTGGCTGTCCTGTATGCAGGACATACAGCCGTGCATATATAAGGCATCTTTTAAAAGCCAAAGAAATGCTTGGATTAAGGCTTATGGTTACGCATAACCTTTATTTTTATAATACGCTGATGGAAGAAATACGCAGTGCAATAGAACAAGGCTGCTATAAAGAATATAAAAGTAAAAAATTAGCAAATCTTAAGGAGGATTTAAAATGAATTTAGTATTATTAACTGGTGGCGGGACACAAAGTCTTTTAAGCATAGTAGTCGTATATGCTGTTGTAATTGGTGTATTCTGGTTCTTTGCAATCAGGCCGCAGAAAAAGCAGCAGAAAGAACATGATGCTCTTATAACAACACTTGAAGTAGGCGACAGCATACTTACAACCAGCGGTTTCTTTGGCGTAGTTATAGATATAACAGATGAGGTTGTTATTGTAGAATTTGGTAATAATAAAAACTGCCGTATCCCTATGAAGAAAGAAAATATAGTAGAGATAGACAAGCAGAGCAGTGAAAAATAATAAAACAGTTTATAGCGATTTGCGGTATACTCTTGGAGATATGCCGTATTTTTTTTTGAAAAGACGGTTAAAATATGAAAGATTGGCAAAACCAGTTTCACATGATATTTCCAGGACAGGTTTATCTGTAGTAGAAAGAAGGGTACATGCAACAGAAAGCCTGTGGTCATTCAGGTATTCTGTAAAAGTGCATCCCATATGTTTTTTAAAAAACTTCATAAAGTGTGATGTGCTGAAACCTGCTGCATCAGCGGCGTCAGAAGGAGCAATCGGTTCATTATAGTGTATGGAGATATAGCAAAGTATTTCCTTTAACCTGGCAGCGTGCCTGTTTACCGGTTTCTGGGAACTTATGTCAACCAGGTTTGTGAAGAGCAGTGAAAAAAACTGGAAGAGATAACCTTTAATCCCGAGTTCATATCCTGGGACTGGTGCAGAGCGCAGCTTGTCTATAGAGTCAATACATGAGCGTAGCTGGCTGTAAATATCCAGGGATTTATTAATATGTGCAGGAAATACAAAATTGTTTTCAAAAAAAGGGTGTAACAGGCTGGCAGTACAGTAATCCTGCCCGTTTCCATACAAAAGTCCTGGGAAGAAAAGAATATTTTCATATTCCATGCAGTTATCTTCATATTGCCTGATAGAGTGGAGCTGTCCAGGCAGTATAAGTATAATGTCACCTGCTGTTACAATATATTCCTGCAAGTCAACGCAGACATTGCCACAGCCTTTTTTAATAATTATAAATTCTGTTTCATTATGCCAGTGTGTATTTACCTGGGTAAAATCAAGCGGTATAGTACAAAGATATGTATTGTATGGGAAATTTACAGATACATGTGTTTTTTTCTCATGATAATATTCATAATCAGGGTTATTCATGGTTATACATCCTTTTTCTGGTAATTTGATAGTATTGTACCACTTTTAGAAACTATTGTGCAAGATAAAAATAACAGAATACAATTATAATATATACAGTTAGAAAACAAGCACAAAACTTATTAAGTGTACTGGAAAATTTATTGTATTGAGGAGGATTATTATGGAAATGCAAAACAAAATTGAGGGGTATTTAGGAAAGGGAGTAAACGCAGCATCAAACGAGGAAGTTTATTATGCACTTTTAAAACTTGTAAAGGATATGTGCAAGGATAAAGAGGCAAACAAGGGTTCTAAAAAGGTGTATTATATCTCCGCAGAATTTCTTATTGGAAAACTGCTTTCCAATAATTTAATCAATCTTGGTATTTTTGATGATGTAAAGAAATGCCTGGCTGCAAATGGAAAAGATTTAACAGAAATCGAAGAAATTGAGCCAGAACCTTCACTTGGCAATGGCGGTCTTGGAAGGCTTGCAGCATGTTTTATGGACTCAATAGCAACACTTGGGCTGAATGGTGCAGGAATTGGGCTGAATTACCACTTCGGGCTGTTCCAGCAGGTATTTGAATACAATAAGCAGAAAGAAGTTAAAAATCCATGGATTGAAAAGGAGAGCTGGCTTGTAGACACAGGAATACATTTTCCAGTCCAGTTTAAAGATTTTACTTTAAATTCAACATTGTATGATATTGATGTCCCTGGATATGATAGCGGGGTAAACAAACTCCATTTATTTGATATAGATACACTGGACGAGTCGGTTGTAGGTGACGGGATATCTTTTGATAAATCACAGATTTCCAAGAACCTCACACTTTTCCTTTATCCGGATGACAGTGACAAGGCAGGGGAGCTTTTAAGGATTTACCAGCAATATTTTATGGTAAGCAATGGCGCACAGTTAATTCTTAAAGAAATGGATGAGAATGGCTATGATGTAAAGAAGCTTTATGAACATGCGGTAATACAGATTAATGATACACATCCTTCTATGGTAATACCAGAACTTATACGCCTGTTACAGGAACGTGGCATAGATTTTGATGAAGCAGCAGATATTGTTAGTAAAACATGTGCATATACTAACCACACAATACTTGCAGAAGCACTTGAAAAATGGCCTGTTTCATACCTTGAAGAAGTAGTGCCACAGCTTATACCTATAATAAGGAAACTGGATGAGAAGGTTAAGGCAAAATATTCTGATGCAAAAGTTGCAATTATAGATAATGAGAACCGTGTGCATATGGCACATATGGATATACACTATGGTTTCAGTGTAAATGGTGTAGCTGCCCTCCATACGGATATACTTAAGCAGTCAGAATTAAAGGCATTTTATGATATTTACCCTGAAAAGTTCAATAATAAAACAAATGGTATTACATTCCGCCGCTGGCTTATGCACTGCAATACAGAGCTTGCAGAATATATTACAAGCCTTATAGGTGATGGATGGAAAAAGGATGCAAAAGAGCTGGAGAAACTTCTTGGATATAAGGAAGATACAGAAGTCCTTAAGAAGATGTTAGAAATAAAGGAAAATAATAAGAAACAGCTTAAAAAATACCTTAAAGATACACAGAATATAGATATTCCAGAGAAGTCAATATTTGATATACAGGTTAAGCGTCTGCATGAGTACAAGCGCCAGCAGTTAAATGCACTTTACCTTATCTATAAATATAAGGAAATCAAATCTGGCAAACTTCCAGAGACACCAATTACAATGGTATTTGGTGCAAAAGCAGCACCTGCATATACACTCGCTAAGGATATTATCCATCTTATCCTTTGCTTAGAGCAGATTATTGAAAATGACCCACAGGTTAATCCTTATTTAAAAGTAGTTATGGTTGAAAACTACAATGTAACAAAGGCAGCAAAACTTATCCCTGCATGTGATATTTCAGAGCAGATTTCACTTGCATCAAAAGAAGCAAGCGGAACTGGAAATATGAAGTTTATGCTTAACGGGGCTGTTACACTTGGCACAATGGATGGTGCAAATGTTGAGATTAATGACCTTGTTGGCAAAGAGAATATTTATATATTTGGCAAGTCAAGTGATGAAGTTATTAATCTTTATGATACAAATGGATATTCTTCAAGAAAAATATATGAAGAGGATGCACTTGTAAAAGAACTTGTTGACTTTATAATCAGCCCGGAATTAATAATGGCTGGAGACCCTGCAAGCCTTGGACGCCTCTTTAAAGAGATTGTCAATAAAGACTGGTTTATGACACTGCTTGATATAAAAGAATATATTGCTGTAAAAGATAAAATGCTTGGTGATTACTCAGACAGGATGGGATGGGCAAAGAAGATGCTTGTAAATACAGCAAAAGCAGGGTACTTCTCATCAGACAGAACTATAGAAGAGTATAATAATGATATCTGGAAGTTGTAGGCTTTTGGATTTTGTAAGTATTCCGCTACGTTACAATGTTATTAAGTTAGGAAGATTTGTTTAAAAATAGTATAATTACTAAAATTGCAGAATGGGCTGGCAAATCCAGAATGTTCCTTAGATGGCACATTTGGAATTTGCCAGCCATTCTGCTTTTTGGTAATTTATAAAAATATTTTCTATTCTGAACCAAAGAAAAAAACAAGTATTGTGGAAATGTGCATAACAGGTTATGGAATTAATAAATCTCCCAGCAAATAGGTTGTTTTCTAACTAGAATTTGTATATAATATAAGTTAAGGATGGGTGTATATAAAATGACAATAGATACAAACACAATGATTTCAATTACAGAGGCAAATCAAAACTTTTCATCTGGTCATTTGCAAAATGATTATTTTAAGCAAAGAGCAGGTGCTAAAACTTCATGAAAGTTTAATAAAAGCCACTGGAGGAAGTGGCGGTATCCGTGATGAAGGAATGTTGGATTTGGCGTTAAATAATCCGTTTCAATCGTTTGGAGGAATAATTATGGTTAATTTGAAGAAAATAAATCATGGTAATTGGATGGAGTGCATTGGACTTGATGTACATGATTGGCAAAAACAATTTGTAAATCCGAACATTTTTAGCTTGGCGGAGGCATATGTACATTCAGATGCGAATAAAGAGGATGCAGAAGAATATTACAGATGTATTCCATTTGCAATATATTGTAATGACAAAATGGCAGGATTTACTCTTATAACATATGAAAAAGAATGTGGTTTTGATGATACTCCTGGATATGAGATTTACAGATTAATGATTGCAAAGGATTATCAGGGAAAAGGTATTGGAAAAGAAACGATAAAAAGAATTATTGAATACATAAAGACATTTCCATATGGAAAAGCTGGGTATATATATGCGTCATGGCATCCAGAAAATACAGTATCGGAGCGGTTATGCCTGGGCAGTGGATTTGAAGTTGTTGGAAAAGATGAGGATGATGGGGCGGTAATATCAAGATTGAAAATATAATTAGTTAACATCAAATTCCTGTTTTTAGAATGGCAGCCAGCTAAAAAGTAAATAACCACCGCTGCATAGGACGGCACACAAAGCCATGAAACCAGGAAAAGAATTCTTCTTTCCTTTCATAAAATATGGCATTTTTCCAGCTGGTTTATTATGGACAGACAAGCGCTTCCAAATATTGTTTTGTGTTACTGGTATAATACCACAATCACACTTAGTCAATAAGTGTGTTGTGGTTTCCACCAATGTTTCTTGTTTTAAAAACTATCTGTTTTCATAGATTAGCTCAACAATTCCATTATAATTCCGTGTCTGGACCAATGATAGTTTCTGCTCACTTGGGAACTCTCCAAAAAGACGGATACCTTTCCCTAAAAGAGTTGGAATAATAGAAATGTAATATCTGTTGATTAAACTGGCACACATTAATTGCTGGACAAGATTAGCCCCGCCACAAATCCAAATATCTTTGCCATTTTTTCGTTTTAATTTTTCTAACAAATTTATTGGGCTTTCATCTGTAAAAAGGATTTGTTCATTAGAATTACCCTTGTTATGCGTAATCACATAAGTAGTAAAATCACCGTATATCCATTCTGTTGGAGAAAGCTCTGTAACAACTTGGTGATATGTGTTCCAGCCCATTAAAATTGTATCAATATCTTTTACAAATTCAGAATAGGTATCTATATTTTCATTATCATTGCCTTGTCCATCCAGCCATCCAACACCACTATTGCTATCTGCTATATACCCGTCAAGGCTTATTGCAATAAGCAGAATAACTTTTCTCATTTTTACCTTATACTCCTTTCATTACCTGCCAATTCTGGAATAAGTCTTTGGCTCTCAAGCTATTATAATGCCAGGTGGAAAATACATACGCCATATTTTCTACAGGGGGTAGTTGCACGCTTCTGCAAGTTTCTCAAGATACCTGTATGGCACAGCAAGGTTTCCCCTGCCACTCCCGATATCTATTGCCGGTTTGTTGCTGCCGTGGAAGTCTGAACCGCCGCTTGGCAGCAGGTTATATTTTTTAGCAAGTTTTTTTGCATATATTTCGTCTGCTTCTGTGTGGTTTGAATATAAAACCTCAATTCCCATAAGACCTGAAAGTGCCAGCCTTCTTATTAATTTTTCGAGTTCAGCTTCTTTTAGCTTGTAGTGCAGTGGATGTGCAAGTATTGGGACTCCGCCTGCATTTCTTATTAGTTCTATACCTTCTTCTGGTTCTATATATTTGCGTGGTACGTAGTAAGGTGTAGTTGTGTCAAGGTATTTTTTAAATGCTTCAGCAGGAGTTGCAACTATTTTATTATCAACAAGGAAACGTGCAAAGTGGGCTCTTGTTATAACAGTGTCTGGGTTGCCCTCCATAAGTGCTTCAATTGAAATTGGAATTCCTGCTTTTTGCAGGTTTGAAACCATTTCCATATTACGGTCATCACGCCTCTTTATTATTATCCTGGCAGCGTTTTTAAATGAAGTATTTTTATGGTTTATAAAAAGTCCTACAATATGTATGTCCCTGTCTTTGTATGCAACAGACAGTTCAGTACCAGGTATAAATTGTAATGGCGCATTTTGTTCTTTTACTGCATTGATGGCATCTTCTATGCCAGATACAGTATCATGGTCAGTAAGTGCAAATGCAGCAAGCCTTTTTTGTACAGCTTTACCAACAAGCACAGAGGGCGGGCATGTCCCATCAGAATAGTTTGAGTGTGTGTGTAAATCAATATATTTCATGGTATTTATATTTCCTCCGTTTTACATTTTATAAAATTAATAAACATTATACCATAACAGGTATATTTTGTGACTGAAAGGTATAAATATGAGTAATAAGAATTAACAGGAGATATTTTCAATATGGAGAAGAAAAATATCTTAAATTACGCTATAATATTAGCTGGTATGTTTATTGCCAGTGCAGCAATGCTTGCAGCAATGTCAGCAGTTATATGGAAAACAGGCGCTGGAGCAGGTGCTGTCAGCGGATGTGTTATTATTGTGTACATATTATCAAATTTTATTGGCGGTTTTATGGCAGGAAAAAAAGCTGGCAAGCACAAATTTCTCTGGGGGATAGCTGTAAGTGTTGTGTATTTTGCAGTTATATTTGTTGCAGGAATCTGGTTTATGGGAAATGAGCCTGTAGTAAGGCCGGAGGTTATAACAGGTGCTATGGTCTGTATAATTTCAGGCATGTTTGGAGGAATGATTGCTAATTGACAAAACAGTAACAAAAATTGACATAATTGTAATATATTTTTAAAACAAAAGTAAAAGATATATGTTAATATAGTTAAAATATCGCAGAAATTTGGGAATAATTAAAATGCTTATAAAAAAAATTGGAGGGAACATCAAATGGACAATAGGGGAAAGCACTTTAAGGATGAGAGTGGTATTTTTGAAAGGGAGTCGTACCGGGTAAGAAGTATCATGAACCAGAGGAAAAGGCGCAGTGAAATGAAAACAAGGGTAATGCTTTTTGGGACAGGGCTTGTACTTGTAGTTGTCCTGACAGTGCTTGCTTTTAAACTTGCTGGTTTAAATGGTGAAAGTGATAAACAGGATAATGTTTCGGCAGCAGGAAGTTCCTCTGTAAATGGAGAGGAGCAGAAAGAAAACAAGCAGAAAAAGAAGAATGATGATAAGGAAAAAGACAAAGAAGAACCAGCAAAGCCGGCTGTTGCAACAGGAAAGAAAAAATGGCTGCGTGACGGGTTAGACCCTGACAAGCCAATGGTTGCACTGACATTTGACGACGGGCCTTATACTCCTGTTACAAGTAAAATTTTAAAGGTTCTTAAAAAGTATGATGCAAGGGCTACTTTTTTTGTAGTTGGAAACCGTGTTCCTCAATATGAAGACATGGTAAAGCAGGCTTATGAGCAGGGAAATGAAATTGCAACACACACATATAACCATGCAAACCTTACAAAGCTTAGCAAGAAGGGGATTAAAGATGAACTAAATAAAAGCAGAGAGGTTATAAAGGATGTTATTGGATGCAGTTTCTCTACTTTAAGACCACCAGGAGGCAGCATTAATGATAAAATGAGAAGTGTAATCAAAGTACCAATGATTTACTGGAGTGTTGATACAGAAGACTGGAAGAGCAGAAATGCAAAATCCGTTTTAAATGAGTGTGAAGTAATCCAGGATGGTGACATTGTACTTATGCATGATTTATACCCTTCAACAGCAGATGCTGTTAAAAAGCTTGTGCCAAGGCTTGTGAAAGAGGGATACCAGCTTGTGACAGTTGACGAGCTGTTCCATTATAAGGGGATTAATGCCAAAGGCGGAAAGGTCTATATGAGTGGAAGATAGTTTCATGAATATGTTTTTATTTATAACACCTCGTCTGTAAGTAAACAGCAGGGGTGTTATTTTTGGCTTGCAAACCACTTGACAACTATGTTATAATGATTTTTAATGTGGCTTACAACATGGTTTACAGTATGATTATAAAGACAGTCACAAAAGAAGTTTAGTAAAAAAGGAGATATGTAGCATGAAGAACAAGAAGAAAGGGTTATTGTATCTATTTATAATTCTTGCAGTAACCGGGCTCTGTACTTTTACAACATTGGTTGGTTTTACTGATGCTCATAGGGGCAGTGCCCAGAATATTAAACTTGGTTTGGATTTAGCAGGTGGTGTGAGTATTACATACCAGGCTGTAAAGGATAATCCAACTGATACAGAGATGCGTGACACAATTGCCATGATGCAGGACAGGGCAGAAGTATACAGCACAGAGTCTTCTGTAGTCCAGGAAGGAAATAACCGCATTTCTATTGATATACCTGGTGTTGAAAATGCAGACGAAGTTCTTGAATCTTTAGGTAAAGAAGGTACGCTTGATTTTGTTGCAGCAGATGACATGAAATTTGATGATGCTGGAAATCCAGAATATACCAAAGTAGTATGTTCAGGAAAACATGTTAAAAATGCAGAAGCAGGAACACAGCAGGATGAAATAACAAAAAATAAAGAATATGTAGTAGAGCTTTCATTTAATGCAAAGGGAACAAAGAAATTTGCACAGGCAACTGCTGAAGCATACCCTTCAAGAAAACAGATATATATTGTATATGATGGAAAAGTATTATCTGCACCTGCTGTACAGGCAGAAATAACAGATGGAAAAGCTGTTATTTCAGGAAGTTTCCAGACATATGCAGAAGCGGACGAGCTTGCTTCTATGATACGTATAGGTGCACTTCCTGTTGAGCTTAAGGAAATACAGTCACAGGTAGTAGGCGCACAGTTAGGACAGGATGCAATTAACACAAGCCTTTTAGCTGGTGCTATTGGTTTTGGTCTTGTAGTATTATTTATGGTAATTTTCTACAGGCTGCCAGGACTTGCTTCTTCAATTGCACTGGTATTCTATCTTGTAGTTATGCTTGTAGCGCTTAATGTGCTTGATATTACACTTACACTTCCAGGTGTTGCAGGTATTATATTAAATATTGGTATGGCAGTTGATGCCAATGTTATTATATTTACACGTATTAAGGAAGAATTAAGAGCAGGCAAGTCAGTACAGTCAAGTATAAAGATTGGTTTTGACAAAGCGCTTTCTGCTATTGTGGATGGTAATGTGACAACACTTATTGCGGCAGTTGTTTTATATGCCAAAGGCTCAGGGACTGTAAAGGGCTTTGCAACTACACTCGCACTTGGTATTGTACTTTCAATGTTTACATCACTTGTTATTACAAAGCTTATTCTTAATGCTATGTATTCATTAGGTGTGGATGATGTTAAGTATTTTGGTGTTGAGAAAGAAAGAAAACAGATTAACTTTATTGGAAATAAAGCTAAATTCTTTGCAATTTCTGGAGTTATGGTGGCTGCATGTATAGTTATGCTTGTAGTGAATAACGCAAGGGATGGCCATATACTTAATTATGGTCTTGACTTTATGGGTGGTACAACCTATGATATACCATTTAGTGACAGCCAGAAGATAGATGCAGATTTTAAGAAAGAAATAGAAAACATTTTCATGGAAGAAAGTGGCTCAAACGATGTTGTTATAGCTGAAGTTGCTGGTGCTAATGAACTTACAATTAAGACAGTTGAACTTTCAGAAGAACAGCGTAAGAACCTTACTTCAACTATTTCTTCAAAATACAGTATTGAAGAGGACAGTATCCAGATACAGAGTATAAGTGCTTCAGTTTCTGACGAAATGAAATCTGATGCTATTATTGCGGTAGTTATTGCAGCAATTTGTATGCTTATATATATCTGGTTCAGGTTTAAGGATATTATTTTTGCTGGCAGTGCAGTATTAGCACTTCTGCATGACGTTGTATGTGTGCTTCTTGTATATGCAGCAGCAAGAATTTCAGTAGGTAACACATTTATAGCATGTATGCTTACGATAGTAGGTTATTCAATTAATGCTACTATCGTAATATTTGACCGTATACGTGAGAACCTTGGTACACGTACAAGCAGTGAAGCGCTTGAGGGAATAGTAAATGACAGTATTACACAGACACTGACAAGAAGTATAAATACTTCACTTACAACTTTCTTTATGGTAGTTATGCTTGCTATACTTGGTGTAGAGTCAGTAAGGGACTTTGCAATTCCTCTTCTTGCAGGTATAATATGTGGTGCATATTCATCTGTATGTATAACAGGTACGCTCTGGTATACAATTAAAAAAGCAGCATCAAAGAAAAAAGCAGATGAAAAAAGCAGCAGTAAAGCAGAGATGAAAAAAGCATAAGGGCATTTTAGTTATAAATTATAAAGAGGTGTTTTTACTTAGGAGTTACCTGGGTAAAAACACCTCTAATAATTTCTGGTTATCTGTCTGTCTTAACTATTGTACTCTATTGTTTTTTCTGTATATTTACGTTCCATTTCATGCCGTGCTTTTCTATTCTCTATTGTATCAAAAATAATAGAAAAATCATAATCTTCCGGGTATAATTCTGTTGCTGCAACCTGCAATTTAACACGTTTATGGTTAATCCAGATTTTTCTGCCTGGAAGCTGTACCCTTAAAACCCCTTTATCATTTACAGGTTCACACACAATCCCCATCTTTTGGTCAGGAAAAACCATAACACTGTCACCTCTTTTAAATTTATTCCTAAGTCCATCCTGCTCTTTCTTATGTCTGGTTCTTTGGACTTTACCACTTTTCTGTTGCTTTGTAATATTTTGGTTATCTTTAATATGGTAATTTTGGGCAGCATCTTTACCATAGGCATGGCATATAGCTGTCTTTATCATACTGCCAGGCATACCAAGCTTTTCTGCTATATAAAATGCACAGCTTTCCCCTGCTTCCCCTATTACCATTTTATAAACAGGGCAAAGTGTTTCTTTATCAAAAGCCATCCTTGCATTAATAATCCCTTGTGTCCTGTCTGCATATTCCTTTACCTCTGGATAATGTGTTGTCACAAGGAAAAGGCAGCCCTTTTTCTTAAGTTCTTCCAATACAGCAATAGCAATTCCCATACCCTCCGCCGGGTCTGTTCCAGAACCAAGTTCATCCATTATTACAAAGCTTTCATTATCAGTTTCTTCTAAAATCTGCATTATATTTTTAATATGTGCTGAAAATGTTGACAGGTTTTCTGCAAGGTTCTGTCCATCCCCAATGTCACATAGATATGAACTGTTCATGCATATACTGGCATTCCTGCATGTAACATGAAGCCCGCACTGTGCCATTATACAGTTAAGCATAACTGTCTTTATAGCTATAGTTTTGCCTCCTGTGTTTGGGCCTGTAATAATTATCCCGCTTGTACTTCCTCCCATTTCAAACTGTAATGGCACACTAGTATTTTTATCCATTAAAGGATGCCTGGCATCTTTTAACACAATACTTCTTCCTGTACTAATCTCTGGTTCTGAAGCATCTAAATCAATGCTTAATTTTCCTTTAGAAAAGATAAAATCAAGCTTTTCTATTATGGCAATATTATCATTTATAACATCTGCAAAGCCAGATACCATTGAAGTTAAAGTATATAAAATCTGGTATACTTCATTCTCTTCATTAATTCTAAGAATCTGTAATTCTTCATAATATTTTGCAATACTTAAAGGCTCAATAAAGAATGTACTGCCTGTTGCTGATTTGTCAACAACCGTTCCTGGCACTTTAAATTTACATTCTTTTTTAACTGGTACACAGAGCCTTCCATTGCGGAATGTAGAATAACTGTCTGCCATATATTCTTTATCTTTGCGTATTATATTTGCTGCTTTTAACTTCATCTGTTCTTCTGTTTTGGCAATCTGTTTCCTGTACTGTAGCAGGTTTTTGGATGCATAATCATCTACCGCTTCTCCCCGTATTTTGCTTAAAATTTCTTCCCTTAAACTGTCACAGGCTTCAAGGTTTTCATCATAAAAGGCAAGATGGTTTCCAGATATTTTCCCACGTGCAAGGTAATCCTTTAAACGCTTTACTGCAACAAGCACTTTCTCTGTACGTTCAAGCTGGTACGGGGACAGACAGTCCCCTTTACCGGCTGCTGCAACAATCTCTTTAATTTCTTTTACATCTGGCAGTGGAGGTGTTCCAAGTTTTTCAATTAGAACCCTGCTGTCTGTTGTGTCTTTTAGATGCTTTCTTAAGTCACTTTCAGATAAATAAAATTCCATATTATGGATTATTTCTTTTGCGTGTCCTGTAACAGCAAGGTCTGCCCATTTTTCTTTTATTTTATCAAATTCTATCTGCTTTTCTATATCCATTTCTTATATCCTCTTTTCTATGAACTTGCACTGTTATAATGTTTTAAACCACATTTCCATATAATACATGTAATTATAGAAAATAATACTACTACAAATATTCCATAAATACCTGTCCATAAATCCATTTCTTTTATAATGCTTTGTACTGGCAGGGTTGCCATAATACCATATGGCATAATAAGATAAAAAAATAATTTATATATTCCATATAAAGCAATGCCTGGAAGCTTCATACATAAGTCAAGCCCTGCTTCTTCAATTTGTTCCATGCGTGCCATTGAAACAGTATACAATGGAACAGAACGGATAATTACTTCCATATCATAATAAAGAATTTCCATAAGCAAAATCCAGAATATATATGTTCCAGACTGTACAATTCCTAGGTTTATATCTAAAATATTTATGCCATACAATATAATACAAACACTTAATGCTACCAGTGGCAAAGAGCCAGGGCTGATATTCTCAAATGTCAGCCTGAACAGAGGGCTTATTGGTTTTGATAAATACAAATCAAGTCCGCCGCTTCTTATTTTTTGCGGAATTTCATTAACTCCAAAAAAGTAAATTACCATATTGATTGCATTAAGCAATGAAAAAGTTCCAATATAAACAACCATTTCACCCTGCCTCCAGTTTCCAATTCTGTCTGTATTTGAATAAATAGCTTTAAATGCCAGTATTTGTACCAGAAATAATGAACTATCTATAAGAAATGGTGCAAAAAAATCCAGTCTTGACACCGCCAGGTTATTAAAACGCAAATGCACCATTTCTTTAAGTACACGCATGTTTTTTCTTAAATTAACCATTATATTCCTGCCCCCCTCAAAATTTTTAACATTCTTTTCCCAGAAAATATTTATTACAACCTGCAATACAATGCACCAGAATAAAATTATAAATATCCCGCTAAATGCCTCATCATGGCAAAAACCTGTAAAGAGCATGGATGGAAGGTAAGTAACATAATAAAATGGCATAAAGCTTAAAATATTTACAACTGCATCTGGAAAAAGTGCAAGAGGGACAATTCCTCCTGTAACCAGCATAACAAGGTTATCCTTAACCATTAAAAATGTCTGTATTCCCTGGTACTTCAATCCCATAATCCCAAGCAGGTAATTTAACTGTACCATAAAAACCAGTCCAAGCAGTGTTATAACAATTGCACATACAATTATTACTGGATTGTTTGTAAATGTAAAATCAATCTGGAATATAAATACCCACACCAATGCTGCAATAAAATCAAATAAAATATAAAATAATACTACACCGGCTTCCATTGCCAGAAAATATTTTTCAATTCCCACTGGTATTACCATATATTTTGAAAATGTGCCATTCCTTATTCTACAGTATATTTCATTGCTTATGCCAGAAGACATTTCAAGCTGTGATAAAAAAGAACTGGTGATATAATATGAAACCATACTATAAAATGTAAACATGCCAGCCACATCTTTATCTTTAAAAACCATTCCCCATAACAAATATGCAAATAATATTTTGGTGATGGTAAATAGCATATTAAATATAACATCGGCCCTCCATACAAGCTGTGTTTTCATATAAGTTTTAGATATCTCCCAGTATTTATACATTACGGCTGCCTCCTTCCTGATATATGCGTTCTACTATAACACCTATTTCTTCTTCCTCTATTGTAATATCATCAGGGTTATATTCCATAATTTCTGCCAGCAATGCTTTTGAATTCTCCTTTGATACTTCATAAACCTGTTTATATGGATTTTCACTGGAAACCCTGGTAATATCTGTCTGGAAATTAATATTATTCATGGTAGTGTGATGTAAGTATAATTGTTGTACCACGCTGTTTGTTAATTTCTTTTAAAAATATACGGATTTGTTTAGCAGCAATGGCATCAAGCCCTATTGTTGGTTCATCCAGGAATAATATTTCAGGATTGTGGAGCAAAGCTGTTAAAAGTTCCATTTTCATTCTTTCTCCTAATGATAATGTCCTCACCTGCACATCCATAATATCACTTGACCCGAAAAGCTTAACAAAATAATCCTTGCTTTCCTGGAATTCTTTTTCTGGAATTTCATAAATTTCCTTAAAAAGCTTTAACGTATCATTTACTGTCAGCTCAAAAAACAACTGGCTTTTCTGTCCCATGACAACAGCATATTTCTTTTTAAAACTGTTCTTTAAATCATTAGGATAATATCCTAGCACATCAATTTTGCCTGATGATGGTGCAATTATTCCTGTCATCATCTTAATTAAAGTAGTTTTTCCTGCACCATTTGGCCCAACCAGTCCAACAAACTCACCCTTGCAGACAGAAAGGCTTACCCCGCCAACTGCTGTTTTTTCCTCATATTCCCTTTTAAATAAGCTTGCAATACTTCCTTTTATTCCTTCTTTTTTCTTAAAACGCCTGTATTTTTTGGTTAAATTATTTATTTTAATTATATTTGTACTCATTTTAATCCCGCTTCCTTTCATAATCATAATAAAATCAACAATTTAATGGCAAAAATAGATACCTTACAATAAAAAAACGCAGTACCTTAAAAGCATAAGATACTGCGTCCATATAATTATGGGCTTTAATAAAATACATCTTTGGAATACAGGACAAAAACTGCCTGGTATGATTTTTATAATAATAAAGGCATGGAAAATACATCCATGCCAAAAAATCCTAAAAGATATATATACAGCAATATTAAGCAGATGTAAGGCGAAAATGCTGGAATAATAATACATTAAATAACCAGCAAATGGGCAGGCTTATTGCGCAGAAACCTGTACAACACAGGAAAATACTGGCACACTAAAAATAAGCACCCATGCAATATTCTATTTTGCAATTTTCTCCATTACATCAACAATTAACATGCAAAATCCTCCTAAAATTTATTAAATACATTATACAAACTAATAAAGGCAAAGTCAATAAAAATTGTGGGATAATTTACAGTTATCCTTTGTTAGTATTTGGATTGGCGGACGCAGGGTTTCCATGTCCAGCTAAATGTTATTACATGACAGGGCACGCTTCCGCTACGTCAGCCCACGCAACAGTGCATAGTATCCCTGTGCAATGAATGAAACTTACGTTTCCTCCATTGCACTTAAAACGGGATACAAACACTGGCGGTGCTGAAGTGTCCCTGTCATGTAATAACATTTAGCTGGAACACTGGAAACCTGCTGTTTCCTAGCAAAATCACAGAAAAACAAGCTGGCAGGATAACTGGAAATTATGTAGGAAGGGCAGATGGTTCAGACATACGGAAAATTTCTGGTATTATATACATACAAATGGTAACTGTTCCACTGTTTAATAAGTGGCTGGCAGAATAACCCTCACTTACATAATTTACAGTTATCTTGTTATTCTGGGTTTTGGTGCAGATTTATGGTAACAGGTTTCATGTGCCATGATGCCAGTAATATTACGTTAAAGGGGTACTTTAAGCCCGCCGGCATTTAAGCCATGTAATTAATGTTACGAAAGAAACGCCAGTTTTATTTTGGAACATTAATTACATGGCTTTATGTGCCGCTGCGTGGCTTAACGTAGCGGAAGCGTACCCCTTTAACGTAATATTCTGGCTCTGGCACAGAAACCGTCCGTTTTTACACTAACAAAGGATAACTGTAAATTATCCTATATTTATCTATTGTTATCAAGAATTTCCTGCATGTCCCAATAAGGGATTTTGGTAAATATATTACGCAGTTCATCAGTGCAGCCTAATGCCATGGCAATTTTTGTAAGTGACAGTAATGTAATTCTTCCGGATGATTCAAACCTTTTAATTGAACCATAACTTACATCACTTAAACCACTTAATTCTTCCTGGGTAATATACTTGCGCTTCCGCACCATACGGACTCTTTCTGCAAGTTTTTTGTCAATCTCTTCTGGTTTTTCCCATATTAGTGCCTCCATATTATCCCTTTCCTTTCCAAAACAGAATTTGTGGCATGGATTTTATTTTTCTTTTAAAAATAATAACATTAGAATAATGTTTAGTCTATTTATTCTATTCGACAAAAAAATGCAAAATGCCTGGTTATTTATGCTTTAAACCAGTTGCATTTTGCATTTTTAATTTGGGATTTTAGTTATTTATAGAGTTATTTATAAAGTTTTTTAGAAACAATATCAGCCTTCTATGGCAATATATTTTGTTTCTTTTTTCTCAGGTATTGCTTCTTTTTTAGGGATAGAAAGCTTAAGAGTACCATTTTCAAATTTGGCTTTTATATCTTCCTGCTTTACATCTTCACCTACATAGAAGCTTCTGCTGCAAGTACCACTGTATCTTTCTCTTCTGATATATTTACCATTATTGTCCTTTTCATCATTACTGCTGTTAGTTGTTGCTGTAACTACAAGATAACCGTCTTTTAATTCTCCTGTTACATCTTCCTTTTTAAAACCTGGGAGGTTGATTGTTACTTCATAACCATTACCCATATCGGCTATATCTGTCTGCATAAGTCCGTTTGAACTATTTCCTCTTGTGTAACCCATTTTTGGAAAGTCAAAGAAATCATCCAATAAATTCTCCCCAAATATACTTGGCATAAACATATGTCATCTCTCCCTTCATTTCCTTTGATTTGTTTTATTTTTGTTTCTGTAGTATGTTATATCACAATTATTAGCACTCGTCAAGAGTGAGTGCTAATAATTGTTGTGAAAATTCTGTGAACTGTATACTTTTAGGCAAGTGCTGTTTTTCCTGTGTAAGAAGCCACTGTTATTAATATAATCATTAATTTCTTCTTTATGTGCTGGTTTTTGGTGGTTACTAAGGAATATCTTTCCACCAGCGTTCCATATGGCTGCTGGCATTTTTAAGGCTTATGGTTTCTCCTGTTTGCGGGGTTACAATTTTAAGCCCGTTTTTTTCACCTGCTGTAGTAAAACGTTCTGCTGAATCATCCCATGCATGGTTAGCAATGGCAAATGCACCCCAGTGTACTGGCATTGCTGTTTTTGCACCAAGTGTCTGTACTGCCTGTACTGCTTCTTCTGGAAACATGTGTACTTCTGGCCATCTTGTATCATACTGGGCGCAGTCTGTCATTACAAAATCAAAGTCACCGTATTTATCGTGGATTTGCTGGTAATGTGCGCCATAGCCGTTGTCCCCGCTTTCAAAAACATAGTCTCTCGGATTCTCCAGCCCTTATCTTCTGCGGCTTTCAAATCCAGTTTT
>CAJUPJ010000024.1 GCA_910588655.1 uncultured Lachnospiraceae bacterium | reverse complement strand
CCATAGCCTGTGCAAGAACTGTAGCTGTTGTAGTACCATCACCTGCTACATCATTTGTCTTTGTAGCAACTTCTTTAACAAGCTGTGCGCCCATGTTCTCAAAACCATCTTCAAGCTCTATGTCCTTAGCAATTGTAACACCATCATTTGTAATAAGTGGTGCACCAAATGATTTATCAAGAACAACATTTCTTCCTTTAGGCCCTAAAGTAACCTTAACTGTATTTGCAAGTTTATCAACACCTGCTTCAAGTGCTGCCCTGGCTTCTGCTCCAAACTTAATCTCTTTTGCCATAATATATTTTCCTCCATTCAGAACCAGTTAGTTAATAAAACAATTAATTCAAGATTATTTTTAATCAATTAATTAAAACTATTAACCAGAACTGGTTAAATTATAATTAACAAAATTATTTAATATACTACAATTAATCTTCAACCTTTGCAACTATGTCATTCTGGCGTACTACGATGTACTCCTCATCACCAAGTTTAACTTCTGTTCCTGCATATTTGGAGTAAATAACCTTATCTCCAACAGATACCTGCATTTCCACTTCCTTGCCGTCTACAACACCGCCCGGACCTACGGCAATAACCTCTGCCTGCTGTGGTTTCTCCTGTGCATTGCCTGGTAATACAATACCTGATTTAGTAGTTTCTTCTGCTTCTAACTGTTTTAAAACAACTCTGTCTCCTAATGGTGATAACTTCATAATATATATCCTCCTTTACAAATCGCATTTACTAGCACTCACTCGTTTTGAGTGCTAACCATAGACATAATATATTTCATTTGGAAATTTTGTGCAATACAACGCATAGTTGTATTTTTAAATTAAATGCCTTATTTCTCTTATTTACTCTCTTATACTCCTTTTATCTTACTTTTTATATTCTTTTACAAATTTAACAGAAAGCAGGGCGTGCAGCTCATATAAACCCTGCTTTGTAATAATATCCATAAATGGGAAATATTATACATTTATTTTGTGTGGGTGTGGATGGGATTTAGTAATGATGGGCTGGCAAATCCAAAGTGTCTTACATGAACAAAGCACGCTTCCGCTTGGACAGCGCACGCAATGGATGCATAAAGCCCTTATGTTCCTACGGAACATTTAATACAGGGCTTAAGCACCAGCGGCACTGTACAGCTTGTTCATGTAAACACATTTGGAATTTGCCAGCTAATCTACACTTACTACTAACATACATCATCACCAGAAATTCACAACAAAACACAAAATAATTGTATTGTGTGAGGAAGGTTTATTCTGCTAGTCACTTATTATGCAATAATACCATCCATATTTACCCAAAATATACTACATGATGCCAAAACCAAAAGATTATTTCTATTCCAAAAAATATCATTTAATTTCCGTACGTCTAAATCACCTGCCCCGCAACATGATTTACAGGTATAATGCCAGACCTGTTTTCTGTAATTTTGCCAGGAAACAGCAGTTTTTTGTTATTCCAGCTAATATTATTCTATGACAGAGGCACTTCAGCACCGCCGGCATTTAAGCCAGATATTTAATGTTACGGAATAAACGCCAGTTTATTCGGGGCATTAAATATCTGGCTTTATGTGCCACTGCGTGGGCTGACGTAGCGGAAGCGTGCCCTGTCGTGGAATAATTTAGTGGAACAACGGAAAACCTGCGTCCCTTCCCTTACCAAAACAGAATATTGCAACATACATGTAAATCATGTATAATTAATATACTAATTGAATGGAGGAAGTTATGAAGGAACAGTTATATACTATCCCAGTTAATGATGCTTTCAGCAAGGACTGTGAATGTCCTCTCTGCCTTATGTATACGGAACTTGAACAGGAGGCTGTTGATTTTACGCTTGGTCCGAGCTATATGGAGGATGATATACGTCTTGAAACTGACAAGACAGGTTTTTGCACACACCATATGAAACAGCTGTATAAGAACCAGAACAGGCTAGGTGTTGCCCTTATGCTGCATACACATATGAAATATTCTACAGAAAAACTTAAAAACATCAGCAAGTCATCACAGCCATCTAAAAAAGGGCTTTTTGCAAAAAAGGAGCAGACAGGTGTAAGTGAATATACTTCAAACCTTGAAAATTCATGTTTTATCTGCAACCGCATTAAAAATGTGTTTGGGCGTTACATAGCTACTGTACTCCACTGTTATATAAATGATGACAGCTTCCGCAATAAGTTTATCCAGTGCAAAGGTTTCTGCAATAAACATTATGGCATGTTATACGATGCTTCAGGTTCATTAAACGGGGCTAAACAGAAGGAATTTATAAATGACCTGGATAATGTCTATTTTGAGAATATGCAGCGTGTAATTGATGATTTAGAATGGTTTATTGATAAATTTGATTACCGGAATGAAGATAAACCCTGGAAAAATTCTAAGGATGCAGTACCAAGAAGCATTATAAAAACTAATAGTTATTTTGAAGAATAGAAACAGTAAATTACATATAATCAACTTAAGCCCCGCTGTTATATTGCAGCGGGGCATTTACATACCTGGTAAATTCCAGTTTATTTGTAGTATATGCTGCCTTAATTATTTATACTGTCTTAGTTATTGTGTATTGTTTTAGTTATTGTGCCTGTGTTTCTTCTTCGCTCTTTCTGTCCTCTTCAACAAGGTCTTTAACTACCCTTGCTTTTTCTTTAATACGCTCACTTGCATTTCTTGATGTAAGCACCCTTGAAATCCAGCGGATTGCCTCATCATACTGGCCAGCACGCCTTGCAAGTTCTGCCACAAGGTATGTAACAGTAAGCTCATCCATGCCACACATCGGAAAATCTTCTTTTAAGAATGAATCTGAAAATCCCTCATATGCAGTAACAAGCAGTGACTCCTCTTCCTTTTTAAGTTCACTTATAATTTTATCACGGTCAGGGGTATCTTCTGGCAGGGTTTCTGCCTTTCCTCTGTAAAGCCATGCCATTTTTAAGCATGTATATGCCCTTTCACTTGCCTTTGCCTTTTTGACAATAGCATTGGCAAGGGCAAGCTGGTAACGTGCAATAGCATCATCATAAGTATATGTGTCACCTGTTTCTGGCAGCCCCTTAAAATTCCTTGATATATTTTCACTTATAAGTTTTGCCTGTGATGGCATCATAAACTTAAAGAACCTGCTAAGTGCACCATAACCGCATCTCGGGCATACTAATACATCATACTTTATGGAATCAACATACTTGTATATTGGTCTTAAATCTGTATCCTGTTTAAGCAGCTTTACCTTGCCTGTTTTTATCATTTTGGAACGGAAAGCCTTGTCACATACAGGACATGTATATGACTTGTCAAAAAGCAGGTCTGACTCATGGACTTCAGGCTTTGGTGCTGGTTCAGGCTTTGGCTCTGGTTTAGGTGCTGCCTTTTCCTCCTTCTTCTCATCCTTTTCAAATACATCCATTTTCTGAAGCTTTCCAAGCCCAAACTTTTCAAGACCATTAAATAAACTCATCTGATTACCTCCTTAATCTGGTTTATATGAATTCTTTAGTGAAACTATCCTGTTAAACACAAGGTTATCCTTACATGAATCTTTTAAATCTGCACAAAAATAACCATGCCTTACAAACTGGAAACTGTCCATAGGCGCTGCTTCTGCAAGTGCCGGTTCTACATAACAGTTCCCAAGTACAGTTAATGAATCCGGGTTTAAATTAATTGTTCCATCTTCATTATATACCCCTTTTTCCTCATCTACAATATTTTCATATAAACGGACTTCCGCTTTTTCTGCTGTTTCAGCGCAGACCCAGTGTATTGTCCCTTTTACTTTTCTTCCTGTAAAACCGCTGCCACTCTTTGTTTCAGGGTCATAAGTGCAATAAACCTCTGTTACATTGCCATCATCATCTGTGCCATATCCAGTACATGTTACAAAATAAGCATTCATAAGCCTTACTTCATTGCCTGGAAAAAGCCTGAAATATTTCTTTGGCGGTTCAACCATAAAGTCAGCCCTGTCAATGTACAGCTCTTTGCCAAATGGCACTTTGCGTGTTCCCATATCCTCATTTTCCTGGTTATTAGAAACATCAAGATACTCTATTTCATTTTCAGGATAATTTGTTATTACCAGCTTGACAGGGTCTAATACTGCCATCATACGCGGGCGCTTAAGCTTTAAGTCCTCACGTACACAATATTCAAGCATTGCATAGTCAGAAGAACTTTGTGCCTTTGAAATACCCGACAATTTAATAAAATTACGGATAGACTCTGGCGTAAAACCACGGCGTCTGAGTGCTGCTATAGAAACAAGCCTTGGGTCATCCCATCCGTCTACTATGCCATCTTCAACCAGTTTTTTAATATAACGTTTTCCTGTAACAACATTAGTCAGGTAAAGTTTAGCAAACTCAATCTGTTTTGGCGGGTTGTCAAACTCCAGCTCACGTACTACCCAGTCATAAAGCGGCCTGTGGTCTTCAAATTCAAGTGTACATATTGAATGGCTTACACCTTCTATTGCATCTTCAATAGGATGTGCAAAGTCGTACATAGGGTAAATGCACCATTTATCACCTGTATTATGGTGGTTTATCCTTGCAATCCTGTAAATAACAGGGTCTCTCATATTCATATTTGGTGATGCCATATCTATTTTAGCACGCAGTACCTTTGAACCGTCCTCAAACTCACCTGCACGCATACGTTCAAATAAATCAAGGTTTTCTTCAATTGTACGTTCCCTGTAGGGACTTGGCCTGCCTGGTTCTTTTAATGTACCCCTGTACTCCCTTATCCCTTCAGCAGATAAATCACAAACGTACGCTTTTCCTTTTTTTACCAGCTTTACCGCACACTCATACATTGTATCAAAGTATTCTGATGCGTAATAAACCTGGCTTTTATCCAAATCACCACATATCCATTTTACATCTTCTATAATAGACTCAACAAACTCTGATTCCTCTTTCATTGGATTAGTATCATCAAACCTCAGATGAAAAACACCACCATACTCCTGTGCAAGCCCTGAATTAAGGACTATTGACTTTGCATGCCCTATATGGAGATAACCATTCGGCTCAGGTGGAAAACGTGTAACAACCTTCTTACAGCGTCCCTCCTCAATATCTTTATCAATAATATTTTCAATAAAATTACGCGAAACAGTTTCTTTTTCATCAACCGGACTACTCACTATCGTTCCTCCTTTGATTTTCTTATACAGCTAAAAACGCTATTTAATATTTTACCACAATCTAC
Organism: uncultured Lachnospiraceae bacterium; assembly: GCA_910588655.1. Classification (GTDB taxonomy): domain Bacteria; phylum Bacillota; class Clostridia; order Lachnospirales; family Lachnospiraceae; genus Butyribacter. The sequence continues at coordinate 45,488 of CAJUPJ010000024.1, read as the reverse complement.
AAAAATATAAAAGTATAATTTTTGCAAGCCGCAGATAGTTTCATAAATTTTTCCAGAAACCTGCTAAAAAGAATAATTAAAGGGCAGACTTTTTAATCTGCCCACGTAATACTAATATATTAATTTCTCTAAATGTTTTTTATATTTATTACTTAAATTTATGTCCTCCAAGGCGAAGACGTGCTCCACTTAAACCTACACTGAAAAAGTAAAAGTTGTTCATTTTCTTTTCTTTTCCCCTGTATAAAATAGTACGCTGGCCGCTTAAAACCTTCTTAGCTGCTTTTATACATGTTTTCCACTGTTTTGACTTAATCCTGCCCGAATCATATTCTGAAAGCCTTCTGTTAAGTGAACCGTTCCTGACTGGTGAAAACTGGCCTCTCTGGTATATAACCCCTCTTAATGTGTTTGGAAAACTTTTTGACTTAATACGGTTCATAACAACTATTCCTACTGCAAGCTTGCCCTGGTATGGTTCAATTCCTGCTTCACAGTTAATTATACTTGACATAAGCCTTAAATCCGCCTTAGAATAGCTATTTACACTTTTCTTCTTTGCTTTTTTCTTTGTTTTTGCCTTGCTTTTTTTCTTGTTTTTATTTACTTTGTTTTTTGAATTACTATCTGAAGTATCTGTATTACTACTGGTGTTATTTATTGTATTTGTATTTTCCCCTTCAGCCACATCTGTATTAACAGTTGTATCTGTATTAGAAGCTGTATCTGTATTGGCAGTTGTATTAATATCTGTATAAGATGGTGTATTGTCTGCCTCTATAGCTGGTCCTTCAGAAACTACTTCACTTGCAACTGCTGTAACCATTGAAGCTGGCTTCATGGCTAATCCCGAAGCTGCTGTAAACATAAGTACCAGCGCTGCAAATTTTTTTAACTTCATAACAACCTCCTTGTTCCAAATCCCTGTTGAAACATTTCTTAAATTTTTTCTTAATATTTATGTAACAATTATAACATAAATTTTAAAAATTTCAACCCCTTATACCCATTCTGGTTATGGCAAGAAAAAACTGTTATTTTGGAGGTACTGTTTTTTATGAACTTTGCATAAAAACTACAACTATTTTTATGCAACTTTTTGGCATAATGTACAGAATTTCATTTAATTCATAAATATTGTAACAGATTGATACAACTTTGTTACATTTTTATTACAATATTTTTTACACTTTTTATACAAACGCCGTTTATACTGCCTGGAAACAAAAAAGACTGGCAATAATGCCAGTCCCTGCCCCTGTTACGGAATAGTTCTACTATTTTATAGCATACTTCTTTAAACTGTTATATGGAATACTTCCACCAAATAAATCAAGGGCACTTCCAATAGTAAAGTTAACATTTCCTTTTCCATGCCTTTCTATATAAGAAATATCCTCTATTGAATGAATACCGCCCGCATATGTTACTTTATTGTTACAGTCTGCAAGTATGCTTATAACTTCTTTTTCTATGCCTGATGCTTTTCCTTCTACATCTACTGCATGTACAAGAAATTCATCACAATATTTACCAAGTTTATACAACAGGTTTTTATCAAGCTTTTCTTTTGTGGTTTTCTGCCATCTGTCTGTCACTATATAATAACCATTATCTGTATAACGGCAGCTAAGGTCTAAAACAAGGCGCTCTTTCCCTGTAACTGCTGAAAGTTCCTTAAGCCTTGCATAATCTATAATTCCATCCCTGAATACATATGAAGTAACTATTACATGTGACGCCCCCATATCCAGGAATTTCTTTGCATTTCCTGCATTTATGCCGCCTCCTGCCTGCATGCCGCCCTTAAATGCTTCAAGTGCCTTTGATGCCTGCTGCAGGTCTGCCTCATAATATGGGCTTCCTTCTGGATTAAGAATTATTATATGCCCTCCTGCAAAACCATCTTTCTTATACATGGCGGCATAATAGCCAGCATCCATACCAGATACAAAATTATCCACAGCCGTACTTCCTGTATCACTAAGGCTTGACCCGACTATCTGCTTAACTGAACCATTATGTATATCAATACAAGGCCTGAATTCCATATTCCCCTCCATAACACCCACTACAACAACACCCACTATAACATATATACTAAAACATATACACTAACTAATAAATCACTAGCAGAATAACCCTCATCACCCCCTTACAGTTATCTTATTATTCTATGCTTTACTGTAAGGGGATGCAGTAACAGGTTCTGGTACAGAAACCGTCCGTCCCCATTAATTCAAAATAACTGTCTATCGGAACCGTGATGTTATTTTCTCTGCCAGTTCATGGAATGTGTCATCTGGTGATACATCATATGTGCCTGAATTTATTACATTACTGTATCCATTATCTGACAAGTATTTGTCAAATTCCACTGCATCATCTATAATGCCCATAGCTTCTAATTCCTTGCTTACTTTTCCAGCCCAGTCGCCATCATTAATTGTAAGCTGTTTCTTTTCATCATTTATATCTTTTTTTAAATTGTTTTTTTCATCTTGGAACTGCTTTCCAAGGTCATTATCTTTCTTTGAAGGTTTCTTTGTTGCTGCAGGCACTTTGGTGGCAGCAGGTTTCTGTGTACCTGACGGTTTTGTTGTACCTGATGGCTTTGTTGTATCTGATGGTTCTGTTGTACCTAATGGCGCTTTTGTATTATCTGGTTCTGTTGTACTGTCTGGATTTTCTGATGTTTCCGGCAAAGTTGTTTCTTCTGGTGCTTTTGTTTCTGACAGCACTACTTTCTGGTTATTATTTTCAAAAACCATGCCAAGTTTTTTAGCACGTGCTATTGTGGCTGGTTCTGATGTCCTTATTGTAAATGATATTCCAAGTATGGCAGCAGCAAACAGGACTCCTGTGCCAAACCCTCTTAAAAACGGTTTTTTGTCCATTTTCTGTTTCCTTTCGTAATTACACATATCAGCTTGCTTTAAACATATCTATAACAAACTTTACTTCGCCCTGTCCTATATCAAGCATTTTAGATATTTCAAGTACAGAACGCCCTTTTTTATAAAGGGAAATAATTTCGTCGCTGTGGTCAACATGGTCTATGCCTGCTTCAATTACTGCTGCCTCCGTATCGCTTATTCCCATATTGCCATATAGCCTGCGTAGGGATTTCTCCCGTATTTCCTGTTCCTCAATCCTGGCTATTTCTACATCATATATAGAAGAATTTACATCATTTTCATATTCCTCTGCTTCCAGGCCAGGCATGGAAATTATGCTCTCCTGTACTGTATCATCTGTACCTGTATTAGAAGGATTTGCGGAAATGCCATATAATGGCTGTGCTGTACTGTCTGCTTCTTCAAGCCGTTTCCTGTGTTCCTGGTACTCTTTTGCCAGTTCATCCCTTATATCAGCTTTTAATACATCAATATCATGTACTAATTCCTTAATTTCTTTTTCTTTCTCATTCAGCATATCATATAAAAATACTGTTTCTGAATGGTTTTTTTCCATTTTATCTAAAATCTGGTCTGAATATTCACTAAGACCCATTATTTTTTCGTTTAATATAGTACCCAGTTTATTATCCGTATTATTTAAGACTTCCTCTGCTTTCGCCTCTATATCCCCGTCAAATTTGTCTAAGGCTTCTTTTGCTTTATCTGTAACATTTTTAAGCTCTTCCCCGCTGGCATTGCTTGTGCTGGTATCTGTACTATTGCCATCCGTTGCCCTGAAACTTAAAAATACTGCACCAAGCCCGATTATAACCATTATTGCTTCTAAAATTGCCATTGTATATCTCCATTCATCTTACTTAATCTAAAGTAAAGCAGCAGAATTCTATATCTTCATATCAAAAAGACCTCCCCTGAACGGGGTTACTGCCCTTTCCTTTTCTTTAGCTTCCTCTTCTTCTTCTTTTTTAGCTGCTTCTTTTGACTGCTTTTTCTTTTTTTTGCCCTGGTTGCGTTCTTCGTTTTTCAGCTCTTCATTATCCACATCCCTGCGGCGTACTGCTGTTTCTGACTGCTGTTTAACAGTATTCTGGAACTGTGTCGCAACCTCCTGCTGTTCCTGGTTTATACGCGTCTGCTCCCCTGTCTTTATCTGTGAAACTTCCTGGGACTTTGGCGGCATTGCAAGATAATCAATAGTTAATGACATATGGCGTCCCCCTTTCTTTTTATATGCCCCTTATACGTATATCTGCCCCTTCACGTACAAACGCACTGTGCTGGGTTTCTGTATGTATATAGGTCACAACATTTGATATAGTAAGTTTTACACCAGGATATGCTATATCCTCAACAATTATTTTACCACCACCAGCATTTTTCTCAAGTTCTGTTTCAAGGTTTTCATATTCCCGTGTATCTGCTTCTATCTGTCCGTCAATCTCTTTTATCCTTGCACTGTTTGCTTTAAGTATCTTCATTTTGTCATCATCAAGCTTCCCTTTTGTTTTAAGCCTTTTCTGCAAAATCTGGAGGTTTTGCATTAATTTTTCTTTCTCATTGCTTAAAAGCTCTATTTCTTTTTCAATTGCATGGTACTTGTCAATTATTGCAGGGTCTATCCCGACTTCAAGGTCAGTCTGTGTTCCCATTGATGAACCTGCGGTCTTTGTTTCAATCCTTGTTGCAGACCTTACCTTGCCGCCTGCAATAAGCCCCCTTTTGCCATGTACCTGCACACTGTCCTGTGAAACAACATCACTGTGCATAATAGCATCTGCAATAATTTTACCACCGCTTGTTACCTTGGAACTTTCAATAAATTTTGATATAACGTCACCTTCTGCCTTCATATTGCCTTTGCCCATGCCCTGTATTCCCCTTTTAAGGACAATTTTGCCGCCTGCATCCAGGACTGCGCCTTCAACAGCACCATTAACAGTTATATCACCTGATGCCTTTACTGTATAACCTGTAAGCACATTACCTTTTACTTCCACACTTCCGTCATAATCTATATCACCAGTAGAAGGCCCTACATCAGCAGGCACTTCATAAACATTTGAAACAAATACTGTATCATCTACAAGTGTAACATTACCAGAAACATCTGAATACATCTCCAGTTTATCATCTGACAAATGAATATTTTTGCCATGTTTTAATGAAAGAACTGTAACTTTTGCAGGGTTTAACGGCATGCCAAGCACATCTGTCCCGTCTGTCCCTCTTTCTGCAGGTGTAAGCCTTGCCAGAAGCTGCCCCTCCTTTACACGTTCAATCATATCAAGCTTATGGAAGTTTACACTGCCGTCATCTGCCATCTGTGGCGTACTGGTCTTATTGGCATCAAAGAAATATTCAATGCTTGCACTCCTGCCCTGCACTGGCAGCTTTGCCTTAGCTATAAGTATATCTGTGCAGTAAATCCTTCCTTTAAGTGCTATTTCTATATTTTTTTCTATAATGCCATATTTAATTCCATTCTGTTTTATTAAATCCATTAAATCCGCCATACTAATACGCTTTCCTTCATTTGATGGCGGAAAAAGCCTTAATTTTGCCATACGCCTGTCTGCGCCAGTTGTAATAAGGGCATATTCATTCTCTGGCAGTCTTGTGCCATCAATAACCTTTACATAAGCATTGGCTTTTTTCGCTGCTGTATCAACAAATTCCTTAATTATAGAAAGGTCTATGTCATTGTACTGTTTTTTAACAAGATATGTTAAAATATCATCATTTTTTAATGGCATGCCTCCATCAACAGCAGGATAAGATTTAAGATAAATCCCGTCCTTTCTGTGCACAAGCTGGAAAAATGCGTTTCTTTTCATTCATATGACCCTCTTTCCTATAGGAATGCATCTGGCTGTATTAATAAAAATGCCCGCACCCCTTCAATATGATATAAGCACAAACAAAAATGTCTGTGCTTATATGTTCCAAATGCCAAATACTCCCATGTTTTCTTTGCCTAGTTTTTCTTTCATTTTTTTCAGGGATTTAGTGTGTAACTGTGAAACGCGTGACTCTGATACACCAAGTATATTACTGATTTCTTTCAGTGTCAGTTCTTCAAAATAATAAAATGCAATTACCTTCTGCTCATTTTCATTAAGCCCGTTTATTGCTTCCGAAAGCATACGCTTAAGTTCCTGGCGTTCAACAACCTGTTCCGGCTGTTCAAATCTTGGCTTGTTGCCTGCTTCAACCCTGACCTCACTGCCCTGCTCAAGATATTCATCAAGCGAAACAAGGCTTGCAATCTGTGTCTGGTTAATAAGGCCTTCAAGTTCTGCACCTGATATACCAAGCTCATTTGACAGTTCTTCATTTGTTGCACTGCGTCCGTTCTTTGATTCAAACTCCTGTATAGCCTGGTCAAGCTTTTTCTGCTTCTGGCGGAGTGTTCTTGGTATCCAGTCCATTTTCCTAATCTGGTCAAGGATAGACCCCCTTATACGCAGGCTTGCATATGTTTCAAACTTAACACCCTTGGTAAGTTCAAACTTATCAATAGCATCTATAAGTCCAAAAATACCATATCCTACTAAATCATCATATTCAACAGTATAACCAAGATATATCCCAAGCCTTCCAGCAACAATCTTTACAAGACCTGAATATTCTATTATTAATTGTTCCCTTATCTTAGGGCTTCTGGTACGTATATACTCTTCCCATAAATTGTTCCTGCTATTTTCATCCATAGAACAGCTACACCCTTTCTACTGTTTTTCATGAACTTTTATATTTTATTTTCCAGGCCATCCGGAGACAGGTCTTCCCCAAAGGTAATATCTTCCTGTTCCTGTCCTGTTTCTGTTTCTTCATGTTTCATAACTGTATTGATATCTTTAACTTGCCCTATTATCCTTTTTGCAATACATCCTATTATGTAAAAAATTATTAGTGTTGCCAAAAGGACTTTTAAGGAGTAGACTGTTTCTATATCTTTAACTATACATACAATACATACTACTGCCCCTGCTGACAGTGTAATAATCTTTGGAATAACATCTGTTTTCACAAAAAAGCCTCCCATAACCTGAATTATATAGTCCTTACTGATTTTCCTACTGCCTTTATTACAAAATCCCCGGTTTCAGGATAAAATTCAACTGTGCGCCCGAAATTAAGCCCTGTATCTTCTGCCAGTATACGTATACCAAGGGAGTTTAATTTCGCCTTGACAGCTTCTACATTCCTCTGGCCTACTTTTAACATATCATTATTAGAGCTGAATGCGAACATCTGTGCGCCTCCTGCGATTTTAGCAGTAAGCATTGGTCTTTTTGCACCTGCTTTTATTAACATCTGTATTAACTGGTCTATCCCTGTATCTGCAAATTTTGCTTTATTCTGGTTCTGCCTTACCTTTGTGCTGTCAGGCAGCATAACATGGACCAGCCCTGCTATCTGCGTAGATTTATCATATAATGCAACCCCTACACATGAACCAAGCCCAAGTGTAGTAATTGCATCTGGCGAACGGCATATATTCAAATCTGCCATCCCGACTTTAATCATATTTGCCATTTTTCATCACCTATACCCCTATACTTATATAGCATGTCACATTCCTAACGAATGAAGCATTTTCTTATATGACTCAATAGTAGGTATAAGTATGAAATAACCGCTTATATCTACATCCAAGTCCTTAAACCTTGACTCTATTAATAAAGCCTTATCCCCCATCTTACCAAACTCTATAGCAGGGACGCTTAATATAGCCCCTGCCATATCTACTGCAAGATATGGTACAGATGAAGTAATAAGCATATTAGTCAGGGATGAAATAGATGATAAATATGAGCCTGCAATAATATTGCCAATTTCTTTTAATGCAGACTCTTCTATTTCATTAAACATGCCTGTAGCAGGGGATGGCGGCTGCCCGCATCCCATAAGCTGGTTGACTAGCATATGGGCAGCTGAACTCTCCAGTACAAACAGCATCATGCCGTCAACATCACCTTCAAGGGAAAGTAAAATACCTGCAACTAATGTTTCTGCACCACCAATAATTTCTGCCAGTTCACTAAACTCAAGCATTGCAACTTTAGGGACATTCATGTCAATACGTGCATTAATAAGCTGTGACAATGCGGTTGTCGCATTGCCTGCTCCTATATTTCCAATCTCTGTCAGGACATCAAATTCTATAATTTCACTATCTGGTTTTTGCATAATATTCCCCCATGCCGCATTTAGCGGCGCAAATAGTATAGCGGATAAACCCGCGTTTTAAAACTCTAGTTTTTAGCAGGTATAATATTATACCACATCCTTGCTTTCCCTGCCAACAATTACAGCAGAAATATTAAGCAGGGAAATTAAACCATTCCCATGTTTGCCCACACCGCTCAGATACTGTATCAGAGGGTCTGCAGGGTCTGATGTGTTTGCCTTGTCTATAGAACCTCCAGTCAGGGTAACTACTTCCTTTACCTCATCTACAATTATGCCAATTGGTGACTGCTGTTCAAGCTTAATTATAATTATACGTGTAGCATTTGTATATTCGTCAGGCTCAAGACCAAACTTAAGACGTAAGCTCATTACAGGTATAATTTCACCACGCAGGTTTATAACACCCTTAAAATAATGCTGTGCTTTCGGCACTCTTGTAATCCTCTGGTTTCTTACGATATTATCGACATATTTTATATCTATACCATACTGCTCTGTTCCAAGGCGGACAACTATATACTGTTTGCCTTCACCGGCTATTTCAATATTCTGTACGTCACTTATTTCTTCCATTGATTTTACCTCCCCTTATACCAGTGCATTTACTTCAAGAATTAAAGCAATTTCACCATCTCCAAGGATTGTTGCACCACCTATCATCTTACTGCAGTTTATATAACTGCCAATTGATTTAATAACGATTTCCTGTTGTCCGATAAGGTTATCAACAACAAGCCCTGCAAGCTTATTACTTTTCTTTACAATTACTACTGTAAGGCTCTCAGTTTCATTTCCACTTGCTTCAATATCAAGTATCTGGTCAAGACGTATAAGAGGGATAACTGTACCCCTGAGATTAATAACTTCTTTAGTCTGTACATACTTAATATCTGTTACAAGTACATCTTCTATTGTTTCAATGCTTCCTAATGGTATAGCATATTTTTCAGTTCCAAGTTCAACCATAAGTGCCTGTATAATTGCAAGTGTAAGCGGAAGCCTTATTATAAAGCTGCTGCCCTCGCCCATAACAGATTTGCACTCGATATTGCCGCCAAGGCCTTCAATCTTGGTTTTAACAACGTCAAGCCCGACACCCCTGCCTGAAACGTCTGTAATTTTCTCTGCTGTTGAAAAGCTAGGCCTGAACAGAAGGTCAATAATTTCCTTATCGGTCATATTTTCTGCCTGTTCAGCAGTAATTGTACCTTTTTCAATTGCTTTGTTCCTTACTTTGTCAACATTAATCCCGGCACCATCATCACGTACTTCTATATTTACATTATTACCATCCTGGTACGCATCAAGGTAAATATTTCCTACTTCTTCTTTGCCAAGTGCGATACGCTCATCGTTGTCTTCAAGTCCGTGGTCAGCTGAATTCCTTAACAAGTGCTGGAGAGGGTCGCCAATCTCATCAATAACTGTACGGTCAAGTTCTGTTTCCTCACCAGTCATATGGAGTTCCATCTTTTTATTAAGCTTTTTGCTTAAATCCCTTATCATACGAGGGAAACGGTTTACTACATTTTCAATAGGTACCATCCTTACCTTCATAACAGACTCATGCAGGCTTGTGGTAACACTTTCAAGGTATTCTATCTGCTCATTAAATGCAGCGTCGCTCTTAGTATCTTCTTCTGTTGAATTTATTGATACCAGCCCGTTTTTAGCTATAATAAGCTCACTTACAAGGTTCATGAGTACATCCAGCTTTTCAATATCAACACGCACTGTACGTCCTACAGCCGGTTTTGCTGTTGACTTTTTAGCTGCTGCCGGCTGTGCTGCCTCTGCTGGTTTTGCTGCTGCCTTGGCTGCCGCTGGCTGTGCTGCCGGCTTTGGTTTCTCTGCCTCCTTAGGCTCTTCCTTAACTGGTTCCGGCTCTGGCTTTGCTTCTGCCTCTGGTGCATCCAGGATAACTTCAAACGGCCCTACTATTGCTTCTTTAACCTCTGAAACATTTTCAACTGCTGCTTTGACTTTCTCAAGGCTTTCCTTTGTAAAATATACAAGGCTGAAATCCATATCAAATTTTTCGTCTTCAATATCCTGGACATCAGGCACAGCCTTAATAACTTCTCCAAGCTCTTCTAATGCCTTAAACACAAGAAATGCCCTTGCTGCTTTAAGTATACATGACTCCTGGAGGTATACAGTCACGCCGAAAATATTCTGGTTCTGTGCTTTTGCCTTTTCAAATGTGTTCTTTTCAAAATCTGTAATATGTATGCTTCCATATTTTGCACCGCCTTCTGGCACACTGCCTTCCTGTGCGGCTGGTGCTGCATTGTCTGAAGGGCTCTCACTGCTCTTTCCTGTTGCAGCATCTGCTATGCTGTTAAGGGTATTGATAATCTCATCATTATCCTCTGTGCCCTCATCAGCCGTTTCAAGTATGTTGGCAAGATAGCTTTCCAGCGCATCCAGCCCGCGGAACAGCACGTCCACCAGCTCAGACTTAACAGTCATATTGCCACTTCTTACTTCCTGGAACACATTTTCCATATCATGGGTCAGGCGCTGCATACGCTTATATCCCATTGTTCCTGCCATACCCTTTAATGAATGGGCGGCACGGAAAATCTCGTTAATTGTATCCATGTTTTCAGGCTCTTGTTCCAATATCATAAGCTGGTCACTCAGAGTCTGTAAATGTTCTTTTGTTTCATCAATAAAAATCTCAAGGTACTGGCTTACATCCATTTATAACACCCCCACGTGTTTTGTAATAGCATCTGCAATGCCCTTTAAAGTAACTACTTCGTCCACTGCACCAGTTTCAGCGATTGCCTTAGGCATGCCATATACTGTACAGCTTTCTGCATCCTGCCCGATAACGTAGACTTTATTAGTCTTTTCAAGCTGGAGGATGCCCTGGGTACCATCTGCACCCATACCTGTCATTACAACACAGGTTATTTCATCAAATGAGGTTTCCATTAAAGATTCATACATTATGTCAGCACATGGTTTAAGCCCGTTCCTTGCTGCCTCTTTCCTGACAGTTACAACATGTTCGCTCCTGCTTTTTTCAGCAAGGCGCATCTGTGAACCACCTTTAGCAATATAGACAACACCTTTTTTTAATACATCACCATCTGACGCTTCCTTAACAGTAATCTTGCTAAGCTCATCAAGCCTCTTGCTTAAAGAAGATGTAAAGCCTTCTGGCATATGCTGCACAATAAGGACTGGGGCATCAAGGTTTGCTGGAAGGAAAGGTACTACATACTGGAGTGCCTTAGGCCCGCCTGTAGAACATGCAAGTGCAACAAGCTTTCTTGTCCCTTTGCCTGCTGGTGCTTTTGAATGGTTAGTCCTGTCTGAAACACCCCCTGGGCATACACGTGTACCACTGTCTAAAGTCTTCCTGGCCATTACATTGCCCTGGCTGGCTGTACTTGTAAGGCTTCCTGGCTTACTTGCAGGGCGCAGCTTCTTTTTAACATCTTCGTTGGAAGCTTCAGAGGTACGCAGACCGATTGCAGCATACAGCATTTCAACAAGCCTCTGGCCGAATGACGGGCCTTTTGCTTCTGAAAGGCTGTCAGGCTTGGTTATAAAGTCGAATGCACCTAATTCAAGTGCCTGTATAGTTTCTTTAGCGCCTTCCCTGGCAATAGTGCTGACAATTACCACACGTTCTTTGCGCCCTTTCCTGTTAAGTGCCCTCAAGAACTCAATACCATTCATCTTAGGCATATTAATATCTAAAACTATAGCATCAAACTTTCCACCAGCCTCTAATATCCTTAAGGCATCTTCACCATTTACTGCATACTTGTCATTATGTAATTCCTCATCTGAGTTTATTATATCAGACATAGTTCTTCTCATAAGTGCAGAATCATCAACAATCAAAATATTTTTCATTATATAGCCTCCCGGGTACGTATTTTCTTTTTATAAATTATTGCTGCTCTGTGGCATATTAATTCCGCTGTCTTTCAAGCCAGAAACCAAAATGTATAATTTGTTCACGCTGCTGCTCTGTTATTCCAACATATTTGAGCCTTATATCAAAAATATCTTTTATATTGGCAAGCTCTCCTGAATAAACTACTTCACATATAACAGGAAAAGCCTTTTTATTACTAAATCCTCCAAAGTTCAGGACGCAGAACAGGTATTCACCTTTATTTACCATCTGCCTGGAAGTAAACCTCAATCCCCCGCCGCTTATATCGGACAATGCCTCCTGTTTAAAGCCCTTTATGCCTGAAAGGCTCTTTTTCACATCTTCCCATTCTTTATTAACAATATCATTTACCTGTGTTTTCTCTAATACAGTATATGCAAAAAGCGAGTGGCATGGATACCTCTGGTAGCGCCGTCTTTGTACCTTCTGTACGGGGGAAACTATCCTGGCTGTATAATAACAGTACCCATCCTCACTGCTGCTTGAAATATAATAAGCATTACACCTGTAAACCTTATTCAGGTTATATATATCAAGTATATAACATTCATGTTTCTTAAGCACTGCCCTGCCGTCACTGTCTTCCCCGTCATCTATAACAGTAATCTCTGAATCAGACATGACTTTATGCAGATGGCAGCTACACACCTTGTTCTTTTCCATGCCATACTCCCCTGGCTGGAAAAGGCATTTATAAAAAATAACTTTGCTTTCATTACTTACCAGTTCTTCAAGCATATAAATACCTCTCTTTTATCTGTTGTGGTTTCTTAATATCTTTGAAAAAATCCCTGACAGGCCGCCACCAGCCGGGCTTATATGCCTGCTGCTCCTGTTCTCAAGTATGGAAGCAAGTTCCTGTATTGCCTTTGACGATGGTGCATTAGGATAGGCAAGTGATACCGGACGCTGTTTCATAACTGCCTTCTGTAAGAAGCTGTCATAAGGCACAGCACCCATATAATCCATTTCCATTTCTAAAAACTTCCCAACTACAGAGTCCAGTTTCTCAAAAAGTTCCCTTCCTTCTTCCCTGTTCTGTGTCCTGTTGCCAAGCAGGCGTATTTTTAATGAGTCTTTATTATAGCCTTCCTGGTTTTTAAGTGTCTTTAACAGCACATAGGCATCTGTAATAGATGCTGGTTCTGGAGTGGCTACAAGCAGTATTTCAGCACTGGATAAAATCATCTCCATAACATTATCAGAAATACCTGCACCTGTATCAATAATTATTATATCTGCTATACTGTCAAGCTGGTACATTACATTTACTAAAATCTTAAGCTGTCCGCTGGTAAGGTTCGCAAGCTCATGTATGCCTGACCCCCCTGATACAAACCCTATATTTCCAGGACCTTTTGTAATGATTTCACCTACATTCCTGCCCCTGAATATAACATCAGACAAGTTATACTGTGGCCTTATGCCAAGCATAACCTCTATATTGGCAAGCCCGAAGTCTGCATCAAGTATAACAACCTTTTTCCTGAGCCTGCTAAACTGTATTGCCAGGTTTAAGGAAATATTTGATTTACCTACCCCGCCTTTACCGCTTGTAACAGTTATAACCCTTGCAAGGTGCTCCTGCCTGGTTTGCTTTTTAACTAAATTTCTTAACTGTTCTGCCTGGTCCATCAGCCATTTCCTCCAAGAAGCTGTTTTGCAATTTTCTGGGCATCAATTTTACTTATATCATTAGGAACATTCTGCCCCTCTGTAATATATGAAAGAGGCGCTCCTGTCAATATATGGATATTAAATATATTTCCAATGGTATCTGTTTCATCAAGTTTCGTAAAGATTAAATTATACTTGCATATCTCTGAATATATACCTGTTATCCTTACTAAATCCTGGTATTTTGTGGTTGCACTTAGCACAAGGAATATCTCTCTTTCATTTTCAGGTATTGTCTTTAATAACTGCACAAGGTCTTCTTTCTGCTCTTCATTATTGTGTGAGCGCCCGGCAGTGTCTACAAGCACAAGGTCATACCCTGGCTGTTCTTCCATTAGTTTTGCCAGCTCTTCTGCTGTATAAACAACATTAAGAGGTATGCCAAGGATATTAGCATAAATTTTAAGCTGCTCAACCGCAGCAATCCTGTACGTGTCTGATGTAACAAGTGCAACATTTGATTTATTAGCAAGCTTCATCATAGAAGCTATTTTGGCAATCGTAGTTGTCTTGCCAACACCAGTAGGCCCTATGAAGAATATATATTTTGTATGCTTTGTCTTTAAATCTATAAGATGTGGTGAACCAATTTTCAGTACAATTTTCTGGTAAACACCAGCAAGTATATTATCAAGTGTGGAATTATGTCCCAGTGTACCTTCTATCTCTTCTATAATCTGGTTCACATAAGTTTCTTCAACTTCATTCTGTATAAGCTGCTTTCTGATTAAATCAAGGTATGCCTGGTTTTTATCAACTACTCTTTCTTTCTCGTCTTTTTCCTCTTCCCTGCTTAATACCATCTGCTTTTCAAGCAAGTCCTGCAATGTATTAAGCTTCTGTTCTATACCGTTGTTGTCTTCTTTATCTTCACCGTCCTGTGCTGGTTCATCTTCAATAATCTGGCTGCTTTTTATAAGCCTTTCCCTCTCTGCCTCTTTCTGTGCTGCCTTTGAGTCAGGTGCTGGCACAAACTGCTTTTCATTAAGCACCTGCTGCAATTTGGAAAAATCAGGCGTTTCTTCTTTTACTGCTGTTACAGGCTCTTCTTTCTTAATCTCATCAACGGCAGCGGTTACTTCAAATGAAGGTTTCCTGAACAGTTTAAATATACCATGCGGGTTTACTTCCTTGGTATTCATAATTGAAACACCTTCCCCAAGGTCTGCCTTGGCAAGTGATATAGCTTCCTCTTCCGTTTTTCCAATATATTTCTTGATAATCACTATACTGTCACCATCCCTATAGATTGTAATTCAACATCAGACGCTATTTCATTGTATGATATAACAGTCAAATCCCTGAACTGCTCTGATGTAATCTTCTTAAAATACATACGTACAATAGGTGAAGTCACTATAATAGGGTTTTTGCCCAGTTCTTCCATTTTTTCTACCTCATCCCTCACTGAATTTAATATATCCTGCATCTTTTCAGGTGCAAGGTTTATATATGCACCCTGTTCTGTCTGCTTGACAGAACCCATAATCTCCTGTTCTATCTTTGGGTCAAGTGTAACTACACTTGTCATCTCATTTGAAGGGAAATATTTATTTGAAATAGCACGCTTTAAGCTCTGGCGCACATATTCAGTAAGCACATCTGTATCTCTTGTAGTAGTTGCATTATCTGCAAGCGTTTCAAATATTGTAACAAGGTCCCTTATTGAAATGCCTTCTTTTAAAAGGTTCTGTAAAACTTTCTGTATCTCGCCAACGCCAAGAAGCTTAGGCACAAGTTCTGACACAAGTGTTGTATTGGCTTCCTGTACATTGTTAATAAGGTTCTGTACATCCTGTCTTGTAAGAAGGGTGTCAATATTGTTCCTGACAACTTCTGTAAGATGTGTTGCAATAATTGATGGCGGGTCAACAACTGTATAGCCAAGTGATTCAGCACGTTCCCTCTGCGACTCTGTTATCCAGATTGCCGGCAGGTGGAATGATGGTTCAAATGTAGGTATACCTGTGATTTCTTCTTCTACATACCCAGGGTTCATAGCCATATAGTGGTCAAATAAAATCTCCCCTTCACTGATTGGCACACCTTTTATCTTAATAAGGTACTGGTTAGGGTTAAGCTGTATATTATCCCTTAAACGTATCATAGGCACAACGCATCCAAGCTCAAGCGCAATCTGCCTTCTAATCATAACCACCCTGTCTAAAAGGTCACCACCCTGGTTTACATCCGCAAGTGGTATAATACCATATCCAAATTCAAGTTCTATAGGGTCAACCTGTAAAAGTGAAACAACGTTTTCAGGACGCCTTATCTCTTCAGCAGACTCTTCTTCTTCCCCAACTTCTTCTTCTATTGATGCTTCTTCCATTGATGCTTCAATAGCCCTTCCTGCAATTATAAACAATACTGCATATATCAGGCATAAAAGTGTTGACAGCGGTGTAACAATTCCAAGGAATGCCATGCTGCCGCCAACTATGTAAAGTACCTTTGGAATAGAGAAAAGCTGTTTTAAAAGCACATTTCCAAGGTCTGCTTCCTTAGATACCTTTGTAACAAGTATACCTGTTGATAGTGATATAAGCAGTGAAGGTATCTGGCTTACAAGCCCGTCACCTATAGTAAGTATAGTATACTTCGCAAGTGCATCTGTCATTTCAAGCCCTTGCATTACAACACCCAGTACAAGACCGCCTGCAAAGTTTATTACAGTAATGATAAGGCCTGCCATTGCATCTCCCTTAACATACTTTGTAGCACCATCCATAGCACCAAAGAATGATGATTCATCCTGTATTTTCTGGCGTCTTTCCTTTGCCTGTTCATCATTTATTGCACCTGTGTTCAAATCAGCATCTATAGCCATCTGTTTACCAGGCATTGCATCAAGTGTAAACCTGGCTGTAACTTCTGATACACGCTCTGAACCTTTATTAATAACAACAAACTGGATAATAACCAGTATCATAAATACAATTACACCAACGACCATGTTGCCGCCGCCTACGAACTGCCCGAATGTTTCAACAACGTTACCGGCATATCCTGTAAGAAGAATGTTCCTTGTAGAACCTACGTTAAGGGACATCCTGAAAAGTGTTGTCATAAGCAGCAGTGTAGGAAATGATGACATATTAAGCGCTTCCTTTGAAAAAAGCGCATTAAAAAGTACAATCATCGCTATGCTTATATTAAACAGTATTAATATATCAAGTAATAAAGTTGGAATTGGTACAATAAGGAATATAACCGGCACCAATATGTATAATCCAAGAAGTAAATCCTGCCTTTTCATCAGAAAACCATACCTTTCATAATTTACCTTTTATATTGTAAACATAAGCAAGAATTTCAGCAACCATCTGGTAAAGCTCAGGTGGTATTTGTGCCCCCACATCTACGTTGTGGTAAAGCATCCTTGCTAATGGTTTGTTCTCTACTATCTCTATATCATTTTCATTTGCAACATCTTTTATCTTAGCAGCAAGAAAATCTGCGCCTTTTGCCACCACTATTGGCGCTTCGTATTTAGTTTTGTCATAAAGGATAGCAACTGCAAGGTGTGTAGGGTTTGTAATTACAACATCCGCCTGCGGCAGCGCATTCATCATACGCCTTTGTGACGCCTGCTGCATACGTGCCCTCTGCTGGCTCTTAATCTTAGGGTCACCTTCTGCATTCTTAAATTCATCCTTAACTTCCTGCTTGGTCATTTTCATGTCTTCGTGGAATTTCCATTTGCGGTAACGCCAGTCCGCAACAGCCACTATAAAGAAAATAACACTAATCCTTATTCCGATATCTATAACAGTATTGCCTATAAGCTCTATTGCCTGGAAAAGCGTATAGGAATACATATTCAGCACCATTGCCCATCTGTCTTTCAGGAAGTCATAAACTATATATGTCAGCACTGCAATCTTAACAAGTGAAATAACCAGGTCAACAATCTTGTCTTTTGAAAAAATACGCTTCATGCCGCTTACCGGGTTAAACTTATTAAAATTAGGTTTCATTGGTTCAAATGAAATCTGCCATTTTACCTGTACAAGTTCAGATATAAAAACAGTTGCAAATGAAATTGCCAGAAATGGAATTAATGTAATAATAATTATCTGGAATACACTTCCTAAAAGTGAACATGCAATCTGTAGTGTAAATTCATTATCTGTATATTTTGTAATTCCTGAATACAGGTAATGGTAACTTTCAAGGAAACGTCCGCCAATAAATCCTAAGAATATTTTTATTGCTATAAAAAATATTAACAGCGACGAGGCTGTAGTTATCTCTTTGCTCTTTGCTGCCTGCCCCTTTTTACGGGCATCGGTAAGTTTCTTGGCGGTAGGTTCTTCGGTCTTCTCCCCGCCTTCACCATCTTTAGCAAAAAGCTGCAAATCATATCTGAATGAATACATAAAATCCCACCTCTTGCCTGCTCTATATATCATAACCTATTTACCCAAAAATATCAATATCTGATGTATTTGTTTTGGGGCTATAGGTTGTTTATGGTTTGTCTGGATATTTTTGTTTTTGGATGTTTTTTTGATTGTTTATTGCCCTGGCAAGTTCCAAGTGCTTCCATGAAAAAAGCACGTTCTCACTTGGACAGCGCACGCAATGGATGCATAAAGCCCCTAATGTTCCTACGGAACATTTTAATACAGGGCTTAAGCACCAGCGGCGCTGTACAGCTTTTTCATGGAACACTTTGGAAACTTGCCAGGTAATATACACTTTGGCAAAAATAAACATAAAAACACATACAATATACCCAGATAATTCCAAAACAAGCATACAAACCCACATAAAAAACAAAATACATCTTTGGGGGTCACAAGGTTTCAGACGCACGGAAGATATACAGCAAATACTATCAAAGTAAAACAACTACATTGTAATATATCAATAAGATAATTACTTAAAAAAACAAATATACAACATATTTGCTTCTGCAATTTCTTCACGTTAGCCTGAATAATCTCTCCCCACACACATTGCACGCCATTTTCTGCAATGTGTTTCCGTGTTATTGCAAGTATTTTATGGAAGCTGCTGGTTATAGTTATATGCCAGTAAACAGCAGATTTCCATGTTTTAATAAATATTTTCCGAAGGGGTATTCTTATGGGGCAATGTAGTGCAATGTCATTTGGTTAAAAGTGCAGGCTGAAAATATTTTATAAATTACCAAAGTGTAGATTGCAACACAACAAGCATACCTCTTAATAAAAAATATTTATTAAAACATGGAAACTGCGTCCATCTCCATATAATCCCCCAGCTTCCACATACTCCCAACACCCAAAAACACCCCACCAGAATCATGGCGCCAATGCCCTCATAAACATTCCCGTCAGTTCTCTCATTTCCTGGAATATAAAGTCCACTACCCCTGGCAGCATTCCCATTATCATAAATAATATAAACAGCCCGACGAATAGTTTTAGCTGCATTCCTATTACGAACATGTTCATCTGTGGCGCTACTTTAGCAAGTACGCCAAGTATTACATTTATTATAAAAATACAGGTAAAGATAGGAAGTGCCACCCTTATTGCTATTACAAAGTAATCTGAAACATATTTTGTAATAACTTTTAACAGGTCTGCTTCTATCTTTGCACCGCCTATTGGTATTAGCTTATATGACTGCACTAGTGCATCTATAACAAAATAATGCATGTCTGATATAAGGAACATTATCATAAAAAGATGTGAGAAGAAGTTTGCTGTAATGGTTGACTGTATATTTGATGACGGGTCAAATTCCATTGCCATGGAAAGACCTAATTCCATATCTATAAAATGTCCCGAATAATTTAGTATATAAAGGCAGAAACCAGAACCAATCCCTATTACCAGCCCTGTTATTGCTTCTTTCATAATAAGGGAACTGTATCCAAACAGCCCTGCATAGTCTACATTAGTATAATCTGTTGTATTCATTATGATAATTGAAAGAAATAGTGAAATTGCTGCCTTTACCCTTACTGGCACTGAATTATTGCCAAAAAACGGTGTAACTGAAACTATTGAGGCAACCCTTACAAAGACAAGCATTGCAAACTCAAGGTATTCTATTGTAAAACTCACTGTACCTCCCTGCCTTACCTAATGTATTCTGGTATATGTGAAACAAGGTCCGTAAAAAGTTCTGTCATGGCATTAAGCATCCAGCTTCCACATAACACAATTATAAGCATAATAGCCAGGAATTTTGGCACAAATGTAAGTGTCTGTTCCTGTATTGAGGTAATTGTCTGGAATATGCTTATTATAAGACCTATAATTAGTGAAACCAGCAGAAGCGGCGCCGATGTTTTAACTATAACCCAGACAACCTCCCTTGCAATATCAATTACTACTCCTTCTGACATATTTATCCCGCCTTTCTTTACTATAGATACTTTCCATGTAAAGAAGAAAGTATTAAATGTTTTTATTTGAATGTGTCAACTAACTGCCCGATAATCAAATTCCATCCATCTGCCATTACAAATAAAAGTATTTTAAATGGCATTGAAATTGTAGTAGGAGGAAGCATCATCATACCCATTGACATAAGGGTGGATGCTACTACCATGTCTATTACAATAAATGGCAGGTATAATATAAATCCTATTATAAATGCCATCCTTAATTCACTTATAATAAATGCAGGTATTATTACTGTAATTGGAAGGTCTTCATAACTGTTTACAGATTCCCTGTCTGTTTTATTAATATCAAGGAACAGTTCTATATCCTTGTCACGTGTCTGCTTAAGCATAAATGATTTTAAAGGTTTTACACCCGCTTTTAACGCATCTTCCTGAAGCACTTCACCTGCCATAAATGGCTGTACGGCTGTTTCGTTGACTTCTGAAAATACTGGTGCCATTATTGCAAGAGTAATAAATAGCGCCAGCCCCACAAGCACCTGGTTAGGCGGAGAAGTCTGTGTAGCGAGCGCAGTCCTTATAAAATGCAGTACCACTATAATACGGGTAAATGATGTAACCATTATAAGTATTGATGGTGCAAGCGACAAAATAGTAAGCATAATAAGTATCTGTAAAGTAGCTTCCAGGTTTGTACTGCCTGCATTGGAAGATATGGTTAAATCAACTGTATTATCATCTATATCCGCTTCCCCTTCAATTTCTTTCTGGGTAGTAGAATCGACACCCCTGGCATGTACATATACAGGGCCTGCTGCACTGAAAATAATAAAGCTTGCACAAAGCATTAATAAAATATTTAATACTGGTTTCCTGCAAAAACGTGCAAGCATGGTTATTTTACTTTTTTTCCGTTTTTTATTATTTTTATTTCCCATTTTTTTTATCATCATCTTTCATTTTTCTGTTATTAATCATTTGTCCCATAACGTCTTTAAATGATGTATTATTCAATTCTATTTCCTGAAACTCTATTTCATCTTCTGAAAGTTCTGCCAGTTTAACTATATTATCTTTTGATGTCATAATTGAAACAAATTTACTGCCAATTTTAACTATATAAACTATCTTGCCTGGAGCTAGCTGGTAAGACTCAATTATCTTTATATTGCCATTGCCTTTCCTTACAAGCCCTGAACTGGCATACCACTTCGTAAAATAGAACGCCGCCACAATCACGGCAATAAAAACTATAAACAGCGCAATAAACCTAAAAATGCCGGCGGCTGCAGAAAACTCAGTTATTAAAATCCTCATATCCCTACACCTCCGGCTTTTTATTTTATTATTTTGTTATTTCCGTTAATCTTATACCAAAACTTTCTTCAATAACAACTACCTCACCTTTGGCAACAAATTTGCCATTAACAAGTACATCTACAGGCTCACCTGCCAGTTTATCAAGCTCTATAATTGTACCTGGCGCAAAATCAAGAATTTCTTTAATTGACTTATTAGTACGCCCAAGCTCTACAGTTACTTCAAGAGGGACATCCATAATAAGGTCAATATTTTCCTGCTGCATAAGAGGGCTTACGCCTGCATTAAACGGCTGGAACTGCGCTGTCTGGACATTTACATTCTGCACAGGCATCATATATGGCTGCTGCATCATTGGCTGCCCCTGCATCATACCCTGTCCAGGCATCATTCCAGGTACAGGCTGCTGCATCTGCATCATTGAAGGGTCTTGTACAGGCTGCTGCATCACTGGCTGCGCAGGCTGCTGTGCCATAGCAGGCTCTGGAGATATAACAGCAGATGCCGGGGCTGGCTGTGGGGCAGGAGCTGGCTCAGGTTCTGATGCCCCGCTGCCTCCCATTGTATTATTCATAAACTTATTATAAAGTTCCCTTGCAAAATCACATGGATATAACTGCATAATCTGGCTGTCTACAAGGTCACCAATCTTCATATCAAATGATACCTGTACTATCTGGTCTTCAAGGAAATTCAGTATCTCAGTATCATCAATAGTATCATTCAAATCTACAAGGCTTGCTGAAGGAGGGCTTATATCCACCTTCCTTTCAAGCATAGATGAAAGAGAAGTAGCAGCTGAACCCATCATCTGGTTCATAGCCTCACTTATAGCACTAAGATGGAGTTCTGAAAGTTCACCTTCTGTATTAGTGCCATCACCACCCATCATCAGGTCTGTAATAATCTTAACATCATGTTCCTTTAAAATAAGGATATTATTGCCATCAATTCCCTCTATATATGAAATATGTATAAATACACATGGCCTGTCATACTGTTCTGACAGTTCATTAATAGTTACATAGGAAACCCTAGGCGTAGTAATAGTAACTTTATTATTCAACAGGGTAGATAATGTAGTTGCTGCAGTACCCATATTAATATTGGCAATCTCACCAACCGCATCTCTCTCTGCCTCACTTAATAACTCATCCCCCTGTGCAGATGTATCATCAGAAGATGCTCCGCCACCGCCTGTCAATGCATCAATTTCTTCTTGTGATAACATTCCATCCATAGTTTATTGCTCCTCCCTTATAATTGATGTAACCCGGACAGCATATGAATCCATTGTTGCACCAGGTAATGCAGTAAATTTCCTGATACTTCCAACATACACATCAAGCTCATCATCTACTTTAGTATTCAGCTTAATTATATCACCAATCTGAATATTCATAAAATCATTTACAGAAATAGAACTTCTGCCGAGCATAGCCCTGACAGGAATTTTGGCCCTGTCAATTATAGTCTCAATTTCTTCGCTATATGCCCCTGCATCATGCTGCTTCATGCTTGAATACCAGTATTTTGTATTTAACTTGTCAATAACTGGCTCTACAGATGCAAATGGTATACATATATTCATAAATCCCTCAACAGACCCAATCTTAATGCTGAGTGTTACAATTGCAGTCATCTCACTTGGTGATATAAACTGTGCAAACTGTGAATTTGTTTCAATACGTTCAAGCCGCGGTTCAATAGTAACAACACTTTCCCAAGGGTCAACCATAAGATTGGTACATATATCAAGGATTTTCTCCAAAATAATAAGCTCAATTTCTGTAAACTCCCTGCTCTTTGCAAGAGGCGCACCACCACCACCAAGCATACGGTCTACTATAGTAAATCCAATATTTGTAGCCAGGTCAATTATAATATTGCCTTCTAACGGGGCAAAATTAACTACTCCAAGAAGTACCGGGTTAGAAAGTGCATTGGCAAATTCTGAATAAGTATTCGCTTCTGCATTCATAACTTCTACCTGTATGTTTTTACGCAAATATGCAGGTAAATTTGTAGATAAAAGACGGCCATAGTTTTCAAATATAATCTCCAGTGTCCGCAAATGGTCTTTGGAAAACTTGGAGGGTCTTGCAAAATCATAATTCTTGACACTTTTTTCAGGTGCCTCATTCAACTGGTCAGCATCCAGCTCACCATTACTTAATGCATTAAGCAGATTATCTATCTCTTCCTGAGATAAGGTATCTCCCATTCTTTTCACCTCACACCCGGACAAATTGGATACTGAATCCGGTTCATTATAACAAGGATTTTACTTCTCCCTGCTGCTTTGAAAAACAAAGCACTAGCTTATAATAACATAATTCAAAGATAAATTAAACCCCAAATTGGATTACTGGTGCATAAAATTCTTTAAAGTAAGCTCAACTACACACTTAGTTCCAAATTTTTCCCTGATTTGTTCCAGTGCTTCCTTCTTTATAACATCCTCTGAAATAGTGTCATTAGTCTTTGACTGCATTACAGAACGTATTATATCAGTAATTGTTGACTGGTAAGAAGTAATAGTTTCTGTCTTAAAATCATCATAATCATCTGACTTTTTATTAACACCGACTGTAAAACCATCAAAAAGTGCATAATGGTCTTTTTTATCAGAAGCACCTGCCCCAAGATTTACTGTCTGCTGTGCCTCAAATGCCACATCAGTATATTCTATATCACTTACTGTATAATCATCTTCCGGGTCAGCATCTTCATCATCAAGCTCAAGGTCTAAAATTGATGCCACCTGTGTAATTAACTTGTTGGTTTTATTAAATGTTGGCATCATTACAAAGAATAAGATTGCAGTTAAAACAACATTTACTATAGTTAAAGCTGTAATAATAACACTAAAAATATTTTTCTTCATTATTTACACACCTTCCTTAATGGGTATTGCTATATATTTTAATCTCTACACGCCTGTTCCTGGCTCTTCCCTGTGCATTGTCATTGCTTGCAACAGGAATTGTTTCACCACGGCCTGACGCTTCAAGGAATTTAGGTTTAAGGCCCTTTACATCTTTTAAATATTCCAGGACTTTTGTAGCCCTTGCAGTTGACAGCCATAAGTTACTTGGATATGATGAACTGTTTATAGGTACATTGTCTGTATGCCCTTCAATCTTTACCAGCTTGCCAGAATAATTTTTAAGTATATCACCAACCCTGCTAAGAATTTTCTTAGCCCCTTCTGGTATCTCAGCACTTCCAGATTCAAACAGTAAATCACCACTAAGTGAAACCATTACATACTGGTAACTGTCATCTATCGTAACATCAACAGAATCTTCAAGCCGTTTCTGCTCTGTCTGTTCCACAATCTCATTATATAACTCTTCTGTCTGGTTCTTTTGCTGTTTCTCAAGCTCTTCTACAAATTCTGCAAGCGGGTCGTTTTCAACGTCAGATTCACTGGCTTTTCCCATATCAGAATAATATTCATCAAGGTTATTAAGCTGTGTAGCGCCGCTGGACACAAGCACACCTTCGCCTATAGCCTGTGCACCGCCGTTGAAAATGCTAAAACTGTTGGAAAGTGATGCAACAAGTTCCGCATATTTTACTTCATCCACATTAGACATTGAAAACAAAAGTACGAAGAAACACAACAACAGGTTCATAAGGTCAGAGAAAGTATCTTTCCATCCATCGGTTTTGATTTCTTCTTCCTCTTTTTTTGCTCTTGCCATTAAGCCTCACCACCTTCAGGAGCGCCATCTTCACCGCCCTCACTCATTGCATCACGTACAGAAGGGGCAAGGAATGATTTCAGTTTTTCTTCTATTACACGTGGGTTTTCACCTGCCTGTATTGATAAAAGCCCTTCTACCATTATTTCTTTCATTTTTATCTCATTAGCATTATGCATTTTAAGTTTAAATGAAATAGGTATACAAACCCAGTTGGAAAGAAGTGAACCATACAACGTAGTAAGAAGTGCTACTGCCATATTAGGCCCGATTTTTGCCATATCTTCCATGTTATAAAGCATGTTTACAAGACCTATAAGAGTACCAATCATACCCCATGCAGGACCCATGCTTCCCCAGTTAGCCCAGAACATAACCTTTTCATTATGCCTTTCGTCTATAGCGCCAAGTTCTGTGTCCATAATATTTCTTACAAGTTCAGGGTCAGTACCATCAACTATAAGCATAATGCCCTTTTTTAAAAAGTCATCTTCAATATTATTAGCCGCCTCTTCCAAAGCAAGCAGCCCCTCTTTACGGGCAACGTTAGATAAGTTAATAATGTTCTTTATTCCCTCAGCAGGGTCAATATTATGTACTTTCATTGCAAGGCCCATAGACTTAAATGAAGCTAAAAATACTGGAAAGCTCTTTGCCTGCATCATCATACAACATACGGAACCACCGATAGTAATAAAGATAGAATTCCGGTCATAGAAATGCCTCATAGCTGCTGGACCTTCGTCACCAGTAACAATACCAAGCACAACCATGGCAAGACAAACAACCATTCCTACAATTGTTGTAATATCCACAACTTACACCACCTTATAATTTAATAGTAAGAGCATATATACACAAAAAACGCGTATAATATATATATAATTTCTATATTATTCAATAGAATTACATTCTCTCTTAAACAATTTTACTAGATTTTTCACGTTCTGTCTACTTTCTTTTACAATTATTTTTTTCCCTGTGGTCAACGTGATAACCGTATCAGGAGTTTCTTCAACTGTTTCAATCAAATCTGAATTAACTGTAACACCAGAACCATTTAACCTGGTAACATCAATCATATAAATTCTCTCCCCCTTTCCCTGTAACCCCTCTGCCAGATAACAAAAATACAATTCTTTTAAATCTTTTTAACTCTTTTCTTAAATCAAGCCGGCAACAAACAAATGTGTGGGCTGTAACGCAATTAATGTTCATTGCCGGCTTATTTTATTTTACATTATAATATGTTACATTATATGGCATTGTAAGATTACACTGCAATGCCGCTTAATAATGTTACTTAAAGCTTATGCTTAACGTTTAAGGTTTACAAGTTCCTCAAGCATGGAGTCTGTTGTTGTAATAATACGTGAATTTGCCTGGAAACCACGCTGTGTTGTAATCATTGTTGTAAACTCTGATGCAAGGTCTACGTTTGACATTTCAAGTGCGCCTACTGTAAAACTTCCGGAAATACTTACGGCTTCACCAACACCATCAAATGTACCTGAGTTAAGTGTCTGTGCAAAAAGGCTGTTACCAACTGCTTCAAGGCCTGAAGGGTTGTTAAATGTTGCAACTGCAATCTGTGCAAGGCATTTCTTAGAACCGTTATTATATGTACCATATACATAACCATCCTCATCAATGGAAATACCTTTCATTTCGCCAGCGATATTACCTGCACCCCTTGCTTCAAGCTTATCACCTTTTGTATATGTAAGGTTTGAATTTGTTGAATACTGGGTAAGTGAAGAAACATCAATCATAATACCACCTGTACCAGATTCAGGGTCATACTGGTCAAATGTATTATCAATTGCCCCGTCACCATCACCTGGGTTAATGCTTAACATAATACCTGTAGTTGCATACTGTGATGTTTCAGGGATTTCACCATTATTAGTTGTACTAAAGAAATCACCAGTCCTCATATTGAAGTTAAGCAGTGCAGCACCATCACCACCACCAGTTATAGTAGTGAACTTACCAGTTTCAGCGTTTATTGCATCTTCACCTACAGTATATTCTGCACCACCAAGTGTAACAGTTGCACCTGTAGCAGCATAAGTTACAGAACCGTCATCACCAGTTACTTCCCTTACAAAGATTGAATTTCCGTCTTCATCCATAACATCACCAAGATATACCCTGTATGATGTAAGCTGTGTATCATCAGCGCCAGCGTCTGGCTGTTCATCTGGTTTTACTATAAGCAGCTTAGCTGTATATAACTGTCCAAGCTTATCATAAAAGCTTATTGTTGCAACCAGCCCGCTGTCTATTGCTACACCATCATCACTTAATGTTACCTGGAGGTCTTTATCATTTTTATTAATATTACCTTTTAATGTAACATTAGTAGTCGCTGTTGGCGGAAAATAAAGGTTATCTGCTGACATTACTGTAAGGTCCCTTACTACGTCCCTTTGCACATTTCCTTCTGCATCAGCCATCCATCCCTGGACTGTAGCATTATTTACTGTTGAGTAAAGTGTACCATTTGTATCTACATTAAGTGCGCCTGCTTTTGTAAAGTAAGTAGCACCGCCTGATTTTACGATAAGGAATGAGTCGCCATTAATAGCAAGGTCAAGAGCCCTGTTTGTTGATGATGTTCCGCCCTGCTCTGTGATATTTGTTGTAATTGATGCTACCTGTGAGCCAAGACCTATCTGTTTTGCATTAGAACCTGCTGCGGCTGTTGCTGCATCTGGCCCTGTTGCTGGTGATGTTGTCTGGTAAAACTGGTCAGCAAAGTTTACGCTGCTTCCTTTAAACCCTACTGTATTTACGTTTGCAATGTTATTACCAATAACATCCATTCTTGTCTGGTGTGTCTTAAGACCTGCAACACCAGAGTAAAGTGATCTCATCATAACTATTTTCCTCCTTAAATTATACAGGAATACTTTAAACTTATCTGCCATTCAAAGTTCTGCGCTTCCTTGTGAGGTCCAGCGCATAGTATTTCCATTTATTAGATAATAATATTAACCTATTACAGCCCCGTCTATATTAGTAAATATAGAGTCAGCAGAACTGCCTACTGCTGTAATTACTGTATTATTACTGACATTTACAATAAATGCCATATCATCAACCATTACCAAAGACTCCCGGATTCCTTTCTCACGTGCCTTCGTTGTTCCATTTTCCAGACGTTCCATCTGCTCCGCAGACAGATTAATATTTCTTGTAGCAAGCCTCTGGTTAGCATGCTTAGAAAACTTTAAGCCTTCTGTTTTCTCAGACTGCTTATTGTTTAATATCTCCTGAAATGAAAGCTCCGGTCCTGTGGAATGGGCAGAATCTGTCTTCTGGCTGTTTAAAAGCCTGCCAGCCATCTGGTTTATTGATGGATAATTCTCATTAAGTTTATTCATAGCCCTTCACCTCAATTCCAAAACTTTCTATGCAGTTGCTGTCCCTGCTCCTTCTGTTCCTGTTTCTCCTGGATTTTCTGTACTTCCAGAGCCCTCTGTATTTCCGTCACCTTCTGTACCACCAGGTTTTTCTGTACCTTCTGTGCTTCCGTCACCGCCTGTTGTACCGTCACCTTCTGTTCCATCTGGATTTTCTGTATCAGTTCCAGGAGGCAGGTCTGGTTTAACACCTTTAATTACCAGTGTTACATTCTCATAATCAACCGTCTTGTTAGGGTCATCAAATACAAATGCTATATTATATGTACCTGCATCAAATTTTTCAAATACTTTCTTATCTATAGTAAGTTTTCCATCACTGTATACTACATTTTTAGGGTCAACAGTTACTGTCTCACCCTTTTCATTAATAATTCCAATACCCATGCTGGATGCCTGGTATTCATCTTCACCAAGTGACACACCATCAATTACAACATTCTGTGGGTCATGGTGCAGGAATAAAATCTGTTGTTCCTTGACTGATGGAAGTTTCTGTGAAATAACAAAATACTCATCCCTTACTTCTACTATTTCATCATACTTAAATTCAACACCATTTACTGTAACATATGCATCACCATCTTTCATGGTAACAAACTCAACCATGCCTTCTTCTTTCTGGTTATGCCCGCTTGAAGAAGTACTTTCTGCATATACATACTTACCAACAAGGGTAAATGCTGATGTATGCTGTGTAACATCCATCATATTCTGCATATATTCAAGTTCTGAGAACTGTGCAAGCTGTGTTACATACTCTGTATTGTCTGTAGGCTGTAACGGGTCCTGGTACTTCATCTGTGTTACAAGCAGCAGCAGGAAATCATCTTTGCCAAGCTGTGAGCCGACTTTTCTTTCTTTAGACTGCGAACTTTCAGATATATCTACCTTCCCGTCAACTACATCTGCTATAATGCTCATATTGTTCCTCCTTTCCTTTTATGCTGTAAAGTCTATACTGCTTCCCATGTCAAGCCTGCTATGGCTCTGGCTTCCAGATACCACAGTATCTGTACCGTCTGTACCATCTTCTTCACCATCAAAACCAAATTTAAAACGTCTTCCACTGCCTTTTTCAAATTCTTTCTGGTTCTGTGAATCTGCCTGGTTACTCTGTGAAAATGTAAAATCTGATACTTCAACTTCTACTGCATCAACTTTAAGGCTTCTGCTTTCAAGTGCTTCACGCAGTGCAAACATCTGGCTTTGTAATGCTTCTTTTGCTTCTTCTGACTGTACTGTAAAATTAGCTGTCATTACACCATGGTTTGATGTAACTGATACCAGCACTTTGCCAAGGCTTTCAGGATTAAGCTGTAACTGCATGTTTGTCATTTCTTTGCCCATTGTTACCTTAATCTGCTCTACAACCTGGTTTACAATATTAATCATTGTCTGCATATTTGCCTGCTGTGGTATAGCCCCGTCCTGGACATCTGCTGCCGCTTGTGCAAGGTTCTGGATAAAACCTGCCTGGTGGTTAAAGTTCTCTTCATGTGCCACTCTTGCTTCTGGCTGTGCACTCTCTGCCATTGCTCCACCTGCCTGGCTGCCTGTGCCCTGTTTAAAGTTTTCTGCATTGCCTGCATTATCTGTGCCAGCCTGTTCCTTGCCAGCTGCCAGTTTTGTATCTTCCTGCTGGCTGCCATCCTGTACTGCTGTCTCTTTGGAATTTGCAGCTTCCTTGCCTGTAGCAGCATATTGTGCTGTGTCTTCCTGGTTTACAGTTACCTGTGCATCCTCTTCATTAACAAATTCCACTGTAACAGTTTTATCTGCTGCCTGCCCTGCATTATCTGTGCCAGCCTCCTGTAATGTGCCGGCATTGCTGCCATTATTTGCAAGGCTGCCATCTGCAATATCCTGTAAAAGCTTTGCAAATTCACCCTCTGTCATACCTGTTAATGCCTCTATATCAATATCAGCAATAACATCTGCAAGGTTGTTTAACTGTGACATCATAGACTCATCCATAAGCAGGTCTGTAATATCTGATGTATTATTAATAAACATTACAAACTGCTTTAAATTGCCCATGTCAAGCAAATCAGCAAATGACATCCCAAGTGCTGCCATTATCTCTGCAAGCGCTTCATCATCCAGCCCTGTTATATCTTTTACAGCCTCTTTGATTGCATTATTTACTGCACCAGCTGCTTCCATGACAGCACCAGTGTTTTCCACATCAGCACCATCCTGTGATATACTGCCGGCAGAAGAATTTGTATCTGCTGCACCATCCTGCTGTACCTGTGATGTGCTGCCTGGCTGCTGGTTATCCGCAGATGTACCTGTATTTACAGTATCTGCTGGCTGTGCCGCATTTGTATCTGCTGCTGGCTGCTGTGCCTGTACAGTATCTTTGGCACTTCCTGCTGTAGCACTGCTTCCAATATTTAAGAAACTTTCAAAAGCCTGTTTCCCTTTTATTGTACTTTGTGTACTGCCAGCGCCTGGAACTGCCTGGAATAACTGGCTGCCCAGTGTAACCGCACTGATTTCCTTCATTGTTCCACCTCCTTAAATATATTTATATATGTAAACAGCCACTTATTTATAACCTATGCTATAAATAAGCTGCTGGAAACACCAGAATACAATATTATATATCCCCGTCTTGTTACCTGCCTGTAGATATCTTTTTAGTAATCTGTGCAGCATATTCTGTATTCATTGCCTGTAATATCGCTGCTGCCTGCTTTTCACTCATGTTCTGGAGTATATCGCATATAAGGTCTAAGTCCTCATCCATCTCTGACATAACCTGTGCAGCACTTTCAGCTTCCATATTAGCATAATATGTGGCAAGTTCCTTTGCTTTTTCATTATACCTTTCGCGCTGCATTACCTGGCGGTAAATCTTTTCTGCATTTTCAGGTTCTATTGATTCATAATATGAACGGTATTCAGAAATGTCAGGCGCATTGTCATTAAAAACTATCTTTTCATTAAACTCTGCTACCCTCTTGTCAAAATCATCCATCTGGTCTTTATACTTCTGGAGGTTCCTGACTTCTGCCTCAAGGTTCGCAATATAGTCAGAGTTGGCTGCTGTTGTGCCTCCCTGTGCCTCTAGCTGGCTTTCCAGTTCTTTAATGCGTTCATTAGCAGATTTAAGTGTTGTATACTTATAATTATCCTCTGATGCCTGCATTTCCTCGGAAGGCGATGGAAGGATTTTATTAACCACAGGAACATCTTTCAATACCGGATAAAGTATATTGCTCCCAATTCCTCCGACATCAAGCTTTATAAGAAAAGCAAAGACTGCAAGCCAGATTAAAATAATAACTAATACAATAACTGCATTAACTAACTTACTTCCTCCGCTTTCATTTTCTTTTGTCTTGTCTTTTTTTGCCATTGTGTTTAATCCTCGCTTTCCCCGGCGCTCCGGAACCGGAAACTTACAAGCTGGTCAATTTCTTTCTGTTCCTGGGCATTTACTTCTGTCTTGAATTCCTCGAATGCCTTTTCTTTCAGTTTCTCATATATTTTTCTTTCTTTCATGGCATTATCCAGCTTTGCACGCGCCTGCGCAACTCTCTCCTCCTGCTTCCTTATTACTATAATCTGGAGTTTTATATTATATTTTAAATTTTCAACACTGTCTTCAAGCCTTTTTATGCTTAAAATAACCAGCCTGTCACTTACTGCTTCAAAAAGCTGCTGTTCAAAACCACTTTTCCTGTTTTCAAGAAGCGTAAGTTTATGTTCTTCTTCCCTGAGCTTCATTGTTTCAATTCCATACTCAGCTTTTGCCTGGTCTTCAAGCTTTGTCTTAACTGACAATATGCTTTCCATTTTGAAAATAAACTTTGCCATTTTAATAATCCTATGCCTGGTTTTCCTCAAAAAGAGCCCTTAAATTCTGGACTGTTTCTTCAAAACCAGCTTTTTCATAAACATCCTGCATTAAAAATTCATTAACTGCATCTATTTTTGATAATGCATAGTCAATATTTTTATTAGAGCCAGGTTTATATGCACCAATATTTACTAAATCTTCCGCTTCAGAATATGTAGCAAGTACATTATTCAGTATGCCGCTTGCCTTTTTATGTTCTTTAGTTGCAATACTGCTCATTACACGGGAAATGCTCTGTAATACATCTATTGCCGGGTAATGGTTTTTCTGTGCTATCTTCCTGTTTAACACTATATGGCCATCCAGTATGCTTCTTGCTGTATCTGTAATTGGCTCATTGAAATCATCCCCGTCTACAAGCACTGTATAAAGACCTGTTATAGAACCTGTATCAGAACAGCCTGCCCTTTCCAGAAGCTTAGGCATCTCGGAATACACACTTGGGGGATAACCCCTTGAAACAGGCGGCTCACCAGATGCAAGCCCTATCTCCCTTTGTGCCATTGAAAAACGTGTAAGCGAATCCATCATCAGAAGTACATCTTTTCCCTGGTCCCTGAAATATTCTGCAACTGCTGTAGCCGTCATGGCTGCCTTTTTACGGATAAGCGCCGGCTTATCTGATGTAGCCACTACTACAACTGACCTTGCCATTCCTTCAGGCCCTAAATCCCTTTCTATAAACTCCCTTACTTCCCTGCCACGCTCCCCTATCAGGGCTATAACATTTATATCTGCTCTTGTATTTCTTGCAAACATTCCCATAAGCGTGCTTTTGCCGACACCACTGCCCGCAAATATCCCAATACGCTGGCCTTTGCCAACTGTTATAAGACCATCTACCGCCTTTACGCCTAAAGGAAGCACTTCATCTATTATCTTTCTCTTTAACGGGTCAGGCGGCTGTGCATCAACTGGGTAAGCTGCTTTTGTACTTAATGCAGAGCCATCTATAGGATACCCAAGCCCGTCTAATGTCTTTCCTAAAAGTTCATCACCTACAGGGACTTCCAGTGGTGTATTTGTATTTTCAACCCTGCTTCCAAGCCCTACACCTTCTGTTTTGCCATATGGCATCAGCAGCACCCTGTCATCCCTGAAACCTACTACTTCTGCATTAATAATATGGTTTGTATCCTTTGTTATAATATGGCACAAATCATTCAGCCTTGCCGCAGGCCCTATTGACTCAACCGTAAGCCCTACAACCTTAGCTACTTTACCAAGGCACTTCTCATATGACTGCCCCAGGAGCATATTATATTTTGACAAATCAATATTATGCATACAATGTTTCTCTCTTTCTTCTTTTTATCACATTGCAATCATCTTTATCTGTTCACGCAGGCTGTCAAGCTGTGCATCAAGGCTGCAGTCAACAATTTTATTATCAGTTTCTATAATGCACTGGTTTGCTGACAAGCTGTTATCCTCTGTTATTTCAAGTTCTGTGCCATCTTTTAATTCTTTCAGGAAAGCACCCCGCTTAGAGGAAACCATTGCTATATCTGCTTTAGAAACCCTTAAAACTATCCTTTTAGACTTTTCAAGGTTACGCAGTGCATTGTCTATAAGATGCACTATTACATCTTTCTTGTTTTTGCATACAGCACCTGTAAGTTTCTCTACAAGCGCTGCTACTATAGTTGCAAAATGTGGTTCAAGTTCTTTTTCCTGTTCCTTTAATTCAAGCAGCTTCTGGTTATACTCCTGCTTTAATGCTTCTTCCTGTTCCCTGAGTGCCTGCATTGCATAATTCTGGCCCTCTTCAATTCCCTGTGCCCTGCCTTCCTCATAAGCGTCCTTTTTAATATCCTCTGCCTGGGCATTGGCTTCTGCTATTATTTCATCTGCCTGTGCCCTGGCGGCACTTATAAGTTCTTCACTTTGTGCTGCTGTTTCTTCTGAAAGTTTCTGCCTTTCTTCGTCAAGGACTTCTTCCATATTTATTACATTCAGCCCGCTTGTAAATTCTGCACCTGTATCACTGCCCATGTCTGTAAGCTGCCTGAACTGGTATTCACCAGCTTCTTCCACAGGCTGTGCATATATTCCAGGTATAAATTCCTCTATACGGCTGTCAGAGTCTATTACGCAGTTCTTTCCTTCAGTTAAATTATTAAAGTACACAGACTTTATAAGATTAGACAACTATCTCGTCACCTCCACCTCTTGAGATAATAATCTCAGCAGAGTCTTCGAGCTTACGTATAATATTAACAATTTTCTGCTGTGCTTCTTCAACATCCTTAAGACGTACAGGTCCCATAAAGTCCATATCTTCCTTTATCATTGTAGCAAGACGTTTTGAAAGGTTGTTAAATATAAGGTTCTGTACCTCTTCATTAGAACCTTTAAGCGCAACTGCAAGCTCATTATTGTCAACTTCACGCAATACACGCTGTACAGACCTGTCGTCCAGTGAAAGGATATCCTCGAATACGAACATCTTTTTACGGATTTCATCAGCAAGTTCTGGGTCTTCAATTTCAAGACTTTCCATAATATGTTTCTCTGTACCGCGGTCTACAGTATTTAATATATCTACGATAGAATCTACACCACCAACAATTGTGTAGTCCTGGTTTACAAGTGAGGCAAGTTTCTGTTCCAATACCTTCTCCACTTCCTTTATGACGTCCGGTGACGTTCTGTCCATCTGTGCTATCCTTTTCGCTACATCTGTCTGCTTTTCTGGTGCAAGTGCTGATATAATAGCAGATGCCTGCCCCGATGAAAGGTATGACAGTATCAGTGCTATTGTCTGTGGATGTTCATCCTGTATAAAGTTAAGAAGCTGTGAAGCATCCGTTTTACGCACAAATTCAAACGGCCTTACCTGGAGTGAAGCGGTAAGCTTTCCAATAACATCCTTTGCACGTTCTGCACCAAGTGCTTTTTCCAGCAAATCCTTGGCATATGTAATACCACCTTCAGCAATATACTGCTGTGCAAGGCAGACCTCATAAAATTCATCAAGTATAGAGTCCTTTATTGCTGGTGATACACTTCTTGTATTAGCAATTTCAAGGGTAAGCTGCTCTATTTCATCTTCTTTTAAATGCTTAAATACATTTGCAGATTTGTCAGGTCCAAGCGCAATAAGCAGTATTGCCGCTTTCTGCACTCCGCTGATATTTTCCTTAGCCATGCCTTTTCCCGCCTTTCACTTTTAATTCCAGTCTTCATTAAGCCAGTTCCTTAAAAGCTGTGCAACAGCCTCAGGGTTCTCATCAACAAACTTCTCAATCATCTTCCTTGTTTCTGACTTCTCGCTGAATTCTATATCATCAAGTGACTGGTTCTCTTTAGTTGTAGCTAAAAGCTGTTCTACTGAAAGCTCTGGCTCTTCGTCTGCTGCCCTTACTGGAGCTGTTCCACGGAGTACAACAAATATAAGCAGGGCAATAATAAGGACTGCAAGGATTATCATAAGATAATCTGAAATCCCCCTGGTTGTTTCTGTTTTCTCCACAAACTTTGGCACTTCATAAGCTACAATGTTAATATTGCCTTCATCTATGCCTGTAGCTGCTGAAACAAGCCCTATCTCCTCTGGTGTTGCCTGTATTACAGTCCTTTCATTATTCTGTGCCATAAACTCTTCAAATGTAGTCCCGTCAAGCGCACCAGTGTTTTCAAGTTCCTCTTCATCATACACATTATAACGTGTAACAACAATTCCTAATGAAGATATATCTGTCTGTATTGTAGGTTTTTCCTGCTGTATATTTTCAATTGTTTCATTAGTAAAAATATTCTCAAGCTTCTCTATGCTTACAGAAGAGCCCGAACCATCAGTCCTGTTTATCATATAGTCTGTATCATCATCATTTGACTGTGTGCCCGGCTCACCATTTACTACACCTGTTGTGCCTTCTGCATTATACCTGTAGAGCTTGCCCGGATAGCCGTTCTCCATTCCTTCTGCGACATCATATGACTTCCTTAATGTTTCAATCTTCCTCATATCAAACTGTATGCCATCTGTCCCGACTTCTACATCATCATAGTCACAGCTTAAAAGAAGGTTTATAACATTCTGTTTAATAGTCTGTCTTAACTTTGAAACATATTCAGAACTCCCGCCGCCGAATGCACCGCCAAGCCCGTCATCAAGCGAACCATTAAAAATATTATACCCGTCAAAATCATTTATAACAACATTGGAAACATCTGTACCCACTGTACCAGCGAGCCAGTATGCAAGTGCCTCTGCCCTTTCAGTAGTAACTTCTTTTTTATTGCTTTCACTTACATCAATAACTGCTGTAATTGATGTTGCACTTTTATCAGAGTCTTCAAGCACCTTATAAGATGTTTCTGGTACATCAATAAATACATTGGCATCATCTACAAATGAATACTTTACAAGTGTCTGTTTAATCTGGGACTGTAATGCAAGTATTCTCTTCTGGCTTTTTTCGCTTTCTGTAGTTGACATTGAATTATCAAATGCCTTATCCCATGTATAACCTTTTTCCGCAAGCCCGTTATCACTCATGGTATAAAGCGCATTAGTTACATCTCCCTCTTTGACATAAAGCTTAAGCCCGTCCTTTGATGCCTTATAACTTATACCTGAACTTTCAAGCGCATTTGCCATTGAATTGGCATCATCAAGGTTTTCAAATGCCTGGAACATAGTCCATGACGGTCTTGAAACAAACCATGCTGTAGCGCCTATAGCGAGAAGCACTACACATATTACCGCTATAATTATAGTTTTTTGTTTACCTGTGTATTTGCTCCAAAACTCCTTAAATTTGTTTGGAATTTCTTTAATTCTCTCTTGCATAGCTAAGCTCCCCTAATAACAGTTAAGATTTTAGATACTTTTTATATCTGGATGTTCATTATTTCTTTATATGCACTCAAAAATGCATCCCTAACTGCAACTGTATACTGGAGTGATACATTAGCTTTCTGCTGTGCAATCTGCAAATCATGTATGCTGTCAGTTTCCCCAAGGGCAAACTTGATTTCTTCTTCTTCTGCTGCATTGCTGTATGCATTCGCCTCACTTATCAGGTTCAGTGCTGAATCAAATGCAGTCTGGAATGTAGTATTGCCTTCCCCTGGATTAATAATTAAAGGGTCATTGCCATCTGCTAAACCAGATGAAATTGATGGTGTTTTAAAGTAATTATTAAAATCCACACCGTTGACCAGTGAAAAATCCATATTATTAGCCTCCATCCCCGCCGTTGTCCTGCTGCGGTATATTTTTTACTCCCATCCATATATCTGCCTGTTACTGCTTTTAACTATGCCTTGCCTATTTCAAGCGCTTTAAGCTGCATGTTCTTTGCTGCATTAAACGCTGTTACATTCGCTTCATAAGAACGGCTTGCATCAATCATATCAGTCATTTCAGTAACTGTGCTTACATTAGGGTACATTACATACCCTTTCTCATCAGCATCGGGATGGGACGGGTCGTACACAAGACGCCCCTCTGTACTTCTATCTTCAAAAATATTTGAAATCTTAACACCTTTGCCTACATGCCCTGTTGCATTTATAAGGGCTTCATCAAAGGAAACATAAACTTTCTCCTGGAAAATAACAGATTTCCTCATATATGGGTTGCCGTCTGCATCCCTTGTGGTATTTACATTGGCAATATTCTGTGATATAACATCCAGCCTCGTCCTCTGTGCCGTCATGCCACTGGCACTTATATCCATAGCAGAAAAAACTCTCATATACCCTCCTGTCAGCTTGTCTTCATAACACTTTTAAGCCTTGAAAACTCTTGTGAAACTGAATCAAGCATCGTGTAATATTTCATCTGGTTCTTGGCAAGTTCTGCATTCTCCGTATCTATATCAACATTATTGCCATCAAGCCTGTAACTGACAGTTCCGTAATCTGTATATGTAGTACCAGTTAATACTTCAAGGTCAGCCCCTGCTATCTCATCATCAAGTGAACCCCCTCCTGAAACTGCGCACCGCAGATATGTCTCAAAATCAACATCTTTCCGCTTATATCCAGGTGTATCTACATTGGCGATATTGTTAGATATTGCTGCATTCCTAATCCAGCTTGCATCTGCTGCTTTCTCAAGCACATTAATATAGTTAAATGCTCCTGTTGATACCATACAATTCTCCTCTCCACAAATTTATTATACACGTTCCAAATTTTATGTACTTCCCTCTTGGAAATTTACCGCATAACAATACACATCTAATTATAAAGATATTGAGGTCAAATTACAAGTATATATAATAAAATTTTTTAACTTTTCACACTTTTTGTTACAAAATCTTCCATTCAAAATGCCACTCACGTTGTGCATAATGCCGGTAAAAAATATTTTCTTACTTATGTACCTGCTTTTTTATTTCTACCTATTTAGAATATTACTGCAAAGTAATATTCTTTTATGCATTATAATTAGCATCCTGTGGAACAAGCATTTCTTCACATAACAGGTTATTAACTATATGGATATTAGTACCTTTCATTCCAGAAGATTTCGTTTCAATAATGCCTGCACTTTCACATTTCTTAAGTGCATTAACTATAACAGACCTTGTAATCCCTACCTTATCAGCAAGCCTGCTTGTTACCAGCACCCCATCCCTTGCACCGCCAAGTTCATCAAGCACATATACCATTGCCTGGGCCTCAAGCCTTGACAATGTTTTAACGGCGGCTTTAATATCCATTTCTTTACGGTGCTCTTCTGAAAATTCCTCAGATTCAGCACTCTGCATTGCAAGCCCGATTACAGTTGTCCCATATTCTGCCAGTATTATGTCATCTATTGTAAACTGCCTGCCATACCTGTATATAAACAGTGTCCCGAGCCTTTTGCCTGACATTATTACAGGTGCTGCCATTGCCTGGCATTCATCTGCCCTGTCCCAGTCAAGCCCCATAACCAACAGGTTTACATTTTCTTTTATGGAGAGTATATTCATAAACCTCTCCTGTAGTGCTTTATCTAAGTAATTTCCAAGCTTTATGCCACTAAGCTGTGGTATAATATCTGTCCCTTCCCTTTCCTTCATACCAAGAACTTTGCCCTTACGGCTTGCAAGAAGCACACTTGATTCAAGCGCAAGCGACAAAACATCACAGAATTCAGTAAAATTTACCTTTTCTGTTTCCTGCTCTGTAAGCAGGCGGTTTATTTTCCTAGTTTTATCTAGTAGTTCCAGGCTCATTGTCATTCTCCATTATTTCTATTCTTAGCATTACTGTACAGCATATGTCTTACTAAGGTAAGACCATCTACGCAATAATGCATGTATGCCTGCACACCTGCGCAAGCCAGAAATACCACATTCTGCTGCAGTCTTCCTGGCTGTATTTTCTATCTGTACATAAAATCCCCATGCTACGCTTTATATTATCTTAATTTGTATCTGCTGCTTTTACTTTAACATAGCCACACTGGTTATCCATACATACAATTTTATTCCCTTTTTCCACCATCGCCCCTCCACAATCAGGGCACTTTTCAACAGATGGTTTCTGCCAGGACATAAAATCACAGTCAGGATAAGCCAGGCACCCAAAGTAACGCCTGCCTTTTTTTGTTTTCTTTACCACTATATCCTGCCCGCACTTCGGACATGGGACACCTGCCTTTTCAAAATACGGTTTTGTATTGCGGCAGTCCGGAAACCCTGGACATGCAAGGAATTTACCATGCGGCCCGAATTTAACAACCATGTTCCTGCCACATTCCTCACATATTACATCTGTAACTTCATCTTCAATCTTAATCTCTTCAAGTTCCTTTTCAGCAATTGAAACTGCTTCATGTAAATCAGGATAAAAATTTTCCACAACTGTCTTCCAACGGACAGAACCATCTTCAACCCTGTCCAGAAGCCCTTCCATATATGCTGTAAAGTTTACATCAACTATACTTGCAAAGGATTTTTTCATTATGCTGTTGACTACTTCCCCAAGCTCCGTTATATACAGGTTTTTCTGTTCCTTAGCAACATAACGCCTGTTAATTATTGTAGATATAGTAGGCGCATATGTGCTTGGCCTTCCTATTCCAAGTTCTTCCAGTGTCTTTACCAGTGCTGCCTCTGTAAAATGTGCCGGGGGCTGTGTAAAATGCTGTTTCTTCTCAAACTCCCCTGCTTTCATGGCAGCCCCTTTAACCAGATGTTTAGGGAAAACCTTTTTCTCAACTTTATCTTCATCCGTCTGGTATACATTCAGATACCCCTGGAATACCACTTTAGAAGAGACAGTTGTAAACCTGTACTTGTCTGAGTCAATTTTTACAGATGTTGTTTCATACTTTGCCGCTGCCATCTGGCTTGCCATAAACCTTTTCCATATAAGCTGGTAAAGCCTGAAATAATCCCTTGACACAGAATCTTTTACCTGTGCTGGTGTTAAATCAATATATGCAGGCCTTATTGCCTCATGTGCATCCTGTATTTTCTTTTTCTCTTTTTTCTTAGCTGTACCACTTGCAATATATTCTTTTCCATAATTTTCTTCTATATACTTTGCAGCGGCCTGCTGTGCTTCATCAGAAATACGTGTTGAATCTGTACGCAGGTATGTTATAAGCCCTATAGTCCCGTGCCCTTTAATTTCCATACCTTCATAAAGCCCCTGTGCAAGACGCATTGTCTTTTGTGTGGAAAAATTCAGTGTCTTTGCTGCTTCCTGCTGCAGTGTACTTGTTGTAAACGGCATAGGCGGCTTTTTGCTGCGCCCCGAAGTTTTTATATCAGATACCTTAAATTCTGACTTCTTTATTCCAGCAATTATCTCCTCCATCTGGCTTTCTGAGTCTATGCTTGTTTTTTTGCTGGTAGTGCCATAAAAATCTGCTATAACAGGCTTCTTATCCCCTTCTGGTGTAAATTCCCCTGACAGCGTCCAGTATTCCCTTGGAATAAATGCATTTATTTCCTCTTCCCTGTCAGCTATTATCCTTAGTGCAACAGACTGCACGCGGCCTGCACTCAGCCCCCTTTTAACCTTTGCCCATAATACGGGGCTTATCTGGTAGCCAACCATCCTGTCAAGCACCCTTCTTGCCTGCTGTGCATCCACAAGGTCCATATCTATTGTCCTGGCGTTTTTAATTGACTGTTTAACTGCATTTTTTGTGATTTCATTAAATGTTATACGGCTTGTATTCTTATCTTCAAGCTTAAGCGCTTTGGACAAATGCCATGATATCGCTTCACCCTCCCGGTCAGGGTCAGTTGCCAGATATATTTTATCTGCTTTTTTTACTTTCTTGCGGAGTGTTGCAAGAAGCGCGCCTTTGCCACGTATTGTAATATATTTAGGCTCAAACCCATTTTCAATATCAATACCCAGCTGGCTCTTTGGCAAATCCCTTACATGCCCATTAGATGCAACCACTTCATAAGAACTTCCTAAAAACTTTTTAATAGTAGTTGCCTTTGATGGTGATTCCACAATTACAAGATTCTTTGCCATTACTGCTTCCTTCCTTTCAATCTGGTAATACATTATGCTGCTGTCCCTGGCTGTTTTTAATAACAAGGCAGCAGCGTCCTTTATCTTATATTCTTAATGCAAAATAATTATTACCTGCCATAACTGCAACATGCTTTAACTCAAGCCTGGTAAGTATTTCCATTGTATGCTGTATACCAAGCCCGGTTTTAAGTGAAATTTCAGTTATATGTGCCGGTTCCAGACTTAAACTAGCATACACTATTTTTTCTGTCCTTTCAAGCACAACATCAACTTTTTTCTTCATGCCCTCTTCACTACAATCGTAGAACATACCAAGTGCATCCATTATATCTCTTATATTTGTAACAAGCGCTGCACCATTCTTTATAAGTTCATTGCTTCCATAATATAATTTATTACCAATCTCCCCAGGTACAACAAAAATATCTTTTCCCTGCTCTGTTCCTGCCTCTGCTGTTATAAGAGAACCACTTTTTTCCCCTGCCTCAATTACAAGTATTCCATCCGAAAGACCGCTGATTATCCTGTTACGCATAGGAAAATTGCCTGCAACGGGCGGCATGCCTGGCGGGTATTCTGAAATTATGCCGCCACTTCTCTGTATAAGCATATATTCTTCTATATTCTGCTTTGGGTAACATATGTCCACACCACAGCCCATTACTGCAAAAGTCCTCCCGCCAGCTATCTGGAGCGTCCCTCTCTGTGCACAGATATCAACACCCCTTGCAAGCCCGCTGGCTACCTGTATGCCATTTTCTGCAAGCTGCCGCCCCATTTTACTGGCAATTACACTTCCCTGGTATGATACATTCCTTGCACCTACAACTGCTACACATTTCTTATTATTATCTGGCAGGCTTCCTTTATAAAAAAGGCTGTATGGAGCATTATATATACCCTCAAGCCTGCCAGGATAAGTATAATGCCCTTTATATGTAAACTTTA
Source organism: uncultured Lachnospiraceae bacterium (assembly GCA_910588655.1). Taxonomy (GTDB): domain Bacteria; phylum Bacillota; class Clostridia; order Lachnospirales; family Lachnospiraceae; genus Butyribacter. The sequence goes on along the minus strand of CAJUPJ010000024.1, from coordinate 2,696 downwards.
TGCCCTTAGACTCCATAATGCCATAATCTTCCAGGACTTTTGCCTTGTCCCTTCCCTGCATTATATTATAAACATCATTTCCAGTTATCCCTTCTGCTTTAAAAAGCATTTCCCCAGCAGCATTAAATATCTCCTCTTCACTTCCCATTAGTTTAAGAAGCCTGTTCCTCTTAACCCTGCCTATTCCCCTTAAACATGACAGCCAGTACACATAATGTATATGTTCCATTTCCACCATTATTCCCTCCCCTCCCTCCAGTATTTATCATTAATGCTTCTGTAACAGATAGCTTCTGCAATATGCGGCTTCTCTATACGGCTGCTCTGTTCCATATCTGCAATAGTACGCCCTGCCTTTATTATTTTATGGTATGCCCTTGCACTAAAAGACATGCCATTTAAAACATATCCAAGGTAATCCTTTGCTTCCGGGGACAATTCACAATATTTTCCAATATTTGAAGGAGTGAGGTATGAATTAAAGTTAAACTTCTCATTCCTGTACCTTTTATATTGTATTTTATGTGCTTCTGTTACACGTTCCCTTATTTCCTGTGATGTTCCCTTCTTTCTTTTTGCATATATATTTAACTCATCCATCCTGAGCGGGACTGTTTCTGCACAAATATCTATCCTGTCAAGTAATGGCATGCTTATCCTTCCAAGGTAACTTTTAACCTGGAGTGGTGTACAGGTACACTTCCTGCGGTCTGGAAAATAACCACACCTGCATGGGTTCATCGCTGCTACAAGCATAAACCTTGCAGGATAACGGCAGTTCCCGTCCAGCCTTGATACATTAACATATCCGTCCTCAAGCGGCTGCCTTAACACCTCTAATGCCTGCCTGTTAAATTCTGGAAGCTCGTCCAGGAAAAGCACACCGCCTGATGCAAGGCTGGCCTCGCCTGGCTTAGGATATCTTCCGCCACCTGAAAGTGCCGTCTGTGTAATTGTATGGTGCGGTGTCCTGAAAGGCCTGTAACATATAACAGGCTTTTCCCTGGTTAAAAGCCCTGCAACACTATATACCTTTGAAATCTCCATACATTCATCAAACTGTGGCTTTGGCATTATTCCCGCAATCCTTCTTGCAATCATGGTCTTGCCAGTCCCTGGCGCACCTATCATAAGCAGGTTGTGCATACCTGAAACTGCAACCTCTGCTGCCCTGCATGCCAGCTCCTGCCCGCTTATATCCTCAAAACCAGACTGTTCCTCTCCTATATTATCCATGCCACCATATATACCCCCATCCAAATCTGTATTCTGGCACGCAAATCTGGATGGTTCTTCACTATTTAACACATCTATTATATCATTAAGGCTTTCCACTCCTATAATTAAAACATCTTTTACAAACATTGCTTCCCTGGTGTTCTGCTTTGGGACTATAACATATTTTATGCCATGCTCATAAGCAGTATACACCATTGGAAGAACTCCTTTAACTGCTTTAGGGCTGCCATCAAGGCTTAATTCCCCTATAAGAATTGTGCTGCCAAGGTGTTTTCTATTAACTATCCCTAATGCAGCAAGTATTGCAACAGCAATCACAAAATCATAGCCTGTACCATATTTATATATGCCAGCAGGTGATAAATTAACAGTAATTTTCTTAGGCGGTATTCTTAAACCACTATTCTTTAACGCAATACGGACACGTTCCCTGGCTTCCTTAACTTCAGATGCCAGATATCCTACAAGCATAAAACAGGGCAGTCCGTCCGAAATATCCGCCTCTGCCTGGATAATTCTTCCCTCAATGCCCTGGACTATAGCTGAATAAGCTTCACTGTACATAAAGTTCCTTTCCACTTACACAACAGGCTGCTTCCCCTCTGGTTATAATATCACATATGTATAATTTAATCAAGGCTTTTATTTGGAATTCCATATAATACCAGCTTTTTGTTTTTACGGACGCAGCGTTTCTATATGTTCCAGCTAATACTTTTCCATGACAGGACACACATACGATACTTTACAATATCATTTAGTCAAGAAAAGATGTTTAAAAATTACATATGCTGGATACGCTGGCAAATCCAAAGGTCTCCCTTGACAAACCTGAACAGCACGCTTCCGCTTGGACTCGCACGCAATGGTGCGTAAAGCCCTAAAAAACAGGGCTTAAGCACCAGCGGCTTCGTACAGCTGTTCAGGTTTGTCAAGGGAGCACATTTGGAATTTGCCAGCTAATCTACACTTTGGTAATCTATAAAAATTTTTTTGCCTAAACTCTTAACTAAATGACATTGTACCACCACGTGAAGTGCCTCTGTCATCGGAAATATTTAGCTGGAACACTGGAAACCTGCTGTTTGCTGGTAAAACTAACAAAAACCACTCTGTTATTATAGCTGGTAATTATATGGTGCAGAGAGTTTATTCAGACAAACGGACATTAATAGAAACCCTATAATTTATTTTATGTAACAGCAGTTCCTAACTTATAACAGATAAGGATAAATTTTATAAAGAAGAATGACAGCACAAAAGCAGGGTTTTAACTCCCTGCCTTTCCTAAAATTCCATATTCTATTCCTGGAATAAATCTGAATGTGTTCCCATGCCGGTAAGTGTTAGCGTCAATATATCATCTTCCACCAGATAAACCAATATCCAATCAGGTTGTATACACGTCCGTTTCATAAATTTTTAAGCACTTCTAAAAGCCTGTTGTCATTTAACAG
>CAJUPJ010000023.1:8221-52429 GCA_910588655.1 uncultured Lachnospiraceae bacterium | reverse complement strand
TTTATCCTGAGCCAGGATCAAACTCTCATCTTAAAGCCTGTTCTGCTCATTTAAATATAAAACTAGCATTTCCGTTTAATTTACTGATGCATTTATTTTCCATAAACTGCATCCTGTGTACCCTTACGCATGTGTTAATAAGGGTACTTAAAAATTCTTCCCTATATTGTTATAGGTATTTTTAGAATTTTCAGGGTTGTTTTACTGTTCAGTTATCAATGTGCTTTATGCTGCTGGCTTTCTTGCGCCAACGTGTTATATATTACCACACCAGCTCTTTCATGTCAACAACTTTTTTCAAAAAATTAATTTCAATTTATTATACCCTGTTCCAGCCTGTTTATGCATTACTCTTTATGCAAGAAATACATGCCTGCACAGACAAAAGAGCATAAAAAAACACACAGTAAAATGTACTGTGTTAACGGAGAAAGAGGGATTTGAACCCTCGCGCCGTTATTAGCGGCCTACTCCCTTTCCAGGGGAGCCCCTTCAGCCTCTTGGGTATTTCTCCTTATACTAAGCCTGCCATGTATCTGGCTGCTTGTATACAGATTTATCTGTTTACCCCATAGCTCCATAATAACCAATATGCCATAAGCTGCTTTCTTGCCCAGGGCATAAAAAAAGCTTCCACCCAGCGGTATAACCCAATGCTATAGAAGTGAACAGCTTTCTTGATGAAGCTAAATACACAGTGTTTATTTTTCATTTTAAATACTATTTACTTAGTAAACGGAGAGAGTGGGATTCGAACCCACGTGCCCGGGTGGGCAAACGGTTTTCAAGACCGCCTCGTTATGACCACTTCGATATCTCTCCATATTTAACTATTGTTTTGCGCCGTTCCTTAACAGTGCTCCGCTAGTATAACATCATTTTTGACGCCCGTCAACCCCTTTTTTGAAATTTTTTCAATTTTTTTATTTACCAGCAGCAAGTCTGTAGAAAACCCCGTCTATGCGCCAAGTTTAAGGTTAGGGACAGCATTTAAATCCAGCCCGCTTCTCTTACCTGCTATAAAATTATAATATCCCTGTACCGCAATCATTGCTGCATTATCTGTACAATAAACTGGTGACGGGCAGTAAAGCCTTATTCCATTTTTATTACACTCATCCTCCAGTGCTGCCCTTAAAGCAGAGTTTGCAGCAACACCGCCTGCAATGGCTATACAGTCCCCTCCTGACTTTATGGCAGCATCTGTTGCCTTGTTTACAAGTACATCAATTACTGCCTGCTGGAAAGACGCCGCAACATCTGCAGAGTCCGCTTCTATATTCTTCATTTCACAGCCATTTAAATAATTCAGCACAGCAGATTTAAGCCCAGAAAAGCTAAAACCATACTTATCCCCATCTACTTTTGCACGTGGGAATTCAATGGCATGTGGGTTTCCAGACCTTGCAAGCCTGTCTATTGCAGGTCCTCCAGGATAACTAAGCCCTAAAGCCCTGGCAACCTTGTCAAATGCTTCCCCTGCAGCATCATCATGTGTACAGCCTGCCACAACAAAATCATTGTACCCATTTACTTGTACAAGATGTGTATGCCCGCCTGATACAACAAGGCACAAGAACGGCGGCTCTAATGTACCATGTTCAATATAATTGGCTGCTATATGGCCTTCTATATGGTGCACTCCTACAAGTGGTATTCCAGCAGCATAAGCCATTGCCTTTGCTGTACTTACCCCTGCCAGCAGCGCACCAACAAGCCCTGGCCCGTATGTCACACATACAGCACAAATATCATTTAATGTTACACCTGCACTTGCAAGGGCTTCTTCTATTACATAATTTATCCTCTCAATATGTTTACGTGATGCAATCTCTGGCACAACACCGCCATAAAGCTTATGGATATCAATCTGTGAAGATATAATATTTGACAAAACCTCCCTGCCATTTTTTACAACAGCTGCTGCTGTTTCATCACAAGAGCTTTCAATTCCAAGCGTTAATATATCTTTTGGCATATTAATCCTCCATCCCGCCTTCTGCCTTTTGCCAGCCTAATATCTTCCAGTTATTGTCTTCATCCTGCCTGCACATAAATTTCTCATATACATTCTTGCGTTCTGCTTTCTGTTTAATCATGGCACTGCATGTAATAGAAACACACTCCCTGCCATCAACTTTGCCAGAAGTAGCAGAACTTCCCTGCCCTACTGTATACATAGATATCTTTTTTTCACTTTTCTGGTACTCATCCCTGTCTTCTTTAAACCTTTTTAACATATTTTCCCATGAATTCTCTTCTTCTGCAAGGAATTCATCATCATAAAGCTTGCGTAACTGCTCTAAAAGTTTCTCAAATTCACTGTCACTTGTTTTCTCATTATACATACATTTATTATAACGCCAGTATAATTTAAGGACTTCAACAGCAGTTTCAGGATACTTTGTATCTAAATCCTTTTTAATTAATTTTTCTACTTCTGTACCTGTTTCTGTCACTTCCTGTAAATTATCATCTGGCCTGGATATATAGTAAAACACCCCTATAGCACCTGCTGCCAGACATGCCATTACAATAAATGCTGCCAGAATTTTTTTGCCTGATTTGCCCATACACAATACCTCCTGTTTAATTTTCCAGCCCCGCAGCTATACACATATCATTCTTCTTCTGGAAATCCAAGTGTCACACTTCTGCAGTCCTTTGCTGCATATGAAGCCGGAAATATTTTTTTAACATCTTTTATATAATCCCCAGGTCTTAAAAGTGAGGGGCTGTAATGGGTAAGCCACAGTTCTTTAACATCTGCCTCTTTGGCAACCTGTGCAGCTTCACAAAAAGTCATATGTTTGTTTTCAACAGCTTTCTGGAGCTTGCTCTCTTCCCCATACATACCTTCACATATTAATAAATCGGCATTTCTGGCATTTTCAATTAGGCTTTGTACTGGTCTTGTATCTGTACAGTATGTAACTTTTATTCCTTTTCTTGGAGCACCTATAACCATGTCTGGTGTATAAAGCCTTCCTTCATGTTCAATGCTTTCACCTTTTTGCAGCCTGTTCCAGAGCTTTACAGGGACATTGTTCTCTTTTGCAAGTTCTGGATAAAACCTGCCTCCCCTTGGAACATTTATCGTATAGCCATAACACAGGACATTATGGTTCACCTTAAATGCCCTTAAATTATAACCATTAACGGCTATATCCTGTTCTTTTTCATCCAGTTCAATAAATTCCAGCTTAAACGGAAGCCCTGGTGCTATAACAAGCAGTGAATTCACAATTTTCCCAAGCCCTTTAGGGCCTATAAGTGTAACAGGCTCTGTACGGCAGGAATTTCCCATTGACAGCAAAAGCCCTGGCAGCCCGCTTATATGGTCACCGTGGTAATGTGTAAAACATATTGTATCAACAGGGTTTACACTCCATCCCTTTTCCCTTATTGCTATCTGTGTACCCTCGCCACAGTCAACCAGCAGGCTGCTTCCACCAAGCCTTGCCATAAGTGCAGTAAGCCACCGTCCAGGCAGCGGCATCATGCCACTTGTTCCAAGCAAACATAAATCTAACATAAACCAGCCTCCATGATGTGGTCTGTACAACCACCTGGATACTATAGTTCTGTTACATTAGTAACCTCAGGCGGTATTACAAACTTTTTAACCATTTCATCATAACACTTTTCACATATAACAAATGAATGTAGTGTTGTATCCTTCATTGAAAAATACCCCCACTGCTTCCTTGCCTCAAACGCATCCTCTAATAGTATATCATTTTCCATATGAAGCTGTCTTCCACATACATTGCAGAATATTTTTTTATTCATGGCAGTTCCTCCTTGGTTTATACATAAATTAAATTCCCACAATCCTGCAAACACCGGCAATTCCACATATTTGCAAGCAAATCTGCTTCTTGCCGGTATCCGGCAGGCAAAGCCAGTATATATCAATTTACATATAAACATACATTGCTATATACTTTTTGCCCTGGTATCATAATATATTTTTTATGTATAATTGTATAGTGGAAATGCATGGTACATTTATAGCATTTTCTCCATAATAACAGCATCCTCACATGGTTCTTTATAATAATTCTTTCTTTTTCCAATTTCCATAAAACCCATTTTTTTATAAAAATTTAATGCAGGGGTATTGCTTTCCCTGGCTTCAAGTAAAATTCTTGTTACACCTCTGGCTTTGCATGTTATAACACACTTCTCCAGAAGTTTTTCTGCAATATGGCAGCGCCTGTATTCTTCTTTTACAGCTATATTACATAAATCTGCTGTTTCATATAATGCAGTTATTGTACAATAAGCAATAACTTTGCCATTATCTGCTGCTGCCATATAAATGTTTTTTTCATCCATGCACATTCTTTTATATAATTCTGCATTTGTACATGTACCAAACATCTGCTTTTCCATTCCCGATACTACATAAACATCTTCTGGAAGCATTTTCCTGAACTTTATGTCCATAATTAACCTTCCACCTGCATACGTTCTTCCCGCTCACGTTCAGCCTGTGGCTTGCGCAGGTAAACAGGCCTGTGCTCTGCTGCGCTCTCATACCTGCCTTCTTTATAGTACATAATTCCAAGCAATGCAACAGAAGCAGCACTCTGCTTTGATATATGTGCAGGTGCAAATAAATAATCAATGCCTGTTTGTTCCATAATCACATCCCTGTATACATCAGCACCATCACCAAGAAAAAGCACCTTTTCACCTGTTGCTTCCAGTTCAGATAAAATATCCTTAATTCCTGTTGCTTTCTGCCCTATAACATTAACCAGTTTTCCATCTTTTATATGGTATGCTGCTGTATATACCTGGTTTCTCCTTGCATCCATAAGCGGGCATATTATCCCGCTGTAACATGCTGCCCTGTATGCAAGCCCGTCCAGTGTAGGAACTGGAACTAAAGGCTTGTCCAGAGCAAGCCCAAGCCCCTTTGCAGTTGCAGAGCCAATCCTTAAACCCGTAAATGAGCCAGGCCCTGAAGCAACTGCTATTGCATCAAAGCTTCCAAGTGGTATTTCAGACATTTTTACAACCATATCAACCATCGGAAGAAGTGTCTGTGAATGTGTCTGCCTGTTATTTACAGTAAATTCTGCTATTATACTATTATCATCTGCCACTGCTGCCGAAGCAGTTATGCCCGAACTGTCTATTGCCAATACTTTCATTGTATATGCAGCCTCCGTTATTTAAAGCATATCCACGGGCTTTGGTTTCCCCGGGACATCTATATCTATACTCCTGTAATCAAAACCTTTGCCTGAATCTTTAGATATATTAACCCTTATACAGCCAGGCGGGATAATATCTTCTATAAGCCCTGCCCACTCTATAAGACATACACCCTTTCCAAAGAAATAATCTTCATAGCCTGTTTCCTCCATTTCATCCGGACTGCCAATCCTGTATACATCAAAATGGTATAAAGGGATACGGCCCGTTTCATAAACCTGTACAATGGTAAATGTAGGGCTATTTATAGTTTCTTCAATCCCAAGCCCCTTCCCAAAACCTTTTGTAAAAACAGTCTTGCCAGCGCCCAAATCCCCATAAAGCAGCACAATATCACCAGGAGTGCACTCTGTCCCAAGTACGCGTCCAGCCTCAAATGTGTCTTTTTCACAAAAGCTTTCAATAACCTGGCTTTCCATAGATACTTATTCCTCTTTTCCTTCATTTTCTGGATTACCCTCTTCTTCCTCTTCTGGTTCGTAATCCTTGTACTTTTCCATCATATCCTTTACAAGCACTGCCGCTTCATTAAAACTGCCACCACACTGGCTCTCTGGAAAAATAAAAGCCCTTACAGGTGACATATAAAGGTACATTGCATTTTTAACCATTTTCCTTTTGCGTACTTCATGCCATTTTACAAATGCCTGCTGTCCGCCCTGCGAAACTTCTATGCCTTCTTCGGAAATCCTGTAATGCAGGTCGTCATTAATGTTTTCATTCTTCTTAACCTGTACCCTGGACTTAAAATAAAGCATAACAGGCTGTACTACTGTAAATAATAACCCTGTTATAAGCAATGCTATTATTGTTGTACTGTCAAAATACTTATACCTGGCTGCACATAAAACCAGGCTTCCAATACTTATCCCAAGCCCCACAAGCCCTGATGCTGATGAATAGGTATGGTGCATTGTAAATGTAAAAAGCTCGCCTGCTGTAAGCCTGATATCAAATTCTGCTTCTCTCATATATAATCCCCCATGCCACGCCATATGTGGCACAAATAATAATAAAAAATGTGGACAGTAACTATAATATAACAAAATAAATAAAAAAACAATATACTATATCCCATATTTTGTGTTATTATATCAGATAGTGGGATGACTCTCATGTCCCCCGCTTCCAAATGCGGCGGGTATTTATTAATGCCAGGGATGCTGGTAATGTTCTTTAATTTTATGGGATTTATACAAATACCATATTCTGCGTGGATGGAAAGGAGCACAAAATAATGGGTGGATTAAATGATTTTACTAAAGAAGGGCTTGAAGCCCTTGTTGGACGTGAGATAGATTTTGAAAAACTTACAGAGCTTTGTGGCCATATTACTGACGCTATCCAGGAAATACTTGATTCCTGTGGCTTGTACTTCCGTATATTTTCAAGAGTCAAGTCTGTAGAATCCATTGCGTCAAAATTACAGCGCGGCAATTACGGCTCCCCTGATAATCCCAAGAAAATGCAGGATTTAATAGGCCTGCGGGTAGTATTGTACTATTATGATGATTTGAGCATATGCAGGGATATTATGGAAAGTACATTCCAGATGGTTGATACATGGTCAAGAAATACTTTTAATGCTGATGAATTCAGGGCAACTAAAATTAATGGTGTGTTCAGGTATCCTGCTGAATATTTTAAATTATATAAAAAAGAACTCTGGGAACTTCCTATTGATACGACATTTGAAATACAGTTCCGTACAGTATTCTTTGAGGGCTGGCATGAAATAGAACATGATATGCGTTACAAAAGCCTGCTTTCAGATGACCAGTTCTGGAAAGGAAGCGAAGAACTGTCACGCATACTTAACTGTATACTTGCCAATCTTGAATTAAGTGACTGGTCACTTGTACAGCTTTTTGAACAGCTTTCATACAACCACTATAAAACAGGCAACTGGGAACTTATGCTTAAAAGCAAATTCAGGATTAAAATTGATGATACGGAAAGCCTGCATCCTGCCATAGTGGAAATTTTTGATAAAAATAAAAAAACAGCCAAGCATTTCTTTAAATGTTCGCGCCGTAAACTTATACGCGGCCTGTTAAGACTTGACCATCCGCACCTGAATTATAACCTTATTATAAAACTTCTGAACGACAATATTGTCCAGAACCAGGAAATTGCGGAGGTGTGCCGCCATATTGAAATGCCGCTTGATGAACATATATACCATAAAACAGCTTTTGCAAGGCTTGAGTCCAATATACTGTTCCATATCGAGCTTCCGCTTCTGCACAAAGAAACACGTCTGCTTAAATCAGAGTTTAATAATGCTGCTTCAATAATTTACAAATGGGCACGTTTTAAATTTAACCCTGTTTTTGAAGATATACCTGATGAAGTTACAGAATACCATAACTGTCTTCCTGGATATAATATTACAATATCATATTTGCCAGAAAAGCTGTCTTACAGCATGAAAATACAATATATTGACAGCAAATCTGCAGGCACTTTATGGCATATACATTCATCAGTTGCACTTCTTGATGATGGAAGGCTGTATTTCTACCATATGACTTCACGTGATATGCCAAGAGGCGCTGCACAGCGTCCAACATTCAGCAAGCCTTCATTTATGCATGACCTTGTTAAAAAGGTAGGTCTTGTTGATATAGAACGTTTAAGCTGTATGGCACATTTTATAACAAATAATGAAGAATATGCAAATACATGTGAGCTGGTAAATAACCCTGCAAGGATGCTTCCAGTAATAATAATTACCCAGAGAACAAATATTGATAATAAAAAATATTCTGAAAATAACTTTAAAGATGGATATGATATGAATTCATTCTACGTAAATGGCACAAGGCTTGCTAAAGTTGTGGGAAATTATTCGCATGTATATATGGCTGACCGCTGTATTTCAGAAAACTTTGCAAGAGATAATGGCATAGAGCCAGGCAGCCAGGATGGCTGTATAGGTATATTCTGGCCATCATCCAGCGGCAAAGAACCTGATATATTTACAAAAGACATGATTAGTGATACACATTTTGATTTTAACAGACTTATATTCCATGATGAAAACATTACAGAAAAAGCTTTCAGGCACAAACTTGTGCAAATGATTAAGGATGACAATGCAAGCCATTAATTATTCAAGCCTGACTGTTAATTTTTTACTATTGCTCTTTTTACCAGACTTGCGGGAGACGGTTATACTTATGCTGTCTCCTGCATTATGGTCTTTCAAAATATTATGCAGCACAGACAAGGACAAAACATCCCTGCCATCTATCTGTGTAACAACATCTGCTACCCTTATCCCGCCTGAATATGCTGGTGAACCAGAATATACGGAAGTAAGGTAAATGCCTTCAGAAATATTATGCGCTGCAGCTGTATTTTTATCTACATCATACCCCGAAATACCCAGGTATGGTATATTTTCACCTTTTACCATGCTGTTTATAATCCCAAGTATGCTTGATATGCCAATAAATCCAATATTATTACTTCCAGTTGCCTTCTCAAATGAATTTGTTACAAAACCAATAACCCTTCCTTTTGTATTAAGTACAATTCCATTAGCGCTGTTTGTATACAATATATCTGTTGCAAAAAGCGAAATCATATTATCTGTTATAGGCATTTCAATGCCTGACTTTATAATATTTCCTGTCATTACAGAGTACATAACACCATTTGGTGCACCTGCAATTATTATATTAGAACCTGTAGGAATGCTAATTGTACTTCCAAATTCTGGTATTACAATTTTGCTGCGTCTCTTCTCACTGACATCTTTTTTCTCAATGCAAAAAACAGACAGGCCTGTACTGCTGTCAGAAGAAACATAAGACGCCTTTACCATTTCCCCGTCTTCAAATTCCACATCTATAAATTCAAGCCCTGTCAAATCACCTGATGCAAGTATATAATAATACCTGGCTGTCTCTTTCAAAAGCATGCCGCTCACAGCCCCTGCGCTGTTTCTCTCTTCATATACAAGCTTGTTCTTCTTATTAACAATGCTTACAAGTGAGGCAGCAAACCTGTCACCAACCGCAGAAAGCCTTTTCGATGCCCTGTTTTGCTCTTCCAGGACAGTTAAGTCATCATCGCCCTCCTGCTGTGCATTCATATCAATATTACTATTATCTGCAGGCACTGCTGTATTCGCCTGCTTGCCCTGTGCCGTAGCAGGGTATTCTACAGATGTAATCCCCTTATCCTGTACAGACTGGCTGCCTCCAAGCCCGTTATTGACATTCCAGAAAACAACACCTGCAACACCGCCAAATATAATAGCTGAAACAACAGTTTCCAGGACTTTCCTTGTTAAATGTATTATATATCTCTTTCTCTGTGGACGTATCTGTTCCTTAATAAATTTATACTTTTCCTCTTCATGTACCCTTGCATACGCTGGCTGCTTTCTTAACTTACCCATAAATTATATTTCCTTTACAACATTTATGATATCTTTCATTACAAGATACCAAAAAATTACACAAAATTCATAAAAATAAGCATCATTTTTAGTATAAATGTAACATAAATTTATGAATATTTTATGAACTATATGTAAATTGTATTTAACAGTTATATTTTTTTGCATGAAGGACGGTTTCTATGCCAGAGCCAGAATATTCCATACAGGGGTACGCTTCCGCTACGTCAAGCCACGCAACGGCACATAAAGCCAGATATTTAATGTTCCAGAATAAACTTACGTTTATTCTGTCATATTAAATATCTGGCTTAAATGCCGGCGGGCTTAAAGTACCCCTGTATGGAATATTACTGGCATCTGGCACGCAAAACCTGTTCCCTGGCAAAATTACAAAAAACCATTCTGGACTTCTAATTGCAAATAGTGGGGCAGGGATGGTTTAGACGCACGAAAGCCATTGAATATCCTTATTATATAAATTTATATAACAATTACTATTTCACTAAATAATAAGTGACTAGCAAAATCATCTTCCACCCCATTTACAGTTATCTTATTATTCTTGATTTTACAGTGGATTTGCCAGAGTACCCAGCATATGTAATTTTTAAACAACACCACTTAACTAAATGACATTGTACCGTAGCGGAAGCGTATCCCTTTTATTTGATATTCTGGTTCTGGCATAGGAAACCGTCCGTCAACCCACAAAAAAATATAACTGTAAATTATCCCACATTTCTATTGATAATACTGGATGTTCTAGTGTATTATATAACCAGTGCTTACCAGCAAAAAAGATTTATCCTGTTATGGATTAGATTAACCGCAATATAGAATGGAGATATAAGTATTTATGAATGATAAAGCTTTGCATACTTTAGAGTATGATAAAATTATAAAACAACTTGAAGACCTTGCCTTTTCCCCTGCTGGCAAAGAATTCTGCCGCAGCCTGCTTCCACACAGTGACAGGGAATGGGTACTGGCAGCACAGCGTGAAACTTCTGATGCACTTACACATATACTGACCCAGGGTGAGATATCTTTCAGTGGCATTTCTGATATACGCCAGAGCCTTGTACGGCTTAAAACAGGCTCAATCCTCGGTGCTGGTGAACTTCTTGCAGTTTCTGCCCTTTTAAATACAGCAGGACGTATTAAGAATTTCTTCCGCCAGAGCCTTGGTGAAAGTGATGAAACTGGCGACTCTTTAAACGAAAGATACCAGCTTATTGAACCCCTCTTCCCGCTTATGCAGGAAATAAGGCGCTGTATACTGGCAGAAGATGAAATCGCAGACGATGCAAGCCCTGGGCTTTCACAGACCAGGCGCAAGCTTAAAGCAGCAGGTGATAAAATCCATGAACAGCTTGGCAGCATTTTAAATGGCAGCAGCCGCAGCATGTTACAGGATGCAATTATAACCATGCGCAATGGCAGGTACTGCCTTCCAGTCAAGGCAGAATACCGCTCTTCTTTCAGCGGGATGCTGCATGACCAGTCCTCTACTGGTTCTACCCTTTTTATAGAGCCTGCATCTATTGTTAAACTGAATAATGAAATACGTGAGCTTGAAATAAAAGAACAACAGGAAATTGAAAAAATACTTGCAGATTTAAGCAACCAGGCAGCAGAACAGGAGTTTTTTATAAGCCAGGATTTTAATGTACTTTCAGAACTTGACTTTATATTTGCCAGGGCAATGCTTTCTAAAAAAATGCGGGCAACTGAGCCAAAATTCCCTGAAGAAAACTATATCGAGATTAAAAAAGGCCGTCACCCGCTTATAGACAGCAAGAAAGTAGTACCTATAGATTTAAACGTTGGCAAAGACTTTTCACTTCTGGTTGTAACTGGTCCTAATACTGGCGGCAAAACTGTTTCACTTAAGACTATAGGGCTTTTTACGCTTATGGGACAGGCAGGCATGCACATTCCTGCATTTGATGGTTCATGCCTCAGGATATTTAAAGAAGTATTTGCAGATATTGGTGATGAACAAAGTATTGAACAAAGCCTTAGTACATTTTCATCACACATGGTAAATACAGTTTCAATCCTTAAAGAAGCGGATGAGGAAAGCCTTGTGCTTTTTGATGAACTTGGTGCTGGTACTGACCCTGTGGAGGGTGCTGCCCTTGCAACTGCTATTTTAAGCAACCTGCACAAACGTGGTTCAATAGTTATGGCAACTACCCATTACAGTGAATTAAAACTCTATGCCCTGCAGACACCTGGAGTGGAAAATGCCTGTTGTGAATTTGATGTGGCAACCCTGCGCCCGACATACCGGCTTTTAATTGGTGTTCCTGGCAAAAGCAACGCATTTGCAATATCTGGAAGGCTCGGGCTTTCTGATGATATAATAGAAGACGCCAAAGTCCATGTATCTTCTGATGCACAGCAGTTTGAAGATGTTATAAGCAGCCTTGAGCAGACAAGGCTTGAACTTGAAAAAGAACGTGCCCATGCATCTGAAAGCAGGAAGGAAATATCTGCACTAAAGAAAGAACTCCGTGACAAGACAGAAAAACTTGAAAGTTCTAAGGAACGCATACTCCAGAATGCTAATGAAGAAGCAGCAAGAATACTTAATGAAGCAAAGGAATATGCCGATGAAACTATACGGAAATACACAAAGTGGGCACAGAGTGATAAACATATACGTGAAATGGAAGCACAGAGGGCAGATTTAAGGGATAAGCTTGACAAAAGCCAGTCTAAGGCTGCTGTACAGAAAACCAAGCCTAAAGCAAAGGCTGTAAAAGCTTCTGACCTTATGATAGGCTCAGATGTAAGGATATTGTCACTTAATTCAATGGGCACAGTAAGCACTCTTCCAAATGATAAAGGTGATTTATTTGTACAGGCTGGCCTTTTAAGGACAAAGGTAAACCTTAAAGATATTGAAATTGTAAAACAGGCAAAACTAGAGAACAAAAACAACAGGAAAAAACCTGGAAGTGGCAGTATCAGGATGGATAAAGCTTATTCCATACACCAGGAAGTAAACCTTATAGGCATGACTGTTGACGAAGCAATGCCTGTACTTGGCAAATACCTTGATGACGCTTATCTTGCGCATATGACACAGGTCACTATTATACATGGGCGTGGCACAGGAGCTCTGCGCAATGCTGTACACAGCCATCTTAAACGCACAAAATATGTAAAATCTTTCCGCCTTGGTGAATTTGGCGAAGGTGATATGGGTGTAACTATAGCAGAATTCAAATAAATATTTCAGACTGGAGAAAACTAATGCTGGAAAAACAGAAAATATTAATTGTAGATGATGACGAAAATATAGCAGAATTAGTGTCGCTTTACCTTACAAAAGAATGTTTTGATACAAAAATTGCTAATGACGGTGAAGCAGCACTTTCATCAGCTAAATCATATATGCCTGACCTTATGCTGCTTGATATAATGCTGCCAGGCATTGATGGTTATGAGGTATTAAGGGAAATAAGAAAATCTTCCTCACTTCCTGTAATACTGCTCTCTGCAAAGGGTGAAACATTTGATAAAGTCCTTGGGCTTGAACTTGGTGCAGACGACTATATTATGAAACCTTTTGACTCAAAAGAAATGGTTGCAAGGGTCAAGGCAGTATTGCGCCGTTTTACTCCTGAAAAAACTGCACCAGCAGATGAAACCCTGCCTAAAGAATGTGTGTCTTTCCCTGGACTTGTTATAAACCAGACTGATTATTCTGTAACTTATAATGGCAACAGGATAGAAATGCCGCCAAAGGAACTTGAACTGCTTTATTTCCTTGCATCACACCCTAACCAGGTATTTACAAGGGAACAGCTTTTAGACCATATATGGAGTTATGATTATATTGGTGATACACGTACAGTTGACGTACACATTAAAAGGCTGCGTGAAAAGTTCAAAGACCACCCTGACTGGGACATTAAAACCGTATGGGGTATCGGGTATAAGTTTGAGTATCATGGAAAACGGAGTTAATATATGAAATTTTCACTAAGGACTAAATTTTTACTGTCATATGCATTTATTATAATATCATCCCTGGTAATTTTAAACACATATGGTGTTTCACTTGTATATGAAAAAATTTTAACTAAGGCAAAAACTTCACTTTATAACGAGGCAAGCATGATTGCCACAGACTACCTTTCAGCGCCGTATCTTACAGCTGGAAGCACATTTATTGCATTAAGGCACTATTTTTCATCTATGCAGCAAATAACAGACTCACGTATTATTGTTACAAAACCAGACAGTATGGTTATTATTGACTCTGATAAATTGCATAACTGCGAAGGGGAATTTATAAATAATTACGACAAACATTTCCTTTCAGGCCAGACAATACATGAAACCGATATAAACGGGCTTCTGCCTGGCAAATGTACTGCTGTTATATATCCTGTTACAGAATCAATGGAAACACTGTACTATATAATAATCACCAAAGAACTTAAACCACTGCACAGCCAGGCGGTACAATATACAGATGCTGTTGTCCTGTGTTTTATTATATTTTTAACTATACTTATGTTTATAATGTTTTACTTGTATATACAGACTGCAATGCCTGTAAAAGTAATGACAAAAGCCGCAAGAAAATATGCCACAGGCCAGTTTGACTACCCTATGGCAAGGATACCAGATAATGAACATGCAGAACTTGCAGGTACAATAAGGTATATGGCTGATAAAATGTCAGATATGGATAATTACCAGCGTAAGTTTATTGCAAATGTATCACATGATTTCCGCTCACCGCTTACTTCAGTCAAAGGTTATACACAGGCGCTGCTGGATGGGACTATTCCCTACGAATTACAGAACAAATATCTTGATATTATACTTTTTGAAACTGAAAGGCTGGCTAAACTTACGAGCAGCCTGCTTACGCTTGGACAGTTTGAAAATGGCGGTGTGCCAATGGATATTTCAACATTTGACATAAACTATGAAATAAAACGCTGCTCCGCTGCATTTGAACAGAGATGTACGGAAAAACAGATTTCCCTTGAACTTACATTTGATGCCAAAAGCCTTATGGTTAAAGCAGATATAAGTAAAATTGAACAGGTTATACAAAACCTGCTTGACAATGCGGTTAAATTCAGCCACAATAACTCAGTTATTGAAATCCATACCGCAAGGCGCAATACAAAGGCATTTATATCAGTTAAAGACCATGGAATTGGCATACCTAAAGACAATATAAATAAAGTCTGGGACAGGTTCTATAAAACAGACCTTTCCCGTGGCAAAGATAAAAAGGGGACAGGGCTTGGGCTCTCAATTACTAAAGAAATTATAGAAGCACATGGCGAAAATATAAATGTAATAAGTACAGAAGGCGTTGGAACGGAATTTATATTTTCACTTCCAGCCGCAGAGCAGGCACTACATTAAATAAAAAGACTGGCATCCGGGATACTGCCAGTCTTTTTTATTTCTTATATTAAATTTCTTATATTAATCATCCATGCCGCACTTTCTGCGGCATAAATAGCAATGAAAAATACTGTTTTTTCAATCTGTCTTCTAACTTACTGCTGGATTGTCAAATATTAATTTAATTCTCTTAAATAAAACTTCCTGCAGTACTGGTATTACTACTATCTGTGCTATAAACATAAAAAATGCCTGTGGCACTCTTACCTGCAATATGCCTTTAAACGGGCTTCCATACAATATTGATATCCAGTACCCGTTAAGCAGCATGCTAAGTAAAAAGTTATTAATGGCAGCAGCACATATTACCCTTGGAATTGAAAACTTTTTGTAAAGGAACATACCCCATACAATGCCTGTAAGCATGGCTGTAAGCGTCATTCCCGGGAAATATGCCCCTACAGGGAAAAGAACTGCACCAATAAAATCTGCCATAGCCCCAACTATACCTGCCTCCACAGGTCCAAGTAAAATTGCTGTAATTACAAGCGGCAGAAATCCAAAGCTGATTTTTATATTCCATGTCTGTATCGCAAGAAACCTTACAAATACTATATGGAGTGATATCATAAGCCCCATTAATGCAATACTTCTTACAGAAATTTTCTTTTTCTGTGCCAGTGCACAAAATATTACAAGAATTGCCAGTGATACAAGTATGTATCTTGAAATATCACTGGAAAATACAGTTTTAATTAATTCTAACATAGCCTCATGTCCTTTCTTAATGAATAGAACAGACAGCAGAAATCCGGTAACAACCCTGGAAATGGCAAAAATAAGCACCCATAGTAGTACATCCCGGAATGAGTGCTTATTTCACCTGTTCTGACAGCGGATGCGGTTGCCACACCGCAAGACTAAGCTTTTCGTCCAAAGGCAACTTCCCATCCTTTGGCACTTAACGCATGGCATCCTACTCTGTTCATTTTTATATATTAAATTTTACGGTGTCGTATTAAAAATTTTATGTCCTGCTGGAAGAATTATATGTTGTAGCTGCACCTTGTGCCCAGAATTCCTGCTACCTCATACTCATATTCATCAATATCCTTCTGCATTTCAAATGCTTCTTCTATATCTATATCATATACATGTCCATTCTTATATCCGATAAGACGGTTCTGTTTTCCCTGGTCTATCATATCAACAGCATATGCACCCATTACTGAAGCAACCACCCTGTCACGTGCAGTAGGGCTTCCGCCACGCTGTAAATGTCCAAGTATTGTGGCACGTGTTTCAATGCCTGTAGCCTTTTCAATCTCTTTAGCAAGCCCGTAAGAATGACCTATTCCTTCAGCATTAATTATAATCTGGTGTGTCATTCCTGACTTACGGTTCTTTTTAATCTGTTCAATAAGCATGTCATAATTATTATCAAACTTTTCAGGAAGCAAAATCTGCTCTGCACCATTCGCAATGCCACACCAGAGTGCTATATATCCTGCAGAACGTCCCATAACTTCAACAACGCTGCACCTCTCATGTGAATTAGATGTTTCACGCAGGCGGTCAATAGCTTCCATAGCTGTATTAACAGCTGTATCAAATCCGATTGTATACTCAGTATAAGCTATATCAAGGTCAATAGTACCTGGTATTCCTATAACATTTACACCATACTTAGAAAGGTTCTTAGCTCCTGTAAATGAACCATCACCACCAATAACAATAAGGGCATCTATCCCAAGTTCTTTACATATAGCTGCTGCCTTACGCTTTCCTGCATCTTCGCCAAATTCCGCACTCCTTGCAGTAAACAGAAATGTGCCGCCATGCTGGAGTTTCTCAGAAACATCTGTAAATGACATAAGACTCATTTCTTTTTTAAGAATACCATTATATCCCCTTCTTACTCCATAAACCTCATAACCTCTTGCAATTCCTGTACGTACAACAGCCCGGATAGCTGCATTCATTCCTGGCGCATCCCCGCCACTAGTCAAAACTGCAATCTTGCCCTTTGCTCCGCTCATTATATTCCTCCCTTTCTTCCGTTTAAAACGGGAACTAAATATGTAATGGCCTATAACAATATTCCCAGATGGTATTATAATTTACAACGTTAATTATTCTATTCTTATTTCATAAGTTTTTCAACATCTTTTTTGAATTTAACCATTTTTTATTAAATATCTACAAAAACCAAAAAGTAATTATGTGTATATTTAACTAACAAGCCCATATATTTAAAGACTTTTTCCTATAATAATTTACCTTTTTCTAAACTAAAACTAATCCCATCCAAGCCGGTGAAGCTCCCCTTTCATCTGCATGCCAATGAAATTATTCTGCCTGAGTGCTTCATATAAAACTATGGCAACTGAGTTTGAAAGATTTAATGACCGTATATTCTGGTTCATAGGAATTCTTATTGCAGTTTCTTTTGAATTTACAAGTATTTCTTCTGGAATTCCTGCACTTTCCTTGCCAAACATTATATAACTCCCAGGCTCATAATTTACTTCTGTATAATCCTGCCTTGACTTAGTAGTTGCCATATACATCTTTTCTGCTGCCGCCGGGTTTTTCAAAAGAAAATCACTATAGCAGTCATATATCTGTACATCCAGGTCATTCCAGTAATCAAGCCCTGCCCTTTTAACCATCTTGTCATTAACCCTGAAACCCATTGGCTCTATAAGATGCAGCTTAGCACCTGCAGCACAGCATGTACGCCCTATATTGCCTGTATTAGCTGGCATTTCAGGTTCAAGAAGTACTATATTAAACATAATTTCCTCCTGGACAGGCACAGCCATAAATTTACTTATGCCTGTTAATAAACCTTTCTAAACGCTCTAATGCATTTTTTAAATCTTCTATTGAATATGCATAAGATATTCTTATAAATCCCTCACCACATCCACCAAATGCTGTACCTGGCACTACTGCAAGCTTCTCCTCTGCAAGCAGTGCTTCCGCAAACTCATCTGAAGACATGCCATATTCCTTTATACATGGAAATACATAAAATGCACCAAATGGCTCAAAACATTCCATTCCCATTCCACGCAATGCTTTTATAAGGAATTTCCTGCGCCTGTCATATTCATTACGCATATACTCCACCCCGTCATCACCATTGCGCAATGCTTCTACTGCCGCATACTGGCTTGTTGTAGGCGCACACATTATGGCAAACTGGTGTATTTTAAGCATCTGGTCTAATATTACTTTTGGCCCGCAGGCATATCCCAGACGCCATCCTGTCATTGCATATGATTTTGAAAAACCATTAATAACAATAGTCCTTTCTTTCATGCCTGGAAATGATGCTATTGAAACATGGCGGCTGCCATATGTAAGTTCAGAATATATTTCATCTGAAACCACAAACAAATCATGCTCTAAAACAACTTCTGCAATACCTGCCAGGTCTTCTTCTGTCATAATTGCGCCTGTAGGGTTATTAGGAAATGGAAGGATAAGGATTTTTGTCTTATCTGTTATTGCCTTTTCAAGCTGTTCTTTCTTAAGTTTAAACTCATCTTCCTCTTTTAACTCTATAATTACAGGCACACCATCTGCAAGGACTACACAAGGTTCATAAGAAACATAACTTGGCTGCGGGATTATTACCTCATCACCATCATCAAGCATTGCGCGGAGTGCACCATCTATAGCTTCACTTCCGCCAACTGTTACATATATTTCCCCTGAAGGGTTATAATCCAGCCCGAAACGCCTTTTCTGGTATTCTGCTATTTCTTCTTTCAGTTCTTTAAGCCCTGCATTTGAAGTATAATAAGTCCTTCCTCTTTCGAGCGAATAAATACCTTCTTCCCTGATATGCCAGGGCGTATCAAAATCAGGCTCACCGACACCAAGTGAAATAGCATCTTTCATTTCACTTACTATATCGAAAAATTTTCTTATGCCGGAAGGTTTAATTCCAGTCACTTTTTCTGACAATGGGTTTCTCATGGTGTAACCAACATCCTTTCTTTGCCATCGTGCTCTTCTTCTATTACTATTCCATGCTCTTTATACTTCTTTAATACAAAATATGTCGCTGTACTATTAACATATTCAAGAGTTGAAAGTTTTTCTGAAACAAACCTGGCAACTTCCTTCATGCTTTTTCCCTGTATAAGAACAGTAAGGTCAAAGCCTCCTGACATAAGGTAGACGCTTTCCACTTCTTCAAACTTATATATACGTTCTGCAACTTTATTAAATCCCATGTCACGCTGCGGGGTAACATTAACTTCAATAAGGGCTGTAACCCTTTCGTGGCTTGTATTATCCCAGTTTATAAGCGCAGGATACCCACAGATAATCTTATCATCTTCCATTTCTTTAATTTCACGTTCTACAGTTTCTTTATCTGCCCCTGTCATTGCTGCAAGGTCTTCTGTTGAATAACGGCTGTTTCTGCTAATTATATCAAGAATTTCTTTTTTCATAAATATTCCCCCTTACAATTATACTACTTTATACAATTCATCACTGGCTGCCGGTCCAAGATACCTTGTTTCTTCACCATTAACCACAACCCTTGCATTGCCTTTTACTGCCCTTCCGATAACTGCTGCCGGTATGCCATTCCTTATAAGTTCTTCTGCAAGCTGGTTTCCATTAGGACAGCCTATCAGAAGGCTTCCGCTCGAAATTAACATATACGGGTTTATATTAAATACCTCACATACCTCAATGGTTTCCTGCCTTACAGGAATTTTATGCAGGCTGGCAGTTATCCCTGTACCAGAGACCTCCCCAATCTCCCAGAGTGCCCCGAATACCCCGCCTTCTGTAACATCATGCATTGCAGTAGCACCATTCTCTGCCGCTATCCTGGCCTCTGGCACAATTGAAAGGTATTCTTTAAATGACGCAGCTGTTTCTATAAGAGTCTCTGGCAGGGTTTCCCGCAGGGTTTCTGCCTTACTTTCTGCAATAATGGAAGTCCCTTCAAGCCCTGCCCATTTTGTCATAACAATATCGTCACCTTCTGAAAGGCCTCCTGCTGGTATAAAATTACCTTTCTGTACTTTCCCGGCACATGTTATATTTATAACAGTCCTTTTTACAATATCTGAAACTTCTGTATGCCCTCCCATTACCTCTATTCCAAGCTCATCACATGCCTGGCTTATTTCTTTCATTATTTCTTTTAAAGATGCCTCACTGGCATCTGGCGGCATAATAATGCTGGCAAGTATTCCTACTGGCTCTGCCCCGCTTGAAGCTATGTCATTAGCATTAATATGGACAGCAATCCTGCCTGCACCTTTCTCTGCCCCCGTAACAGGGTCTGTAGAAAATACCATTAACCCGCCACTTCCTGCCTCTATTGCACAGCAGTCCTCACCAATACCAGGATGTACAAGCACTTCCTTTCTGTGGTGGTGTATATATTTAAAAACAGACCTTTTCAGTATATTCTCAGGAACTTTACCAATATCCATACTACTCCTCCAGATTATCTGTTTCTTCTGACAGTCCTGTATCTTCTGGTGTTTCTGTCACTTCTGGTTTCTCTGTCACCTCTGGCTTCCTTGTTGCCTCAGGCTTCTTAGTTGCTTCTGGCTTTTTAGTAACCTCTGGCTTTTTAGTTGCCACTGGCTTTTTAGTAACCTCTGGCTTTTTAGTTGCTTCTGGTTTCTTAGTTGCCTGTGGCTTCTTAGTTGCTTCCGGATTATCTGTCTCTTTTGAAGCACCAGGTTTACCTGACGGCTCTGCTGTCTGTGAACCACCCTGGTTTCCTACAGTTACATACTGCGGTTCTGCATTATATGTGCTTGTGTTAAGTTCTTTTCTCTCTTTCTCTTTGCCATCTATATAAATTACCTTCCATAGTTTTGCCCTGTAACCCACATGGGCAGACTGTGTAACTGACCTGTAAGAAGATGGCAGGCTCTTGTCTTCTGTAATAATATCCGCACCTGGCTGTATTGTTTCTAATATTTCTGGTTCAAACTCAATTTTGCGGTTCTTTGGCCTGGTTTCCTCCCCATATATCCTAAAAGTTAAAGTACCACCTGATGCATCTGCCCAGATATATATTGGCACATCTGTATTATTTTTAAATTTAAAATCCTTATAAGTACCTGAAATTGCTGCATCCCTTGATACAGCCACATATCCAACAACCATTGAATGTGGTGAGCGCTCAACTACTTCAAGCTCAGCATTAAGCACAGCATTATAAAGAGTAGTAGATACCTGGCATACACCGCCTCCAATGCCATCAACTACTTTTCCGCTTGAATACTCTGGCGCAGACTGGTAACCATTTTCTTCTGTACGGTCTTTTATAACCTTAATAGTAGAAAACACCTTTCCAGGATAAAGTATTGTACCATTAATGTACTTTGCTGCTATCTGCACATTATTGGCACGCGCTGCTGTTGATGTAGAAAATGTTGTAGAATAAGACCCTATCATATCTTTACACCTGGATATAACCTCACGTGTATATTTTGGCTCTGTAGTTTGGACAACAGCTTCAACTTCAACAGACTCATCTGTTAAATTGCCTTCTATTGCTTCTATAATCCTGCCAGTTGTTTCTGAAACCTGGAGTTTAAGCCCTGTACGGTCTTTTGTAGCCTTAAACTTTCCATTCTTTCTGTATTTAAGCCTTGAATTTTTAGCACTTACATTAAAAACTGTACACTTTTCCTCTACAAACTTCTGTACAGCATCTTTATCCAGGGTAAAACTTAAATTATATTCTTTATCCTTTTTTGATACTGGAGCAAATATACGCTCCATAAAACTGTCAGACTTTCCTGCCTTAAATGCTTCATCAATATGTGTATTACCGTCATTGGCAAAACCAAGTTCTGCAAATGTAGTTTCAACAGTATTGTCATTTATAACAATCTTAACAGGGCGGTTCACCATATCTTCAATATGTTTATTAATAGTTTCTGCTGCCTCTTCTTTAGTCATTCCACCCACGTCAACACCGCCAATCTGTACTCCCTGGTACATAACATTATCATCAGCGGTACTTGCCTTTGACAATATGTTTATCGTAGCAGCAACGCCAATTATAACAATGCAGCCAATAATAAATATTCCTGCTAATAACTTATTCTTTCCTCCCATAATATCCACCTGAACCTTTTCTAGTCTTTAATCTTTAATGTACTTAATTTTCCAAAAACAACTACTTTGTCTATTTTATCACATATGAGCAATTATACAAGCCAAAATTTATTAAAACATTTGACTTTTTTTCGTATATTATGTATAACTTAATTACAGCATAACAAAACCTGCATAATATATATGCAGGTTTAATACCTTTAAAAAACTGAACCAAGTACCATAGGTACAACCATTGCAATAATTACAATAATACAAATTGCTGCTGCAATCTTACGCTGGTTCTTTTTCCTGAAAAAGTTCACTGCACCTTACCTCCAATCCCACTGGCAGAATTATAACATACGAAAGGATGATAACAATATGCCTGTTTTATTTATATGTTTTATTGTATTCATATTCTGGTTCCGCGTCAAGTCTAAACAAGCGGATAATAAAACAAATAATCCCAAGGAAGAATTTATACGCAGGGAACATGAAGCAAACCTTACACGCAAAAAAGATATATCATGCCTTGATTACCTTGTTGTCCCTGGAAATGCCCTTCCATTTACAACAACGGACAATGAAGAGGAAGCCTGCATACAGGATGAAGTAAAAGATATTTTATCCAGGAAAATACTTGACCTTTCAGGTATAACAAACACAGAACTTAAATTAGAATATGGTGCTGCTAACCTTGATATACTTACAGAATATGACCAGAACTTCTCCCAGCTCCTGCGCTCCCTTGATAAATGGGGAAACTTTCTTTACAACCAGAAACATGATATAAATTGCGCTAAACAAGTTCTTGAATATGCTATATCAATTGGAAGTGATATTACAGGGACATATACCTCCCTTGCAAAAATTTACCTTGAAGAAAACGAACCTGGTAAAGTCCAGTCACTTATTGATAAAGCAGAAAACAGTAATTTCTTTATGAAAAACTCAATAGTCCTGAAACTCAAAAAACTTGTACAAGAGTTTTAGGCATATTACTGGAAATTTTTATTTTACTTTATACCTTACTTTATATTTTAATTTATATTTCTTATAAGTTAAGTTTATTATTGTAATTTATATTTATGGCAATTCACTTACTTATAAAAATTATAAATATAAATTATTATAAGTATAAAATTTAAACGCATCAATTATTAATAAACACATGAATTGTTATAAATTTATACTTTTATTAATAATATTATTCATTATGGGCTTTTATTATTTAGATTATACCAGACATATTACCAGTTATACCAAACATATTATTTTAGTTTTTATAAAAACCCGATGATGGACATTCATGTTTAAGAAAACAAATTTCACATTGCGGGCTTCTGGCAGTACATATACTCCGCCCCAATGTGATAATATGTATATTATACAATATCCAGTGGTCTTTTGGCAAAACTTTCATAAGTTCATATTCTATTTTCTCTGGGTCTTCTTCTTTTGTAAAACCAAGTTTTTTAGATATTCTTTTAACATGTGTATCAACAACAATAGAAGGTTTATTAAAAACATTTCCTCTTATAACATTAGCCGTTTTTCTGCCAACTCCTGCCAGTGAAACAAGGTCATACATAGACTCTGGTACTTCTGAATTAAACTCTGTAATGAGCCTTCTTGTACATGCAATAATATTTTTTGCTTTATTTCTATAAAACCCAATAGAATGTATATCCTTTTCAAGTTCTTCCTGTTCTGCATTTGCAAATGCTTCTAATGTTGGATACTTAACAAATAAATCCTTTGTAACTATATTTACCCTTGCATCAGTGCATTGTGCACTTAGAATTGTTGCTATTAAAAGCTGCCATGCACTATTATGGTTTAAATAACATCTATGTTCTGTACCATATTCATTATCAAGAAGCTGCATTATCCTGCCAACACGTTCCCTCTCTTTTTTTGTCATACGTTTTGCCATAAAATCCAAACCTTTCTTTATAGAATTTTACTATTATAAAAATATTATAGTTGTAAAATATATTGGTATTATAAAACATATTGTTGTTATAACATGTATTGTTGTTATATCTTACTCCTTTTATATAAACTATCTCTGTTATATAAAATATTTCTATTACATAAATTTTTTATTATTATATCCGCTAATAATTGCTAACAATCATACCACATAGCATTTGCACCAAGAACATCTGGTGCTTTCTGGAAAAATATACATTCTGTTTCTTTGTCACAATTTCCATTTAGAATATGTCTGCAAGCCATTCTTTTTTTGTGGAAATCCATAACTTTTCCATTTTTCTCTTCTGCCTCATACTCAACAGGCATAAGGCAGTTATATCTGTCAACAGGACAAAAACCTTCTTCCAGCCACTTCCTTGTCTGCATTACAGCCTCCTTATAGATTCTGTTATAGTTTTACTTATAATATTTTATTTATAGTATAATAATTTTATTTATAATAGCATTATTAACAATGTAATTACTTAATAATACCATTGTCTAATAGGATTATTACTTGTTATAATTCTATATATTTGCATTTTTTGTATATTACATAAGCCCCATATCCTTTGCTGACTCCAGCGGGAAATTCATTGCATATTCCCACTTTTCCTGGTTATCCAGATAACATCCACAAACCCACTTATATGCTGCATCAAGACCATTCTCACTATATTCAAATTCCATTGTATGTTTATACTGGTCTGGCGTTTTTTCAAAACAAAACGGCTCAGGCCAGACATATGCCTTAAGCTTCTTGCCAGAACTCCCATCCTCCTGCTCTGCCACTGCCTGCTCCACCTGGTAACGCATACCCTTATAACTTGCTTTTAACTTGGCATTCTTATTATAAAATGACTTAATATCATAAAATGAACTACGGCTATTCATATTTTCCATAAAATTAATACCACCTAGTGTTTTGATATTTTTGATAATGGTTATTGTACCACAACCAGATTTATAATTCTATGAAAATAAATTATTTTTTTACTTGACAACCGGGTTAATACATAATATAATAACAAAGTCGCATGTGATAGATGGCATTACAGAGTAATTGAAGTCTTGTATACAGATATCATTATATGTGGTATTATTAACTATATAGGGGTGTAGTTCATCGGTAGAATAAGAGTCTCCAAAACTCCAGAGGATGGTTCGATTCCTTCCACCCCTGCTAATGGGAAACCACCAGAAGCCTTGTAAAAAGGGCGTTCTGGTGGTTTTTGTTTTATTTGTGGGTTTTATGGGAAATGGTGTTAAATGGATAAAAATGGTGTTAATTTGTAACTAAAGTGGGTTCAAAAGTGGGTTCAAGCCAATATGAAAGTGGGTTCAAGAAAAAAAGTGGGTTCAAATCCATCTGGAAGCTCATATATATATACTCCTATTTATTTTTTGTCATAATTTCTATAAACTCATCTGGCAGTACTGCCTTGTATAATATCTAAAACTATATTAGTATCAACCAAA
Source organism: uncultured Lachnospiraceae bacterium (assembly GCA_910588655.1). Lineage (GTDB taxonomy): Bacteria > Bacillota > Clostridia > Lachnospirales > Lachnospiraceae > Butyribacter. The sequence continues at coordinate 26,838 of CAJUPJ010000023.1, read as the reverse complement.
ATAACCATATTTCTCCTCCAGTGCTTCCTGCAATTCCTTTTCATAGTCAAAATCCTCTGGAAACCTGCCAGATAATTCCTGTAGTTCTTTTAACTCATTAAGGCTGTCATTAACCTGGAAATCATCTTTTTCAGATGCAATTTCTATTTCTTGCATATATTGTGTAATTAATTTTATCTTATCCTCTTGCATTTTTCCAAGATTGAAGCCTTAATCATTCTTGGGATGCGTTTTGTGCAGCCTTAGAATGATTCTTCAATCTGCCACCTCTTTCTGTATTATATACATTTCATTTTTTATTAAATATAATAACCTTATACAAAAAACTAAACTATATAACAAGTTTTTGATATTATTTTATAAACTAATCCAGCAGATACCCATCTTCATAACAGCAACGCAAATAATCTGGATTACTATAATATACACTTGTATTAAAATTTGATATTTCATCACTTATAAAAGATGAAAACACATCTAAAATCCCTTGTGCCGCATTATCAAGACCAGCTACAGACAAAACAAGCCGCTGGTATACCCTTCCTATTGAAGTAACAGATGGTACATTGTATTTACAGGTACTTACCGTATCAAAAGTCCCATAAGGTATACCATATTCCTCAACAAGTTCATCTGATACCTGTTCAAAACTTAAACAGTGGTTTAAATCTGCCACATCTAACTGGTGTTCTATTTCTTCCTTTGTAAACCTGCCCACCACATCCTTACGGTGGTTTTTAGTCTTTCTTGCAATAAATTCAATAAGGGTACATACATAAAAAACATCATCTTTCTTTTTATTATCCATTTGTCTTTTCACTCCTTTCATAACACAGACAGTCCAGCGCTCTTATAGAATGGAAACTAATCTGGTTTGTAGGATACTTAAACTCTGCATAATCCCAGAACACTTTCCTGCTGATATTTCCTTCAAGAAAATCATTTACAAAATTCCAGATTGTATCATCTGCCATAGGTCCTTCCACAATGTCATAATTATGGATATAACCTCCCCTGCATTTTCCAATAAAATCAAGCCATTCATCATTCATTTTATTAAACTTTAATATTTTTAGCGTACTATTTTCTATATATGAATATATATTAACAATGCCAGTCTTACTCTTACGTCCCGCCCATCTATATGCCTGACTATAACTTCTTGTACAATAAAACCCCCATGAAAAATCTTTTGTATATCTTGTCTTACGTATTTCTGGAAACATGACCGTTTCCCCGCTTCCATGATAAAGCAATACCTGTTGCATAAACGCCTCCGTCCATATTACAATTTTCATAATGTTATTCCTTTTATAAACAGTATACCAGATAACCCATAAAAAATAAAGCACTATCAAACTATAGTAATACAATATCCTGTTTTTGGTATTTTCATTGTTTTAGTATTTTTATTTTAAGTGAAAAAAGACTTTCTGGATAACAATATATAATCCAGAAAGTCCTTCCTTTAATCTTCTTTCGTAAAGTCCACTTCATAATCATCAATAAGTCCAACTGCTGCCTTTTTCTGTTCTTCAATAAAATGAATATATGTACTCCTGCATACATCAGCACTATGTCCAAGAAGTGCCGCAATCAGTTCAATCCTTACCCCTTTCTTGAAATAAAGGCTTGCGCATGTATGACGGATTATATGTGTACCATATGTCCTTACTTTTGTGCAAGCTGCTTTTTCTATCCTTTTTATATTAGATGATAAATAAGCTGCTGCTGCATGTGTGCCATTCTGGGTACAGCACACATAATCATCTGGTTTTGTATATTTTGAATATTCCTTTTGGCATTTAAGGAAATGCTTTGCCATCTTGTTCATGTGGATATGGCGGTTCTGGTAGTTTTTCAGGGATTGTGTTTCATACACCTGTTTTGGTACTCCTCCATTGTTACTTACTAACTGCAAGTTTTCATGTATATAAATACTTCCCTTTTTAAAATCTACATCACGCCACCGCAGTGCAAGAAGCTCACCTGCACGCATACCCAGGTAAATATTAGCGCACAGGCAAAAACCATACTGGTACTTAGGCTGTCTGCTCCATGACAGCAGTGCAGAAGCTTCCTCTATAAATTTTTTAATATCATCTTCTTCAAAAAATTCTATTTCCTTAGTTTTCTTAATAACATTTTCCTTATTAATCATTTCGACTGAAAGCATAGGATTTATTTTTACCTTCCCCTGTAGTGTCCTGTTACGGTAAAAATCATTCAGGGCATCATAACATTTTTTGATTGTTGAATATGACAGTTTTTTATCTTCATTAAGCATATTCAGGTGTTCCTGTATCATATCTGAATCAATGGCTGTCATTCTCATTGTTCCAATATCAGAACCATCAATCCTTGATGCAATTGTTTTTCTTAAAGTATCATAGCTTGTCTTTTTTAACTTTGGTTTTTTGTATTTATCTAACCAGTCATACATTGCTTCTGCTAGCGTAATCTTTTCATGCTGCCTTGCATTTTTATCTGCATTTTTCTCAAGCTGGTTCATAAGTGCCATTACTTCCTTAACAGTCCCGCCATATATAATCCTGCGTTTTCCTTCTACAGTTTTCTTATAACTATATTGCCCTCTTTCTGGAAGCCATGTAACCGTCCCCTGTCCATGCGGAAGTTTTGGTATACATGCTTTCCTTTCTTCATCACTTATAATCCCATTATCTTTTTTCTTTACCATATAATATGCCTCCTGTAAATTCATTTATTGTTTTAGATAAAAACCATACTTTTGCTTTTTTATACCAGAAATATAAAGTAAATAATAAGAGCCATACATGAAACTGTGCCACATATGGCTCTTTTGCAATTATTTATATCAATATTTTCTAGTCAATCTTATATTCCTTACCAGTATATTTCTGAATCCATTTTTCAAAGGCAGATTCAGGAATATAATAAACACGCCCTATTGTGATTTTAGGAAAGTCATTCTGGTGTACAATAGTATATGCTTTTTTTACAGAACACCTTAGTACTGTAGCGATATCATTTACTTTTAACATTTTTTCTTGCATATATAATACCTCCTTTTATTTTATTACTAAAATAATATATAAATAATCTTTAATAAATTACTACATCTGTATAATTTTAATATTTCAAAAAAATTGTAATTATTATTTTTTATTACTGACATAAAGTTTAAGCATATCAATAGATACTACATAATGTCTTATGCCATTAAATTTTTTTGTCCTTGCATCTGTATCTTCTTCTAAAATGCCTGCATTATGGAACGCATCTGTGATTACTTTCCCAGGAATAATCCATTTATAATGTCCAGAAAATACTTTTTGTAACACTATTCCAGTAATATAAATTTTGTTATTATATACCAAAGCTGAATCTGAACCAGGATAGTAAAGATTTCTTTCTGTTACTAATTCTATCTCTTTATTCTCTATCATAACATTAAAAACAACAACATAATCTTCTTCCATTTCTGCTTCCTGTTCCAGTAATTCCCTTTCCTGGATTTTTGCCTGTTCTTCCAATGCTTTGTCCAAATCATTTTTACAACTCATGTTTGTATTTCCATCACAAAAATATTTTCTATATAAAAACTCTGTCATTTGTATATATTTCATATGTGATGGAATCCTTGTACTTCCGTCAAAACATTTCAAAGGTTTGTATGAAAGTAAGAAATCCTTTATATCCTTAATAACTTCTTTATATTTTTTAACTAATTCTGTTACAAATGATACTACAAGTCCTGACATAAAACTGCCAGACAGGGAGTCCTTATTTGTTTTTAATAAATCCAGATGTTTTCCATCCATTTTTGGTATAGATATTTCCAACATCCTGTCCCTTGTACTGACTATAGCCATATCTTTAATAGATTCCCCTGTAACAAAAACATTTGTAGTATTTATATTATTGCTAATAATTCTTGTAACAGTATCCAGCCTGTCTTTCATACGGTTTTTCTTATAAGGTGATTTTGTATCATGTAAATCATCCAATAATAAATTCTGCCCTCCCAGCATTGAAATTTTCTGTTCTATATCTTTCATTTTATAACTGGACATAAAATCAATTTTTTGTATATCCATATCCAGCCATAAAGCATACATAGTAACCAGCGATGTTTTCAAATGTCCTTTAGAACCTGTTACATTTATAATAAAATCTGCATTTTCATTCAAAGATGCAAGTATTGGCTTTAATACACCAAGAAGTGAACCATAAAATAATACTGGTGTAACGCCTGGAATAAATTGTATATAATCTTTAGCTTCCTTATTATAAAGCCATTTATTTTTATTAATATAATCTTTGTTACATTTCAAAGAATATTCCTGTTTTATCTGGCATTTATCCGGCAGTTCTTTAGATGAAGTTAAAATCCTGTTTCCTAATACAAAAACAGGTATATTATTATCATAAAACTGAAGCCCCTGCCCACATAGCAGTATCTCACTAACAGGTGCTTTTACTGACCCTTTCTGCATTTCATATTCCAGCATATTGCGTTGATGGCTGTTCAAATGGGCATCTGGACAGTTAAACAGTCCAAACCAGTCCAAATTATGAAAAGAATCAACATAAACAGTTTTTCCTTGTTTCTTTTCAGAGGTTTCAACCGTAATCTTATACTTCTTTTTTATATTTCCACCATTTGATAAATCCTTTTCCAGCACCACTTCCAGTACCTTTGGTATAAAACCAATATCATAACCAATATCCATAATCCTTACCCTCCCAAACAAATTTTAAAAACATAACTTTTCATATAGCTGTTTATCCATGTAATTATAAAATTTCTTTGTAACTTCCTTCTATGTATGGATTTTTGCTTTTCTTTATATGCCTGCTCCAATCCTTATAAAATTTTTCCGTTTCTTCTAAAGACTTTCCGTAAAATGAAGAACCAGACATACAAGCAATATATACTAATATATTTTTTATAGACTTAATGTTCTTCTTCTGTTTCCTGTTTTTCTTTTTTATAACAGCTTTGAGTTTTTTATATTTCTTTTGCTGTTCTTTCTCTGACTTCTGGTATTTTTTTTCAACTTCTTTTAACTGGTTCTGGAGATTTTTAACAGCATATTTTAAATCTGTCTGCTGTTCCAAAGCTTTCTTTCTGGCTTTACGTTCCTTTTCTAGTTCTCTTTTATACTGGGTTAATTCTTTATACATATATTCCTCTTTATGCAACTGCTGGTTCTTTTTTTCATACTCATGTCTGGCTGCTTCTTCACATTTAGTATCTAATATGGTTTTTCTCTCTTCATTATCCATCTGCATTTTTTCTTCATATACAGGCATGGGATAATGGCTGTAATTTAAATTTTCAGCTCTTGTCTGTTGTACTATTTCCTTAACAAGTCCTTTAAGTTTTTTGTCCTTCATCTTAATTTCCTCCTTTTTATATGGCAACGAAAAGTTTTTAATAGTAAAGCAACTGTATTTTTCACATATGCTTTGCTGTTGTTTGTTTCTTGTGACAAATTTATGATATAACACATCCATTTCTTTATCACGCACTTTAAAAAATGCAAAAATTTGTACAGGCATAAAACGGCAAAAAAAGAAGAGGCTTTATACCTCTTCTTCCTAGCTGTTATATTCTATAATCTTTAATACTTCTTTTAATATTTTATCAAAATTATATTCTATTTTATTTAACGCATTTATAACCTCCTCTTGGCTTGCATCCATTCCAGGACAATCTCTGTAAAATATTAATAATGCCAGTTTATAAAATACCTCCAGAAACCCACATTTAGACTTCATAGTGTTATATCCATAAATCTGCTCCGACAAAATTGCATTGCTAATAGCATTGCCTAATATAAAATGATGTTTTTTAAGATTTATATCTTCTTTATATATATCATTTAAAATATTTTTATGCATAATTTCTCTTTTATCTGGATTATCAAGATTATTTGTATTATATTTTTTTGTCTTCTCAAATAATTCTATTATTTTTTTTGCTATTCCATATGTGCTCAATCTTTTATATGTAATTTTATTAACAAATAATGCTCTATATACAGCTCTTAAATTTCTTATATCATTTTCTTCTATATTACGGTGTGCAAGACTATTATATATAGGTATAAAATCTTTGCAAAATTTGAGCCTGTTTTCAAATGTCTTCTTCTTTGTACACTTTTGTCCAACATTAAAAAGTTTATTCAATTCATTTATTTCAACTTTATCAATATTTGAAAACTCTTTTTTAATTTCATTTTTCTCATCCACAAATAAGTCTTCTTCTCTTAAAAAAATATTTTCTTTATTTATAAAATTAAGACATATAAGTTCCATATTAAGTTTTGAACTTATTTCTAACATATAATAATATTTATAATAGCCATCAGCTATACTTTTTTCTTTTTGTATCATTCCTCTGTCTGTTTCCGCTTCCCGTATTAATAAATTCAATGTATCTCTTAAATTATTTATACTATCTTCTCTTTTATAATAGCGAATACATATTTGTTGGTAAATTTTATTTATTATTCTTATCCATAAATTCCAGATTATCTTATATTCAATAATAGGGTATAACGGATTACTATCTTGAAATTTTATATGCAAATTATCATTTCCATTTTTAAAATCTTTTATAAAATTTTTAAAACAATATTCCCATGTTTCTGTATATACCGTTGCTATAAATTTATAATTTATATTTCCCAGTCCATTTTTCACAAAATCATCTGATATTCTATCTCCACACTTAGAATTAACATATTTATCTAAATATAACCATAATCCCTCTAATTTATCTATTTCGTAATTACTTTCTATATACTCAAATGTCTTGTATTTTTTAGCTGATATTTTATTGATAATATCAATAACTTCACTACTATCCTTGTCTATATCTGTCTTTTTATATAAATTGTGCTTATCTTTACGGTTATTCTCTTTTATATTGCTTTCAATTAATACTTTAAAAAAATTAATTAAACCAGAGTCATCATACTTGAATATATCAAAAACTGGTCTTGGCATAATTATCTCAGGATCTTTATCAATAGTGGTTTCATTTAGCATAAATGTTTTATTGATATTATTAATCCGTTTATAAAAATAATCTACTTTACCATTTCTACGCCCATCATCATTATCAGAACAAGTTTCTAAATCATTTATAATCATTTCCTGCTCTGGTGTCATGTCATTTCTATCCATCTGTAGATAAATATTAACCAATTCCTTTGCAATATCATATGGTTTTGATGTACTAAACATTTCCTGTTCTCCCTATAAACAAATCTTTTAAAATATTCTAACATATATTTTTGTAAAATTTTAATTAATTCTATTAAAATTTTATTATTTTTTATTCTAATAAACAATTTTTCCAGTAAATATTGAGGAAAAGGTCATGGGGCTTCATAAATGCGGTATCACTGTGCCTATATATTTTCTGGTACAAGGTGGGAAATTGGGGAATTTTCCATTTTTCCCACCTTTTTAATAATAACATATATAAACTTTGATATATTGGCTAAATATTATTTACTACTAACCTTTTTCAAAAATTTATCAACTTCCTTCTTTTGTATTACCCACTTCCTTCCAATCTTACATGCCTTAACTTGTCCAGATGAAAGTAGTTTGTAGCCATTATTTTTCCCTATATTAAGATATTTACAAAACTCATCAAAATCCATAGTCTTCTTGCTATTCATAATTATAATACCTCCCAGGTAATTTTAATTATATGTTGCTCTTTATACAACTTTATATAAATTTATATAATAAATATTTTTAATATTGTATTAACATATTAATAAATTGTATTACAAAATTTTTATTAAATTTTCACTAATATAATATAGTAAAACCTATAATACAAGATATTTTTAGGGACAAAACATTTCCCTCTATCCCGTATCCTGTTATATAGAAAATTAATTATTACACAGATGGTTACAAGGAGGAGATTTATATGAAAAAAACCAGTTCACCACTTTCCTTCAGGATATCCAGGAAAGTAAAGAAAGAGCTAATCAAAAAAGCAGAAGCAGATTGCCTTAATATGTCACAGTTCCTTACTGTAAAAATCAAACAAAAATACAAATATGTAAAAAAGGCATTAGATTTTTATGAAGCATACCAGATTATATATGATATATCAAATATATTGTCAAATATAATATTAGACAGAAATAACCAGCCATATGATGAATTTAATAATGATAATGTACTAAAGACTTTTTATACAATTAAATGCCTCGCTGGTAATGCAGACTTTATACCTTCCAGCTCTGTAGTTAAATATGATGGTTCTAAAACAGAACATATTTCACTAAGGCTTGATTCTGGAACTGCTAAAAAGCTACATTATATTGCAAAATTTTATAATTGCAAAAAATCCAGCGTAATACCATTTCTGCTACAGGATAATAAATATATAATTCCAGATGCCATTCTTCCAGAATGTTTCTGCTATTTAACAGATATAAGAAACTATTTTTATGAAAAGCATATTGGTGCTACAGACTTTGAAAAGGAGTACAATTTATTATGGAAAAAATTATTATAAAAGATTTTAAGGATATTTTCGTTGAAAATGTCAATCCTGGTAAATATAAGAGCAAAAAAGACGCCATACGTCTTATAAGTTATATTTTTGGACTCAGTGAAATTAAAGAAAAACAAAAAACTGTAAGGTACACTGGAGGATATGGTGTTAATAGTTATGACCCATATTTATGTTGTGAGGATATGTATGTTATAAAAAAACTTTATAAAAAAACAAAAAAAGGATTACGCCATATATATCACATTGTAGTTTCATTTCCAAAATATATAGAAGATGCTAATACTATAAAATTAATCTCTGTTGATATTTGCCAGTATTTTTATCAGAATGGCTTCCAGTGTATATATGGTGTCCATGAAGATACAGAAGACCTTCATATACATATAGCTGTCAACAGTACCAGTTATAAAACTGGAAAACAGGCAGATTTATCCATAAGGGATTTAAAAAATATCTCAATAACTTTAAAAAAAATAGCATACCATATATTAAAGGGAAATGGTTATTAAAATATTTTAAGAATTATTCTGAAATCATATTAATATTTATATTTTGATATGCTGGATTTAAAAAATTTTAATCCCTGGAGTTCCATGTTACACTTGTGTATATTCTACAGGAAATCTCCAGGGAATATTATATACTTTAGACAAGCCTGTTAAACCTGCCTTTTCATGGAACATACTTTATGCGTTCCACTACAATTTATAATGACTTGGTATTATTCAGATATGCCAGCAGATAATATATCTGCACATAACCTGTCAGAATAACATGCTAAAAGTTCATCTATATCATCCCATGTAGATGCTCTTATATACTCATGGTCAAGATAATACTGCCATAATGCTTCCAGTGGATGTATAATGTTTTTCAATGCCTCCACATGTTTTTTATCTATACCCTCCTTCCACTCAAAATATTCAGATACACAAATATAAAATTTAATTTTACTACAAGATTCAAAAATCTCATTTTTATCTTTTTCCATCATACTATAATAAAACAGCTTGTATTCATTAGCAATTTTTTCTACAAGCTGCTTTGTATCTTTGTTACATTCATTTTTCTTACTTATTCTCTGTTTCATCAATAACAGCCTCCTTTTAAAAACAGCCATAAAAATAATACACCAGGATAGCAGACTTTCCTGGCATCTGTACTATGCCACACCCTCTGTCCTTGTCCTTGAAAGTGCTGACATTACACGTTTATAAATATCATCTGGCATATTTTCAAGGCTTGTGACATGGTATCTTTCTTTTACCTCATCTGCTGTTACACCTGTCCTTGCAAGTTCTTTTTTAAGTGAAGCCATCTGTGTTGATGAAACGCTCTGTACACTGTTGTCTGCACCCATCACATAAACCACTTTGTATTTACCATTTATTATTGAAAGCCCAGTTATCTCACGTTCTTTATTATAAGAAACTGTTGCAACTGAAAAACTGTCATTACAGTAAAACTTCCCGCCTCGTTCCTGTATTTCTGCCCTTCCTGCTGGTATCCATATAAAAGGTGCTGTGTAAAGTTCCCTTCCAATGCCCCAGTTAAAGCACGCACGCTTGAAAGAATCTGATGCCTGCGATTTTTCTTTCTCTTTTTCTGATTTGCCTGTACTTCCTGCATCCTGCTTTGAAACCCATATCCCTGTTTCTTTATCAAAGACTTCCACTGTACAATACAGATTGCCATCAATACACTGGTGGCTTCTCTTCCAGCCGAATATGCCAAATGTTTCATCAAGTATCCTCTGGTCTACCCTTGCATCTTTGTAAAGAAGGAGGCTCACACCATTTTTACTTATAGATGATACCCTGCACTCAATCTCATCTGCCCTTAAAAGGCGTATGGTCTTATTTGCCATATATATCCCTCCGTTCCATTATAACTGTAACAATAAAAACGCCAGTCTGACTAAACCAGCGTTTTTATTGTTTATTTTAAAATTCCTTAAAAATGCCACTACTTCCATCATTTCAAAATCTTCAATACTGTCAATGATACTTACTGTTTCCATTTTTAGTGATGTAATTAAAACACCTCCCTGTATCTGCATTATAACAAAACATATAACCCAGTCCAAGTGCTGTTTTTATACAGCCTTTACAATAAACCTCCTGCTTTTTACAGTGTTTAAAAACCTGGCATAAATATCTGGCATTTCGGCTTTAAGCCTTTTTGTGTCTATCCTGTTTGTAGTGCTGTTTTTCCATGAAACAAGGAAATTTTCATTCTCTGCATATTCTGCCTTATCCATATAAGTTTTTATTTCCTGTTCAATCTTTTTCTTTTCAGTCCCAAGCTGGTCTATAAGCCCTGCTATTTCTTCCCTCCTGCGGAGTTTTTCATCAAAACCTTCAAGCGGTATTGAAAGTTCTTCCCTGCTTTCTGCAAAATTCCTGTTTATAAATGCTTCCGCTGCCTCTGAACCGTCTGGTTCTGGCATTACTTTTTCCATTACATTATGCTTCCAGAAATTTTCTTCAATCCTTATGAGCTGCTGTATTATTTCCTCATCACGTTCAATTTTCATATATTTAAATTCCCTGCCATATACCATTACTGCTATATACCATGCTTGTGCGCCAAGTACAGACATGTAATGGTAGCATTGTATTATGTAATGTGCTGGTATTTTACCGTCCTTCCATTTTTCTGCACTGTAAGGGCTTGCTGTTTTGCACTCAAGCCCTGTTATGCCATTTTCCCTGCCTGTAACAATCCTGTCCACATCCGCTATCATAAAAGGGTGTTCCCTGCTTGCATACATTATATTGGCACGCCTCACCTTTAAGCCAGAGGCTTCCATAAACCTTTTTGCAACATAATCTTCAAAATCCCTGCCTTCACGCATTGCTTCATTGTCTGGTATTTCTTCACATGTGCCTTCACATGTTTTTGAAACATATACCTCAAGCGGTGATACATAAGGGTTTAAACCGCATACTGCACCTGCCTCTGAACCCCCTATGCCATTCTTCCTTAGCATTAACCATTCCTGTTTTTCCATATTTTTCGTTTTCGCAATGATGTTGTACATAGACTGTTTCCCTCCTTATAAAATAACTGTTTCTGTATTCCCTGCATTTAAAACTGACAGTTCCCCTTTTTCATAACTGTAATAATATAAATTATCTGACAGTGTTTCATCCAGTGAAACTTCTGTACGGTTCACTTCCCTTAGCATATCTTTCAAATCCCTGGGGTTATATAACCCGTTGTCAGGGATAATTATAAATTCATGTATGCTTGAAGGTATAAGGAACAGGCTTGTGCCTTTTCTTTCTGCAAGCCTCTTTAATATTCCTGGATAAAATATTGCTGCTGCACCGTATATCCCTTTCTGGTTTGACATTACAAGCCATTCCCCTTTACAGCCTGGGATACTGCCGCCTGCTGGCTGCACACCTCCATCCTCCGAGTTTAAAAGCCTGTTTATTAATTTCTCTAACGGGCATAATCCCACAGGTAAAAGCCTGGCTGTATTTTCCAGTGCATAACCAGCAGTATCCTTTTCATCCCATCCAAAGCCCCTGCACATGCTTTTTGTAACTTTAATTTTAGCCATGCCGTCCATGCCATCTCCTGCAAGCACATACAGTACCAGTGCAAGACCTGCATATTCTGAATATACTGCATCACTGAGGAAATCTTTGTTTTTGTCCTTGTTAATTAATACCAGGAACAGCCTCTCTTTTACCCATTCCTTTCTGGAAAGGTTTAATGCAAGGTTTCTGTCCTCTTTAATAAGCCCTTCTATGCTGTTATATTCCTTTATAATGCTTTCTGCTGTTTCGGCAGCAGTATACCCGTATGAAATATGCCTGCTGTAAAAACTTTCAAGGTAAAAAGCTGGTGAAACCATGTTTTCCCCGTCTGTTATTAAAAGTGCATAAACTTTACCTTTATTTATTTTTTCTACAGTAAGTTTTCTTACTTTATACCCATTGCCAAGTTTCTTCCTTAAAACACTGGCTGTTTCCTCTGCAAACCCTTCTGTCCCCTGCATATTTTTCCCTCCATTTCCCATATCCATGTATTCTTATGCTGCCATAACAAGCTTAAAAGCCTTGTCAGTCACAGGGTTTCCTTCCATTGTTTTGTTAAACAGTGTTTCCCTGTAATTCCTTGTTTCACGCAATGGTTTTGAATGTGTTGCAAAATCGGAAACTGCATTTATAAAACGGTAACAGTTCCCTGGCATGTCTTTTAAATCTGGTGCATATTTATAACGCAGCATTATGTCTTCACGCTGTCTGAGTACATTTTTCTCTGTTGTCTGTGACACATTTTCCTGGACAGGCAGCAGCATGGAAATATATTCTTTTACTGCTGCATCTGTAAGCTTTTTCTTTGAAAGCACATCAAACGTTTTTCCAAGTTCTGACATGTATTCTTCTGCCTTGTATATGGTTTCCTTTGTATCTTCAAGCTTTGCAGCAATATCGCCTGTGTGGTGTACTGACCATATACGGTCTGCATTTTCCAGGGCAAAGTTGAGTGTATTATTGCAGACCACCCTGACAGGCGTCATTGCAATCTTTATAGCCCCTGAACCATCATGTGTGTTTGAAAACACAAGGTATGGCATAATCTGTTCCCCCTGTATTATGTACTTTTCCGGGAGTTTTGCTAAAATCCATGTCTTCCTTCCTCCCATAAGGCTTCCTGCCGTTTCATAGCGCACACCTTCCCCAAGAAGACCATCAGTAAATGCAAAGGCATCCCTGTTCTGCACCACTTTATAACGGCTGGTGACAATGCCAAGGACTGAGCTGTCATAATCCCTTACATTGGCATAATAACCTTTAACCTGTACCCCGTCCTGTGTAAACACTGGTTTCTGTACCACATCCCAGTCAAGACCTGCTGCAATTAACGCCTCCCTTGAATCTGGTGCATCTTCCACCATTGTGCCTAAGCCATGCCAGGGTTTTTCCCTGCCTGTAAAAAACATTGTTTCAACTTCTGCTGCCATTATTTCTTTCCTCCTTTCCTTTTTGCAACTGCTTCTATAAATGACATAAGCGTTACAATGCCTCCTGCTGTTTCTTTCAGTACCGTCCATGCAATTTTTCCTGTTTTGAATAAAACGTTCCTCATAAAATCCCCTTTCAGTGATAATTTAATTTGTTACATAGAGATAATGTATAAATGAAAACATAGAAATTACATAAAAAAATACAGCAGGATATATGTTTGAAACATATATCCTGCTGTTTATAGACTATATTATATAATAATTTATTTATTGTGTTCTTGTTTTCCAATGATTTCTTTTTTCTATTTGATACTGTCTTTTTAAGCTAGGATTATTTCTCCAGCTATCCGAAGTCTTTGTATGAAGGATTTTATGATTACCATCACCATGTTCACTATCTGCACAAAGTTCTACAAAAGGACTATCAAATTCCTGTCCTAAATGGTGTAATTCTATACGTTCACCAGTCTTTGAATCAATTGGAGAAAGTCCCTTTTCCATCAATTCCCGGTTTGTCATGCCAGTTCTTTTATCAACATAATCAAGGTCAATATCTTTCAAAAGACACTTTCTGCCATTAATTTCCCCTTCATGCAGACCAGCATTTTTATATATCTCATATTCTTCCATACTTTTTATAGCATCTACTATTTCATCAGGCCAGCCTGATTCTTCTTTTATAATTTCTTTTTCTTCTTTTGTCAGCCCCTCCTTATTTTGTATATCTTTGCCAGATAAGTTATCAGATTTAAATACTTTTTCCAAAGAATTGATATTTAAAGGATTTTTCTTGTTATTATAAGATATTTCTTGTCCAGCCATTTCTGGTTTAATATTCATATAACCTGATACCATATGACTTTTTTCAATTGTATTATTAGAATCTTTGAGCATATCATTAAATAAATTGTCCCATAAACTTCTTGCATCTTCAACCCCAATATTTCCCTCTGGCTTTATTTTTGTATACCCCTCCGGCTGTGAAAACAATACTTCTGGCTTCTCCAGTTTCATTCTAATTTCTTGCATTATAGAATACCTCCCTTTTCCTGGTACAATTCTGTATATTTGCATAAAATGCCATTATATGAGCTATCCCTTATTGTATGTTCATAAATAATTAATGCAATAACCAAATCAACCTGTTCAGCTGAATAACCCTTAACAGATGGATTAAGCCTTTCTGTAACTATATCCAGCCACTCTGTAATTTCTTCACAATTCCTTGCCTCATGTATTGCCTGTCCAGCTTTTAAGAAATCATAAATAAGTTTACGCAATGACTCTACAGCCCTGTCAGCATCAGCAGTTATATATTCTATAAACTCACATTTAACTATTGTTTCCAGCCTTGAATGGATAATGGCTTTTCTTAACCTTTTAATATCAATCCTGTCACCCTTACGGTACAATTCTTTATTCATAATACATTCTAAAAGAGAGTGTCCAATATCATTATACTCTTCATTATTTATTCTTTTTTGCAAACGTTTCTCTTTCTCCTGGCAACAGGATGTTTCACCATCTTCTTCATACTTATCTACTTTACATAAAACTGGCTCTAACCATCCGCTTTGCGTAATTGCTGTTACACCTTTTTCAAGCCGTCCTAATTCAACAATCTGGTCATCATCCAGCCCTGCAGCTTTTCCTACAAGTTCCCTGTCAGAAAAATCTGGTAATCTTAGTATGATTTTAGTATTAGTATTTCTGATTACGGACATATCAAGCAATCCAGGGGACTGGTCAGCAATAATAAACCCTTCCCCATATGTTCTCATTTCAGCAATAGAATTTGCCAGCATTTCTACAGATTTACCTAACATATTAGCACCATCTGCTGGCTGTTCGGCAGATGTTCTTTTCAACAAATTATGTGCTTCTTCCAGTATTGTAACATGATGAAGTTTCTCATTTGGTTTAGAAGACTGCATACGGTGCTCCTGCAATTTTAGAACAAGCAATCCCATTATTAATGCCTTTGTTTCTGATGAACCTACCCTGCTTAAATCAACAATAGCATTTTCATCAAACAACTGTGAACCAGGTATATCATCTGCTGTAAATACCAGACCATTAATTCCATTAGTAAGGGATTTTATCCTTGTTACCAAAGAACCTGTATAGTCACCCTTATTATCATCTGAATAATCACTTTCTTCAAGCACTTTTTTTATCTGTATAAGTACATCTATAAATGTAGGAAATAAAGCATCATCATATTTATTTGTAGAATTTACCAAATCCCATCCTGCAACAATATAAGAACGTTCAATAGCATCTTTTAACACTGCTGGCATTGCAGCATACATTGGCCAGCATACATTGAAAATTTCAACAAGCCTGTCCATATGTTCAAGAACATGGATATCTGGTGGAAAACTAAAAGGGTTAATGTGAAGCATTTCCCAATCTACCAGTTTAGGATTTGTTCCATAAACTGCAACGTCATTTCTTGTGCCAAGTATAGTTTTATACTCACCTTTTGCTGGTTCTACAACAAGAAATTTTACATTTTCTTTTGTAAGTCTTTCTAACAGAGTATAAATAGTATTAGATTTTCCAGAGCCTGTTGAACCTGTAATAAATGTATGGGAAGAAAGGGTCTGTACATCTATATTAACAGATGCCTTTTTTTCAATCTGTCCCATGTGATATATATTTCCAAGCTTGATTCTTTTTATATCTTTATCTGAATCTGTAAATCCTGTTTTATAGGCTACATTACGCCCGAACTCTGCATGTTCAATTACAGGAAGCCCATATACAGATTTTGTAGGCAGTCCCAGATGTAATGGCAATTCCAGTCCGCTTACAATAGTACCTGGTGTATAGGTTATAAAGTCTTGTGTATTATCAGTTTCTTTTGAAATTGATAAAGCAAAAACAGGATGGACAAATCTGGAAAGGTATTGCTTGATTCCATTAACTTTTTCAGGTTCATCAATTATATTCCATGTATTAATAGCTCCATTCTCTACAGAAGAACCTTCTCCAAGCATTAATGCCCTGTATGTATTTGCAGCAAGGATACTGCTGTCTTCTTTTCCAGATAAAAAGTATGCACCACAACTATATGCACCATAATCTTCACCCTCCTGGCTTCGTTTAAGCTGTTCTTCAATCCGTTTTAGCATTTCTTCTATGGATTTATTAGTATTTTCAATTTGCAGAGTCCGGCCAGTTCCATTTGTTTTTGTTTCACTAAATGTTTCTGTTTTACTGTCAGTTTTTGTTTCACTGTGTGATGTTCCATCAGAAACAGTCCGTGCATAACCAGCATTTAAACCGCCGTTCATTCCCGAAGTTTCTCCAATAGTATCAGAAATAGCATTAGATATGGATTGTGATTGGCTACTCTTTTGCATTATATTGCCAGTAAATGATGCTGCCTTACTGGCAGCTATAATTGTACTGCCAATTACAGGGTTTGCTAGCATTGCAATCTTTCCAATAAAAGCAATTCCGTTACCTACACTTGATAATGCTTGTCCTGCTATTGCTGCTTTTGATGGTTTTGTAATACTGTCAGTTTTTGTACAAGAATCTGTATGGCTATTTGATTTAGAAGAATTAATCCCCATGTTTACTCCAGCATGAATTGTATGAGCCTGGGTATGGCTTGTTCCAACTGTTACAGCCTTAGAAACACCCTTACTCAGACTTTCCATTACAGATGTACTTTCATTTTCATTATATGACCACACACTTTTCCTAAAGGAGGATAATGTACTATACAAACTTTCATATCCGTTTCTAATAGATATCTGTTCATCTATAGTTATTGGTTCTGCAAGAAAAATAGCAGTATATGTATGTCCACGCATGGCATCAATAAAACGTTCAAGTCCTTGGACAAAACTTTTATTTTCAGTTTTAGATTTATCACGTATAGATGCCACACAAGAAACAGAAGAAATATATTTTGCAGCTCCTTTTCCAAAAAAAATATTTTCCACCAGTTCAGGCATTTCCTTCTGTGAAGGCATATCTCTAAATATAGTTCCTGGGAAATTACTTTTTATACCACTTTTTAAGGTTCTAAAGGAAATCCCTAGATTCTGGCTATCTTTTCCCCATTCATTCCTTACTCCAATATAAATCTTTGCAGGTGCACCAATTTTTTCTACATCAACCATTACAACTAAATTGCATCCTAAAGACATGCTTGCATGATAAACTGTAGAAAGTTTTTGAAAAATATCTTCTCCTTTTTTGTAAGTTAGTTCTTCCATGCATATAAAACGCAGGTTATCTCCCGCATTTTCATCTAAAAAAGCATCACCAGGCTTAACCAACGGATACTTTCTAAGTTCAGTAAGGTATTTTTTATAAACAGTATGCTGTGCTAAAGTAACTGCATATTCAAGCTCCTCTTTGCTACGGTTATCAATATCATTATTCAAAAAAACAGCCCCCTTTACAAATACTTCTCTAGTTTCTTAACCCTGTCTTGTGCCTTTTCGTGTCCTAAACCAGCCGCTTTACGGTAATACTGAAGCATATCCTTTCCAGCATCTGTTTTAAGAAATGCCTTATATTTTTTTCTCTTTAATATGGCAGAACCAACAAGTGCGGCTGGTATAGTAAACCAATTAGTTACTGGAATTAATACTGAAGCCGCTATAATACCCCCTGAACGCACATTTCCATTAGAATCTATCTGGCCATAATATGTTTCAGCAAGTTTAAAGCAGGCATCTTTACTAGCCAATGGATTATCTGCTGCTTTTTTATACCATGCAAATGCTGTTTCAATATTTTTTTCAACTCCATTTCCATTTTCATAGCAAAAACCTAAGTTATACTGTGCCTCACTATTATCCTGTTCTGCTGCTTTTTTATACCATGCAAATGCTGTTTCAATATCTTTTTCAACTCCATTTCCATTTTCATAGCAAACACCTAAGTTATATTGTGCACCAATATTTCCTTGTTCTGCTGCTTTTCTAAACCAGATTACAGCTTCTTCATAATCTTTTTCAACTCCATTTCCACAATAATAGTAAAAACCTAATTTATTCTGTGCCTTACTATTCCCTTGTTCTGCTGCTTTTCTAAACCAGATTACAGCTTCTTCATAATCTTTTTCAA
>CAJUPJ010000023.1:0-8121 GCA_910588655.1 uncultured Lachnospiraceae bacterium | reverse complement strand
CCTTGTTCTGCTGCTTTTCTAAACCAGATTACAGCTTCTTCATAATCTTTTTCAACTCCATTTCCATTTTCATAGCAAACACCTAAGTTATACTGTGCCTCACTATTATCCTGTTCTGCTGCTTTTTTATACCATGCAAATGCTGTTTCAATATCTTTTTCAACTCCATTTCCATTTTCATAGCAAACACCTAAGTTATATTGTGCACCAATATTTCCTTGTTCTGCTGCTTTTCTAAACCATTTTACAGCTTCTTTATAATCTTTTTCAATTCCATAACCATAATAATAATAACAAATACCTAATTTATACTGTGCCTCGCTATCCCCTTGTTCTGCTACCTTTTTATACCAGTTTACAGCTTCTTTATAATTCTTTTCAACTCCATAACCTTCTATGTAGCAAGCAACTAAGTTATTTTGCATCTCACTATCTTCTTGTTCTGCTGCCTTTTTATACCATTTTATGGCTTCTTCATAATTTTGTTCAACACCATTTCCATCATAATAACAATCACCTAATCTATACTGTGCATCACTATTCCCTTGTTCTGCTGCTGTTCTGAACCATTTTACAGCTTCTTCATAATTTTGTTCAACACCATCTCCATAATAATAACAATCACCTAATTTATACTGTGCATCATCACTGTTCTTTATATTTAATTTTTTAATCAAGTTCCTTGCTTCTATATTTCCATGTTCCACTGCTTTTGTATACCAGTACATTGCTTTTTCATAATTCTTTTCAACTTTATAGCCATTATAGTAGCAAAATCCTAAAATATTTTGTGCTTCAACATTTCCCTGTTCCGCTGCCTTGATATAGTATTTTAAAGATTCATTATCATCTTTTTTAACTCCATAGCCATTTCCATAACAAAATCCCAGATTCTTATATGCCTCAATATTATTCTGTTCTGCTGCTTTTTTATACCAATCTACAGCTTTTTCATAATCCCTTTCAACTCCATAACTATTTTCATAGCAAAAACCTAATTTATTTTGTGTCTCACTATTCCCTTTTTTTGCTGCTTTTTTATACCATTTTACAGCTTCTTCATAATTTTGTTCAACACCATCTCCATAATAATAACAATCACCTAATTTATACTGTGCCTCACTATTTTCTTGTTCTGCTGCTGTTCTGAACCAGTTTACAGCTTCTTTATAATCTTTTTCAGTTCCATATCCATTATAATAGCAAAAACCTAATTTATACTGTGCCTCACTATTCCCTTGCTCTGCTG
This sequence comes from uncultured Lachnospiraceae bacterium, assembly GCA_910588655.1. Lineage (GTDB taxonomy): Bacteria > Bacillota > Clostridia > Lachnospirales > Lachnospiraceae > Butyribacter. The sequence goes on along the minus strand of CAJUPJ010000023.1, from coordinate 6,872 downwards.
CTATTCTGAACCAGTTTACAGCTTCTTCATAATTTTGTTCAATACCATCTCCATAATAATAACAATCACCTAAGTTACACTGTGCCTCACTATTATCCTGTTCTGCTGCTGTTCTGAACCAGTTTACAGCTTTTTCATAATCTTTTTCAGTTCCATATCCATTATAATAGCAAGCACCTAAGCTATATTGTGCCTCACTATTATCCTGTTCTGCTGCCTTTTTATACCATTTTATGGCTTCTTCATAATTTTGTTCAACACCATCTCCATTATAATAGCAATCACCCAAGTTATCCTGTACTTCACTATCTTCTTGGTCTGAATACTTATTTAACCATTTAAATGCTTCTGTCCAATCCTCCCTGACTCCTTTTTCCCCACTGGAAAAAATTTCAAATAAACGATATCCCGCCTTAGTATACCCTTGTTCTGCTGCCTGTTCATAATAGTCAATAGCTTTATTTACAACATCCTCGTCAAAACTAATATCTAATCTTTTATTAATATCATCATAATAGTAATATTGTGCTACTTTATATTGTGCTTCAGCAGAGTTTCCAAACTCTGCTGCGTTGGTATAATACTTCAAAGCTTCTTTATAGAATCCACGATGTTCAGCCTTTTCTGCATCCTCAATGTTATTTTTCGTAATTTCTTCTGGTGATAAAGCATCTTCACCAAACCCATGTTCTTTTAAACATTGCTTAAAAATACAACTGCTTTCATAAGGACCACTAAAATCAAAACTAAGGTCTACATTTTCATCACCAAGCATTTTATGAATTTCTTCTATTAATCCTCCCCATCCACTACGGTCATCTAATTCTGAAAACCATTCTGGAATTGGTATGTCCTGAATAGAAGAAATATCTTCCATCTCTTCACCTTTTACCAATATAGATTCCAAACTATCTGTATATATAATATTAATTATGGCTTTATCCATTTTAAGTCCTCCGTTTTTTATAAATTATTAAATAGTAATAATCCTATCTATAATTTAATTATTAATTACTTCAATAAGATTTCCCTGGCTTCTAAGCCACATATCAATTCCATTTCCAAATACCTCAGCCGAAATTGTATAGACACCTTCTTCCTCAGCCAGTATTTTAGCGGTTGGCAGCCTGTCTAATATTGATTCCACAGAACAACCAAAATATTTAAACTTAATTCTTTTTAACCTGCCACCATACATAAACTGGACACGTTTACGGAACTCACCTTCTTCAAAACGGCTGCTGTAAACCACTTTAAATTTCTCATCTAAAACTGATAAACCCTTAATACGGTCTATACGGTAAATTGTAGGAAAGGCATCATCTATTACATCAAAATCTTTTCTGACATCTTTATCATCAATAAATGCAACCACATAGAAATAAAAATCCGAAAACATAATTGCAGATGGTCTTAACTTGCGGTTTACTAATTTCTTATCTTTCGTCCTTATGTAACTAATTTCAATATATCTTTGCTCATTTATTGCTTGTCCAATCTGCCATAATGTATCTAAAAACCTTGTTTTGTGTTGTAACTCAATATAATGATATTTCTCATTAGCAACCATTTCTTTTATTATTTCCTGTCCGCTTTCATCCAGGCAGCAATTAATTAGTTTATTAAGTATACTATCCATTTCATCTTTAACAAAAGCCCTGCTGTCAAGCAGTATCTTACATATTGCAAGTAATTCACTATTGCTAAGTTTCTGTCTGTTCTTTTTATACTCCTCCTCCATATAATACCCTTTTATAGTACGGTCATAAACGATAGAATTTAATATACTATCATCATCATTCTTAATTTCTAAATAATCCCTGATATCCTCTATATCCCTTTGTATAGTCCTTTCATCTACTCTATATTTATTTGCTTCATATGGTTTATAGACAACTTTTCCACTTTTAAATTCATTATAAATATTAAGTACTCTGGTGACTTTGCTGCCATCCTTCATAATATCCACCTCCATTTTTATACATATTATACCATACTACATAGACAAAATATGTCTATATGGCAACTATTTTAAAAATTTTTAATATTAACAGTCCAGCCAGATACAAAATTAACGAAATAAAATATGTCTATAAAAATGCTTTCCGCATATATGTAATATATTATCATAAAACTATGACCAGCACAATGAAAACCAAAACTGAAAATCCATACAGATGTTCCTATATGTAATATAAATATCTTTCTTATAAAGAAATGCTTTTCCCTGCAACATATATATGATATGATTAAACCAGCCAGAAAAGGGAGGTATCCAATATGCAGTATATAAAACCAATACCAATAGGGGTAGAATTTTATAAACAGATGATAAGTGAGGAATATTATTATATAGATAAAACACTTCTAATACGTGATTTACTGGTGCAAAAGAATACAGTTACATTATTTACACGTCCAAGGCGGTTCGGAAAAACATTAGCCCAGAGCATGTTAAAAACTTTTTTTGAAAAAGAAATACTTCCAGATGGGACAGTGGCAGATAATTCTGTATATTTCCAAGGTAAAAAGATTATGGAAGCAGGGGAAGAATATACAAAACATATAGGACAATACCCTGTAATATTCCTGTCCTTAAAATCTGCTAAACAGCCAACATATGAAATGGCATATAAAATCCTGCAACAAAATATTGCAAAAGAATTTATAAGACACAGCTATATACTTAACAGCAAAGCCCTGCTGCCAGTACAAAAGATATGCTTTAATTCATTTATAGAACAAAAAGCAGAACCATCAGACTATGCTACATCAATACAGTTTTTATCAGAGTGTCTTGAAAAATACCATAAACAGAAAGTAATTATACTGGTTGATGAATATGATGTACCACTTGAAAATGCTTATTTCAATGGTTTTTATGATGAAATGGTTTCTTTCATGCGTTCATTTTTTGAGTCTGCATTAAAAACAAACGAAAGCCTTAAATTCGCAATAGTAACAGGCTGTCTCCGTATCAGCAGGGAAAGTATATTTACAGGACTTAACAATTTAAAAATAGTTTCTGTATTAGATGAAAGCTATGCAGAATACTTTGGGTTTACACAAAATGAAGCTGACAGTTTTCTTGAATATTATGGTATAACACAAAGAAGGGATGAACTAAAAAACTGGTATGATGGATATCTTTTTGGAAACACAGAAGTTTATAATCCCTGGAGTGTAATAAATTATATTTATGATATAGTCCATAAGAATACAGAATTTCCAAAACCGTACTGGTCTAATACATCATCAAACAGCATTGTGCATGAATTAATTGAAAATGCAGATGATAATACAAAGAAAGAACTTGAGGGACTGGTTGCAGGAGGGACAATAGAAAAGCCTGTACATGAAGATATTACTTATGCAGACATATATAAATCACAAGACAACTTGTGGAATTTCCTGTTTTTCACAGGCTACCTGAAAACTGTAGGAAAAAAATTTATTGGACGGCAGATATACCTTTTAATGACAATACCAAATGAAGAAATTATGTATATATATGAAAATAATATACAGGAATGGTTTAATAACAGAATAAAAACATCAGATTTTTCAGGGCTGTATAATTCCATAATATCTGGAGATACAAAGGCTTTTGAAGATTATTTGAGGGAACAGCTTCATGGAAGTATAAGTTTTATGGACAGTGCAGAGAATTTCTATCATGGTTTCCTGTTAGGGCTTCTAGGAGGATTACAGGGATATGAGAAACTTTCAAACAGGGAAAGTGGTGAGGGACGTTATGATATTGTATTAAAGCCATATGATGAACGCCAGCCAGCCATAATCCTTGAACTTAAACGTGTACAAAGATTTACAGAAATGGAAGGCATGTGCCAGGAAGCATTACAACAGATAGAAGATAAACATTATGATGTGGGTCTGCTTGATGAAGGATATATGGTTATCAAAAAATATGGGATATGTTTTTGTAAGAAAAGCTGTATGGTAATGATAAAAGAATAATTTTAACCAGACAATAATATTTATATATACACTTGCATTATATAATTATACAAATGTCTAACCTTAAACATAGTATTAATACAAATATAAACTGGAATAAACTATAAAGAACCAATGCCAACCATTTTTTATTCCAGGAAAGGAATTATTTATGAATGTATATATGAATGATATACCCTCCGTTATGACACGTAAAGAGGCACAGGAAATATTAAAAGTATCAAAGAATACTATTCTGGAACTGCTCCAGAATGGATATCTTAAATCTTTTAAAATAAAGGGACGTTACAGGATAACAAGAAAATCATTAATTGAGTTTATAACTAAATCCATTTATTATTAAGTAAATAAATAAGTAAATTATATAAAATACCATATGCCAATATCATTGTGGCATCAAATTTTAACAAAAATAAAGTGGGTTCAAAAATGGGTTCAAAACATAATACAGATACCTAAAAACCAGTAACAAAGCCATTTTCAACTATTCTGCCCAAGAGTCTCCAAAACTCCAGAGGATGGTTCGATTCCTTCCACCCCTTCTAATGGGAAACCACCAGAAGCCTTGTAAAAAGGGCGTTCTGGTGGTTTTTGTTTTATTTGTGGGTTTTATGGGAAATGGCATTAAATGGATAAAAACAGTACCAGTTTGTAACAAGAGTGGTTTAAAAAGTGGTTTACAACTGGTTTCAAAGTGGTTTAAAGCCTGAAAGTGGTTTATAAATAAATACTACCTGTAAAAATACTGCTTACAGGAACGTAAGTATGATATAATAAACATAACAGCAAAAAGGAGGTATACTTCTATGAAACGTAAAAGACCAATACCTATAGGTGTTGAATTTTATAAACAGATGATAGAAGACGGATATTATTATATAGATAAAACCCTGCTTATAAAAGATATACTGGAACAGAAAAGCATTGTCACGTTATTTACACGTCCAAGGCGTTTTGGGAAAACATTAGCACAGAGCATGTTAAAAACCTTTTTTGAAAAAGAAATGCTTCCAGACGGGACAGTGGCAGATAATTCTGTATATTTCCAGGGTAAAAAGATTATGGCAGCAGGAGAAGAATATATAAAACATATGGGACAATATCCAGTAATATTCCTGTCATTAAAATCTGCTAAACAGCCAGCATTGTGGACAGCCTCCGAAAAATTACAGGAAGAACTTATCAAGGAATACAGACGGCATAGCTATATAATGGAAGGGGATTTGCTGCTTCCATCTGAAAAAAAGAATTTCTTTCTTTAATGGAAGGGACAGCACCAATGACTAAATACTGCACAGCATTGCAGACTTTATCAAAGTGTCTTGAAAAATACCATAAACAGAAAGTAATCATACTTATTGATGAATATGATGTACCACTTGAAAATGCTTATTTCAATGGTTTTTATGATGAGATGGTTTCCTTTATCCGCTCACTGTTTGAATCCGCATTAAAAACAAATGAAAGCCTTAAATTTGCAATATTGACAGGCTGCTTACGTATAAGCAGGGAAAGCATATTTACAGGGCTTAATAATTTGAAAGTAGTTTCTGTATTAGATGAAAGCTATGCAGAATATTTTGGATTTACGCAAGATGAAACAGACAGTTTCCTCCAAGCTTATGACATAATAGACAGAAGGAATGAAGTAAAAAACTGGTATAACGGATATCTTTTTGGAAATACAGAGGTATATAATCCCTGGAGTTTAATAAATTACGTAAAGGATATATTCCACAAGAATACAGAATTTCCAAAACCATACTGGTCTAATACATCATCAAACAGCATTGTGCATGAATTAATTGAAAATGCAGATGATAATACAAAGAAAGAACTTGAGGGACTGGTTGCAGGAGGGACAATAGAAAAGCCTGTACATGAAGATATTACTTATGCAGACATATATAAATCACAAGACAACTTGTGGAATTTCCTGTTTTTCACAGGCTACCTGAAAACTGTAGGAAAAAAATTTATTGGACGGCAGATATACCTTTTAATGACAATACCAAATGAAGAAATTATGTATATATATGAAAATAATATACAGGAATGGTTTAATAACAGAATAAAAACATCAGATTTTTCAGGGCTGTATAATTCCATAATATCTGGAGATACAAAGGCTTTTGAAGATTATTTGAGGGAACAGCTTCATGGAAGTATAAGTTTTATGGACAGTGCAGAGAATTTCTATCATGGTTTCCTGTTAGGGATTTTAACTGGTTTACAAGGATATGAAAAACTTTCAAACAGGGAAAGGGGCGAGGGGCGTTATGATATTATATTAAAACCTTATGATGAGCGCCAGCCAGCCATAATCCTTAAACTAAAACGTGTACAGAGATTTACAGAAATGTAAGGTATGTGCCAGGAAGCATTACAACAAATAGAAGATAAACATTATGACGCAGGTTTGATTGATGAAGGATATATGGTTATTAAAAAATATGGAATATGTTTTTGCAAGAAAAGCTGTATGGTAATGATAAAAGAATAATTCTAGCCAGACTATAGTTGATAGTTTATATATATGTGCTTACGCTATATAATTGCATCTAACTTTAAACATAGCATTAATACAAATATAAGCTTGAATAAACACTCCAGAAAATAGTCTGGTTATTCCACCCCTGTTAATAGGAAAACCACCAGAAGCCTTGTAAAAAGAGCGTTCTGGTGGTTTTTGTTTTACCTGCTGGTTTTATTGGAAATGACGTTAGCTTCCCTGCAAGATAGTGTAACCTTACTTGGGGAATTTTTAGAAAAAAATGGAAAAGAGACACCCCTTTGTAGTATAATATAATCACCGAAAAAATACAAAGAAAGAAGGTGCCCCTATGAATAACAGTATACAGTATTTTTTGGAAAATGGAATACCTGGATTAGAA
>CAJUPJ010000022.1 GCA_910588655.1 uncultured Lachnospiraceae bacterium | reverse complement strand
CGAAAAACGGACAGGTTACAAATGCCAGCATTCTTACTAAGTTAGTGCATATGGGAGCGTGCCCTGTCATGGAATAATTTAGTGGAACATGTAAAGCCCTGCGTCCATTATACAAAAATATAAAAATACAAAAAAACAAAAAACCGTAAATTATCCCAATACCTTGCATGGATATTGTATTTTGTGATAATATTTATAAGGTGTCAAAGGACACGCTTTAATGTTTATATGGAGGGCTGGTTATGGTAATTTTACTGGTTTTTACAGGAGGGACTATAGGAAGTACAGAGAATAGCGGTTTTGTATCACCTGATAAGGAGAAACCATACAAGCTGTTAAATTTATATAAAGAACGTGCAGGAGAAGATGCTGCTGGTATTAAATTTGATATTTTAACTCCATACCAGGCTCTTAGTGAAAATATTGACTGTAATAATTTCAGGCTTCTTGCGGAATGTCTGGGAAATATACAGACAGATATGTATGATGGTATAATAATAACACATGGTACAGATACAATACAATATACATCAGCATTTGCAGGGTATATAATGGAAGGTTCTAAAATTCCTGTTGTTCTGGTTTCTGCTAATTATGTACTTGAAGATGTACGTTCAAACGGGCTGGATAATTTTTATTATGCAGTAGAATTTATACGCCAGAAAAATGGGAAAGGGGTATTTGTTTCTTACCGTAACAGTGGTGATGTGCCAAGAATACATTATGCAACAAGATTAATTATGCACCAGGCATATAGTGACAGTTTATATAGTGTATTGGATTTGTATTATGGGTATTTTGATGGCAGGAATTTTATATACAGGGATGGTACAGAACCTGGAAATATTGGCAAAGAGGAGGAGATATGCGGTATTAATAAAGTACAGGAACGTTTTGCTGTACCTGGTGGAAGCAGTTTTTCTGGAATAATGGTGGTACATCCATATCCTGGCATGGAATATACAATGTCTGGAAGGGATATAAAAGCGGTGCTCCATTACACATACCATTCAGGGACAATATGCAGCAAGCCGGATGTATTAGAAGGGTTTGCTATTTATACAAGGGCAGAAGGTATTCCTGTATTTATTACAGGTGCAGGGGCTGGTGCAGATTATGAAAGTGTAAAATGCTATAAGGAATATGGTTTTTATGTGCTTCCAGCTGCTTCCCCTGAAGCAATGTATATTAAATTATGGCTGTGTATTATTAATAATAAAAGTACAAGTGAAATAGTGGAGATAATGCAGACACCCCTGGCAAATGATATTGCTGGTGGTAAATAGGCAGAAAGGGGAGTTTTATACATGGAGAAAATTAAGTTTTATTTACCAGACTTTTATAATAAATTTGCATTAAATGAACTGGTTATTAACTTATTAAATGAATATCCGGAATGTTTTTATGACAATATAGAAATAGGTGCTGTATATGGGTGTTTTCCTGGTTCGCTATGGAACGGCGGAAGGGTATGCCCTGGGTATGCACGTAAGGAACAGGTTTTAGCTGTGCTGGAGGAATATAACAAAAGGGGAATACCTTGCAGGTTTACTTTTACTAATTCATTATTAGAGGAAAAGCATTTATATGATACTTTTTGCAATATGTGCCTGGAACTTGCAGATAATGGAATGAATGAAGTGCTTGTAAATTCTCCATTGTTAGAAGAATATATACGGAAAAATTATCCAGGATATAAGATAATCCTTTCAACAACAAGGGAAATAAAGACTGTTGAAGGGATTGAAAAGGAAGCTTTAAATGATTATTATATTATTGTGCTGGACAAATCTTTTAATAATACAGATAAACTGGCAGAGCTTGAGGATAAGGACAGGTATGAAATACTTGTTGATTCGTTCTGTATGGATGCATGTCCAAACAGCACCAAGCATTACAGGGAAGTTTCAAGGGCACAGTTAGAATTTGACAGTGCGGATTTTCCAATGTGTCCTGCAATTAACAGGGATTTTTATGAATTCCTGGCAAATGAAACTTTTATTACAACTGAAGATTTATATGGAAAATATTTTCAGATGGGATATAATAAGTTTAAGCTTGATGGCAGGGCGTTTAATGTATACACCGTAATGGAAAGTTATATGTATTATCTTGTAAAACCACTGCACAGGGATAAAGTGAGGCTGTCGGTTTTAAAAGCACTGGAACGTCTTGAGAAATAGGAAGATAATGGACATGGGGGTTATTATGGGAAAAGAAGTTAAAACAAATGCTATGAGAATTCTGGACAAGAATAATATCAAATATGAACTGAATACATATGACTGTGATAATTTTGTAGATGGAAAATCAATAGCAGATATGTTAGGACAGGATTATAATATTTCATTTAAGACACTGGTTGCAACTGGCAAAAGCGGGCAGTATTATGTTTTTGTTATTCCAGTTGCAGAGGAACTTGACCTGAAAATTGCAGCAAAGGAAGCTGGGGAGAAGAATATTGCCCTTCTTCATGTTAAAGATATTAATAAAGTAACAGGCTATATAAGGGGCGGCTGTACACCAGTTGGCATGAAGAAACAATATCCTGTATTTGTGCATGGGAGTGCAAAAGGATTTGAAAGAATTATTATAAGTGGTGGCAGGCTTGGGGCACAGATATTTCTTAATCCAGATGATTTGATAAAAGTAACAGGCGGAAAATATGCAGATATAATAGTCCATTAATACAACAGCAGATGTACATGGGTTATTATTGAAAGGGGAATTGTATGAAAGAACGTGAGCATGTAAAGGGCTGGATAAAACAGACAGATAACAAATTTTTAAATATGTATGAAGCACAGGCAGTAGATGCAGATGGCAAAAGCTTTTCATATTATTTTGCTACAAGAAGGGAAGACGGGGAACTTATGTGCCAGACTGGAAAGCTTTGGGCAGAGGGGGCGGTGTTTTATGCTGTACTTAAAGATGACCCTTCTAAAATACTGCTTGTCAGGCAATACAGGTATCCAGTTAATAATTATGTATATGAACTTCCAGCAGGGCTTATTGACAAAGGGGAAACAGCATGGCAGACAGCAGTAAGGGAGATTAAAGAAGAGACAGGAATGGATTTTGAACCATTTACAGATTACCCGGACTGCCTGAAAAGGCCATTTATACAAAGCCAGGGCATGGCAGATGAATGTGATATTACAGTATATGGCTATGCGTCAGGTACACCTTCCACTGAAGGCAATGAGGCAACAGAGGATATAGAAGTTATAATTGCAGATAAAGAAAAAGTTAAAGAAATACTTTCAGAGGGGCTTGTAACTATAAGGGCGGCATACCTGCTTATGCAGTTTTTAAATAGCAGCCCGGAAAATCCGTTTGGTTTCCTGGATATATAAATATACTTATTGTCCACTATATTATTTTAGACGCCAGAAACGGCATGGGGGATTAATATGAGGGTAATCTTTAGAAGATTTGCAACAGCTGTGGTTTTATTGCTTGTATTAGTGTATGCAGCAGGATGTTCCAGAAAACAAGAGAAAAAACCTAAACCAAAGCCGCAGGCAACCGCTGTTGTTGATAATGGCAATATAGAGGCACAGGGTAAAGGTGAGGGGCAGTCTGATAAACCCCTTGTTATAGGTTGTGACAAATTAAGTAAAAAGTTTAATCCATTTGCTGCAAAAAGCAGGGATGATAAACAGGCTGTTGATTTGACACAGTTATATCTTGTATCTTGCGACAGGCAGGGGCAGATTATTTATAAAGGAATTGATGGTGAAGTTAAAACGTATAATGGCAATAGTTATACGTATTACGGGCCTGCTGATATAGAAGTAAAATATAATAAGAAGAAAGATGAAACATTATATACTATATTATTGCGTGATGATTTAAGGTTTAGTGATGGTGAACCTGTTACAATTGATGATGTTGTTTTTACGATGTATGTTTTATGTGACAAGGATTACAAGGGCAGCTATAACCTTGGAAGACAGAATATAAAAGGGCTTTTAAAATACCAGAATAATAAAAAAGTAAAAAGTATTTCTGGAATAAAGCGTCTGGGCAATTATAAAATGAGCATTACAACAGATGGTTTTAATTCTTCTATGGCAGAGGCTTTAAAGATACCAGTCTGCCCGTTGCATTATTACGGGGATGTGGCAAAGTATAATTATAGTAAAAAGAGATTTGGATTTAAGAAAGGTGATATTTCTGGAATATGTGCCAATAAGACATCGCCTGCCGGGGCAGGACCTTACAGGTTTGTAAAATACGAAGAAAAAATAGCTTATTATGCATCTAATGAAATATATTATAAGGGATGTCCTAAAATAGCATATGTGCAGCTTAAGGAAATGTGTGATGTTTTAGAAGCAGCACAGTCAAAAATTGACAGGAAAACAGCTGGCGGCGGAACATCAGCTTCTGGTGATGGTATAACAGAAGAAAATAACGGGGATGAGCCGGTGCTTAACCGTAATGCGGAAGCACTTGAAATGACAGAAGGGACAGTTGATATTATTAATACGGTGCTTAATAGTGAAGATATATCATGGGTAGCATATGCTAATTCTAATGGTGAAATATCTGGTAATAAAATTACAACAAAATTTATCCCAACAGGTGTTTACCAGTATATTGGAATTAATGCACAGACAGTTAAAACAGGAAAAGAAGCAGGCAGCAGGCAGTCAAAAAACCTGCGTAAAGCATTTGCTGTTGCATTTAGTGCATTTAGGGAAAATTTATATGATTATTATAAAGACGGGGTGTGTATAATACAATATCCATGTTCCTCTGCTTCATGGCTATGTGCGGATAAAGAAGACGGGGATTACAAACAGGCGTATAATAAAGATATTAATGGTGATGCCATATATGATGAGGGTGATGACAGGGAAAAAAGGTATGAAGATGTGAAAGCTACTGTACTTTCGTATCTTGAGGCAGCAGGCTATACTATAAATGGTATGTCTGTAAGCAGTGCGCCTTATGGGGCTTCCCTGGAATATTCTGTAATTGTAGCAGGAGGAAAAAACAATCCATTATACCAGCTTGTATACCAGGCAGCAGAGCTGTTCCAGGATATAGGAATGAAACTGGATATTGTACAGGCAAGTGATGAAAAACTGGTTGAAAAGAGAATTGAAAATGGAAGGCTGCAAATATGGGCAGGAAGGCATAATACGAATACGGACACCAGCCTGTATGAAAGGTATGCAGACAAGGACAGCCTTTTTGGCATTAGAAACCAGGGATTTGCAAAACTGGCAAAACTGGCAGACAGGACTGTAAAAGATAAATACAGGAAGCAAAGATATAAACGCTGTTATAACAGTATACTTGGAATGGCTGTTGAAGTCCCTGTTATTGAACAGCAGGAAGCCCTATTATGCAGTTCATCAAGAATTGATATAGACACAATGGCAGAAGATTTAACAGTATATTATAGCTGGGTTAATGAAATAGAAAGTGTGGAAATGAAGTAGTATATTAAAAGAAGAAAAAATAAGCGGGCAATGGCAAAGGCCAGCCCGTTTTATTTTAATAGTATTTAATATTAAAGTAAAAATGTATATATCATATAGTAGTGGCACACGCTTCCGCCAAGCACAAATAAGTGGAAGATTTCATGTGAACCGAAATTTTTATGGAGCTTATTAAATACAGGAAGCTTGAGAGCATAAATAACGCCTCCTATTGTATAAATAATTCCGCCTGCAAGAAGCCATGCAAAAGCTGTCTGGGATATTGCAGTAAAAAGTGGTTTAAATGCAAATATACATAACCATCCCATTAAAATATATATAGTTGAATTAAGCCATTTTGGTGAGTTAATCCAGAATACAGTAAGTATAAAACCACATACAGTAAGCCCCCATATAAGCGCAAGCAGTGGTATGCCTGATGACTTGGGAAGTGCCAGAAGGCATATAGGGGTATAAGTGCCAGCAATAAGGAAATAAATCATTATATGGTCAAATTTCTGTAAAATGCAAGTTATTCTTTCAGAGGCATAAATACTATGGTATAGAGTGCTTGCAAGATATAACAGTGCCATGCTCATAATAAATACAACTGATGCAATAACTGGCAGGGAAGTGCCATTTCCTGCTGCCTTATATATTAATGGTACAGCCCCGGCAACGGAGAGCAGTACACCAATAAGATGTGTCAGTGCGCTTCCAGGGTCTTTGAGTAAACTTCTGCCTGCTTGTTTCTGGGCTTCTGTCATGGTGCTGGCATCCTTCTGGCTGGAAATAGAAATAGTCCCGTCAGAATTGGTAAATACGGTTTTTTTCAGGTTTAGTGGTTTATCTGGTGTATTATGTCCTGTTTTTGAAATTGCTTCCATATGTTTTCCTCCTTATAAAATTAGTATTAACTGTTGTATTTATCAAAAATTCTTCTTTCTGTATTTATATGTATATGATATGATACTTAATAGAAAATTATTAGCCATATATGCATTATGTAGGATGGAATAAAATGACATGTAGTTTTCAAAACTACATTACATATATATCATAATACACCAATATATATGGGATTGCAAGTGAAAAAGCTTATTGTAACAAAAAATTAAGTATTAAGTTAAAAATAAATTTTTTATATGGCAAGAATGGAGGATTATTATGGATTTAAAAATTGGAGATGTAATTAAAATGAAGAAGCAGCATCCATGTGGAAATAATTCATGGGAAATTATGAGGACAGGAATGGATATACGCCTTAAATGTAATGGATGCGGACACCAGGTCATGATACCAAGAAAGCAGGTTGAAAAGAATTTCAGGGGATTTCTTGAAAGAAATGAAGGTTGAATTTACAGTTATCTTGTGTTTGTGGACGGATGGTTTCTGTGCCAGAGCCAGAATAATAAGATAACTGTAAATTATTCTTATGCATACACAGATTATTTATATTGCTTAAACACATGCTTTCTGATATAGTGGATTAAGGAGAAAAAATAGTGGTTTTATCCACGCAAAAAGGAGGAGAAGATATGGCAGATTACAAAAAATTAGCTCTAGGCGCTTTAGCTGGTGTACTGGCAGGAGGTGCTGTTGTGCTTGCTGCACAATTTGCAGGTGAAAAACCGGCGGCAAAACCAGCAGTAAAACAGGAGGGGTCAACAAAGGAAAACACAAAGCAGGAGGAAACACCAGAGGTGGAAGAGGAGTATGCTAATGCAGATTTTACTGTAAACCTTGATGGTATTAAGACAGGTAAAATTAATGCAGGTGTGAGCGTGCATGACCCATCTATTATTAAAATAGAGGATGAGTATTATATTTACGGCTCACATATGACAGCTGCCAAGTCAAAGGATTTAAAGACATGGACAAGTGTTGCAGACGGATATGGGGCAACAAACCCGGTCTATGGGGATATGATGATGAAAGAACATGTGTTTGATTATACTGGGAATTTATTTTCAGCAATTCCTTCAGAAGATGGAAGTACACGTGTATGGGCACCTGATATTATGTATAATGAGGAGCAGGGGCTTTATTATATGTATTTATGTACTTCATCAACATTTAATGCTTCAAACTTATGTTATGCAACATCCAAAGACCCAGAAGGCAAATTTGACTGGCAGGGCAGCCTGATATGTTCAGGTTTTAACAGTGAAACATTAAAAGATACAGATGTACTTGATTATGTTACAGAAGAATATGCAAAAGAACATTACATAACAGATAATGATGAGTATGATTTTATGAACTGGCCAAATGCAATTGACCCTACAATATTCCATGACACAGATGGAAGGTTCTGGATGGTATATGGTTCATTCTCAGGCGGTATCTTTTTGCTTGAATTAGATAACGAAACGGGAAAGGTAATACATCCTGAAGCTGACCCTGATAATAATGTAGATGCATATTTTGGCAAACGTCTTATAGGCGGCGGACATTCATCAATAGAAGCGCCTTATATTTTATATGATGAGGAGTCAAAGTATTATTACCTGTTTGTATCATATGGCGGTCTTACAAGGACAGGGGGATACCAGATAAGGGTGTTCCGTTCAGATAAAGTTGATGGTGACTATGTGGACATGAATGGCAAGAAACCTGAACTTGGTAATGGAAACCATTCATATTTCGGGCTTAAGCTTTCAGGCAATTATATGATGCCAAGCCTTGAAATGGCGTATATGGCAACAGGGCATAATTCAGCATTTATAGATGATGATGGAAGGAAATACATAGTAAACCATACGCGTTTTGACAATGGCACTGAATTCCATGAGCCGCGTGTACACCAGTATATTCTTAATGAAGATGGCTGGCCTTGTATGCTTCCTTATGCAACAGATGGTGAAACTGTTTCAGAAACAGGCTATAGCAAGGAAGAAGTGGCAGGTGAGTATTATGTTGTGAACCAGGGCATAATGATAGATGGCACTATTGCCGAGCCGTTTAAGCTGGTACTTACAGAAAAGGGCAATGTTTATGGCGACAGGATTACAGGTACATGGGAATTTAAAGAAGGCAGCTATTATGTAAATATTTCATATGGCAAAACTGATTATAAAGGTGTATTATGTAAGATGAATGATGAAGCAGGTACACCTGTAATGACATTTTCAGCAGTTGGCGGCAATGAAAGTATATGGGGTGTAAAATATTAACAGGCAGATGAGGTGTGTATATTGGACAGTATAAAGAAAAATGATATAAAAGTAATAAAAGAACATGCCATAGATGTGGCTAAAAGTGTATTAACATGGGTGGTAGTTACAGGACTGGCGTTTTTGTACTGGATGGCAGTTTTGCTGTTATTTTCACTTATACTTTTAAATGTATGGCATGTAAAGTTTGATTCGATACTAAAATATGCAACAGTTCTGACTGTAATAACTTCATTGGCATATATAGCAAGAAAGATATACAAGTTAAAGAAATAACAAAAAGGACTGGATACACTGGCAGGAGTATGGGCAGAATTGTCATATTCCTGCCTTTTTTCTGCCATTTTCCAGGATTTGTTTTAGGTTTATGTGTGTATTTTGGTTATTTGTTACTGTTAATATTAATAAAGAATGAAGTTCGGTTTTGTGCATAGTGCCATAAGAGTAAATTGATAGTTTTGTATAAAATGTATACATTTTGCCGAAAATAATGTAAAAAAGAGCATAAATACAATAGAATATCACAATAAAATATAGAGCTTGGTATTGACTTTTGGTGATTATAATAGTAATATTAAATAAGCTAAAGTATTTTATAAAAACATAAAAGGGAGAAAAAATTTAAGTCTTAAAGGAGGATGTTATGCGGCACAAGAAAATTAAAAGTAATGTTAAGAAGACAGTACTGCTTGGCATGCTTGCAGCCCTTACAGCGGTTAGCATAGGCTATAAAGCCAGTGCAACATCAGAGACACCAGATACTGGTGGAAGCACTGATGCCGCGGAAGATGCTAAAGCAGGCATAAGCGCCAGTGTGTCTGGGGAATATTCAAGTGAACGTATAGGTACAGTTTATTCTGTGATGAGCGCAAAGTATACATTACAGGATTATACTGGCAGTGCTCTTGTATTTCCTGCTGGAGACAGCACACCAGAAGACTTCAGTTCTAAGCTGACTGAAGACACACAAGGTTACAGTGGAGGCAGCAAGGTACTTAAAGTTTCAGCAGGCAAGAAGATACAGCTTGAAGTTGATGTACCACAAGACGGGCTTTACTGTGCGAAACTCGATTATCTTTCATATGATGATTCTATACTTCCTGTCAAGGCAAGCATGTCAGTTGACGGGGAATACCCTTTCTATGAAAGCAGGAACCTTGAATTTGATACTACATGGAAGCTCAGTGATGAACCTTCATATGACCGTTATGACAATGAAACTGTAACAGTTCCTGAGAAGGTTATCCAGTGGGAGCAGAAGTATATCAAGGATTCAAGTTACCGCCATTCAGAACCGCTTAAGCTGGAGCTTAAGAAAGGAAAACATATCCTGGAATTTTACATTAAAGAGGGGAATGCACTTATAGGCGGGATTACACTTGATGCACCAGCAAAGGATGCAGCCTATAATGGTTCTGAAAAAGCTGAGGGCAGCTATATTGCTGAGATTGAAGGCGAGAAATACAGCTTTACAAATGACTCCGCAATCCATGCTGTAGCAGAATATGATACCAGCTTAAGCCCTTATGAAGTAAAAGATACAGTATTAAATACGCTTGATTCTGATTCGTTTAATTCAGCAGGACAGAGAGTGACATATACATTTGATGCACCAGAAGCAGGCAATTATTATATTGCGCTTAATTACCGCCAGTCTGAAAAGACAGACTTTCCAGTATTTGTGGATGTTGAAGTAGATGGCAAAGTTCCAAATGAAGCATTCCGTTCATATGGCATGGCTTATTCAACAAAGTACAAAACTACCACACTTGAAGACAGCGAAGGTAATAAGCTGAGCGTAAACCTTGAAAAAGGAAGCCATACAATTTCATTTACAATAAGCATGGCGCCTATTTGTTACATAATGGAAGAAATCGACGTTATTATGTCAGAAGTAAACGACCTTGCACTTGAGATTACAAAGGTTGCAGGTAATAATGCTGATAAATACAGGGATTTAAAGCTTACAAGGTATATACCTGGTATTGAAGATACACTTTATGGTTATTATGACAGGCTTGTAGAGTTAGAGAAGAGTGCTGTACAGTGGAGTGACAGTGACAAAGGTGTTGCTGTTATGTCATCACTGCTTATTGCAGCAGAGCAGCTTAAAAGCCTTGCAGACAGCCCGGATGAAATTCCATACCGTATAGCAGAGCTTACAACAAGCCAGAGTTCTGTAACACACTTCCTTGCAACAGCAGTTGATAACCTGATTACAAACGACCTTGCAATTGACCGTTTGTGGATATACCAGGAAGGCGCAGAACTTCCTAAGAAACCAGGTATATTTAAGTCAGCATGGATGAATATACAGAGATTTGTGGCTTCATTTACAGAGCAGGCATATTCAACAAAGAATACTAATAAAGACCATATACAGGTATGGGTAAACCGTTCAAACCAGTATGTACAGATTATGCAGAAGATGATTGACGAATACTTTACACCTGAAACTGGCATTGAGGTTGATATAAGTATTATGCCTGACCAGTATAAACTTGTCCTTTCAAATTCATCGGGCAGCACACCAGACGTTGCAACAGGTATTAACTATACAGTGCCTTATGAGCTTGCTATAAGGGGTGCGCTTGTTGATATGATGGAATTTGATGATTTTAAAGAGGCAGCAAAAGACTATGAGCCAGGTTTCTTTATGACAGGATGTATTGACAATGGCATATATTCAATGCCTGAAACAATGAACTTCTGGGTAATGTTCTACCGCTCAGATATTATGGAGAAGCTTGGAATTGAAGTTCCGCAGACAATGGAAGAAGTAATAGATATTCTCCCTGACCTTCAGATGAGAGGGCTTAACTTCTATTACCCTACAGCTGGCATGATACTTATGAGGAACTTCCATGGAACTACTCCTCTTATTGTACAGCAGGGTGGTTCGCTGTATTACCCAACAGCAGCAGAGGGTACAGCACTTGGCGGGGAGGCTACAGTTAATGGTTTCACAACACTTACTGACCTCTTTACAATATACAACCTGCCTGTAAATATTGATAACTTCTACCAGCATTTCAGGAATGGTGATATGCCTCTTGGAATTGCTGATTATGCTACATATAACATGCTTACTAATGCAGCACCTGAACTTGCAAGTTCATGGGATATTGCACTTGCACCAGGTACTACAAAGGAAGACGGAAGCATTGACCGTTCTGTATGTGGGTGTGCAGAAGCAAGCGTTATATTTAAGAGTGATGACGAAAGACAGAAGAAAGCATGGGAATTTGTTAAATGGTGGTCATCAGCAGAAACACAGGCTATGTTCGGACAGACAATACAGATATCATATGGTAGTGAATACATCTGGCCTACAGCTAACATGAAAGCATTCCAGCAGCTCCCTCTGGAAACAAATGCTAAAAATGTTATAGCTGAGACAGCCAAGAACGTTGTAGATGTGCCAAGAGTTCCAGGAACATACCTGCTTGAACGTGAAATGAGCAATACATTTAATGATATAGCAGTTAATGCCCAGGATGCGAGGACGCGTATTGACAAGGCTGTTAAATCAATAAACCATGAGTTTGACAGAAAGCTGGAGGAATTTGGTTATAATGACAGTAATGGTTCTGTAATAAAGGACTATAAAATTCCTACGCTGGAGACGGTAAAAAGGTTATTAGGAAGGTGACGGACGAAAATTTGCCGTCCAGCTAAAACGGAGGGATGAGAAAAACATGGCAAATAATGAAAAAAAGCAAAAAAGCAATATCAGGAAGCGTGAGAATTCCAACTGGAATGGATATATCTTTATGGCGCCATATGCAATAGTATTTTTAATATTTATCCTGGTGCCTGTTATTCTGGCAGTTATACTGTCATTTACAAACTTTAACGCAATCCAGTTCCCATCATTTGTAGGCTTTCTGAACTATATAACACTTATAACAAGTGATGAAGTATTTATGCAGTTTGTACTGCCTAATACTGTAGTGTACGCGGTTGTTGTAGGTATTGGCGGATACATACTTTCTTTCGTGCTGGCATGGGCACTTTGTAACCTTACAAAAGGGCCAAGGACAATATTTGCATTGATTTTATACTCACCAAGTATGACAGTCGGTGTTGCTATGACAGTATTATGGAAGGTTATTTTCTCAGGAGACCAGACAGGTCTTCTGAATAGCTGGCTTATAAGCCTGGGCTTAATCAATGAACCTATAATATGGCTTGTTGATGTAAGGTATCTGCTGCCAATCGTAATTATTATTGGTCTCTGGTCTTCAATGGGTATTGGTTTCCTGTCTATGATAGCAGGTATCCTTAACTCAGATGAAGAGCTTTATGAGGCAGCAGCAATTGACGGGATTAAGAACCGTTTCCAGGAAATGATTTACATAACAGTGCCACAGATGAAGCCACAGATGCTCTTTGCTGCGGTTATGGCGGTTGTTGGTGCGTTCCAGAATGGTCTTATTTCAACACAGCTTACAGGAAACCCGTCGCCAGGGTATGCTGCACAGCTTATTGTTAACCATATCGAGGACTACGGTTTCTTAAGATATGAAATGGGATATGCAGCTGCTGTTTCAGTTGTGCTGCTGCTGATTGTACAGATATTCTCCAAGGGAGCTAATGCTCTTCTGGCAGAAAAAGACTAATAAAGGAGGGAAGTAGCAGATGGCTTATAAAGGAAAGAGAATTAACCCCCAGAAGTTTGAAAGGGGCCATATAAAGATTATCCTTATTTTACTTCCACTGGTAATCTTTATGGCAATGCCAATTATATTTATTGCAAACCATGCATTTAAACCGATGGACGAATTGTTTGCGTTCCCACCAACATTCTTTGTAAGGTCACCTTCAATGGAAAACTTTACAAAGCTGATAAAATTCAGCCGTACATCAGGTGTACCACTTAGCCGTTATGTATTTAACAGTATAATAGTTACAGCGCTTACAGTGGGATTTTCACTTATATTTACAACATTTGCAGCGTTTGCACTTGCAAAACTTAAATTTAAAGGACGTAACCTGATGATGTCAATTAACCAGGGCGCTCTTATGTTTGTGGCAACTGCCGTACTTATTCCAAGATACCTTGTAATATGTAACTTTGGGCTGATTGACACATTCTGGGCACATATATTCCCTCTGGTAGCATATCCGGTTGCACTGTTCCTTGTAAAACAGTTCGTTGAACAGGTACCAGATGCCTTGATAGAGGCGGCGTATATAGACGGGGCTACGGACTTTACGGTATACAGGAAGATTATTGTACCGATGATTAAACCGGCTATTGCGACAGCATCAATTTTGATATTCCAGCAGGTATGGACCAATGTAGAAACGTCAAACTACTATATTAATGATGACAGCATGAAGACATTGACATTCTATATGAACTCGTTGGTAAATGCTAACAACACTGTTTCTGGCCAGGGTATGGCAGCAGCAGCATCGCTGATTATGTTTGTACCAAACCTTGTGTTGTTTGTCATTTTACAGAATAATGTCATGAACACCATGGCACATTCAGGTATCAAGTAAACACTTGCAAAGAGGAGAAGGAAGCAGACATGAAAATAAGTAAAAAGTTATTAAGGCTTATGACTATGTTTTTAGCTGTAGTGTTTTTTACTTCCGGAATTGCCGCTGTGCCAGTTTCAGCAGAAACCCCATACCGTACATATACAATGGACGGCTGGGGCAGGGTTTTGGAGACACAGACAGCTTATCTGCCAAATGAAACCATTATTAAGTTTGGTGAAGAGTTCTTAAACAGCCCGAATGATTTGTTTATAACAGACGACGGGGAAATTTATGTGGCAGATACTGGAAACAGCAGAATTGTAGTTGGTAATGAAGCCGGTGAATTAGTTAAAATAATTGGCGAAGGTATTCTTAATACTCCAAGAGGTGTGTTTGTAACAGAGGATAAACATGTATACGTAGCAGACTCTGAGGGGATGGCAGTATATGAGTTTGATGAAGAGGGAAATAAAATAAACGAATATGGCAAGCCAGAGAGCCCGCTTTATGGTGATAAGATTGAGTATAAACCTAGTAAACTTGTTGTAAATGATGCCGGGATTATGTATATAATCTGTTCTTCTAACACAAACGGTATTGTAGAAATATCACCTGATGAAGGAGGCACATTCCTTGGTTATTTCGGGGCTAATGCAGCTTCGGCAGACCCTATGCTTGTGTTGCGCCGTGCAATAGCTACTGATGCACAGCGTGCCAAGATGGTAAGTAATATACCTTCTACACCTGATAACCTTGCGATTGATGAAAAGGGCCTTATTTACACAGTTACACGTGGCGAGAAGTTCCAGTCATTAAGAAGGCTTAATATTGCAGGCAAGAACCTTATAACAGACTGTGATGCATATGACGAGTCACCAGGAGCGGTTGCAGTAGGAAACCATGACAACGTATATGTCGCTTCAACAAAGGGATATATATATGAATATAATAAACAGGGTGAGCTTCTGTTTGTATTTGGCGCAAAGGATGACGGTTCACAGCGTGTAGGCCTTTCAACACAGGTTACAAGTATAAAGATTGATACACATGACAATATCTACCTGCTTGATTCTGAAAAGAACCAGATACAGGTATACAGGCCTTCAGAATTTACAAGCCTGTTGCATAATGCATTATATCTTTATTCAAAGGGACGTTATACAGAGAGTAAAGAGCCTTTAGAGCAGGTACTGAAAATGAACAGCATGTTTGACTATGCTAACAAAGCTATGGGCCGTGCATTATTCCAGGAAGAGAATTATGACCTTGCTACAGATTATGCAAAGCTTGCCAAAGATTATTCGGGGTATTCTGATGCATTCTGGGAAATAAGGAATAACTGGCTTAAAAGAAATATAGTTAACCTTATTGTATCAATAATTGCATTGTACATCCTTATTAAAGTATTAAAGTATTTTGATAAGAAGAAGGGTATATTTAACAAGCCAAGGGAAATCTGGAAAGGTTTCTATAATAACAAGCTTTTCTCTAATGTAATGTATGCAAAGTATTTTATGAGGCATCCGTCAGATGGTTCATATGGTATAGCGAGGGAAGGAAGGGCTTCATTCTCTGCACCATCAATAATACTTGTGATATTTATTGCTGAGTATGTTATTAATAAGTATTTATGCGGCTTCCTCCAGAAGACTATAAGGGAAGGAAGATATGAACTTGTATCTGATATAGGAACAATAATTGTAGTAATTGTGGGCGTTACATTGTGTAATTACCTTGTATGTACAATTAATGAAGGTGAAGGAACTGTTAAGAAGATTTATACATATTTCTGTTACAGCCTTATGCCTTATGTATTACTTACTCCTGTATCATTTGTGCTTTCACATGTAGTTACTAATAATGAAGCATTCCTTATTACACTTGTACAGGTGGTAATGTATGGCTGGGTTATCGTGCTTATGATACTTGCCATACAAGGTGTAAATAACTATACGGCACAGGAAACATTTAAAATTATATGCCTTTCAATATTTACAATATTAATTGTGGCATTGCTGATATTTATTATATATGTACTCTGGGCTCAGGTATTTGAGTTTATCAGTGCAATCATTGGAGAGGTGGTGTATCGTCTTGGCAATTAGGAAATTAAGAAAAACAATAGCATTAGTTACTGCCATGACCCTTGCAGCATCTGCTGTTCCAAGTATTTCACATTCCACTGAAGCTGGTACGGAAACTGGCACTGAGGCTGGTACAGAAACAGGGGCAGAAGATACTGGAGAAACAGCAGAAGGAACAGATGAAAGCGGAGAAGGCGGGGCAGCCGGCCAGGAAGGCGAAGGCAACACCATTAAAGATGATGGTGAAGTAGTACAGAAAGGCGCGCTTGGCAAGGTAGATAAAAAAGACTGGATTACTATTAAGGATTATGAGTTTATAACAGAAAATGATTCATATAAGATGTATTTTTATAAGCCAAGGCTGTCAATAATGCTTGAAGATAAGAAGACAGGCAAGTATATAGAATCTACATTAAGTGATGAAAAGGACGATGGTAATAGTAATGCAACCTGGAATTACTATATGAAGTCAGGTATTGTTATTACAGCTATTGTTGGAACAAACAGTACATACCAGGTTGACCTTTTTAACACACCTAATACAATACAGTATAAAAAGATTAATAATGGTTTATCTGCAACTATTTATTATACTGATTATAAGTTCGGGCTTACAGTTGATATAACACTTGAAGGTGATGACCTTGTTGTAAATATACCAGATGACTATATTGTTGAGGAAAAGGAAGATACATATATAGGAACAGTAAGTGTGTTCCCATTTATGGGATATTCTTTCCTTGATGACAGGGAAGGGTATATGCTTATCCCGGATGGCAATGGTGCATTAATAAACCTTGATAATAAAGAGGGACGTTATGTAACAGGTTATTCACAAATGATTTATGGTTCAGATGCAGGTTTCAGGGATGCTTCAACAAAAGAATACCTGTGGGATGACTATGATATGTCAAGGGATGCCAACAAGGTACTTGCGCCAGTATTTGGGATGGCACATACAGATGAACAGACTGGCTATATTGCAGTAGTTGAAGACGGATACCAGCGTGCAAGCATTGAAGCGCATCCAAATGGTGTTATGGTAAACTACAACCGCTGTTTCGCAAAGTTCCTGCTCCGTGATGTATTTAACCAGCCTCTTAATAATTCAGAATCAGGAAGAAATATAGAGAGGGTAGAAGAGGACAGGACACATCTGGATATGAAAGTACGTTATATGCTGCTTTCAGGTGAAGATGCAGACTATTCAGCAATGGCAGTAAGATACCGTAATTACCTGCTGGACACTGGTGCAATCACTAAGAAAGATTCTTCATATAACACAAGGGTTGACTTCCTTGGTACTGACAGGGAGGAATTCCTCTTTGGTACACGTGCCGTAACAGTTACTACTGTTGAAAATATTGAGAAAATGTATGGAGAGCTTAAGGGTAAGGGTGTACAGAGCCTGTTATCAGTTTATAAAGGATGGCAGAAAGGCGGGCTTTATAACGTACCTATAACAAAGTATAAAGCTGACAGCCATATTGGCGGCACATCAAAGCTTACAGATTTAATTAAAGAAGCAGATGGATATAATTATCATGTATACCTGTATAATGATGCACTGCGCCTTAATCCTGACACAAGCAGGATGACATTTGATATGATTAAACAGATTAACAAAAGGACATTTAAAGAGTGGGAATGGGCAGAGGTTTATAAGACATTTTATTACCTTACACCTAATAAAACCACTTCAGACCTTGAGAAGTTTGTATCTTCATATACAAAGGATGGTGTATCAAACCTTGCAATAGGCGGTATAAGCAATACTTTGTATTCATACAGCTATAAGAGCAGGTATTATTCAAAGCTTGATACACAGGATAAATATGCTAAACTGCTTAAATCAGTTGATGACAAGACAAACCTGGTACTTGAAGAGCCAGTTTCATATCTCTGGAAAAACACAGATGCATTCCTTGATATGCCACTTGGTTCATCAGATTATATGTATGTAAACCAGGAAGTGCCTTTTATGTCAATGGTACTTAAAGGAATTATCCCAATGTATTCTGATTATGTAAACTTTGAAGCAAATAAGCAGGAATTTTTCCTCCAGATGGTAGAAGCAGGTGTTTACCCTTCATTCTACCTTACATATGAAAATTCATCAAAACTGCTTTATACAAATTCATCAAATCTGTTCAGTACAGAGTATGACACATATAAAGATACAATAGCACAGTATGATAAGGAACTTAGAAAGATAAATGAAGTAACTGCTGATGCACTTATTATAGATAATGAGAAGCTTGACAATGGTGTTACAGTTGTAACATATGATAATGGTGCAAAGGTGTATGTGAATTATTCAGAGGAGGCACAGACTGTTGGCAATGTAACAGTAAATGCTATGTCCTATAAGGCAGGTGAACCAAATGAGTAAAAAAAATCCAGGCAAAGAAGATAAGATGAGCAAGAAGAACAAAAGGAAGCTTAAAGAAGGAAGCCTTGCCAAAAGAGATGCAATAGTGGGACTGTTATTTATAACACCTTGGATTGTTGGTGCGCTTGTGTTCCTTGCATATCCGCTTATAACATCCTTCAGGTATGCATTAAATAACATGCGTATGACACCTCTTGGGATGAGATTCAGGTATGTAGGCTATGGCAACTTTACTGAAATATTATTCTCACAGACCGATTTTACAACTGAGATGATTAGTTATCTCGTTTCAACAATTATTTCAGTACCAATAATAGTAGTCTTTGCTCTGATTATAGCAATAATGCTTAACCAGAATGTAAAAGGCAAGGGATTTTTCAGGCTTATATTCTTCCTTCCTGTTATTATAGTCAGCGGGCCTATACTTGGGATGCTTAACCAGGAAGGTGCAGGAAGCCTTACATCTATTGATACACAGGCAATTACTTCTATACTGGAGTCATCATTGCCAGGAGCGCTGGCTGACCCTATATCAGACCTTTTTGAGAATATGGTTACAATACTCTGGTATTCAGGTGTACAGATACTGATATTTATCTCAGCATTACAGAAAATTGACAGGTCAATGTATGAAGCTGCTAAGATTGATGGTGGTTCAGGCTGGGAGTGTTTCTGGAAGATTACACTTCCAAACATCAAACCTATGATTTTGCTTAATATTGTATATACAATCGTATTTATATCTAACAATGAACAGAACTCAATTATAGGGCTTATACAGGACTCAATGTTTTCGGGCACACAGGAAAAAGGTTATGGTTATGCTTCCGCAATGGCATGGATGTATTCCATTGTAGTGCTTCTTATGGTAGGTTTATTCGCCGGGCTGTTTATGTCCAGGAAGGATGTATATGAGAAACAGGTTAAGAAAGCGAAGAAAGCCCATAAGAAAGAGCAGCGCCAGCTGAAACAGATAGAAAGGAGGAGCGCAAGAAATGCTAAAAAGAATGCAAAAGCAAGCAGGGGATAAAGCTAGTGCAGAACAGATAGTAACTCCTTCAGGTGAAGTCCTTATTAAAGATAAAAAGCAGATAACAAAGGATAAATTCCGTAAGTTTATGCTTGGCTCTAAGGACAGGGAAGGATTTCTGAAAGTATTTGTAATTTATGCCCTTTTAATCTGTATAGGTTTTATATATATTTACCCTATACTTCATATGTTAAGCAGCAGCTTTATGACACTTGATGATTTGCTTGATTCATCTATTAACTGGATACCAAGCTCCTTCAATCTTGATAACTATAAGCAGGCAGCAAAGAGTATGGATTTCTGGAAGTCATTTGGACAGAGCATACTTATTGCAGGACTGCCAACATTATGTAACCTTATATCATGTTCAATAATTGGATATGGGCTTGCACGTTTTGAATTCCCAGGCAAGAAAGTTGTACTTGGTATAATATTATTTACATTTATACTTCCTAGCCAGGTAACAATGATACCTACATATGTACTTTATTCAAACATGGGTATCCTTGGTACAATATGGGCATTCATCCTTCCTGCAATCCTTGGCATGGGAATAAATGCACCAATATTTATACTTATATTCTGGCAGTTCTTCAGGCAAGTGCCAAAAGTGCTTATAGAAGCTGCACAGATAGATGGTGCTGGTTACTGGAAGTCATTCTACAGGATTTCACTTCCTTCAGCAGCACCTGCTATTATAACAGTATCACTTTTCTCATTTGTATGGTACTGGAATGAGTCTTACCTTACATCTATGTATGTATCAGGTATCACTACAAAATCAGGCTGGACTTCACTTATAATCCAGTTAAAGAACTTTGCAACAAACTATGACAAGTATGCGCAGACAGCTGCAAATGGAGCGGCAAGTATTAATGAATCCATAAATATGTCTGGTACAATGCTTAGTATACTGCCACTGCTGCTTATGTACTTTGTATTACAGAGATACTTTGTTGAAAGTATAGACCGTACAGGTATCACTGGTGAGTAATATGTTTCTGGCGTGGTGGCATGGTGGTTTCTGGGGTGTGTAATACCTGGCAATTTCAAAGTGTTTTTACCAGGAGTACGCTGCAGCTACGTTACAATGTCATTAAGTTAAGAAAAGATGTTTAAAAATTGCATATACTGGGTGTGCTGGCAAATCCAAAGTGTCTTACATGAGCCAAGCACGCTTCCGCTTGGACTCGCACGCAATGGTGCATAAAGCCCTTAATGTTCCTGCGGAACATTTTAAGACAGGGCTTAAGCACCAGCGGCTTTGTACAGCTTGTTCATGTAAGCACATTTGGAATTTGCCAGCAATCTACACTTTGAGAAGAAACCAGCAATCTTCATATTGCCAGAAAACATGCTGGGTGTTGAGAAAGATTTAGAGAGTGCAAGTTACCAGCTAAAAAATACTTTTCTGGGTGTGTGCAACCAGCAGAATAAAAATACAGTGTGTTGTATACTGGTGTACTATATATATTGGTTGTGTGTACCACCAGCAGAATAAAAAACCTCAGGTGTGGTCTGCTGGGTTTTAGTGGAGGCTGCAGGAGTGTGGATTAGGCAGCATGTTTCCTGTATTTCCTGTAGGATGCACTACAGAGCCGCTGGTGCTTAAGCCCCGTATTAAATGTTCCGAAGGAACATAGGGGCTTTATGCATCCATTGCGTGCGATGTCGTAGCGGGAGCGTGCATCCCTAAGGAAATACAGGAAACTGCTGCCATACAACACAACACAGCATAGCACAATACAATGCAGCAGAACACAATACAAAACAATAAAATACAACACAAAAAACAATACAGATACAACACCTATAAAAATGTAAAATAATTTACATAAAAGTGTAGAAATCGTAGTAGGAATATGTTATAATCTACTACATCAGGGAGAATTTTGGAGAAAATATATCTAAAAGGAGGAAGAAGTATGAGGAAAAAATTATTAGCATTAGCACTTTCCATGTCTATGGTATTTGGGCTTGCAGGATGTGGAAACAAAGGTGGCGGTGGTGGCGGAGATGCTGCTACTAACCAGGGTAAGAGTGAAACAAAGGCTGTTTCTGGTGAAACTGAGGAAAAGGAAATTAATGGGATTAAGTACCAGGTAGCAACAGACCTGACTAAGGATGATATTGAACTTACATATTTCCATTTTGACCAGAAAGAGACAGTTGAATATCTTGCAAAGAGATTTGAGGAACTTTATCCAAACATTAAAGTAAATGCAGTTTTTAATGATGTTGCAACATACAATGAGACTCTTAATACACTTGTTTCTAATAACAAAGCGCCAGATGCAATTATGTATTCTGATGCCGATTTTGCATTAAGCAACTATCTGTTAAGGGATGTTTCAGAATTCTGGGATTCTGACCCTGAAACAAAGGAACTTGCAGCAACAGTTAATGAGTGTGGTCTTGGATGCTATGCTACAAGTGCAAGATATGGTGTGCCTGTTAAGTTTTTCCCTACAGGAATGTATATTGATTTAAATGTACTTAAGAAACTGAATGTACCTGCTCCTGACAGAAACTGGAAATGGAGCGACATGATTAAACTTATTAAGGATTGTACAGTTAAAGATTCACCAGATAATATGGCATACTTTGGCTGTGGTTTCTATAACAGGCTTGATTCATATTATGGAATTGCTGCTGCACAGACAATCCAGGGTGAGTTTGGTTTTGATGGTACAGACTTTGACCTTAGTATCTGGGCAGTTGGTGAACAGGAATTTGCAGATTTAAAACAGGGTGGATATATTGCACCAGAAACAAAGACTATTGAAATGGAGAACTGGACAGGTAACTTTGAAGAGTGGTGTGGTAATACAGGCCATGTTGCATTATTTACAGAAGCTTTCTGGACATTCCAGAACACATGGAATAAAGAAGAGTACAAAGAGAAAGACCTTGATATTGTACCTTATGTTGTACCAGCAGTAAGTGAAGAAGATGCTTCAACAGACCTTCACCATACAATAGCAACTATAGACTTTGGCGGACTTACAACATCATGTGAATATCCACGTGAAGCATATGAGCTTCTTAAGTTTATGGCATTTGGCAAGAATGGCTGGAAGACAAGGATTGAGATGTATAACAATGCTGAGAATGTAGATGCAGCAGGCACTCCTCTTAAGCATGTTACTATGCCAGCGCCTATCACAACAGACCAGGAAATCTGGGATGGATATATTGATATGTTCTGTGACGGAATGGATGATGAGCATAAAGAGCACTGGAGAGAGTATTTTGCAAGCTGTATGGAGCCTATCCCTTATGGATGGACCAGTATTGCAGGATATTGGAACTATTGTGATGAATACTTTAACAAGATTGAAGATGGTGGTATACATCCAGCAGTAGACTCTGGTAAGAAGAAAGCAGCAGACTTTGCAGATGAGGCTACAACTAAAGCTAACTGGTATCATGCAACTGCTATGATTAATTACTTCGGGCCTGATGGATATGGTGTACTTTCAGATGATGAAATTGCAAAGTATGAACAGATGATAGAAGAAAACCAGTAATAATAAATGGCATTATTTATATAATACCTGTTATTGATTAATTTTAAGGCAAGGCATTGTGTCTTGCCTTTTTTTACAGAATAAATTAAAATGCAGAGAGGATGGTAGTTTTTATGTCAGAAAGTAAAGAGTTAAAATTTAATGAACCTTGGATTTTACAGAGGGCAGACCCTTATGTGTGTTTTAAGGATGGATGGTATTATTTTACAGCATCAATACCAAGCTATGACCGTATAGCGCTGCGTCGTTCTAAAACACTGGCAGGTCTTGCAGATGCAGAAGAAAAAACTGTATGGTTAAAACATGACAGTGGTATTATGAGTGAACACATCTGGGCGCCTGAAATGCATTTTCTTTTTGGAAAATGGTATATATATTTTGCAGGTGGTGAGAAAGAAAATATATGGAATATCCGCCCATATGTACTTGAGTGCCAAGGGGATGACCCATATAATGACGAATGGATAGAGAAAGGCAAGATGCAGCGTGCAGAAGGGGATATATTCTCATTTGAAGCATTTTCACTTGATGCAACAGTTTTTGAGAACAAAGGGAAATATTATTATGTATGGGCTGAGAAAGTAAGTGTAGGGCCACAGATTTCAAACTTATATATTGCTGAAATGAAATCTGGATACCAGCTTGAAACAGTACAGGTTCTTCTTACAACACCTGATTATGACTGGGAGCGTATAGGTTTCTGGGTAAATGAAGGGCCAGCTGTAATTAAACGTGGCGGAAAGATTTATCTTACATATTCTGCAAGTGACACAGGTGTAAATTATTGTATGGGAATGCTTACAGCAGATGAGAACACTGACCTGCTTGACCCGCTTTCATGGAAAAAAGAAAGATATCCGGTTTTAAGGACAAGCAATGAACTTGAAATATATGGACCAGGGCACAATTCATTTACAGTAGATGAAGAAGGGAATGATATACTTGTTTACCATGCGCGTAAAGAAACAGAGATAACAGGAGACCCTCTCTATAACCCTAACCGCCATGCAATGCTTATGAAGATAAAATGGGATGAAAATAACAGGCCGGTATTCTCATATGATAATTAAACCAGGATTGTGAACGGTTAAAATATAATATTTTGAAAAATGTAAAATGGGAGGAATTATAAATGGCTGAATTATTTATTAATGAAGAGAATGAGCTTGGAAAGATTGAGCCAGAAGTTTATGGGCATTTTTCTGAACATCTTGGAAGGTGTATTTATGAGGGGATTTATGTAGGTGAAAACTCTGATATACCTAATGAAAATGGAATGAGGACAGATGTTGTTGGGGCACTTAAAGAGCTGCAAGTCCCTGTGCTGCGCTGGCCAGGCGGATGTTTTGCTGATGAATACCACTGGAAGGATGGCATTGGTGAGAAGTCAGGCAGAAAGAAAATGATTAATACACACTGGGGCGGTGTTGTAGAGGACAACAGTTTTGGTACACATGAATATATGGAACTTTGCCGCCAGATTGGCTGTAAAACTTATATTAACGGAAACCTGGGAAGTGGGACTGTACAGGAAATGTCAGAATGGGTTGAGTATATGACATTTAATGGTGTATCACCAATGGCAGATTTAAGGGCAGCTAATGGGCATAAAGAACCATGGACAGTTGATTTCTTTGGTGTTGGCAATGAAAACTGGGGCTGTGGCGGCAATATGACACCAGAGTATTATGCCAATGAATACCGCCGTTACCAGACTTATGTAAGAAACTATGACAAGAATAAATCCATTAAAAAGGTGTGCTGCGGGGCTAATGTTGATGATTACTACTGGACAGAGGGCGTGTTAAAAACAGCATTTGACCATGGGAAGAAGTTCCACGGTTTTATGGATTACCTTTCACTCCACTATTATGTGCATCCAGAAGGGTGGAAGAGAAAGGGAAGTGCAACAGTTTTCAGTGACAAGGTTTGGTATAAGACACTTTATAAAGCACTTTGTATGGACAAGCTTATTACAAGGCATGGTGCAATTATGGATAAATACGACCCTGGCAAGAAGATTGGAATGTGTGTAGATGAATGGGGTGCATGGTATACTAATGAACCTGGTACTAACCCTGGTTTCCTTTACCAGCAGAATACAGTACGTGACGCACTTATTGCTGGCATAACCCTTAATATATTTAATAAACATTGTGACAGGGTAAAGATTGCTGCACTTGCGCAGATGGTAAATGTATTACAGGCTGTACTGCTTACGGAAGGTGCAGATATGGTTAAGACACCTACTTACCATGTAATGCATATGTACCGTTACCACCAGGGTGCAAAACTTCTGGAAAGTGCAGTTACAGGAGCAGGTGAAACAGGTACAAAGAAATGGAATGTTCCTAAGATTACAGAATCAGTATCCAAAGATGAGGATGGTATAATAACCATTACATTAAACAACCTTTCAGCAGAAGCTTCTGAGGATATGAATATTAAGCTGGCTGGAACTGGCTATAAGGTTACAGAAGCAAAGATTGTTACAAATTCTGATATACGTGCATACAATACATTTGAAGCTCCAGAAGAAGTTACAGAAAGGGACTTTAAGGATTATACAGAAAGCATAGACAATATTTCTGTAAAACTCCCTTCTAATAGTGTTACAATGCTTCGTATAAAGAAATAAAGGATAAAAGATGCTTTATGGCAGATATATGTAAAAGATGCCTGTTGCGTGATATGGCAGAGGCAGACCAGAAAATGCTTGAAAAATACAGGGACGCAATTAAAAGAGCTGACCGTGTGGAAGAAGGGGAGTATGAAAGAAGGCTTGCAGTTTGCAAGGAATGTGAACTTCTTAATGCTGGTACATGCGGTGCGTGTGGATGTTATGTAGAACTGCGCGCCTTAGCAAAAGCTGGCAGGTGTCCATATAAGAAATGGCAGATAGTATAGACTATCTGCCATTTCTTTATACAGGTGCATAATTAATGGCTACATTAATATCCTGCCCATAATTGCCAAACGCTTTCCCATAAAGTGTAAGCCCCCCTGTTTGTTTGGCGTTATTGTCCACTGCAAATTTAAGACGTATGTTGCTGCGGTAATCAAGCTTCAAATCATTAATACTAATATCGGAAATCTTTAACCCGTCAATAAAAGTTCCTTTACGGTTGACAACCAGAAGTTTAAGAAGTCCATACTGGTTCCAGTTCTCAGGCCACCATCCTGGGGTGAAAAGTCCCTTTACATCCCCGAAGTCCCCAGGTGAAGTCCAGCTTCCAAGGCGTATATCATTCAGGTAAAACTCTATATCTGATGGCCACTCATTATTAATGCCAGGTGCTTCAGAACCAAGTTCCATAGTAATAGAAATCTTTGTTATTTTCTGGAATCTTGGTATAAAATTAGGTATAACATATTCTACAAATCCTTTGGAAAACCAGAGGATATCTGCATCATACCTGTCTGGATGTTCAAAATACCTTGAATCATCCACCTCCCCTATTAAAGCCTTGCTTGATGCAAGACCGCACGTTGGTACAATATCAAAACCAGTATAGTGGCCGATTTTGATTTCAGAGTTATACACATCTTCATTAGCAGACTGTTCTTCGAGGTCAATCAGTATCCTGTCCCAGTGGATAGAACAGATTTTCTGGTTGCCATGCACAACTGATTCTGCAGAAGTGCTTATAAGCCCGCAGTTTTCAAGCTTCTTGATATGCCCTGTTAAAGCTCCGTTAGTAATATTAAGACGGGACGCAAGTTCCTTCATGCTCATATTACTGTTTTCAAGCAGGATATTTAAAATCTGGATACGGACATCAGACCCAAGTGCTTTAAATATCTCAAGTCCTTCTTCTAGTGATGTAATATGTAACAAAGTGATACCTTCTTTCCTCTTAATATTTAACCTTAAGGTTATTGGCAAGCCGGTATTACCTGTAAACAGGAATTCTGGCTTGTAAATATCCATTTCATTTACATTATATATAAAAAATGGCATATAGTCAAATAAATCTAAATAACTTTAGATTTTTTTGTTAATTATGCCGGTGCATGTAAAGCCTCGTAAAATATGGAACTAATATAACTTGTATATAATCAACAATAATTAAGATAATAATTATATAAAATAATTTACACAATTATAAACAATAGATTGCAGGCTTCGCCAGCAAACCTGTTGTCATGAATAAAAACAGGACAAAGCATGGGCTCTGTCCTGTG
The DNA here is from genome assembly GCA_910588655.1 of uncultured Lachnospiraceae bacterium. GTDB lineage: Bacteria > Bacillota > Clostridia > Lachnospirales > Lachnospiraceae > Butyribacter. Next base: position 25,325 of record CAJUPJ010000022.1, on the reverse strand, counting down.
GTATTACAATATATAACAGATATTTCTATTTTTTTACTTTAACTTTTACTGAAACTTTAAACTTGCCGCATTTAGCTGTTATTTTAGCTGTTCCCGCTTTTTTGCCAGTAGCCTTTCCTTTTGAATTAATGGAAAGGACAGATGGTTTTGAAGAAGTCCATTTTACATTGCTTGTTTTAACTCCTGAGCCTTTAACCTTAAATGTTGAGGACTTCTTTACTTTAATTGAAGAAGTCTTCTTAGAGAATTTAAGTGAGGCTTTTTTTACTGTTATCTTCTTTGTAAGGTCAAATGTTTCACCATTAACTGTAATAACAGCAGTAATTGTTGCTGTTCCTGCTTTATTTGCAGTAACACTGCCTGTTTCATCAACAGATGCAACAGAACTGTCGGATGAGTTGTACATTACAGTGTAATCTATACCTGTTTCAATGCTTAACTTTGATGTATTTGCTGTATCGCCGCCAGCATAAATTGTACTCTTTGAAGAAGTAAGTTTTATATTAGGATGTGAATCCTTAACTGCGTTGTACTTAGAAGCAATTGTAGCAGAATCTAATGCAACAGAGTAAAACTCAATATCATCAAAACTTGCGTCTGCAACATCTTCATCGGAAGCAAGTGTACCGCTTCCAATACGTATATCATTTATCTGTGAAATAACATTGCTTGCAAGTCCTGCTGCTAAATTAATATCATTATTATTTCTAGGGTCTCCGTTTACAAATACCTTAACGCCATCAGATGCTACAGTGTATGTTATATAAGACCACTCGCCAGGTTCAGGAACAAGCCCTATTGAGCCTTTTGCAGTTGCTTCATGGCTCTTAAAGTCTGCAAATATGCCAGCACAAAGGGATGTTGAAGGAAGGCTGTCATATGTAGCAGAAGATTTGGCTTCAAAAAGTGCTGACTCCTCTGATGCGGAACTGCCAGTTTTTACCCACATGCTTACTGTAAAGCCTGATGTATTAACATCACTGAACATAGTGGATGGAAGTGCAAGGTAATTCTTGCCCTGTTCACCTTTACTGTTTTTGATTTCAAGTACATTGCCAGCAAGAGGGGATGCGGCTACAGATGCACTTCCATTAAGGGTTGCTGACTTGCCGCTTGTACCACTGTCTGCTACTTCTGTACCGCTTACTGTTTCAAAATCATATTTATAATCAGGAAGGATTTCTGCTGGCATTACAGTTGTTGTAAATGTCTTTTTCTCTGTAGCGCTGCCATATGTAACATTAGCTGTTAATGTTACTTCCTGTGCTGTTGATGGGCGTGTTACCTTGCCGTCATTAGCAATTACTGTTTCAAAACTTGATGACCATGTTACTTTTGCACCATTAGAAGTATCTGCTGGAAGGATAATATCAGATAATGTTTTCTCTGGTACAATATTAGATGTAACAAGTTCGCTTACTGCATTTGCTACTGCTTCTGTATCTGGTATATTGTATAAATCTTTCTTTACGCCCCAGATAGTCATATTATTAGTGCCAATAGCAGTAAATGTCATAACTTTATTACATGCTTCTGATTCATCATGTTGCGCAAAGAATACACCACTATATGTAACGCCATCTATAACTGCGCTCATATAACAGGTATTATCTTTAACTGTCCATGTGCCTGTTACACTTCCAGAAATTGTCCCGTCAGCATTCAGTTTTATATCTGTAGCATTAGTAACATTTCCCATGTCATTCTTTGTCCCATGGTTTACAAATTCATATTCACCAGCTATATCATTCATAGAATAGCCTGTTTTAGAGATTTCATCACCTTTATTTTCAAATACTGCTGTTACAGGCCAGCCCTCTTCATTAAGGAACTGCTGGTGTACACGCAGCTGGTGGAATTCTCCCGAATCACTGAAACGTGTATGGTATATAAGGTATCTCTTGCCGTCTTCATCAATAAATGCTGAATTATGGCCAGGTGCTTTATATGCCTTCTCATAGCATGAGAACTTGTGGTTGCCCATTACTTTAATTCCAATGCCTGTATTGTCAACCCTTTCTGTAAGCGCTGCATTATTGCCTGCGGCATCAAGGTAAGGCCCGTCTGGTGACTTTGAGCGGAAGAGGCGCATATTATAACCACCATCCGCATTAAGGCTTTCATAAGTAACATAAAGGTAATAATAATCTGACTCACTGTCATAAAGTATATAAGGTGCTTCGCCAGACTTAGTATATCCGCCAGAAATACGTGTGCCAAAATATTCATCTACAACAAGCCCGTCAGCTGTTACAGAGTTTTTGCCTGGATAGATTGCCTTGCCAGTTGCAGGGTCAATCTGGAGTATAAAAATACCACCAGACCATGAACCATATGTCATCCAGAGTTTTCCAGTCTTATCATAGAATAATGTAGGGTCAATGGCATTTGGTGCATAGCTTGTGTTATATGCTGTAGCCCCTGATAAGAACCATTCATCATTAACACCATCTTTAAGAGTGCCGTTTTCAATAAGTTCACTTATGTTAGTATTAGTATAATGTGTGTCAATATTGCTTCCATAATCATAAGCTTCATTTTTAGTAAATCCTGAGTATACAAGTGTATCAACACATGTATATGGCCCTTCTGGCTTCTGTGACACGCCAAAAGCTATAACGGAGCGCTTGTATGTTGAAGTTGTACAGAAATACATCATATATGCACCTTTGCTGCCATCTTCATTAACATAATCCTTATTATAGAAAGCATCAGGTGCCCATACAGAGAAACCGCTTGCTTTGCTGTCACAGTCATTCTCACCTGCCCATTTAAAAGGCTTTGCAAGGTTTTTGGAAAGGTCACCAAACAGTGCATTGTTTTTGGCATCGTAGCCATTAGTGAACCTGGTCCAGTTTACAAGGTCAGTGGATTTGGCAGCATCTATATGTGAGCCAAATGCATAGTATGTGCCGTCTGCTGCTTCCATAATAGAAGGGTCATGTACGGAAACACGTGCAGGTGAAGTTGTCAGTGTTGAAACTGAAGCCGCTTCTGCTACAGTGGCATCAGACGCCAGATGTGCACATGCTGGTACGGCTGCAAGAGTGGCAGCTAACAGGCATGAAGTTAATTGCTTTGAAATTTTTCTCATCGTGCTTATACCTCCTTAAAAAATAATCAAATGGAACTAAATAAAGATTAGCATATTCCGGCAAGGTTTACAATAAAAAAATAAACAAAAAACTAAAATAAATTAAACTAATTAGGTAATTTGTATAAAAATTCTATATAAATTCTTGTTGAATATTGCATATTTCCTATGAATTGGTTATAATGGTACACAAACAATAAAATATTTTTGGTTTTTCTAAACTTGTAAAAATTTTGAAAGGAGAATTGGTTATGAGAAAAAAGACGTTTATTGTGCCAGCCCTTATTGCCGGACTTGCAGTTACATCGCTTGGATGCAATGCAAGCGGAAGCAAAGCGGAGGATACTGGCAGCCCTGATGTTTCAGTCCCAGCCCAGAGCATGGGCACACTTGCAGAAGATGAAGTTGCATTGGAGAGGAATATTGCAAGTAACCCTATAGGAGGTTATGACACAGATGGCAACCTTATATATGGCGGAGACCCTGCCATAATGGTGGATGGTGATACAGTTTATCTTTATACAGGGCGTGATGTTGCAAAGGGTAATGCTTATAGCATTACAGGCTATATATGCTATTCATCAAAGGATTTAAAAGAATGGAAATATGAAGGCCCTATTATGGAGTCAACAGATATCCCTTGGAGGACAGCGGATGACCAGGCATGGGCAGCACAGACAATTAAGTATAAGGATAAGTATTATTTCTATTACTGTACATGGGATAAAACTTCAGAAGGGAAGCAGTCTATAGGCGTGGCAGTATCAGACAGCCCTACAGGCCCGTTTGTAGATAAAGGTGAACCTATAGTAAGAGGCACAGACACAGGCAAGCCAGACCACCTGCCAGCAAACAATTTAAGTAACTGGAACGATATTGACCCTACAGCATGGATTGAAACAGATGAGAATGGCGAAGAGCACCGTTACCTTGCATGGGGCAATACTATATACTATGTATGTGAGCTGAATGAAGACATGCTTACTGTAAAGGATTTAAACGGTGATGGTAAGATTACATGGGGCACATCATCTAAAGATGCAGATATAATACAGAAAGATGTTTTTGAGTTTACAGAAGCACCTTGGCTTTACAGGCGCCAGGATGAGAATGGCAAATATTATGGCAAATATTACCTGTTCTATGCACAGAAATGGAGAGAGCAGTCTGCTTATGCAATGACAGATAACCTTATAGATGGTACATGGGAGTTTGGTGGTGAGCTTATGCCTCCAAATGCAACTTCAAATACAAGCCATATGGGTGTATTTGACTTTAAAGGCAAGACATATTTCCTGTACCATAATGGTGCACTTCCTGGTGGCAATGGCTACCGCCGTGTAGCAAACCTTGCAGAAGTACATTTTAATGAGGATGGCACTGTACAGGCAATACCAGAAACAGCAGCAGGGCTTTTTGGCAATACATCAGAGCTTTATACAAATTCAGGTGAGAAACTTTCACATAAGACATTAAGAAATTCAAATGCAGACGGTGACTACCCTATTTTCCTTGAAGCAGGTTCAGGGTATGGCACAGAAGAAGCTGATGCACAGTGGCTTTTTATGGACGGCAAGGCAGATGCAGCCAGACCGGGATATGTGTCCATACAGTCAGAGAACAAGCCTGGTTTATATTTAACAGCACAGAACAGTACAGATGTACTGCTTGCACAGGATACAGATAACACAGCAGACACATCTGCAAAACAGACATTCAGGTCAGTAAAAGGTCTTGATGATGTAAAAGGAATATCTTTTGAAAGTGTTGCATATCCTGGTAACTACCTGTCCATATATAATGGCAAGCTTGTTCTTTCGGATGGAAATGATAAAACAGCCGCAACATTTTATCTTGGTTTTGATGAAAATGACACATCTTTGCGCTCAATTGCTGCTACAATAAGTAAGAAGCAGTTCCATGTGGGTGACAAAATTAATACAGATAATGTTAAAGTTACTGCTGTTTATGCGAATGGAACAACAAAAGAAATTACAGACTTTACAAGCAATGCATCAGAAGCAGATACTTCAAAAGCTGGTGCACAGACAATCCAGATTACATATTCAGAAGGAGGTGTTACAAAATCAGCAAGCCTTGAGGTAAAAATTGTGGCAAAAGCTGCAAAAGTCCAGAATTTAAAGGCAAAAGTTTCAGGCAAGAAAACAAAGACTGTTAAACTTACATGGAGCAAGGCTTCAGGTGCAAAAGGCTATGAGGTATATTATAGCACAAAGAAAGGCAAAGGTTATAAGTATATCGCTGAAACAGAAGACAGGGATTATTCATTTGAGGACACAGACAAAGTGCTTAAGGCAGGCAAGACATATTATTTCAGTGTAAGAAGCTTTAAATCATTTAATGGAAAGACAGAATACAGTGCATATGCAACTGTGAAAGTTAAAATCAAGAAGTAAACATATATAGCAGGTAGTATAAATATTAAGCTGAAATAATTTTAATCCTTATATAAGGTTTCTGTTAATTTTGGTGGTTTTTACTATATTCTTTGCAGGAAAAACACAATTTATACATATTTTTCACATAAAGTATTGACAAACATTGTAGCAAATGTTAAAATATTTTAGAAATCAATGAACGTTTCATAAAGGAGGAGTTAAATTATGTTTAAGAAGTTTTTAAGCGGTGTTTTAGCAGCCGCAATCATTGTTGGCGGTGCTTCATATGCAAACACAGCAACTGCAGATGCAGCAGCAGCTCCAAAGCCAAAGTATTATTTCAACATGGACAAAGCTAACAAGAACGTTGTAGCAGTTGCACGTAAAGGAGATACTACAGGTTTTACAACTGGCAATACAGAGACAGGTACAATGCCAGAAGCAGCAAATGCTAAGAAAGTTAAACTTAAATATGTTAAAGGTAAAAAGGGCAAAGCTCTTTACTTAGACCGTTCATCTTCTTATGGTGCAGAACTTAAGAACGTTAAACTTGGAAGTGGTTCATGGACAGTTTCATTCTGGATTAAAGCAGAAAGCGCTGTAAGTAATTTCATGGCAATGTTCTTTACAGGCAACACAATTACAGACCCTAAGAATACAAAGTGGATTTCTATTACACATTGTACAGACTGGGAGACAGGCGGAGACCCTATTATCTGGTCACATGCTATAACAGGTGGCAAGAATGATGAGTTCCCATGGTACTGCTACCAGGATAAAGATGGCAACTGGGTTAAGAATGAAGCTATTGGCAAAGGAAAATGGGTACATGTAACATTAGTAGTTGATGCTAAAGACTCTTGCGAATATGGCGAGAAGGGCAAAGACGGATATGTTAAGGGATTACATGGATGGACATACATCAATGGCAAGCTCTATGGCAATGGTACAATCGCTAATAAGACAATGTCAAACAGCAACAGGTTCTTCTTAGGTATCAATGCATGGGATATCCCATTCAAGGGTTACTTTGATGATGTTAAGTTCTGGGATAAAGCCCTTACTGCTAAACAGGTTAAGGCTGTTTACAAATCATGAGAATGATTTAAGTGATATAATTTAAGCATATCAAATGTTGAAACTGGGATTTTTACAGTAATACATATAAACAGGCTGTATAGTTAATACTATACGGCCTGTTTTTGGTTATGGAAAGGGCGTATAATAGAAATTGCCATCTGTGCGGCTGGAGAATCTTTAGATTATCCAGCCAATTCATTCGCAAAAACCGTGCTGATGCACTCTTATGTCTGTTAACGCATCCATTTTTTGCTCATTTAGGGAGTGGGTTGCTAATCCAGACAGGTGGAAAAATTGTTCAGCCAAACCAGAATTATTTTATAAATATTTAATATAAAATTCAGCTATTATATATAAAAAGATATACATAAGTAACAAATGTAAAATTATGGATGAAATTACGTATTGATTATGGGCTGGATATGCGCAAGACCCCTGTATTATAGCGGTTTTTTGCTTTTTTATTTCTGACAGGTGGAATAATTAATGTAAAAAAAGTTGTGCAATTTGTTAAAATAATCCGAGTAAAAACCAATTATTCTGTTGACTTTTATGGAATTGCATGGTAATCTAATAAAAGCTAAAGTAATTTACAAAATGTTTAATATTTAAAGGAGGAGATAACAAATATGAGAAAAAAATTTCTGGCAGCTTTACTTGCGACAAGTCTTGTATTAACTGTAGCACCAGTAATACCAGTGAGCACAGGCGTAGCTGCAGCAGAGGAAACAGCTGCTACTGAAACACTTACAGGTACTAAATGGTGGGATGGAAAACAGCAAGGCAAAGATTATACTTTGAAAGGTGATGGCACACTTGATTTGTATATCGGATATACTGGTGGGCTGGATGAAGGTGCATTTAGTGTTGAGCTTGTAAGTGATGGAACTAAGTTTATTACAACAGGTTCAGATATTAATATCTGGACAGTAGGGGCTGATGGTGCTGTAGAAGGTGCAACAGAACCAATGGCTGCTATAATAAAGGGTCATAAATATAAAGTTTCTATAACACGTTCTGGAAATGATTTTACAATTGTATATTTTGATATGACAGATAATAAGGAACATTGTAAACTAGCAGCAAAAAATACTAATATGGGTGAGGAAGTAAGTGTACATGTAATGGCACAGGTTGGTACATTTATGGCTGGCACAGCTGATTTTGAAATGCCAGCAGCACCATCAGCTTCACCAGACGCATCAGCTTCACCAGATGCAACAGCTTCACCAGATGCAACAACAGCACCAGACGCAACAGCAGCACCAGATGCAACAGCAGCCCCTGACACAGCAACAGGAGCAGAACTTGATTGTACAGGCTGGTGGACAGCGCATACAGAGGGCACAGAAGTTACAGAGAGTGGCGTAGCAATTTCATTTAAGAATACTACATATGCTGATGCAGCAGACGTATGGAACATACCAGTAGTAGTAGCATATACAGGCGATGAAGCTAAAGTGAATGGCGCAGGTTATGATGAATATGTTGTTATACGTGGAGACGGATATGCATGGACAACAAAGGGTACAGATGCTAATACAGGAGCAGGGCTGGAAGTCTGGAACGGATTAGGATATGCTTTTGAGTCAGCTGCACCTGGTGATACATGGGTACAGGACAACAAAGCTGGTACAGACTGTAAAGTACAGGCAATTATATCTGGTGGTAAAGTAATTATAGAAACTACTGTTGGAAGTGTTGTATCAAAAACTTCATTCCCTGTTGAGGCTGGCAAGAAAGTTTATATTTCATTAACAGGTGAAAAGTGTAAACTTACAAATATTAAGGCAGCAGATTATACAGCAATAGGTGATGTTACAGGAGCTCCTTCAACACCAGCTCCAGGTGATAATAACAATACTGGTACAGGTGACAATAATACAGATACAGACAATAATAATACAGATACTGATACATCTGGTGACGATGAACCAGAAGTTACAGAAAAGAAGTCTATGAAGGTATCAGGTATTGTTGCAAAAGCAAATACCAAGAAAGTTACTGGAAAAGTTTCTGTAAGTGGCGCAAAAGTTAAAGTTAAAGTTGGAAAAGCTGGATTTAAGGCTGCTAAAGTAAATGGCAAGAAGTTCACATTTACAACAAGCACACTTAAAAAAGGCACAAAAGTAACAATCAAAGTTACAAAGAGTGGATATAAAGCTGTAACTAAGAATGTAAAGGTTAAATAGAATTATAACAGGCATATGTCTTTTATAATCATAGACAACGGTTAAATTATTGAATCAACATAGACACAGCTATATTACAGGCAGGTTTGTTTTGGCATAAAGCAGTGTCTATGTTTTTAAGAAAAACTGTTAATTATTATTTTTTGGAGAAAAAGTAAAGAAAGGATGGAGGTTTATGAACAGAAAGTTTTTGGCAGGATTTTTAGCTGCTAGCTTAGTGCTTACAGCAGCACCAGTAGTGCCTGGTATGGAAGCTAATGCAGATGCAGAAGAGTTAAGCGTTGGCAGCCAGACCGGGGGAGAGTATTTAAATTTAACAGGAAGTAGCAGGGCTGTAGATAGTGCTGCGGCAGAAATTGAAAGTGGCATTACATGTAAAGATTTTTGGGGATTACATACAAGAGGTGTTGAAATTACAGAAAATGAGACCGAAATTTCATTTCATAGTGTAACAAATCAGGACATTAAAGAAGGTTATCATAATACACCATCTATTGTAGGATATTCAGGTACTGAAAATAAGGTAAATGGTGCGGGTTATAAAGAATATGTTTATTTACGTGCAGATAACTGGGCATGGGCACCAGAAGGAAATAAAACTCAAGCTGGATGGAGTAATGCTGGTTATAAAATGGTATCAAATATAGACAATGTTGAATTTGATTGGGGTGAGTGGCTTGCAGTTAATAAAAAAGGTGTAGACTGTACAATAAAAGCAACAAGAACTTCTACTGGGGCAAGTATAGAGTTCACAGACTCTACAGTTACTTCAATAACAACTATTCCTATAAAAGATGATAATAATCCTTTTTACCTGTCCATAACAGGTGAAAATTGTAAAATTTCAGAAATTAGGGTTAATGGCGTAACAGGAACATTGCCATCTATACCAGAAGAATCAGAAAATCCTGATAAACCAGAAGAACCCGGGACACCTGGCAATCCTGATGAGCCAGAAAACCCTGATGAACCAGGAGAACCAGATAAACCTGGTACTCCAAGTGACCCTGGAAATCCTGATAGTATATTAGACAAAACATATGACTGTGAAGCATTTTGGGCTACATTTACAGACGGGATGGAAGTTACATCTGATGGAATGGAAGCTTCGTTTAAAAGCAGGTCTAAATTATCAGCTACTGGTAATTATCATACCCCTTATATTGTAGCATATACAGGAACTGAAAATAAGGTAAATGGTACAGGTTATAAAGAGTATGCTGTTATCCGTTCAGATGCATGGGCATGGGGACCAGCAGGGGTTGGAGATATAACTACATCTACATGGGAAGGTTCAGGTTATAAATTTACATCAGAATTTGCTGATAATCATATAGACTGGGGAACATGGCTTGCGGCAAATAAATCTAATGATGGTGTAGATTGCAAAGTTTCAGCAGTTAAAGGTGATGGTAAAGTTACTATTACTTTTATTAACCATACAGTTAAGTCTGTAACAGAAATTCCATATAGTGGTGATGAGAAATTTTTCATTTCAATAAGTGGTGAACAGTGTGTATTTGGTAAAGAACTTCCATCTGCAGAGAAACCAAAGCCACTTGCACCATACCCGGTAGTGCTTCCAACACCAGAACCTACTCCTGTTCCAACACCAGCGCCAACACTTCCGCCTGCTGATGATGAGAACAGCGAAGGTATAGAACTTGAATGTGGTACATTCTGGACAGCATGGACATTAGGAACAGAAGTAACAGAAAGTGGTACAGCAGTTACATTTAAGAATACAACAAATGCATCAGCAACAGATAATTGGAATACACCTGGTATAGTTGCTTATTCAGCTTCTGAACCAAAAGTAAATAGTGATGGATATAAAGAGTATGTTTATATTCGTGCAGATAACTGGGCATGGAATCCAGCAGGAGATAAGGAATCATCATCATGGACTTCTTCGGGTTATAGCATGACCAATAACATGGACAGCAGTTTTGACTGGGGGACATGGCTTGCTGCAAACAAAGCAGGTACAGATTGTAAAGTACAGGCAATTAAAACTGATGGAAAAATTGTAATTGAAACAACAGTTGCAGGTCTTACAACTGTAACAACATTCCCAGTGGCTGACGGAGAAAAAGTTTATATATCATTAACAGGTGAACAGTGTAAACTTACAAATATTAAAACAGCAGCTTATACGGGAATAGCAGGGGTTACAGCAAATCCATCTGCATCAGCAACACCAGCCCCATCAGCAGACCCTTCCGCTTCACCAGACCCTGCGGCAACAGCAGACCCAGGCAGTACAGAAGCACCTGGAACAACAGACCCAGGTACAAACCCAGGAGACAAAGACCCAGGAACAAATAATCCTGATAGTGAAAAACCTTCAGATAGTGACAAAGATAATAATGATAAAGAGGATAAAGAAACCAAAAAGACAATGAAGGTTTCAGGCATTACAGCAAAGGCTGGCAAGAAGAAAGTTACAGGCAAATTATCTGTAAAAGGGGCAAAAGTAACAGTTAAAGTTGGCAGCAAGAAAGCTAAAAATGCCAAAGTAAATGGCAAAAAGTTCACTTTCACAGTTTCATCAAAGCTTAAGAAAGGAACAAAAGTAACAATTAAGGTAACTAAATCAGGCTATAAGGCAGTTACAAAAACGGTTAAGGTTAAATAATACTGGAAATTGTATTTTATAGTATTGTTTTCTCATTAATATTCAAAAAGGACGGATTTATATATTATAGTCCGTCCTTTTATTATGTATGGAATTTCCTATAATACATCATAACCATCTATACCATATTCTTTAAGGAGCATCTGCATGTAAGACTTGTCAGACATAGCAAGGGAGATATCATTAATCCTGCCATCTTCGGCAAGTTTTATTGATAGTTGTCCCATAATTTTAATGCCTTGTCCATGACCCTGTTCAATGCCTTTTTGCCAGCTTTTTTCTACAATTAAATCACTAAGATTGCACATATCAGCCACCATCCTTTCCATTTCTATTGTCATTGGAATATTAAATTCTTTTGATAAAGCAGTTTTTTTATCATTAACTTTTAATGCGGGCGAGAGAAGTATTCCTAAAAGCCTGTGTATATGTAAACTTTCTGTTTTAGGGGCAATGTCATCAGACAGACATATCATTATAGTTTCCAATAAATCATATCTTGCTTTATCTTTTGGAAAACATCCGGCAAGGTTTTCTTGTGTTATATGGTATCTTGTTATAGTATTAACTGCATATTTAGGGCAATCTATACAAATCCATATAGAATATACTTTTTTAATATTATTATAAGCAGATAATGTAAACTCAGTACCTAATTGTGAAGACAGTAGTCTTGCCGCATAGAAAATTCCACGCGTAACTAAATCATAACCAGGATAAAATTTTTTTTGTGCTTCTATGTCAATAATAATTTTTATAGTTCCATTTTGCCTAGGTATTCTAACAGAAAAACGTATATCAAAAGTGACTTTTCCCTCATTTGGCACAATATCTTCTGTATTGTCACCGGTAATAGATGGCATATTGGTTTCGCCAGGAATTACAGATATATTTTCAATATCAGGCTGCTCTTCAATAAAGGGGATAATTTCTTCTGGTGTCATACCATTAAATTCAGTAACTACACTGGCAAGTATGTGTGCTAAAATAATTTTTTCCGAAAGCAGTTTTTTAACATAAGTATCATAAGCAGCTTTTTGTGCTGTAATATTAATTTTGTGCGATATGCTTGTTTCCATATAATAAATTCCTTAAACTTTATAGTAGTATTGACAGGTTATGTGTTATATTACTTTTTATACTGCTAATATTATAATGCCATATGACCCAAAATACAAGTATTATATGTACTGCTGGTATATAACGCAAGTTAAAGTATTCAAAGACAGAGAGTTGTGGTATACTTCATTTATAGTAAATGCCAATTGGAAGATGCAAAATAATAGCGATATTTATATATGGAAATTAATGGATATTGTGATATAGGAATATGGGGATATGGATAATACAAAAACATTGCCAGTTAGCAATATTTTAAAAGATACACCACCATACGGGCATGGAGGGGATATTTACAATAATGATGTAAAGTATGATTTTTCAGTAAATACTAATCCTTTAGGACTGTCTCCTATTGTAAAAAGAAAACTTATAGAAAATACAGACGTGTTTGCCAGATATCCGGATATACAGTGCAGGCAGTTATGTGAGGCAGTTTCGGTAAATGAAAATATACCTGGTGATAACCTGTTGTTTGGCAATGGGGCTTCTGAAATCTTTAAGCTTATAGTGGATGTAGTAAAACCACGCAAAGCCCTGGTTACAGCCCCTTCATTTTTGGGATACAGCCATGTATTAAATGGTACAGGCGCTGGAATAGAATATTATTACCTGGAAGAAGAAAAAAACTTTGTATTAGATACAGATATTATAGGAAAAATACCTGCTGGATGTGATATGGTTTTTCTGTGCAGCCCATGCAACCCTACAGGCAGGGTTATTAGTAAAAATGTGCTGCTTAGTGTGCTTTTATATTGTGAGGAAAACCATATTTATCTTGTTGTGGATGAATGTTTCTTGGGATTTGTACCAGATTATGAAAGCCTGAGCATGAAAAACAGGCTTGACAGTAATTATCTTATAATAGTTAATGCATTTACAAAGTTATATGCTATGGCTGGTTTAAGGCTTGGCTGGTGTGCCTGTGGAAACAGGGAACTGCTTACAGAAATGAGGAGGATGCAGCCAGAGTGGAGTGTATCAGTCCCTGCACAGCTTGCAGGTATTTATGCACTTAAAGATAAGGAATATATTGCCAGGACAAGGGAGGTTGTACAGCAGGAGAGGGTTAAAATGGCAGGTTTTTTTGAAGATATGGGAATTAAAGTATTTCCATCAGATGCAAACTTCCTGCTGGTTAAAAGTAAGATTAACTTATATGAAAAGCTTCTTGCCAGGCATGTATTAATACGCTGGTGCAGTAATTTCACAGGGCTGTCAGATGAATTTTACAGGATTGCTATACGTTCTGCTGGGGAAAATAAAATATTTATTAAGATTTTAACGGAGGTATTATAATTGGAAAACGCAGATATAAAAAATATAGATATAAAAAATATTTCAGACAGGCTGTCTGGAATAATAAGAGCAGCAGTTTCGCCATACCATACAGCGGATTATGCTTTAAAAAGGCTGGTGGAAAGTGGTTTTAAAGAACTTTTATTTGAAGAGGAATGGAAACTGGAAAGAGGCGGCAGGTATGTTATTAAGATATATGGTTCAACAACCGCTGCATTTACAATAGGAGATGGCTGGAGTGGCGGAGGTTTCAGGCTTGTAGCAGCACATAATGATTTTCCATGTATTAAGTTAAAACCATCAGCACAGATAGAGGAAAATAATTATATAAAATGTAATGCTGGTATTTATGGTGGTGCAATTTTAAATACATGGCTTGACAGACCGCTTTCAGCAGCAGGCAGGATAATATTAAAGGGTGGAAGCAGTGGGAAACCTGCTTCAGCACTTGTAGATTTTGCAAGACCTTTATTTATAATACCTAACCTTGCAATCCATATGAACAGGGAAGTTAATAAAGGTGTTGAGTTAAACAGGCAGAAAGACATGCTGCCAGTATTGTGCACTTGCAATACTTGGGACAATAAAAAGGATAATGGTGATATTTTTTTAAATATGTTATCAGGGGAACTTGGGAGAGAAGCAGGAGAAATCCTGGCTTATGATTTAAATCTTTACCCCATAGAAGAACCTGTGCTTTTAGGAGCAGATAACAGCCTTTTTAGCGCTGGAAGGCTTGATAACCTTACATCTGTCCAGGCATGTATTAACGCAATAGAAAAGGGACAATGTACAGGCGGTTTAAATATAGCTATGTTTTATGATAATGAAGAAATTGGAAGCAGTACAAAGCAGGGGGCAGGCTCAGTTGTTACACGTGCAGTTATTGAGAGGATATACAGCGGCATGGGATATGGCATGGAAAAGTTCTGGTGTGGCATTGCATCATCAGCAGGGCTTTCAGTGGATGTTGCACATGCAATACATCCTAACTGCCCGGAAAAAAGCGATATAACAAATAAACTGTACATGAATAAGGGATTTGCTATAAAAACTGCTATTGATGAAAAATATGCAAGTGATTTAGAGGTACTTGGAATGGTGCTGGATATTTGTGAAAAGGAGAAGATACCATTCCAGAGATATGTTAACAGGTCAGATATTGCAGGAGGAAGTACACTTGGTGCTGTTGCTGCTGTAAACCTTCCAGTAAGGATGCTTGATATTGGTGTACCTGTACTTGCAATGCATTCAGCAAGGGAAACAATGGGTATATATGACCAGTATTACCTTGAAAAAGCAGTTAGATGTTTCTTTAACTGGGAAGGGTGATAACAGTGTTTATGGATGGTTTTGGTATTATTCTGCTTTTAGGCGCTTTATTAGAAATAGTTGCCGGGATTTTAATTATTGGCAGGAAAGCCAGAAAAGAAAATATGATGTCAAAGGTATTTGTGGTTTGTGTGTTTATTATACAGGTTATTGCATTTTTGATGTTTAAAGGAATGCACAAAGAGAAAATATCCTTTGATTTCTGGGGGTTTTTCAGCCAGTATAAACTAATGGGAATATACCTGGTTATTATTAATATTGTTACATTTATTGCGTTTGGCATAGATAAGCTGAAAGCGGTGTCACATAAATACAGAATAAGGATAGTGACATTGTTATACCTGGCATTTGCAGGAGGTTCAGCAGGCGGGCTTCTTGGAATGTATGTGTTCAGGCATAAAATAAATAAAGATTATTTTAGAACTGGTATTCCGCTTATTATGTTAATGCAAATGGTTGTGGTTTTCTTCCTTATGAATTTAAAATAAATATTAATAAAATAGAATAATATATGTTTTTATATATAGTTTAATGGTCTATATTATGGACGGTTTATATAACTATATAATATAAACCAGCATAACAGTTATGTATCAAGTATATGGTAGAAAACGGATAAGTTTTGTGAAAAATAACATATTTATTAAAAAGTATATTGCAAAAATTGTGCATATATACTAATATTAGAGTTATATTAAAAACAGATTATAATTTGCAGTATCTAATAATGGAAGGAGGAGGTTGTTTATTTAGATGTATGAACAAGCAAATAGCTTGTATAAACAGGAGGTTAATTTAATTTTTGGAGGCAGGAAGGAGAAATAAAAGTATGAAGAAAAGTAAAACCAAGTATATATTTAATAGAGCAGTGGCATTAGTGCTTACTGCTGCAATGCTTGTTACGGGGGCTGCTGGATGTCCGGGGGGGGGTATTGAGGCAAAAGCTGCAACAGGCAATGGGATAATTACAGATGAGAGATTAAATGAACTTAATGAAACTTATTTTAAGGATAAGGAATATAACAGGGTATCTGTACATGACCCATCTATAGTTACAGGATATATTGATGAGAAAAACTATACTGGCAGTGAACATGTATATGGTGTACAGAATAGCACAAATACAAGAAAAGAAGTTTATTTTATATTTGGTTCACATATGGCATTTGCATGGTCGGTTGATTTACAAGACTGGACAACATTTGAAAATAATATTAACAGGGATTACAGGACAATTTTTAAAAGGAATTTTGAGTGGTCGGCAAATGGAGACAGTGTTTATGACCCATCAGGAAACATGTGGGCACCTGATGTATTCTGGGATGCAGAGTATAATAACGGAAAAGGTGCATGGCTGATGTATATGAGCATTAACGGATGTTCATGGAATTCAAGCATAGTGCTTCTTACAGCAGACAGCCTTAATGGTGACTGGACTTGTAAGGAGGATATTATCTATTCTGGGTTTAATGCTGATACAGCAAGCCCATACAGTTATAAAAAGACAAATTATGAAGAGTTTGGGGAACTGGATAATGGCAATCTGCCATCCAGGTACAGCCAGGGAAAGTATACATGTAAAGATGGTGAAACGGCATGTGAAGCAACAACATGGAATAAAGCTTATGGGGCACATGCTATTGACCCATGTATTACATATGACAATGAAGGAAATCTCTGGATGAGTTATGGTTCATGGTCGGGTGGTATTTATATTATTAAAATAGACCCGTCTACAGGATTGCGTGATAAGAATACTACATATAAATATGATAAGAATGTGTCAGACCCATATATGGGCTATAAACTGGCAGGTGGTAACCAGAAATCTGGAGAGGCTTCTTATATTGAATATATAAATGGCCGTTATTATATGTTTTTGTCTTATGGTGGGTTTGCACCAACTGGTGGTTATAATATGAGAATATTTTCATCAGATAAAATTACCGGACCATATAAAGATTTACAAGGACAGGACGCAAGATTTGGAAATGCCAGTTCAGGCTATCCACAGGGTACATATTCTGAAGGTGCAGGAAATACAACAGGCACAACAGGAAGCCGCCTGATGTCATACTATAAGTGGAGTTTTCTTAAAAATGGATATACAGCCCAGGGACACAATTCCGCTTTTGTAGATGATGATGGTAAGGCTTATGTAATTTACCATAATAAGACAGATGATGGCACAGAAGGACACCAGGTAAGGGTACACCAGCTTTTTACTACAGAAAATAAAGGTCTTGTTGCTGCTCCGTTTGAGTATTCTGGAGAAACATTAGCAGATAAAGCATATGCCACAGAGGATGTTACAGGGGAATATGGTATTCTGTATATGGACCCGTCTTATTCTATTAACAATGTAAACTGTGTACAAGAGGAAACTATACAATTAAATGCTGATGGGACAGTTTCAGGGGACAGGGCTGGTACTTGGCAGCAGCAGGCTGGCAAACCATATGTGGATATCACAGTTGGCGGAGTATCATACAAGGGTGTATTTGTTGAACAAAATATTGAAGAAACAGGTTATAAAACTATGTGCTTTACAGTTATAGGAAATAATGATGTTTCTATATGGGGCTACCGCAAGACAGATAATGGGCAGCCATTTGATGATGAAGCCATAGTTGTATATAATGCAAACAATTTAAAAGCACAGATACCATCACAGGTATTTATTGGAAACGTACTGGATTTTGCAGATGAAGGCCATTATGGTGCTTCTTATTCATGGCAGCCAGCAGATACCAGACTGGTTAGTGCAGATGGCAAGGTACAGCATGTAGATGAGGATACAGAAACACAGGTATTACTGACAATTACAAAAGGAAATTATTCATACGAAAAAACAATAGACTTTAAAATTCTTTCTCAGGAATCAAAAAGCAAACTGCTTCCAATAGGGGTGGAATCTATCCAGGCAGAATATAATACAAAAGCAGAAGCTAACGAAGCAATGCCTGCTGCCAGAATTTCCAAAAATACAGGGCTTTCTTTAAGCATGTATGCTGACGGGCTGAAATCAGACTGGGATAATATATTTAAAAATAAAGCTGGAAGTTTCCAGTTCCAGTTTGCTACGATTTCTTACAGCCAGGGAGGTACATGGTGCTGGTATTATGAAAATGCTGCTATAATTTCAGAGTATGCCAAGGATATGGGTTATGATAATGTAAATATATGGAAAGCATTTTCAGATGGGCATTATTACCTGACAATAAGTTTTAATACAGATGGAACAATTAGTTATTACAGGGATGGACATTTAATGATGAAATATGATGCCAGTCTTGTGCCATCTAATAATCCTGGAAACTTAAATACAGATATTTCTAAAATTGCCGCCGAAGTAATTGCAGAATATAAATCTGGAAATATTGAATTTGCATGGGATGTTAGTAATATCGTTGTTGGATATGCAGCAGACTATGACCCGTCAGCAGAACAGGTACTTATAGATGGATATGAATATTATGAGGATTATGATTATAAAGGGACAGTTGATTCGTGGGTTTCTTCTGGTGCAGATAAATCTGTCCAGTCAGATGCAGAATTTGGTAATTATGTACAAATTGCTGGTTTGACGAGGGGACACAGAGGGGCAGTTACTGAGTTTAGTAATAATGTAAATACTCTTACAAACTATCTTGTAGAGGTAGATATAGCACTTACTTCTGGAGGTTTAAATGGGGATGGGCAGACGCAGTCACAGTTTATGTTGACAGATACAAATAATACAATAAATGGGAATAATAATGATATACAAACAGATAATTCTATATTTATGATAAAAACTAATACATATCAAAGTTCTGACCCATCTACGCGTACAACATGGTATGTTAATGGAGAAACAGGTAAATCTTTTACTTTACCTGTAGATACATGGGTAACTGTTAAGGTGAAAGTAACAAATAATAATGTTGTAGATTATAAAATTGTAAACCGGGCGGATGGAAAAGTTATTTACAGTGGAAATACTACAGTGAACGGTAATGGATATTTGAAGGGAATGGCAACTGTAGCTGGGCGTTCTGGTGGAATAACTAAAGTTGATAATATTAAAGTATCACGTGTATATGACAATACAATTAATGTAAACAATGAATATAAATATGGTGATACAGCAGTATTAGAAAACTTAGGTACTACAGAAGTTTATAACCAGGTAATTGGAAACAAGGATAAAACAACCCCATTTGATGGGGCAGCTAGTGACGATTATAAACTTACAGGGGATTTTAATACTACATTTACATTTAATAATTATGGTGGTGCGTTAGTTTATAATAACTATGCAATGAGATTTTCTGATTCTGTCAGGGGTACTGCTGGTTCTTCAGATTATGTAGTAGTCAGAGGCGATGACTGGGGCTGGGGAGGAGGAGATAACAGAACTAAATCAGGTAATGAAATACATTATAGCCATGATTACCAGGATGCTGACGCTTTAATTGATATTATGAATTCTGCAAAGGTTACTGCTAATGTACAGAGAAAAGGAAAGGATGTAACAATTTCTGTTGAGGCTGTTTCACTTAAAGATAGTAGCAAGTCATATACAAGAACAGTTAATTTTACAGAAACAGATGCAGATATGTATTTCACCCTGCTGGTTGATAATTCTTATATAGAAATGGTTTCTATAGAGGGGCTTGCCCAGGTTGGACCAGACAGCCGTGTAGTTACAGCCTTCCAAGAATGGAGTGACTATACTACATTAAAGGATGATTTTGATGTAACGTTCGATTTTGACAATTATGGTTCAGATAAGGAAGGAGAGGATTATAAGAACTGGTATAATTATTGTTTTGAATTTAGGAATGACAGAGGAGATTATGAAACTATACGTTCAGATAATTATGGATGGGGTTCATATAACAAAGGTGAAGCTAACAAAGCACCAGACGGCAGCAATATAGATTATACTGGAACTACTATTAACTGGGACACATTCAAATCAATTATGTCTGATGCCCATGTTGTTATGAATATAACCAGAAGTAGTGGTGTAATACAAGTAGATGCAGATGTTGTTTCTAATACAGATAATACGCAGTCATATAAATACATGGTTAAATTTGCTATGCCAGGTGAAGAAGTTAATGTGCGTTTTACAGTAGAAAATGCATATATCAAAATGAACAAAATCACATACAACCCAGAATTAGTAGATAATAACACTGGTTCTGGTGATGCTGTACAATGGTACCGTACTGCTGCTCTGGACAGTGCAGGCGCTAAAATACCTGGTGCAACAGAAAAATCTTATGTAATACAGAAAGAAGATGCAGGTAATTATATTTATGCAGTTACAGGCAATAATAAAGTTGTTTTCACTAATAAAGTAAAAGGTGTGCCAATAAGTATTAAAGATGTAGAAGTAAATGATAAGGAATATGATGGTATAAGGGAAGCTTCTGTTAAGTCAGTTTCATTTAATGGCCTGCTTAATGAGGATAATCCAGAATATACAGCAGACTTGATATTTGATACTGCTACACCAGGAACAGGCAAGAAAGTTACTGGAACGCTGGCTTTAAAAGGGGTATGGTCAAAGTGCTATATACTTAGTGATAATAAAGTGAGTACAACTGGAAATATTACAGGCACTGTTCCACCACAAGAGCCTGATGACCCAACAGCAACGCCACCAGACCCATCAGAACCTGGTGAAGAAGATGCAAGCCTTATGGATGGTCTTATTGCAGAATATCTTTTTAATGGAAACCTTAAAGATAGTAAAAATCCTTTAAAAGAGGCAGAAATAATATTTGTAAATGACGAAGGACAGGATAATGAATCAAAGATAGTTACAGATAAAGAACGTGGAAAAGTCATGGAGATGAGAGGTACATTCCAGGCAACAGGTTATCTTGGGTTTGATAAAGATTATGTTAATGGGATTGGCAATGCTTTTACTGTTTCAATGTGGGCAAAAGCTAATAACTCTAAACAAGGGGAAGATGGAATTTGTGGCGGTATGACTAGTATATTTAACTTTAAAACAACAGCAGATAATTATACAGCAGATGGGTATAAATATGGTTTTGTTTCTTTAGATACCAGCCTTTGCCCTTGGATAAATGATGGTAATGGAAACTGGGCTGACAGAAAAGTTGGTGGTGACAGTACAGATGTAAACTTGTCAACAGAAACCTGGAAACAGGTGGTAATGAGTATTGATGGTGATAATAACAAGATTTATGTGTATGTTGATGGGGAACTTTCTGAAACTGTTTCAGGATTAGCTGGAGGAACATGTGCAGAGCTTCTTGAAAGTATTAAAGCTAATACAACAGCAATCCAGATTGGAACATTTCTTCCTTGGTGGCCAGCATGGGATTTCCGTGGTTATGTAGATGATGTCCGTATGTATAACAAGGTTCTGGATGCCGGAGATGTAAAGAAGCTATATTCAAGGCAAGGTGATAAGAGTGTTATTGTTACTGGTCCAACAGAGCCATCAGTTCCAACAGGAGACCCAGGAGAAGAGAAGTATAAAATTTCTTATATAACAAAAGAAGGTGCATTTGAAAATGCTGTTGTATCGTTGGACAAAACAGAAATTGGAAAAGATGAAACTGCTATTCTGACAATAAAGCCAAAAACAGGATATGAATTTAAAGATGGAACGGGTATTTCAGTGGTAAAAACTGCTGGTACATGTAATATTGGCAGCCAGGAAAAGAATGGTGATGGCAGTTATTCATACAAAATCAGTGGTCTGGGTAGTAATTGTGAAGTATGTGTTTCTGCTATAGCTGTAATAAAGGGCTTTTCTGTCCAATATAGCAGTACAGTAAAAAATGCAAAGATAAATATAACTAAAGATGACAAAGAATTTGAAAATGGTGGACCAGTTGTTATTACTGAACGTCTTGAACTGTCAGTAGCACCAGATAAAGGTTTTACATTTGCTTCTGCGCCAGTTGTAAATGCGGATAACGCAACAGTAAATATTGCAGAGATTAAAAATGGTGTATATACTTATGTTATCCTTAATTTTAAGGATAATACAAATATTAAGATAAGTGGGGAGGCTGTACAAGTACAATATTCAGTAGGCATATCAGATAAGGTACAGGAAATTGCAAAAGCTGGCAATGCAGGGTTATTGCTTAGCACTATTGATGCCAGTGCTGATAGTACAATACAGTTTATAATAACTCCTGGCAAAGGATTTCAAATTAAATCAGCAAGTATAGAAACAGAAGGAAATACATGCACTGTCCAGGGATATGAAAAAGGTGCAAATGGCTGCTGGATTTTCAACCTTTCAAAATTTACAGGAGATACAGTAATAAACAGCTTGTCCTTGGAAACACTAAAAATACAGGTGTATGAATATGGCACAGATACAAGCATAAATATTGGTGCAGCAAACCTTGGTGAAACTGATTTTATGGATAGTAATATAACAGATGCTATAATATCTTCTGTTACCAGCAAGGAAAATATAGATATTATTAATGAAGAAACTGGAGAAAAACTGGAAGGAACAAGATTTGATGAGGTTATTGGTGAAATTAAGAAGGCATTAGGAGCAAATAATAATGTAGATGTTTTCATTGAGGTAAATGAAGAAACAGACCTGGATTCTTCTTTAGGGAATATGACAGGTGAAGCACTCTTAAAGGAAGTGGAAGGGCAGGCAAAGAAAGATTCTGGCAATAAGGTAAATAATTCGGAAATTGCTATGCCTCTTGATATTTCATTTTATGCGAAAGTAAATGGAATGAACAGCAAGGTTAAAATCAGTATAAAAGAAACTGGAAAACAGGAAATGACAATTAAAATGAAAATACCTTCCCATATAAAAGAAGAAGCAGATGGTGTAGAAAGGCTGTACTATATTGTACGTTTCCATAAAGGAAATAAAACTGTAATACCTTGTGTTTATGATAAAAATTCTGGTACTATTAAATTTAAAAGTGGAAAGTTCTCTTCTTATATACTTTGTTATGTAGATACAGATAAGAATAATAAAGGACAGCAAATAGTTATTAATCCAGGGTATATACCAATGCCAACAGAGACACCAGCTCCAACAGGTACACCTGTACCATCTGCCAGCCCTTCGCCGGTCCCATCAGGTACAACAGGCCCAGGTATAATACCAACAGAGACACCAGTTCCAGTAGCAACACCACCAGGAGGTGCTTCTGCAACTACACCACCGCCAGTGGCAATTCCATGGGAAACAGCAATACCAGATAGTAATGACAGACCGGTTAGTGGTGCTAAATCAGTGAAGAAAGGCAGCAAATTTGTTATTAGCAACTTAAAATATACAGTTACATCTGTAAAAGGCACAAGGGCAGTTAAGTTTACAGGAACTAAGAATAAGGCGCAGAATGTTGTTATTCCAGCATCTGTAAGGATTTATGGCAGTAAATATAAAGTAACAGCCATTGCTAAAAATGCATTAAAAGGCAATAAAAAGTTAAAGAAGCTGTCCATAGGTTCTAATGTAAAACAAATTGGCAAAAATGCATTTAAGGGATGTAGCCAGCTTAAAAATATTGTAATCAAATCTAATAAGCTTAAAGCAAATAAAACAGGAAATAAAGCATTTAAAGGAATTAATAAAAAAGCAATAATAAAAGTACCTAAAGGAAAGGTTAAACAATACAAGAAGCTTTTAAAATCTAAAGGTGCAGGAAAAAAGATTAAAGTGAAAAAGATAAAATAGCATTGGGATATGTTTTAATACTTATATCCATAAAACTATATAGTTACATATATAAATATGCCACTGGCAGGGATGCTGGTGGCGTATATGAGGACATATGAAGCATTGTCTTTATTATTCCTTTTTGGAACATTTCCCGTTGCGTTGCTTGCCTATATAGACAGTAGGAATAACAAGCGTAAATAAAAAATAAACCTGCCTTGTACTTGGCCGTCGAGGCAGGTTTTGCAATATGCAAAGCAGACTGGATATGTAATAATAATTAAATCCGATTGACAATCTATGGAATAAGCTTTATATTTATTGTGAATGTTTAGAAGTATACAATACACACAGAAAGCGGAGGTCATTTTATGAAAGAATTTTCACCTGTTAAAGAGGGTAAAGTACGTGAAGTATATGATAACGGGGACAGCCTGGTTATTGTTGCAACAGACAGGATTTCAGCATTTGATGTAATACTTAAGAATGAAGTTACAGACAAGGGTGCTATACTTACACAGATGTCAAAGTTCTGGTTTGGTTTTACTAGTGATATTGTGCCTAACCATATGATTTCTACAGATGCAAAAGATATGCCAGAGTTTTTTGGAAGTGAAAAATTTAATGGAAACAGTATGCTTTGCAAGAAGCTTAGAATGTTGCCTATAGAATGTATAGTACGTGGATATATAACTGGCAGCGGCTGGGAGAGTTATAAAGAAAGCGGGACTGTCTGTGGGATAAAGCTTCCAGAAGGGCTTAAAGAGTCAGACAAGCTTCCAGAACCAGTGTATACCCCTACAACAAAAGCAGATTTAGGTGACCATGACGAACATATAACATTTGAAGAAAGTGTACAAATTCTTGATAAAGAATTCCCTGGAAAGGGTGAAGAATATGCAAAGAAGATTATGGACTGCACAATAGCACTTTATAAGAAATGCGCAGAATATGCACTTTCTAAAGGAATTATAATTGCAGATACAAAGTTTGAATTTGGGCTTGATGAAGATGGCAATGTAGTCCTTGGTGATGAAATGCTTACACCAGACAGCTCAAGGTTCTGGCCTTTAGACGGATATGAACCTGGCAAGGGACAGCCTTCATTTGACAAACAGTATGTAAGGGACTGGCTGAAAGCAAATCCTGACAGCGGTTACAAGCTTCCAGAGGATGTAGTTGCAAAGACAACTGGAAAGTATAAAGAGGCTTTCTTAATGCTTACAGGTAAGGAATTTACACGTTAGGAATTTATATGTTATTATAACTATATATATAGCTAGTTAATATTTAACTGGCTTATGTAAGGGCAAGCAGATATAAGCAGATATTTGCTGCCCTTTTTATATGCCATAATATTCTTACAGCTAAATAATATAAAAAAGGGATAATATATTGTTTTGGCAAGAATGTGGATTAATATGATTATTTGTTACCATTCAGGCTTTAGGGTATAAAAATAAATAATTTTTGCCAAAACATATAGTTTTAT
>CAJUPJ010000021.1 GCA_910588655.1 uncultured Lachnospiraceae bacterium | reverse complement strand
GTATAAGCGTGGGTTCATCATATTTGGTGTGGTATCTTTAACTATGGGAAACTCCTGTTTCCCATTTGCTTATTGCCTGTACTGTAACTCCCATTGTTTCTGCCAGGTCTTCCTGGCTCACCTGGTGTTTGCGGCGCAGGGAACGTATATTCTGTCCAATTTGTATTTTCATGTTTACCTCCATTCCTACAGCAAATTTTTGCTGCATATACCATCTATGTATGCATACATAATTTACATATTAATAATACAGTAAAGCAGAAATATCCACAAGCCAAGGCTTTTTGAACAGGGTCAACCTTTAGTTGTATTGAAACTGGAATTTTTACATGTTTCCAGATAACCTGTTTTATACTATAATAAAAAACATTGATAACAAGGTATAAAACAATGATGTAATGCTACATGTATTTTTTGAAACAGAAACCCATATATCTGAGCTTATTGTAAACCAGCCATATTTTGCACCATACCGTTATGTTTCTTTTATGGTAATGGACATAAAACAAGAACTGCCAGAGCCAGTATTTTGCTATTATGATAATGACTTGTGCACTGCCAGTGATATTATAAATAAATTAAACGCTGGTATAGAAGCAACTTTATTATAATTATGAAAGAGAGGTATATTTCCCAGCCACTTATATAGCCCATTTCTGTACTAATTACCAGGAATAAGAAACAGCATTGTGCCATTTTTTAACTATATACTGCACGAATAAGTTTAATTAAAAGACCACATAATATTGATTATAATTGCAAGAAAATATTTATAAAAAAAGGAGATTTTAACAGAATGAACCCTATACAGGCATATTTAATAATGTTTTTAACCGGTGGTTTTTTATATTGTGGCATAGAAATACTATACAGAGGGTACTCGCATATTTCCATGCTTTTTGCAGGGGGGCTGTGCTTTATTTTAGTCGGGGTTATCCAGAATATTCTTGGTGACTCAGCTTCTATAGTAGGGCAGATGCTTTTATGCGGTATTATGATTACAGGTGTAGAATTTTTATTTGGCGAAGTTGTTAATAAATATATGCACCTGAATGTATGGGATTATTCAGCAGAACAATATAATTTCAAAGGACAAATATGCCTTCTGTACTCAAATATGTGGTTTTTATTGTCATGCCCTATGATTATACTGCATGACTACATGGAATATATTTTAATTGGAAGCCAGATGCCGCACTATAAAATATTCTGACTTCCCATAACCCCAAATTATATTTGCCATTTTACTTAATCTGTGCTATATTCAGCATAAAAGGAGGCCACTTAAAATGAAGCAAACAGGAATAGTAAGAAAACTTGATGAACTGGGCAGGATAACCCTGCCTATAGAACTGCGCCGCACACTTCACCTTGCTGAAAGGGATTCCCTTGAAATATCAACAAAAGATGATAAAATAATACTTCAGAAATATGAATCTGTAGATATTTTTACAGGTGAAAAGGAAGATTTAATAGAATACCACGGCAAAAAGGTTTCTAAAAAATCTATTATTGAAATGGCAAAACTTGCTGGTCTTGAAATAAACCAGTAAGATAAAATATCCGGAAATGATAAAGGAGGGATTTTATGTATGATATTGAAGAAAATTTAAAGACACTAAAAAACTGGATTGGGGAAAGCAGCAATATTGTATTCTTCGGCGGCGCTGGTGTTTCAACTGAAAGCGGCATACCAGATTTCCGCAGCACTGATGGTTTATACAACCAGACATATGACTATCCGCCAGAAACAATACTAAGCCACTCTTTTTTCCGCCAGAAACCAGATGAATTCTATAAATTTTACCGTGATAAAATGATTTATACAGATGCAGAACCTAATATTACACATTTAAAACTTGCAGAACTTGAACAGAAGGGTAAACTTAAGGCTGTTATTACACAAAATATTGACGGGCTTCACCAGAAAGCTGGCAGTAAAACGGTTTATGAACTTCATGGTTCAGTTTTAAGGAATTATTGTATGAAATGCCATAAGTTTTATGGTATAGATGCAATTACTTCTTCTACGGACATACCACTTTGCAGTTGCGGGGGTACTATAAAACCTGATGTTGTATTATATGAAGAAGGGCTTGACAATAATATAATCAACGCTTCTGTAGATGCTATAAGTAATGCAGATATATTAATAGCCGGGGGCACTTCACTTGCAGTTTACCCTGCTGCCGGGCTTTTACAGTATTATAGCGGGAACAGGCTTGTCCTGGTTAATAAATCAGCCACACCACTTGACAGCCAGGCAGACCTTCTGTTACAATGCCCGCTAGGTGAGGTATTTTCACAAATATAACATATAGTATTATAATTACCACCACTGGTAACATGCCATAAATGGTATTATAAATTAATGGAGGATTTTATGAGATATACATATAAAACAAAAGGAACTTGTTCATCACAGATTGAATTTGATATTAATGATAATGTTATAACAAATGTAACATTTACAGGGGGATGCAACGGAAACCTCCAGGCTGTACGCTCACTTGTTGACGGGCTTACAGTTGAACAGATTGAGAAAAAGGTAAGAGGCATAATGTGTGGAATGAAAGGCACATCATGTCCTGACCAGCTTGCAAAGGCAGTACGTGAAGCATATGAGCATATACACGCATAAAATAAACATTAAAAAGCGGCAGACCCCTGTATATCAGGGGTTTGCCATAAAATGCTTATCAAGCCTGTTCCCATCATCAAAAAGATAGTTATACTGCACGGTTTCATACTCTTTCATTAATTGTGCATATTTATTATTTCTCTCCCTTTTTTCATGCAGCGTCCCTGCACTGTCATAACTTCCTGCTGCACTTATGGCTGGAAGCTTTTTATATAAATCCAGAAGGTAACGGTTAAAATTACTGGACTTTAATCCTGCCGCATCCAGGAATATAGAAGAAAGATAATTAATTGATGCCCTCTCTATAAACATTTCTGGAATATCATAATTTGCCCATATAAGAAATGGCACTTTATGTTTTAACATTGTATCTTCCTGTGTAAACTGCAATGGCATTTTCCCCATTAAATCCTTATAAAACAAGTCTGGAAGATGCGGCTGGTGGTCACCAAACAAAAGTATAATAACAGGTTCATCTACATTCTGGAAATATGTAATTAACTGTTCCAATGCATCATCAGACATTTTTATAAGCGAAAGATACTGTTCCGCCTGCATCCCTGCTGGAAATGATGTAACATGTACGCTGTCTTTAAATTTATAACTTGTATTATTATATGGGTTATGGTTCTGCATTGTCACATTAAATACACAAAGTGAAGAACCTTCTTTTTTATTCTCATATAATTCCTCTATCTTCTGGTAACTGGACAAATCACTAATATAATCCCTTACAAGCACTGGGTTTTCAAAATCAGCCGCAGACAAAAACCTGTCAAAATGCAGCAGCGGGTATACCCTGTTCCTGTTATAACCCGAAGCATTGTATGGATGTATTGCAACTGCCTCATCATAGCCTTCATGCGATTTTATATTACTTATAACAGAAGGAAGATAACCATCCATATATTGCAGGTAAGGATTTCCTGGCAGAAAAACCTTGCTGCACCCTGTAAGAAATTCAAACTCTGAATTTGAAGTATAGCCACCATAAACAGACGACTGCACGTAGCCTTTAATAGTATTTTCCTTAAGTCTGTCATAAAATGGCATTACATCTATATCAGTCTGGTAATCACCAAGGACGCGCAAATCAGAAAATGATTCATTCATTATCATTATAATATTTGGGTTTTCCGCCCCGGTTCTAGTATTCCCACTGTAATCCTCTTCTGTTTCATAAGCAGATAATATCTGGTCTGCTTTTTCCACTGAATAGCCTGGTGGTTCTTCTACCTTTGCAGTTCCTGCATTAGCAGTAAAATAAAGCAGATAGCCATAATCACTTATACCAATATTGTGGTCCCATGTAATAGAACTTACACCTTTAAAAAATGTAGTGTCAAAATTTATCCATGCAGTAAATGCCAGGCATACTGCTATTCCTGCCAGTGATTTATTTAACTGCTTCCTGCCAAAATAACTGCCTTTATGCCTGCGCGGCAGATACCGGCACATTAAAATACCTGCTGCCCCTGTAAAACATCCTGCCAGAAAATACGGAGTTATACTGTAAGAATATCCCCCAGCTACTGTTGCTGCGGTCTTAATAGCATAGAAATCCATATAAACAATACCATAACCCCTGAAGGATATTACAAAAAAATTTGCTATTCCTGCCGCCAGCATTAAAAAAGATGAAATTAAAAATGCAGCCCTTATGCTTTGTAAAATACTGGCAAGCATAAGATTTACAAGCATTATAAGAACTACATTTTTAATAATTATATCACTGGGAAAATCTGTGGCTGCTTTGTTTAAAAACAGTTCTAAATACAGAAATTCCCAGAAACTTAATGCCATAAAAATTATAACATTAATAAAACCCTTAATAACAATATTTTTGTCTGGCATACCACTTAATTAGAAAATGGATTTGAGAAAGGATTTGAAAAGAAACCGCCAAAACCATCATTGTCCTGGTTATCTTCCTGTCCATCTTCATCCTGCCCGCCAGTATATGTGCTTCCACTATCAGGAAGGTTATTCACAGTTTCTACGCCCTGGAGCTTGACTTTGACTTTCTTCTCCTCATATGAGCCATTATTACTGCGCTGGAATGTAACTTCAATTTCAGTACCTTTGCGGTAACTGTTTACTTTTTCCTGAAGGCTTTCAGATGTTGTTACTTCCATATTATTAATACTTGTAATTATATCACCAGTCTTTAAGCCAGCCTTTTGTGCTGCACCGCCTTCTGAAACATCTTCAATATAAACACCATTAGGAATATTATAATAGCTGGCTTCATCTGTAACTGTTTTTACTCTTACACCCATATAACCTTTTTCATCTTCTGATAACTCTTCTTTATTCATAAGTTCATCAATAATAGGTGTTGCTACAGAGATAGGTATTGCATAACCTACGCCTTCTACTGATGAGTCTGCAATTTTAGCTGAATTAATGCCAATTACCTGCCCCTGGAGGTTAAGAAGCGCACCACCGCTGTTACCAGGGTTAATTGCTGCATCAGTCTGTATTGCTTTAATCTTATTGGTTACACCTGTTTTCTCAGACTCCTCTATAATTTCCCTGTCCTTTGCACTTATATAGCCAACTGTAACAGACTGCCCGTAACCAAGTGAATTTCCTATAGCAATAGCAATCTCACCAAGTTTCAGGCTTTCAGAATTACCTAAATCTGCTATCTTTATTTTATCCATTGTGGAGTCCTTAACAGACTTGGTTTTAACTGCTATAACTGCAATATCATTGCTTGCAGCAGTCCCCTTGACAGTTGCCTCATAAACTTCGTTATCTATAAACTGTACAGAAATTGTCTTTGCGCCATCTATAACATGGTTATTAGTTGCTATAAGAAGTTCTTTATCATTCTGCCCTACAATAAAGCCAGAACCACAGCTGGTTCTGTCCCTCTGCTGGTAATACTTTCCAAACAAGTCATAATAATCTGTACCTTCTGATGTGCTTGTAATAGCAACCATTGCAGGCATTGTCTGTTCAACAATCCCTGACACATCTGTAACAGCACCCTTTGAATTAACAACTGCACCGCTGCCAGCTTTACTTGTAGTAGTCCTTTCCGGCTCTTTAGCATCATTGCCTGTAGTGCCAATCTTCTTTGGACTTTGTGAATTTATGCCAATCACGTTATCTGAAAAATAGTGTACAGCTTCAAAACATGTACCTGCAATAACACCAAACAAAACTGCACATGCTGCTGTTATAAGCATTTTCTTTCCAGTACCCATGCTTTTCTTATTCTGCTGCTGGTTACTGCCATTGCTATACTGGTTATTATAATTATTATAACCATTGCTATTATAATTGCTGCTATTATAACTGCTGTCATTATAACTGCCATTATTATAACTACTGTTATAATTGTTGCTGTAATCTCCACTACTATAATTGTTATTATACACCTGGTCTTGTGTACTGTTATTCTGGTATGAACTATCCTGTACTGGTGTCTGTTCCTTGTTGTCCCTTGTACTGTCATTATCTGGATAATAGTCACCTGAATGGGTTACACTATTATCACCCTCTTTATAAGAATAACTATAAGTAGAAGAGTCTGGAGGGCTTGTGCCCTCAACAGGATTGCCATACTCACCTGTATAAGAGTTGCTAGTATTGTTATTATTTTCCTCCATAGTTTAATCCCTCATATCTTTCTATAATTAGCAATTTACATATATCTGCTATTATCCTACTTTTTTTGCAATGCGTCAATAGGACAATTTTTAGTTATATTGGATTGTGCTGGGTTGTGCTGTATGGGGGACGCAGGGTTTCTGGTGTTCCGCTAAATATTCCATGACAGGACATGTTTCCGCTATGGTGCAATGTCATTTAGTTGGGAAGTGATGTTTAAAAATTACATATGCTGGGTGCGCTGGCAAATCCAAATTGCATCCCTTGATAAACCTGAACAAAGCACGCTTCCGCTTGGACGTCACACGCAATGGTGCATAAAGCCCCCAATGTTCCTATGGAACATTTAATACGGGGCTTAAGCACCAGCGGTTCCGTACAGCTTGTTCAGGTTTGTCAAGGGCGCACATTTGGAATTTGCCAGCAATCTACACTTTGGTAATTTATAAAATATTTTCCGCACAATTCTTAACTAAATGACATTGCACCGTTGCACAGACTAAAGTGCCTCTGTCATCGGAAATATTTAGCTGGAACACTGGAAACCTGCTGTAACTGTCAAAACCACAAAAAACATAATCCCAAATAAATATTATAACTAGAAATTGTGCCGCGGAAAGGATGATTCAGGCTAACGGAAGTTTATTGATACCCTTTTTGTATTATTTATACAAAAATAATTGCTGCACTGTCTGGTAAATGACTAGCAGAATAATCCCACACACATAATTTACAGTTATCATTTTATTCTGTGTTTTATTGTAAATTTACAGTAACAGGTTTCGTGTGCCAGATGCCAGAATATTCCATAAAAGGGGTACTTTGAGCCCGCCGGCATTTAAGTCCATATATTCCAGGAAAACGTAAGTTTTATCTGGGATATATGGGCTTTATGTGCCGCTGCGTGGCTCATCGTAGCGGAAGCGTACCCCTTTTATGGAATATTCTGGCTCTGGCAACAGAAACCGTCAGTATTCCCATAAACACAGTATAATATGAAACTGGAATTACATCCTAAGTCTAGCACCGTTTTGTGTAAAAGTTGTGAAAAAGAAATTAATTTATCATTATTTATTGCGAAATAGAACTTTTATGGCTATAATAAATAGACGGCACAGGGACAAGCCGTGTTTACTTAGACAAAAACCAGTGTTTTCTTAATACTTTTTTAAAAAGAAGGTGAAGATTTGATACGCGAAAACCAAAAACTGCTTAATATTATGCATATTATAATTGATGCAATTATTATAGCCTTTTCCTTTCTGCTTGCTTACCAGCTCAGGTTTGATGATACATGGAGTCCTCTTATTAAATACAATATTATACGGCCTCCATTTGGATATTATAAATCACTTGAAGAATACCGCAACATGCTTATAATGCTTATTCCATGTTATATTATTATATACTATATCTGTGGAATGTATGACCCAAAACGTACTTCTGGCAGGCGTTCAGAATTATTCAGCCTTATTAAAGCAAGTATACTTGGTATGCTTTATACTGTTGCAATACTGTACTTCCTTTTAAGGGAAAATAACTATGCACGTCTTTTCCTTGGAATTTTTGTTGTATTAAATATAAGCATTGACTATATGTTCAGGCTTTTTGTTATAAAGATGCTGCGCAAGATGAGAAGGGCTGGCAAAAACCTTAAACATATCCTTATTGTAGGGTACAGCCGTACTGCCAAAGGATATATTGACAGGTTAAGGTCACATCCTGACTGGGGTTACTCCATTCATGGAATGCTTGATGATAACCAGCCTGAAGGTGAAACATACAAGCATGTACAGATAATTGGCAAAATAAACAAGCTTCCAGGGCTTTTAGCCTCCAATGAATATGATGAAATTGCAATAACGCTTGGAATTGATGAATACAGCAAGCTTGAAAAAATCGTTGCAATATGTGAAAAATCAGGCGTACACACTAAATTTATACCTGATTATAATAACATTATACCTACAAAGCCATATACAGAAGACCTGGACGGCATACCAGTTATACACGTAAGGCATGTACCTTTAAGTTCATCTTTTAATAAGGTGCTTAAAAGATGCGTTGATATATTTGGTTCACTTGTTGCAATAATTATTTTCTGTATACCAATGCTTGCTACTGCAATTATTATTAAGATTACTTCCCCAGGCCCGCTTATTTTTAAACAGAAAAGAATAGGGCTTCATAACAGGGAATTCTCAATATATAAATTCCGCTCTATGAAGGTACAGGAAGAAAGCAAAGAGAAAAAGGCATGGACTACAGAGAATGACCCACGTGTTACTAAATTTGGCAGGTTTATGCGTAAAACTAATATAGATGAACTGCCGCAGCTTTTTAATGTACTAAAAGGGGATATGAGCCTTGTAGGCCCAAGACCTGAGCGCCCATATTTTGTTGATAAATTTAAAGAAGAAATACCAAGGTATATGATTAAACACCAGGTACGTCCTGGAATGACAGGATGGGCACAGGTAAACGGATACAGAGGGGATACTTCTATAACAAAACGGATTGAATGTGATTTATATTATGTTGAAAACTGGTCAATGTTCCTGGATTTTAAAATACTTTTCCTGACATTTTTCGGCAATAATGTAAATAAAAATGCTTACTAATACCAAGAAAGGGGATTATATTGAAAATACGCAGCAGGCTTATTGTTGCCTTTCTTATTATGACAGTTTTCCCATTGTGCGCAGGTGCTGCCAGTTTCCATAAAACAGTGCAGATGCAGGCAGATACGCTTATAGCATATTACAGTGCTGACCCTGCTGACTATGAAGGTTATGGCTTTATATTAAATCCTGTACAGGTATTATATAATATCACCTCCAAAGATTTTAATACTATTGCAGACATTGCGGATGGCAACCCTGACAAACTTCTTGACACTGCCACAATAAACACTATTACAAGTACCCTTGCAGGCAGGGACACTTTTATAATTATAAGATATAAAGAAGAGGATTTTTATATTGGTGATAAAGCATGCTATAACCGTATGAATGTGCTTCCATATTTTACAGAAGCAGGCAAAGACAATAATTATATATCACTTGATACTAAAAATTCACTGTTAATACGTGGCAAAGACTTTTATTTTACTGATAATACAGAAGGACAGTTTTACCTTGTAACTGACCTGTCAAAGCTTATGCCATACTGGAAAAATTCTTTCCGTGATATACTAATATGTTTCCTTGCAATTATTGTTATAACAGGCACAATACTTATATTATGGCTTTACCACAGTATTGTCAAACCACTTGATATACTCCATATTGCTACAATGCAGATAGGGGCAGGAAACCTTGATAACCCTGTGCGTGTAACTTCCTCTGATGAAATTGGCGAACTTTGCCGTGATTTTGAAGAAATGCGCATACGCCTTAAGTCAATACTTGAAGAAAGAATACAATACGAACAGAACACACGCGACATGATGGGCAGCATATCACACGATTTAAAAACACCACTTACAGCCATTAAGGGTTATGCAGAGGGACTGGCGGACGGTGTAGCAGCAACTCCTGGCAAACAGGAAAAATACCTTAAGACAATTATAGCAAAAGCAGTTGATATGACATATCTTGTAGACGAATTATCACTTTTTGCCAAAATAGAACAGAATGCACTTCCATATAATTTTACTGTTTTAAATATTGGGGAATATTTTGAGGATTGCATTGACGAAATTGCATTTGACCTGGAGTCACATAATATTAAAATCAATTATGAAAACAATACCAGCCAGGACACACTTATTACTGCTGACCCTGAACAGCTTAAACGTGTTATTAATAATATAACTGGAAATTCAGTTAAATATATGGATAAAAACGAAGGCATTATAAGGATAACAATAAGTGATGTCATACCACCTCCTGTTTCACCTCCCTTATACCGCCAGATTAATGAGGATGGTACAGATGTTATGCCACCAAAAGCCATTGATGAGTTTATACAGGTGGAAATATCTGATAACGGTCCAGGTATTGACAGGCGTGACCTGCCATTTATATTTGACCGCTTTTACCGTGCTGATGCCTCGCGTAATTCTTCCAAAGGTGGCAGCGGCCTAGGGCTTGCAATCGTACAAAAAATCATATCTGACCACAACGGCAGGATTTGGGCAGAAAGTACCACTGGCAAAGGCACTTCTGTTTACTTTACACTTAAAAAGAAACTTATAAACACATAATTATTTCTAATAACGGAGGTACACCATGAATAAAATACTTATTATTGAAGATGAGTCTTCTATAGCTGAACTTGAAAAGGATTATCTTGAATTAAGCGATTTTGAAGTAACAATAGAGTCTGACGGGAGTTCTGGCGCTGCACATGCAATAGATGAAGATTTTGACCTTATTATACTTGACCTTATGCTTCCTGGCATGGATGGTTTTGAAATATGCAGCCTTATAAGGGAAAAAAAGAACACCCCTATAATTATTGTTTCTGCTAAAAAAGATGATATAGATAAAATAAGGGGGCTTGGCATAGGTGCTGACGATTATATGACTAAACCTTTCAGCCCAAGTGAGCTTGTTGCCAGGGTAAAAGCACATCTTGCACGCTATAAACGTCTTACATCTGCTGGCACAAAAGAAAATGAAATTATTGAGATACGCGGGCTAAAAATTGATAAAACTGCACGCCGTGTATATATAAATGGTGAAGAAAAAAGCTTCACTACCAAAGAATTTGATTTGCTTGCATTTCTTGCACAGAACCCGAACCATGTATATTCTAAAGAAGAATTATTTAAAGAAATATGGGAGCTTGAGTCTGTTGGTGATATCGCAACTGTTACTGTACATATTAAGAAAATACGTGAAAAAATCGAAGAATCAACTGCCAAGCCACAATATATTGAAACAATATGGGGAGTAGGCTACCGCTTTAAAATGTAAACCCCTGTATATATTCAACTAACCGTTGAGTTTTTACGCAAAACTCCATTATATAGTTATTGTCCTTAAATATAACATGCTGTTAAAATTATTATAATAATAATGGAGAAAGGCGTGGTAAGAGAATGTTAGATAACCAGAAAATAGCTTCTTTTATAGTTAATAAAAGGAAAGAACTTGGCATGACCCAGGCGGAAGCTGCACAAATACTAAATGTGTCCTTCCAGGCAGTTTCCAAATGGGAAAACGGCACACTTCCAAATGTTGAAATGCTTGTGGAACTTGCAGCATTATTAAATGTTTCTGTTGATGAAATACTGGCAGGAAAAGAATTTAGCAATGAGAAATTTTCATATAGCAAGGCCGGTGTAGATATATCTTATACAGATGCAATTAAAAAAGATATGGCAGAATTCCTAAAAACAGAAAACCCACGTGTATTAAACGGGTTAGGGGCTTTTGCTTCACTTTATGATATTTCTTTTCCAGAAATACCAGACCCTGTTTTAGTATTAAAGTCTGAAGAACCAGGCTCAAAGCAGAAACTTGCTATGGAATATGGTTACAGTGAGTCTGTATGCCATGATATGGTTAACCATCTTGTAAATGATATAGCCGTTATGGGCGCTGCCCCGCTTGCTGTACTGGACACAATAGTTTGCGGCAGTGCAGAAAGAGATACAATAAACTCATTTATAAAGGGTATTTCTGATGCCTGTGCTGAAAATAACTGTGTCCTTGCAGGCGGGGAAACTTCTATACAGCCAAATGTAGTTGGAAACGGTGTTTATATTTTAACATCCAGCATTGCAGGAATTGTATCCAGAAAAAATATTATTGATGGTTCTTTAACCAGAGAAGGGGACATTGTACTTGCTGTTGCCTCAAATGGGCTTCATACTAATGGCTACTCCCTTGTCCGTCTTCTTATGGATAAAATGCCTGGCATAAAACTTGATAAAATTAATGGTGAAACATTTATTGAACAGATAATGAAACCACATACACCATATTATAAAGCAATAAAAAATATATCTGGCATACCTGGTGTGCATGGAATGGCACATATTACAGGAGGAGGCATAGAAGGCAACCTTTGCAGGATAATTCCGGACGGGCTTTGTGCAGAAATAGATTTATCCCTTTTAAAACCCCTTCCAGTTTTTAGTTATATACAGAAAGCAGGCAATATTGATACAAAAGAAATGCTTGCAACATTTAACTGTGGCGCAGGATTAAATATTATTGTATCAAAAGATTATAAAGATAAAGTAATATCAGAAATCAAAAAGTTTTATGACTGTTACGAAATTGGAAATATAATAAAAAGCAATAAAAAAATATTATTCAGAGGCAATATTGCCTGGTAATATACCATACAGTTACATACAAAACCTTTACCAGCTTATTACAAAACAGGTTTATGGCGGCTTCACGCCGCCAGCCTTTAACTCAGCAATACAG
The DNA here is from genome assembly GCA_910588655.1 of uncultured Lachnospiraceae bacterium. Taxonomy (GTDB): domain Bacteria; phylum Bacillota; class Clostridia; order Lachnospirales; family Lachnospiraceae; genus Butyribacter. Next base: position 40,682 of record CAJUPJ010000021.1, on the reverse strand, counting down.
GCTTTTTACCAGTTTATAAAGAATTTGTTTAACTAATAGCTGTAACTATATGGATGTTTAATATACTTTCTTAGATTTTCTAATATTTCATTATGGTATCTGCTGTTGCCCCTTTCAGTCCCACAGATAGTAAAACCATTTACATTACTTCCTTCTAATGCCTCAAACCCATGTACACCACTTGATGCTATTCCTATTTCTTCAATTTTCCTGCAGTCTTTATATACAGATAAATCTTTTACAGGATAAATAAACTCTTTAAGATTTGCCATACCGCTTATTGCAGTAAGCCCGTCCTCATTCCCGGCAGCTTCCTGAAGCATAAATTTATGAAGTTTTGGAAGCATTTTAAGGAAATCCAGGTTATCCATAACACTATGGTATAAGTAAAGCTTTTTTAAATTTACAAACCTGCAAATAACATCCCCTGAATTAAAATTCCTATCATCAAATTCAAGCGTAAACAAATTTTCATATAATGCTAAATTCCCTAACTGGAAATTTGTCACATTCCATAATCCAAGCCTTTTTAAATTCCTTATATTATGCAGCTCTTCCAGCCCTGCTGCATCCATGCTGTGAAGATTTATCCTTGCAAGCGCTGGTGCTCCTTCAAGTACTGGTAAACGTTCATTGCCAAAAGTACACCTTGCAAAACCAAGCACTTTAAGCTGTGGCATTTTAACAAGTGCACCTAAATTTTCAATATGGCAGTCATGGAATATTAATTCATTAAGACCTGCCATTTCTGCATACTTCTTACAGTCTGCATTTTCCCTTTTAACAATCAGGCTGTCATTTACTTCTTCCATATTCCTCCTTACCGCTGCCTTTTAAACAGCTTATAATAACAATTTATCTTTTATCCTGCTTGTCTTTTTACAATACAGCAGTAAAAGCTTCCATGCACCCTTTCCTGCCATATATAGTAAAATGCCCACAGCTGCCGCAAATACAAATCCCAGTACAGGATTTAATTCTTCAATGCCATTAAAAACTATTTGAATATTTTCCATATACGGGATGCCAAGTCCCAGGATATAATCTGCCATCTTTACAAATGCCATTACAGGTGTTAAGACACCACATACAATAAATACAGGGGCAATTATTGCTAAAGATGGTATAATTATCATTCCTGAAAAACCAGCAACACTATAAAAGGCACATAATGCCAGAAACCTGTTCCAGTTAAAACCCGTTCCAGCCTCCAGCAAATCCCCAAGATATGCTTTGGCAAGGTTCTTTGGGTCTCCAAGCCTCTCAATAATTTCAGCAGAAGTTTTTCCATTGTTCTGCAGTTCACACATACCGCTCTCTATTTCCTTTACTATATCTGCACGTTCAGACACAGGAATACGTTTTAAATACTTTGAAACTTTTTCAAGATAAGACTCTAAAACCTTTTCCATAACTCTCACTCCTCTTCTATCCCTTTAACTGCTGTTAATAAATTTTCCCATTCCTGTGACATAGCTGCAAGGTATTCCCTGCCTTTATCTGTAATTGTATAATATTTCCTTGGTGGAAGCCCTTCTGCAGTTTCCTGCCAGGATGACGAAAGAAACCCATCCTTTAACAGCCGCCTTAAAAGAGGATATATTGTACTCTCCTTTGCAGATAAAACAGGCCATGTATCAAGCTTATTCATAATTTCATATCCATAACAGGGTCTTTTACTTATCATAAGCAGAATACAAAACTCAAGCGTTCCTCTCTTAATCTGGGATTTCCAGCTATCTATAACCATATTAACCCCCATTCCATACAATTCCAGCTGTCATTACCAAAACCACCGTTCTGGTATATATCGTACCACACAGTATATCGCAATGTCAATAGTATATTTACATGTCCGTATCATAAATTTCCAAATATAGGATAATTTGCAGTTATCCTGTGTTTATGGCGGACGGTTTCCTGTGCCAAAACCAGAATATTACATAAAAGGGGTACGCTTGCGCTACGGCAGACCACACAGCGGCACATAAAATCTGAAAAAACCAGATTTAAATGCCGGTGGGTCTGAAGTACCCCTTTTATGTAATATTGCTGGCATCTGGCACGTAAAACCTGGCATCATAGACCCATAAAACCAAAAAAAAGCATAGAACAGCAGAATAACTATAAATTATATGTGGCTGGATTATTCTGCCAGACATTTCCATCCGTCTGGATAAAATGCCATGCAATATAATAATCCCAGTTATCATTCTAAATTGGTGTTTTATGTTTTTTTCTGGAATTTTGCCAGCAGACATGGGCATATTTATATTAATTCTTGTAAATAAATCTTTTTTAACTTATAATAGTTTTAATTAAAAGAATGGGGAATTTCTATGAATAAATATGTTAAAAACCTTGACCGCATAGAATTTGTGGTAACTTTTGCATGTACTGGCTTCTGTAAACATTGTTCACAGGGCAGCCACGAAAACCAGAAAGAATATATAGATGCTGCAACAGCCGCCAGTATTGTGCGTGATATCGCAAGTAAATATACTATCAATTCAGTTATGTCTTTTGGCGGAGAACCACTTTTATTTCCTGAAACTGTTTATGCAATACATAAAGCAGCATTAGAAACAGGTATTCCTAAAAGACAGCTTATTACAAATGGATTTTTCAGCAAAGACAGTACAAGAATAAAAACTGTAGCCAGAAACCTTGCCAAATGTGGAATAAATGATATCTGTATCTCTGTTGATGCTTTCCACCAGGAGACAATCCCTCTTGAGCCAGTCAAAGAATTTGCAGCAGAAATAAAGGCACTTGGCATACATATACATTCACATCCTGCATGGGTTGCCAGCAAAGAACATGATAACCCATACAACAGACGCACCACTGAAATACTTACAGAATTCCAGTCTATAGGAATTACACCTTCAGATGGCAATATAATAATTCCACATGGAAATGCCCTTAAATACCTAAGCAGTTACTATGACCTGGACAAAGAATATACCAGCCCTTATGAGGAAAATCCAGAAGATATACATGCAATATGCATTTCGCCAGATGGAAGTGTTGACGTATTAGACGGAAATATTAACAACTCAAATATACTTGAAATATTAGAAAAATATACGCCGCCAAAATAAAAACAAGCCAATGCCAGCATAATTATAATAAAATGCTGGCACTGGTTTGTTATAGTTTACATGCCATTATGTATTCTTCCTTATTTTCATATACAACTTCAAAACCTGCCTTTTTATACATACTGGCAGCGTAATTTGCCTTCTGGACAGAAAGTGATACCCGCTTATAGCCATTGTCCTTTAAAAGCTTAAGCATTTCTGCCATAAGTCCTGTGCCAATACCCATATTCCTGTACTCTTTATAAATGGATATTGCAAGTGAAGGTGTTTCATCATCAATATGTCCATAATCATTAATAATGCGTGTCCACACTGCTCCTACAATTTTATTCCCAGTTTCTGCCACAAGACATTTGTCATGCTCTTTCCCAAAACCAGAAATATATAATTGCAGCTCTGGTTTTTCAATAATAGATTTTGGCGGCTTATCCTCTCCCTCTGGAATAAATATTGCTTCATAAATACAGCTGCCAAATCAATTACCATTGAGAGCTTTCTCCATAATTTCATAAACCAGTTTAACATTATTTTCTAACTCATAAAGCCCATGTCCCACTGTTTTATAACCTCTGTGCTCATATAAACAAACTCCTGGAAGAGAAGCATCAAGGATGGCTTTATCATATTTTTTACTAATTTCCGCTTCCAGGCAGTCCATAATCTGAGAGCCACAGCCCTGTCCCTGGTAACATGGCAGCACATATACACCTGTAATATGGTTATCAAAAAAACAACCTGTACCAGCAATAACATCCCCATCAGACAGCACTCCCATATTTCCAGTTGCTATACCATCCAGAATATGTTCTTTGCTATGGTGGTGGCAAAAAAAGTCCACTACCTCTTTTGGGTAATATTCTGGATATACTGTTCTTATAGTTGTATGCAAAATATTATATATTGCATCTGCCATGCCAGAAACTGCTGTTATATATTCCATATCTTTTCCTTTCCAAACAACTAATTAATAAATAATAAATTCCTGGAATTTTTTTAATTATACAAGAATAAGTAAATTATTTCAATTATTTTCCTCCTTGTAACTATCATTTAGTAAATATACTAATTTCCTTAGTGAAATACACTATTTTTTTAGCAATTATATACAAAAAATCTAAAATTTTTCAATGATAAGGGAAAAAAATTCTATGTTTTAGCTCTTTGACATCCATTATACTGTCAATATCATCTAAACCCTGATATAAAACTAAAACGGAGGTGTATATTATGAAAATCATGAAATGGGCAAAACTGTCCAGCATTTTAAGCTGTGTATGTGCAGCATCCCTTGTATGCGGGAGCTTTTCTAATATTACAGCAAAACCTGTAACAGCGGCAGAAGCACAAAACCGCATAGAAGATTTTGCAAATGTACTTGATATAACAGCCAGTCCGGGAGAAATAATTTATGGTGCTTATAGCACAAATAAATACAATAACTTTTCTGATTTAGGTGCATGGCATGGATATTACCTGCATGAAGCAACAGCACAGCATCTTTATGGAGGCTTTGCCGGACCAGTTATTATTGCAGAAGAATACCCTGCAAACTTATCTGATGCATTTAATAAGATTGTAATTTCAGATAAAGAAGGGAATGTATATGACCTGTCTGCTGCTTTAACATCTACTGCAACAAAACAGACATACTATCCTGGAAAACTAGTACAGACCTATAGCATCAAAGACATTGACCTTATGCTGGAACTTATATATGTATCAAACCGTACAGCATTAATACGTACGACAATAACAAACACTTCGGACAATAACCTGGATTTAAATATCCAGTGGGAAGGAAAGCTTTTTGAGAAAACAGGCAAAATTGATATGGGCACAAGCCTGTCTGCTACGGATAACGGTGTAGAAGTACAGTTTGAAGAAATCTGCAACACATGGAATTATCTTACAAGAGCCGGAAACCGCTTTAACATTGTATTTGACCAGCCTGTAGATACTACCATATCAGAAGATGGGATGTCTTACCAGTCAAAAATGCGTAACAGCCTGTCAATTCCAAAGGATTCCTCCTTTACAACATGCCAGACACAAAGTTATACATTTACAGCAGCAGAAGAAAACCAGGAACTTGCAGACAGCAGTACAGTTCTGGCAAATCCAGAAAAATACTTTAATGACAACACGGAACGCTGGCAGGGATATCTGGACAAAACATTCCAGAACATGACGGAAAACGCCAGAAAGCCATACCGTGATGCCGCAGTAAAATCTATAGAAACCCTGACAACAAACTGGCGTAGTGCAGCTGGTGCTTTAAAACATGATGGTGTTGTTCCGTCTATGTCTTATAAATGGTTTATAGGCATGTGGGCATGGGATTCCTGGAAACAGGCTGTAGCTACAGCACGCTTTAATGGCAGCCTTGCACAGGACAATATCCGCGCACTGTTTGACCACCAGATTAAAGAAAATGATGAACTGCGCCCATATGATGCTGGAACAATTATTGACTGCATTTTCTATAATAAAAATGAAGCAAGAAACGACGACGGCGGAAACTGGAATGAAAGAAATTCAAAACCACCTCTTGCAGCATGGTCTGTATGGAACGTTTATAAACAGACAAATGATATGGAATTCTTAAAAGAAATGTATCCAAAACTTGTAGATTACCACAACTGGTGGTATACAAACAGGGATACAGATAAAAATGGCATTGCTGAATATGGAGCAATGGTTGATGATGCACATTATGTATGGGAAGAAAACCCTGCAACTGGTGAATGGTATATTGCCAAAGATGCAGATGGAGAACCACTCGTTGATGATAATGCCGTAATAGAAGCAGCAGCATGGGAAAGCGGCATGGACAATGCAACACGTTTTGATGTAGAAGGCAACGGCCCCGATGATATTGGCGTAAAAGTTTTTAAAAACAAAGATGCTTCTGGAAAGGTAATTGGATATTCCATTAACCAGGAATCTGTAGACTTAAATGCATATTTATATGCAGAAAAAGGATTTTTAAAATCTATGGCAGAAAAACTTGGAAAGCCAGAAGAAGCAGCTAAATACGAAAAGGAAGCAGTCCAGGTAAAAGAATATATTAATACAAAGATGTTTGATGATGCAACAGGATTTTACTATGATTTACAGACCAGCCAGGATGGTTCTGTAAAAAAACTGCTTACTAACCGTGGAAAAGGAACAGAAGGCTGGCTGCCGCTCTGGGCAAACCTTGCAACACTTGAGCAGGCAGCAAAGGTTAAAGACAATATGACTGATATTGAAAAGTTTAACCTGAAAGTCCCATTCCCTACAGCTTCAAAAGATAATGACAAGTTTACACCTGCTACATACTGGAGAGGACCAGTGTGGTTAGACCAGGCTCTATACGGAGTAGAAGCATTACAGAATTATGGTTATACAGAAGAAGCAAGGGAAATGGCTTATTCCCTGTTTGACAATACAGAAGGATTATTAGGAAATGGTGCAATACGTGAGAATTATAATCCAGTTACCGGGGAAGGACTTCATACAAAGAATTTCAGCTGGTCAGCATCTGCATTTTATTTATTATACCAGAATACATTGACAGGTACTGATACAACATCACAAACAGGACTTATTTCCCCATACGCAGAATTATTAACATTTAAAGAAACACCTGCAAAGATTTCAAGCTTAAAGAGCACTACTAAAAAACAGGCAGCAGTATCAGTAAAGAAACTCTCTGTAGCAGAAGGATACCAGATAAAATATGCAGACAATGCTAATTTTAAAAATGCTGGAAATGCAAATATAACTTCCACTTCAAAAACAATTAAAAAACTAAAGAGTGGAAAAACTTATTATTTTAAAGCAAGAGCATATAAAACAGTAAATGGACAGAAAGTTTATACAAATTATAGCACGGTTAAAAAAGTTAAAATAAAATAATATTATAATAAATGTATAAAAAACAAGGGCTGGCAGAGTATCTGCCAGCCCTTATAACAATATACGTTTCTTTAATTCCATAAAACCAATTCTCAAATATAAGAATTATAATAAAGCCCAAACCCATGTAAAGCTTTTTCATACCCTTCCTTTCCTTTACATTTTTTTAATTCAATGGTACTGCCTTGTGTAAAATACTCCCATGTTGTTTTCTTAAAAGTAAATATCCGTTTATTATCTTTACATGATAAAGTAACTGTAACCGGGTTATCTGCTGAATCCCTGCCATTTAAAGTTAAAATGCCATTCTTAACTGTCCCTTCCAGCCAGTCCAGTTTTGCTAAACGGAACTGGCTGTAAAAAGCCACATATTTCTTACCACTTTTAAAAATATCCAGGTATACCTCCCCTGCATCATCAGAAAAATCCCCAATAAATGCTGATTTGGACAATACATTAACCTTACACTTTAATATTCTGTTATTTACTATACATTTTAATGTTCCTGTGCCTGTATGTACAGCTTTGATATAACAATATTTACATGTCTTGCCAGAGTTTTTATTAGTTTCATGGATTTTTATATTCCCTCCTGCCACTCTCCACTTAACCTTAGAATTTGTTCCTTTTAATCCAATAAAAGCATACTGTCCTTTAATAATAGTAACTGCTTTACTTGTAAGATAGACTTTTCCAGCCTGTGCACGTTTTCCTTGTATCATGCTTAAATTACATAATAATAAACAAACACAAAGCAGACTTGCAATATATTTACGTTTCAATTCCTTTTAACCTCCCTATACTATTATAACAATTATAAGACAACATGATAATACCAGCCATCTGCCTTGCTACTTGCCTGCTGGCAGACCATCCCGGCTAATATAATACTTACTATATACCTTTTGATTATTTTGTCAATAACTATTCAGACTTTGAGTTTTCCCATTAGAACATATTTGGAAATATTTTTATAAAACAGACGTTGCATTATCACAATTCTAATAGATAAAATATGGAATATATGGTATACTTTTTATAAAACCTGATAAAGGGAGGATATAACATGAAAAAATTTGATGAAATGACAGAAGCTATAAATGGACTCCAGGAAGAATTTGAAGAAAATGACAGTGAAATTGAAACTAGTGCCAGGTAAAGCATTGGTGAAACAACAGAGTATATTCTTAGATGGTTTGATATTGGTATAGATACAGAAGATGCTATTGCCAGATGGGAATGGTAAGTATTTGCACCAATATCATGCTTATTCTATTAATTATATAACTAACTATAAATTATATAAGATTGGAGAACACTATGGAATTATTAAGCCAGCTTGAAAACATACTTCATGTACTGACTGAATTTATAATACTTATACTTGAATTTATGGGAGTGGCAATTATTGCTGCTGCAAGTGTAAGAGGTTTTTACAACTATATACACCACTCTCCTGAAACAAAACGTGTCCTTGCAAAAGGACTTGCGGTTGCCCTGGAATTTAAAATGGGCAGCGAAATACTGCGTACTGTTGTTGTAAGGCAGTGGGAAGAAATAGCTACTGTTGCGGGAATTATACTGCTGCGTGCTGCCCTCGCGTTTTTAATCCATTGGGAAATAAAAGAAGAAGATATTTAAACTGGAACTGTAATTACCCTGAAATGCCAGAAAGCCTTACTAATAGCTAAGAAGCGGCATTTCTATGGATAATTACAGTTCAAGCCTTCTACCTGTTTTCCTCACCCACAATTTTATAATATGTCCTTGATGTAAGCAGAAATACTATTACATAGATTATTGCAAAAACAATTACTGTTGCTATTACACATACCATATAAAGCTTGTAGTTTGACATATTAAGCATTGCCAGCAGCCTTCTTGTCATAGGAAATGCTGCTATAACATGGATTGTGGCTACAGCAATAGGCAGCAGGAATACCATTCTTATCTGTGAACGTATACTGGATTTTACATCTTTTTTGCTCATTCCGACTTTTTCCATTATAATAAACCTCTCCCTGTCCTCATAACCTTCCGATATCTGTTTATAGAATATTATAAGAACTGTAATCATAAGAAACATTGTCCCAAGAAATATTCCAAGAAAGAACAGTCCGCCATAGATAATATAAAATCCTGACCTGTTTTCTTCCCTTGACTCAACATAGACTCCTGCAAAACCGGTTTTATCATTACTGCCCAGGATTTTACTTAGTGCCCTGGCACACTGTTTTTTCTGGCCTGCTGTACCATCAATATCTATATGCAGGCTATAATTATAGATATCTTTAACATTTTCTTCCCTTATCCTGGCAGCCACCTTTTCAAGCCCGTTATAATCTTCTGTAACTGCAAAATAACATTTGGCAGCGTTACTTTCCATTTGTGCAAATTTATTATCTGCAACACTCTCTTTCACTTTATAGCTAAGTCCCAGGAATTTTATTTCATCTTCATTATATTTTGCAGTTCCAAATAATTTAATTTCATCTTCTTTAATATCACCAGCGTCTATATCTGATATCTTCTTAAAATCATCTTTTGTAATTATGTTTAAAAATGTAATATCTGCAAAATTATACTTTATCCCCTCCTCTCCTTCTGTATCCAGCTCATTTCCGTTCATTATCCCGCCAACACTTATATGTGTATATCCATATTCTTTTAAAATCTTTCTTCCCTGCTTCTTTATTTCATCTTCAGCAATCTGGACAATATTTGTACTGTCTGTAATCTTATCAGATTTGCCATTAATATTTAACTCTGTTTCATAACGTGTATTTAATATATCCTCTTCACCAATATACATACTTACAGTTGTTGAAACCATTACAAGTACCATTGTTGAAAGAATACATATATTTGCAAGGCCGGCAGCATTCTGTTTCATTCTGTAAATCATGCCTGATACTGCGGTAAAATGTTTCTTCTGGTAATAATATTTTTTATTATTCCTAAGCATCTTAAGAAGTGCTATGCTTCCAGCTGTAAAAAGACAGTATGTTCCAATTATTACAAGTAATACAGCAATAAAGAAAAGTGAAAGTGCTGCTATAGGGTTTTCAGTTGTAATTGCAATATAGTAGCCTGCTCCAATACAAAGAAAACCAGTAATTGCCATAAGCACTTTTGTCTTTGGTTCTTTTTCACCTACATTGCTGCCCCTTAAAAGTTCTATAGGGTTTGAAAGTCTTACCTGCATGACATTATAAACCATTACCGTAAAATATAATGTTATAAAAAGAATTAATGTATAACAGACTGCCATGCCTGAAACAACAAATTTTATACTTGTTTCAAAACCTAATAATTTATATAAAAACATCATTAAAAATTTATCAAATATTATGCCTGTTACAAGGCCGCATACAATTACAATTATGGCAATTACCATTGTTTCAGCAAAAAGTTCTCTTGCAATATGCCTTTTTTCCATGCCAAGAATATTGTAAATACCAATATCCTTTTTTCTTCTTTTCATTATAAAACTGTTTGTATAAAATATAAAAATAAAACTAAATATTCCTATAACCTTTGAGCCCAGAGACATAATCAGCTTTACATCCCTGCCGCCTGCCATATTTGAAAGCCCTTCATTATAATATATTGCCAGTATATTATAAAAAAGTATAACTATAAGGATGCCAGAAAGTATATATGGCAGGTAAAATTTTTTACCATTCTTTATATTTGTTGCCATAAGTTTAATGTAAAGTTTACTCATTTATATCACCACCTGTTGCAAGTATTGTTAAAGTATCAGAAATCTTTGAATACATCTCTTCGTTTGTCATATTTCCTTTGTAAATCTGGTGGAATACTTCACCATCCTTAATAAAAAGAACCCTGCCTGCATTGCTTGCCGCTTTTGTACTGTGTGTAACCATTAAAACAGTCTGGCCTTCACTGTTAATTTCCTTAAAAAGCCTTAAAAGACTGTCTGAAGCTTTAGAATCAAGTGCACCTGTAGGTTCATCAGCAAGTATAAGTTTTGGTGAAGTTATAAGCGCCCTTGCAACTGCTGTACGCTGTTTCTGCCCGCCTGATACTTCATATGGAAATTTTCCAAGTATATCAGAAATTCCAAGCTTTGCAGCTACGGGCTTAAGCCTCTGTTCCATAATTCCTGGTGTCTTCCCTTGTAATACAAGTGGCAGGAATATATTGTCTTTAAGTGAAAAATTATCAAGAAGATTAAAATCCTGGAATACAAACCCAAGATTATCCCGACGGAAAGCAGAAATTTCTTTTTCCCTTATATTTGTTATATTCCTGCCTTCAAGTAAGACTTCCCCGCTTGTAGGCCTGTCAAGCGCTGCAAGAATATTAAGAAGAGTGGTTTTACCAGAACCTGACTCGCCCATTATTGCAACATATTCACCTGCTTCAACAGCAAAGTTTATATTACCCAGTGCCTGTACCTGGTTACTGCCAAATCTTGTTACATATATTTTTTTAAGATTATTTACCTTTAAAATAGCCATTTTGAATACCTCCTGTTTAATTATTTCATAAATGCTATCTGCTATCTGCTATCTGTTAATAGGATAACAAAACATATGGAAACCTGCTATAGATTTAACTTACATTTTTACAGTTTATCTTACAGTTTTGTAAGGTAAAGCCGGGGGCAGCTTTACACCACAATCCATCTTTAGTATAATGTGTAAAAACAGCATTGAAATGAGGATTTTTATGGAAAAGATTTTGATTATTGAAGATGAAAAGGACGTAAACCGGCTTCTTGCACAAACTCTACAAGATGCTGGATATGAAACATTTTCTGTTTATAATGGGCTTGGTATTGTAAAAATTCTTGAAGAAAAACAATTTGAAATGGTACTGCTTGATTTAATGCTTCCATATAAAAGTGGTGATGAAGTTTTAAAGGATATTAGACGGATTAGCGATATTCCTGTAATTGTTATATCTGCAAAAGATATGGTACGGACAAAGGTTGATTTACTTTCAGCAGGTGCAGATGACTATATAACAAAGCCTTTTGATTTGGAGGAAATGCTTGCAAGAACCGCCTCCAATATAAGAAGGTACAACAGTAAAAATACAGCAAAACTAATTACTTATAAAGAAATTACTCTTGACGAAGAAGCTAAAACGATAACTGCTAATGGCGAAGCGCTCTCCCTGACTGCAAAAGAATACCAGATGTTTTCCTTGTTTATAAGATATCCTAATAAAGTATTTTCAAAATCAAACCTTTATGAGACTATATGGCAGGAGGAATATATTGGTGACGATAATGTCATTAAAACCCATATAAGCAATATAAGAAATAAGTTAAAAGCCCACAGCAGCCAGGAATATATAGAAACAGTATGGGGGCTTGGCTACAGGCTCGCTAAATAAACTTTACTCTTTCCTGACATTTTTTATTTTTTCTTAACCTTTACTAAACCTTTTATTTGTAAAGTCTATATATAAGGAAAAAGCCATGCGGATATCCACAATCTGCATAAGGTTAAACAGGAGGAAAATATTATGGGCAATACAGTCTTAGAGATTAAAAATCTTTCTAAACGTTACAATTCCCAGTGGGCATTAAAAAATATAAATATGCGCCTGGAAAAAGGCAGGATTTATGGGCTTATTGGAAAGAATGGTGCTGGCAAAACAACACTTATGCGTATGGTTACAGGATTAAGCTTCCCTACAAACGGGACAATTACACTTTTTGGCAAAGACAGGGGCAGCAATATGGATGAAGCTGGCAAACGCATTGGTGCATTAATTGAATACCCTGCATTAACCAGCAACATGACAGCAAAAGAAAACCTGCATTTCCAGTGCCTTATGAAAGGAATTCCTAATTTTGAGCTTGAAGATGAAATGCTGGAGCTGACAGGCCTTAAAAATACAGGAAGAAAAAAAGCCAGGAATTTCTCACTTGGCATGAAGCAGCGGCTTGGAATTGCATCTGTGTTACTTGGAAACCCTGAACTTTTACTGCTGGATGAACCAATTAATGCATTAGACCCGTCTGGCGTTATTGAAATACGTAATTTATTAAAAAGATTACGGGAGTTTGAAAATAAGACAATTCTAATTTCAAGCCATAACCTCCCAGAATTATACCAGACAGCTACAGATTATATTATAATACATAATGGTGAAATTAAAGAAATCCTTACACATGAAGAACTGGAAGAACATTGTAAAAGCTATGTTTCTATAAAGTGTACAGATATAAACCAGCTTGCAATGGTTCTGGCAAAAAACCTCCATACAGATAATTTCAAGGTAATGTCTGATAAAAGCATAAGCCTTTATGACCTGCCTGGTGATATGGAACAATTTGGCAGTATGCTTTATAATAACGGCATTATTATTACAAAACTTACAATAGTTGAAACAAGCCTTGAAGAATATTATATGAATGTAATAGGAGGGGATAAAAATGTTTAGTCTTTTTAGAAGTGAATTATACCAGATAAGAAAAAACCTTGCTGTAAAAATTCTTTTTTTATTTGTTATAATTACATCAGTTTTTCTTGGAATACAGGAAGCAAGTGACAGTTATGACGCTGAGTATAAAGAAATTGGAAGGGATTATATTAATTATGGCGGTGGCCGCCTGTTAAGTGATATGAGCGATGGCGCTCTCGCAACTTTACTTGCCTCACTGATGGCAGGATGGATAGTCAGCCAGTCGTTTGAAAACAGGACAATACAGGAAGCAGTAAGTTATGGCAGAAGCCGTACAAAAATATACCTTGCGAAAATTATTATGTATTTTGCTGTTTCAATTTTTACATGCCTGGCTATGTGGACGGCTGGAAGCATATTTGTATTTATAAAAAATGGCATAGGCACACAGAAAATTACAGGAAACCTTTGCCAGTGGGATTACCTTTTTGGCATGGTATTTGCAGGAAGCCTTGCATATCTTAGTATATTTGCCATATGTGCTGTAATTGCAATTACTACACAAAAAACCAGCATTACAATGGGGATATGTATTATTGGTATAACTTTAGGATTTACTATAATTACAAAAGCCCTGCCTGAGTCCCTGTCTGGTATGTTAAATTATACGCCTGTAGGCTTATCCGGACAGGTTCTTAAACTGGATGTAAGCTGGAATGATATTATAAAAACCAGCTTAACCAGCATTGCATGGATAATTGGAATAAGCACAGCAGGGCTGTTAAAATTCCAAAAAACCGAATTAAAATAAAACCCAGGTGGAACATTATGGTAATTGCATTAATCTGTACTATAATTATTTGTATTATCTTAATTATCTATATTATATGTATAAAAATGCAGCTTGGCGGTATTAAAAGCCAGCTTGACAAGCGCAGGGAAGAAGAAGCATCAAATCCAGTGATTATTTCTATAAAGGACAAAAGCATAGAGGAAATGACGGTATCATTAAACAAAACCCTGCGCCAGGAAAACGCCCTGCGTGTATCGCAGGAAATAAAAGAACAGGAATTTAAAAACCTGGTAACAAATATTTCACATGATATAAGGACACCGCTTGCTGTTATGAAAGGTTACTTACAGCTAATGGGCAGGACAGAAATAGACAAAACAACAAGGGAATACCTGGAAATCTGTTTAAAACATGCATCTGGAATGGAAAAAATAATAAAACAATTTTTTGAATATTCCTACTGGGCTGGCATAGAAGAAGAAATTCCCCTGCACAAAACCAATATTACAAACCTGGTAACAGAAGTAATGGCAGATTTTATCCCTGTCTTTGAAGAAAATAATTTAAAGATGGAATTTGAAGATACAGGCATTTATTATGGAATGGCAGATAAGGAGCTGTTAAGACGGATTATGCAGAACCTTTTAAGAAACAGCCTGCAGCATGCAGCAGGTAATGTAAAAGTTTATATTAATAATATTGATAAAAAACCACTCCTGGAAATATCAGTACAAAACCCTGTTGTAAAAGAATATACAATAGATGCAAAACAGGTATTTAACAGGTTCTATGTTGGAAAACAGGAACGGAATAATTCAACAGGATTAGGGCTTTCCATAGTAAAAATGCTTGTGGAACATATGGGAGGGGAAGTATCTGCACAAGTAGAAGGGGACATATTCCAAATAAACTTTACAATAAAAAAATTTTGAGTTATCTTGTATTGTTTTAAAAACGGACGGTTTTTAAGTGCCAGAGCCAGAATATTCCGTACAAGGGCACGTTCTCACTACGTTAACCCACGCAGCGGCACATAAAACCAGATATTTATGTTCCAGAATAAACTTACGTTTATTCCGTCACATAAATATCTGGCTTAAATGCCGGCGGGGTTAAAGTGTCCCTTGTACGGAATATTGCTGGCATCTGGCACGCAAAACCTGTTACCAGAAATTTGCAACAAAACACAAGATAATAAGATAACTACAAATAGGGTGGCGGGGATTATTCTGCCAGCCACTTAACAGTTATAAAAAAGCTTTTTAATATTATTGGATTTCTACAATATAAAGAATATATCAACAGTTTTAATTATGTCTGAATCTCCTGCACCAAAACACAATATAAATTTGCAGTTATCTTATTTTTGTATTTTATTTTAAATTTACGATGACAGGTTTTGCGTGCCAGATGCCAGCAATATTCATTACAGGGGTACTTTAAGCCCGCCGGCATTTAAGCCATATAATTAATGTTACGGAAGAAACGC
This sequence comes from uncultured Lachnospiraceae bacterium, assembly GCA_910588655.1. Classification (GTDB taxonomy): domain Bacteria; phylum Bacillota; class Clostridia; order Lachnospirales; family Lachnospiraceae; genus Butyribacter. The sequence continues at coordinate 25,009 of CAJUPJ010000021.1, read as the reverse complement.
CAGTTTATTCTGGAACATTAATTATATGGCTTTATGTGCCGTTGCGTGGCTTACCGTAGCGGAAGCGTACCCCTGTAATGAATATTCTGGCTCTGGCACAGAAACCGTCCGTATTTAAAATAATACAAGACAACTGTAAATTTATATTATCTAATATTTATTTTATACTTGAAAGATTTCCTGTCCTGTGATAAAGTAATTTTAGTTATATAACTGACGGAAAAGTGGGGTATACCACAGGGGAGTATAACTTTAGTAAGCCGGCCGTCTGGGCATATGTCTGGATAAGCTGGCTTTAATTATATTATCCTGGCATAAACATCAGAAAGAGAGGAGATTTTTATGAACGAAATCCAGTTAAAGTATGGATGCAATCCAAACCAAAAACCTTCAAGGGTATTTATGAAAGACGGGAGCAGCCTTCCATTTGAGGTATTGAACGGGACTCCTGGCTATATCAATCTTTTAGATGCCTTTAACAGCTGGCAGCTTGTTAAAGAAGCAAAAGAAGCAACAGGGCATGTTGCAGCAGCATCATTTAAACATGTAAGCCCTGCTGGTGCTGCTATTGATGTACCGCTTGATGACACTATGAAAAAAGTGTATTTTGTTGATGATGATATAGAGCTTACCCCTGTGGCAACAGCTTATATACGCGCACGGGGTGCAGACAGAATGTCATCATTTGGTGATTTTGCAGCACTTTCTGATGAGTGCGATGCAGCAACTGCAAAGTATTTAAGTACACTTGTTTCTGATGGCATTATTGCACCTTCATATTCAGATGAAGCCCTTGAGATACTTAAAAAGAAAAAAAGGGGCTCATATTGCATTATTAAAATCGACCCGGATTATGAAGCTGCACCACTTGAAACTAAAGATGTTTTTGGCATTACTTTTGAGCAGGGACATAATGATATTAAAACTACAAAAGAACTTTTCTCTAATATTGTTACAGAGAAAAAGGAACTTTCAGAAGCAGCATTAAATGATATGATACTTGCTAATATTATCCTTAAATATACACAGTCTAACTCTGTATGTTATGTAAAAGACGGACAGGCAATAGGCATAGGCGCAGGACAGCAGTCCCGTATACATTGTACACGCCTTGCTGGTGACAAAGCAGATAAATGGTTTTTACGCCAGTCACCAAAAGCATTGTCACTTCCGTTTAAAAGTGATGTGCGGCGTCCAGACAGGGATAATACAATTGATGTCTATCTTTCAGATGATTATATGGATGTACTTGCAGACGGAAAATGGGAGAATTTCTTTACAGAGAAACCAGAACCTATGACAAGGGAAGAACGTGCAGAGTGGATTAAAAACCTTGACAATGTTACACTTGGTTCAGATGCATTTATCCCATTCAGTGATAATATTGAAAGAGCACACAGAAGCGGTGTTAAATATGTAGCAGAAGCAGGCGGTTCTAAAAATGACCAGAGCGTAATTGATGCATGTAATGAATTTGGCATTGTAATGGCATTTACAGGTCTTAGGCTTTTCCACCACTAAGGAGGATAATAATGGAGAAATTAAATATAGAAGATTTATTAAAAACAAACGCATACCCTGGACGTGGGATTGTTACTGGCATGACACCAGACGGAAAACATGCAGTAATTGCTTATTTTATAATGGGACGCAGTGAAAACAGCAGGAACAGGATTTTTGTTACTGACGGCGAAGGGATACGCACACAGGCATTTGACCCTTCAAAATTAAGTGACCCAAGCCTGGTTATATATGCACCAGTACGTGTGCTTGGCAATCACACAATAGTTACAAATGGCGACCAGACAGATACTATTTATGAAATGATGAAAAATGGTTCTACATTTGACAAGGCACTTCTTACAAGGGGATTTGAACCAGATGCACCTAATTATACACCTCGTATTTCTGCAATACTTAATATAGAAGAGGGCAATTTTAAATACTCCATGTCTATATTAAAAAGCAATAACGGAAACCCTGATGCATGCAACCGTTATACATTTAACTATGAAACACCTGTAAGTGGTGAGGGGCATTTTATACACACATATATGCATGACGGAGACCCTCTTCCAAGTTTTGAGGGCGAACCAGAACTTATAAGAACTAAAGATGATATGGAAGAGTTTGGCTCTCTTGTCTGGGAAAGTTTAAATCCAGATAATAAAGTATCACTTTTTATACGTTATATTAATATAGCAGATGGAAGTTATACAAGCAAAATTTATAATAAAAATTGTTAATTCACATATTTGAGGATATTTAATAATTGTTACAGACTACCATAAAAAACACCATCAATCCTTGAAAATAATAAATTTAAGTAAGCCAGCTCTAGCTGATGATATGAATTTTATTTCCACAAATTACAATATGTACCACAATAGACAATCCACTTGATATATGCAACCCATCGGTGTACCGGTGGGTTTGTTTTATCTAAATAACAAAATGCTGATATTTATATATGCAAAGGATAATCCTGATATATAAAAAATTAATAAGAAATAAAGAGAAGTCCTATCCTTCTGTGAGCGAAATTATTTTCTTACAAAAAGTTTTTTCAGTATAGCACAGTTTTTCTCTTTCAACATTAATCTGATAGTTCCAATTACCCTGCCATCAGATAAAGCAATCAAAATCCGCCACCATTTTGTTTTTGTTATTCATCAAAGCACGAAAGATTTAATGAACTTCCAACAAATGAAACAATATCTTCATGACATTCACTGATAAGCCACTCAAACTTTTTTGAAACAATGTAAAAATCATCTAACCCATATACTTCTCCAATGATACAAACCAGTTCTGGAATGCACATTTCATAAACCCAGTACTTTGGCTGGTAATTTTTTGTATCTTCAAACAGGACATATACAAATTTTTCACCTTCGGGCAATATTTGGGGTAATCTGGCGGCTCACATCCTATCTTCTGATATATCTTTGGTCTTGCATAACAATTTGCGGTTAAACCCATGCCCCATATTAGACCAATGTATATTACCGCCATATAATACAAATGTCTGTTCAATTTTTTTAATGATTGAACTATAAGTAATTTTTGAACACTCGGAACATCTTGAGCGCTCTATGTGATTTTCTTTGATAACTCTTTCTATTTCACTCCGTATATACATAAAATACCTCAAATATCAATTTATATCAGATTACCATTCCACTTCAATCACGCACTTGCCAGCCCCTGTCTTTATACTTTCAAGTAATGTACTCTTTACATCTGCCCTCTTTTCTAATACTGGTTATTGGAATGTGCATAATTATTTTTTTGCTTTTATCAACAAAAAGTCTGGTTTATGAAATAAATCTTTATATTCAGGATATTTTTCAAGCAATTCATCTGTTGGCAGCGGCTCAATCATTTTTTCAATAGAAAAACCTGCTTCTATCAAGCTGTTTATAATTGTGGAAAATGTCCTGTGATATTTTTTTACATTATCAACAAACCATACGGATTCCCTTTCCCCTTCAACACCATAACCAGCAAGGTTTACATATAATTTATTACCGTTTTCATCTTTTGTCCATCTGTTTCCACCTGAATGGCATGTACATAATGGATTTTCTTGTGAGAAAATAAATACTCCGTTCTCATCAAGCAGGTTATATACATTCCGTATTACCCCTTCAAAATCTTCAACATAATGAAATGCCAGTGAACTAATAACAACATCAAATTTATCCTGTAATTGTGAAATTTCTTCCATTGCCATATTGATATATTCTATTTTGGAGTGGCAATTTTCAGCCATTGCCACTTCTAACATCTTCTCAGATATATCAATCCCAACAACCCTTTCTGCACCGCAATCCACAAACTTTTTACAATTTTCTCCAAAACCACATCCCAAATCCAAAATTCTTTTTCCTTTCAAATCAGGTATCATAGAAAACAATGCTGGTATTTCAAACAGATTGTTAGCATTTACTTTATTATCCCTTATCTTCTTATATCCTGCAAAAAATATTTCATTATCATATATATTTTGTTGGACCATACCAATTCTCCTTAAATTCCGATTTCTGAAAAATCAATTTCTAATCCTTCTAAAGTACCAGATTTTATTTTACTGTTAAATGTATACCTGTTATAATTTCTTTGTTCAAAGTTATAAACTGTAACTGAACGTTCTGCAAGGTCTGTAATCCAGTATTCACGCACACCTGATTTATAGTATTTTGCTAGTTTCAGGCAGTACATAGTCCATCTGTCCTGTGGCAAAACCACTTCAATTATCCAGCCAGGAGCACCATAGCACTTGCCGTCTTTTACAATAGCATCATTATATATTACGCTTAAACCAGGTTCAACATAATTTTTCTTATCGTTAGCAATATATACTGGAAACGGGGTTTTAAATACTTTGCAGGATTTTTTGCTTTCCCAGATATAGTTATTTATTTTTTCTTCAAGCCATGCAAGAATTTCCTGCTGCCGCAGGCTTGATGGAGAAATATAATACATTTCCCCATCTATTATTTCCGCACGCTGCCCGTTTTTAAGCATTAAAATATCTTCCGCTGTTTTATTTTTACTATCTGGCAATACCATATGTAACACCATCCTGGTTATTATTTTATTTTTGCTTTTTTTACCTGGCTGTAACCACTATAATATTTTACACCATTTAGACTGTTATAACTCCTAGCCCTGAAATAATATGTTTTTCCAGATTTTAATTTAGTGGACTTAATCTGGTTTTTATTTTTTGATGTATCTTTTAACTTTTTCCATTTACCATCTTTAGATGTTGCAAATTCTATTTCGTATCCTGATTTACCAGAAGGACAGGAAAGATTTATTGTTATAGAATTTTTAGCTGTGCTTTTAACTTGTCCTGTTTTGGCTTTTGATGGTGCATGTTTTGCATTTAATGCATCTATAATAGCTGATGCAATTCTTGCATGGCCTTCTTTGGAAGGGTGCGGGTCTAAATTAATATTCTCTAAATCAGATATATCAAACTTTGTATTTACAAGGTTTTCTTTAGCAAATAATGTATACACATCTATCAAGGTATAATCCTCGGAATTATCTGTAAAAGCATTATTTATTTCTTTAATATATGTATCTGCTGAATTTCCAAGAACCATTACATCCTTGTATGGGTTATATACATTTGTTACATATATTTCTGCCTGTGGCGCTTTTTCCTTTAATATATTTATAATTTCATTAAAATTTAAAGAAAATGCCTGTGCTTTTTCATGAAGGACTTTATTATCTTTAAGTTTATCTGCAAAATCATTAGCTATTGCAAGCATATCAATTAAAGAAGCATCCTTAAAATCTGCATAATAATCCTCAAGTGAAGAAATATCCATACTGCCATTCTCTTCTGTAATTCCAAAAGTTTCTTTTGCTATTTCAATAAAAGGCTTTAATAAATCATTAGAGCCTATTGATATTGTTATAACTCCAGCATCAGAAAGTGCTGTATCTGCCTCGCCAGAATTAAGTATATTTATACAGTCTGTACTGTCATCACCTGTTACTGCAAAATTAACAGGGCTTGTTTTTAAGAAACTGCCTACAACAGACTGGTAACTGTCTGCTGGTGGTGTCTCCTGGCTTGCAGAATAACCAGCAAGCCCATAACCTGCGGCAATGCTGTCACCTAATGCAACATATGTGGTCTTGCTGCTTCCAGCATTAGAACACATTGTATATAACATGGCAGCAATGCTAACCATGCATATAAGAAAAAGTAAAGGTTTAATTCTTTTTTTCATACAATCCCTCCGTTTCTGTTAATCAAGCGGATATTCGCAATCCGCTTTGCTACTTGCTCATAACCTCATTGCCGCTTTGCGGCAATGAGGTTAAAACAGTGCCTTTATTTCATCCAGGCGTTTTGTTGCCAGGTTATACCCTTGTTTATATGTCTGTTTTAACTTGTTTACATCACTCTCAAGACTTTCAAGTTTGCATGGCGGTCTTAATATTACTGCCCTGCCTTCACTTTCAAGCTTCTGGCAGGTTTCCAGGGAACTGTTATATTTTTTATACCTGTGCAAAATCCTGTCTGCTACTGCTGGGTATTTATGGCGTATAAGCCTTGCAATATGCCTGTCTTTTGGAAGGCATTCTTTTTTATAGCCTTCTGGCTGTGTCAGCACAATTAACATCTTGTCATTGCCATCTTCAAGGCACTTGTCAACAGGGATTGGATTAGAAAGACCTCCGTCATAATAACGGCCTCCTGCAATTTTTACAGCAGGAAACACCGCCGGGAGTGCACAAGTAGCATTAAAAACAGCATAATTCCTGTCTATGTCTTCTTTGCCAAAGTATTTTGCTTTGCCAGTCCTTGCATCAGTTACAACTACAATATACTTTCCTTCATACTGCCTGAATGTTTCTAAATCAAATTTAACAAGTTCATTGGGGACTTTACGGAATACAAAGTCTATCCCAAAAAGGCTTTTCTCTGTAAAAAAGTTTCTTTTTCCTATATATCTTTTATCATTACGGTAGTTTGAATAAACTTTTATATTTCTTCCGCTCTGCTTTGAAATATATGATGCAGAATTTGCTGCACCTGCAGATACCCCTATACAATATGGGAACATAATATCATTGTCAAGCAGGGCATCCATAACGCCACAGCTAAAAACTGCCCTGAATGAACCACCCTCAAATAATACTCCTGGCATGTTTCCCTCCTATCTCTCCCGTTCCTTCTGTTTAGCAAGCAGGCTTCCTATATCAAGCATATCCTGTGTATCTTCTTTCTTAGCACGCCTGCTGTTTTTCTTCTTATCCTGTTTTATATTATCTTTTGCTTTCTGCCTCTGGCTGTCTGCTGCCATTACTGTGTTTTCTTCTTTTAATCCTGTATTAGTTTCTGTCCCATGCACTTTACTGCTGGCGGCTTCTGTTGCTTTGTCCTTTATTGCTGTAGCAAATTTTGCACCAAGCTTTAAATCAAGTCTTCTGTATACTATATCTATTAAAAGAAATATTACAGCAGTAACAAGCAGCGGGACTGTTATATTTTTATTTGCCTGCACTCTTTCAGGCATGCTGTCAAATATCCCATCAAGGTTATCTATAAACTTTCCTGCTGACTGGCTGGTAAAGCTGTCCAGGCAGTCTGTTACATCTGCAAACCTGTATTCCTGTGAATATTGCATTACAAGCCTTGTATTTTTTACATCTTTTACAATGCCATCTTCTGTATTTGTAACATTTACTGAATAAATACCTGTATCTGCTGTTTCCATTTCTCCTTCAAATACACCTGGTGAAGTTGCTTTAAGCTCTATCTCTGTTTTTTTGCCATTTTCTCCTGTACAGGTTGCTTTTATCTTTGTTTTGCCAGAATAATCTTTTGTTGTATAGACAATCCGTCCTTTGCTGCCTTCCTGTGACACACTGGCCAGGCTTCCTTCTTCTTCTGCTATATCTGTTGCCCAGTTAATTATGCTTTTCCAGAAACCTGGATATCCGCTCCATGAAGCATAGTTGCCTGTCCACTGGTTCGTTATATCAGATGTAAACGCAACCGTGCGTCCAAGCCCATACTGCCAGCATGCAAGTACAGGGTCGTTATCCTTGTCAGATGAAAGTATCTGCTGTGCTTCTGGTTTTATGCTTGTGGCAATATAGCCAGCCATTGCTGGCAGACCCTCCCTGGCTTCTTCACTTAATATACTGCTGTCAGTTTTAATTAGTGGTGTAAATACCCTGTTTACAATATACTCTTTCTGCGCAAGATATACTTCCTGTGCAAATATCCTTGAAAGCTCTGTCCCTGCCTTTGTATTGTAAAACCTCCCACCGCTTGCTTCCGCAAGCCTTTCTAAAAACCTGTCATCAGCATCAGTACCTATTGATACAGTTGAAAGTGTTATATTATTCTTTTCAAGCTTTTCAATAAGCCCTGGATATCCGTCATAAAATCCGTCCTGCCCGTCAGTCAGCAGTATTATATGTTTTATCTGGCAGTCTATATCTTTAATCTTGTCAAAAGCCTCTCTTACAGCAGGGTATATATTTGTCCCGCCACCCTCTTTTATGCCATAAATGCCGCTTTTTATATCTTCTTTATCTTTTGCCTTCTGTATTTTTACGTTCCAGCAATATTTATCATCAAAAGAAATAACACCTGCATTGTCTGTATCACGCAGGTTATCTATTGCAGAAGCAGCAGCATCCTTTGCCATTTCAAGCTTGCTGTTGCCGCTGTCATCCATTGTCATGCTTCCTGATTTATCAATTACCATTACCATTGCCATCTCTGGTATTTTTTTATCCTGGGAAATATCCATATTGACTGGAAGCACATCTTCTATAGGCGTATCTTTGTATCCGCCAAGTGCAAAGCTTCTTTTGCCACCAATAGTTATAAATCCTCCGCCATAATCTTTGATATATGAAGAGATTGAATTTATAAAACCTACTGGAAGGCTGTCTGCGCTTGTATTTTCCATAATAATACACTTATATTTATTCATGGCTTCAAGTTTCGCAGGTGCTGAACCAGGGTTTACAGTTTCAAAAGTAACATTAGCAGATGAAAGAAGCCTTTTAAACTCTTTTGCTTCATTCCTTGCCCCTTCAATAACCAGCACTTTTTCTGCACCACCTGCCTCTGTAAATGCCTGGTATTCATTATTAAGGCTTACTGTGTCCTTATCAGGGATTATTACTGCTTTATATTCTGCAAAGCCCTCTTTTTTCCTTGTATCCTGGAAAATAAATGAATTACTGCCCTCCTGTAGTACAACATTTTCCTGTTTGCTAAGCCTGCCGCCTGTATAAAGCTGGAGCAGGGCATTTGTTTTAACTGTGCTTTCCACTTCCACCTGCACCCTGAATTTATCACCAGCCTGTATTTTCTCTGGTACTGAAAGGTCTGATATATAAGCTTCATTGCTTATCTTCAAATCCTTTTTTAAAACATTAACCTCTACATTTCCAGCCAGCAGCAAAGGGCTCATTTTCTCAAGATTTCCTTCATTCTGGCTGCCGTCTGTTATAAGCACAATCCGCTTTGCCTCGTCATCATCAAAAAGTGCCATACCTGCCCTTACAGCTTTTTCTATATTAGTAGAAGTAACAACTGGCATTGTTTCTACACCTGTAAACAGGCTGGCCTCAGACATAAACTGTTCAACCCTTGCATCCTGCCCAAATGCAACAACTGCTGCCCTGTTATCTTTTGGCAGTTTCTTAAGCGCATCCTGCACCATCTGGACAGCTTCTTCCTTATTGGCTGCAAAACTCTCTGAAACATCAAGCAGAAAGACAGTCCCTGTATTCCTGGAACTTACATTAACTGATATATCCGCCATAGCGCATATAATTAAAGAAAACAGAACAATCCTTATACCAGTAATAAAACATTTGCGCACTTTGTTCCCAATCCTTAAACTGCGTGATGTTACAAGCATTACTGCTATTATAACAGGTATCAGCAATAATACAACTGGATATTGTACAGCAATCCTCATAAAAACAACCTTGCCTTTCTATTATAATTGCATATTTTATAAACGTTTCCTGTAAACCATCCACTCTGCCATTAAAAGAATTAAAAGCAACACAAGTACAGGTATTACCACCATTCTCTTTGAAACCACCCCGTTTAACTTCCCGGCTTTATTTGCTGTGGCTTTATTATCTGATGTAATTACTGTTTCTTTTAAAACATCCGACTCATCCTCTGGAAATGATACTGTAAAATACACATTATCCCCGCCTTCTTTTATATTATATAAACCTGCCTTTAAAGTATCTGTAAAAACTGCTGTACCTTCATCCAGGCTATATGTTTCCTTTCCACCGCCAGGTCTGGTTACAATTGCTTTTTCTGCCTTGCCTTTCCTCTGTATGCTTACAGCTTCACCTGCATTATATATAGTTTTATCTGCTATTCTTGCAGACATTGTTTCCCTTAGCAGGTTATACATAAATATTGGAAATTCTGTCTGTAACGGAAAATCTGTATTATGGAGGTCAAAGCCTGTAACTGCCACCATCCTGCCGTTATAGTTGCCAAGGTAGCCAGTTGAAAACTTATCATCTGTTTCAAAAAAGCTTTTTGCCCATTTTGGGGTTTTAAACCCTGTTACATTAAGACATCCGAATGAATAACCATCCAGGTAATTTGTTACATTTTCATTTAATATTTTTACAATACTGCTTTTGCTTTTATTTGCATATATAAATATATCCTGTTTCCATTTATCTTCCTCTTTAACCTTTTTATCTCCAATATTCTTTATCTTGGAAACAGGAGGATTTATAAATATTATATTGGCATCTTCTGGTATGCTGTCTGGTATTATTCCATCGTATACAACAAGGCTGTACTCCTTTGTATCTGCTGCCTGTAAATCCTTTGGAAGTACTTTTTCTACAGTCCTGTTACCTGAAACCTTAAGCCCCTTCTCCAGAAAAGTATTTTTACTTGCAACAAGAAGTATTTTCTCATCACCTTCACCATTAAGTATATCATAAACTGTATTGTCACCTGCAAGCATATCCTTTGAATTAAGCTCTGCCATAAGATATGGTGTATTTCCTGCAAGCATGCTGTTATACCTGCCTGCTGTAATATCTTTAAAATAAACGGTGCTGCTCTCTCCTGGCTCTGCTGTTACACTTTGTACATCATAAATCTTATTCCCTATATAAAGGCTTGCATCTGTATCCAGCTGCCTTTCCCCATAATTATCCACCCTTGCCATTACCTTTACTGTCCCATCTTCAGAAACAGCATGGCTTAAACTCTGTATTGCCCCATTTTCCCCTTGTACACTTAAATCAACTACTTCACAGTTAATATCCTGCATATTGGCACTACTGTCAGTAAATGCAATTACTTTATAATTCTTCCATGCAGCTGCAAGTGACTGTACCATGCTTGTGGCATTTTCAAGTGAACCAGCAATATCAGTTGCTTCTATATTATTTATAGCATCTTTTACACGTCCTTTGTCTGAAGAACCAGATATTAAAAGGTCTGATGTATTAGAGGCAGACAGGACTGTATATCTTGCACCATCATTACTGCTGACATAATCTGATGCCTGTTCCTTAGCCACATCCAGCTTTGTTTCCTCACCTGAGTAAATACCTGACATGCTTGCACTGTTGTCTATCAGAACCAGCACATTGGAATATTCACTGCCACGCCCTTTAATATATGGTGACATAAGTGCAGTTACTAACAATAACAGCGCTGCTATCTGCATGTACATAAGTATATTATTACGGAATTTCTCCCAGGGTGTTGATGCCTGTATATTCTCATATGCTTCCCTCCAGAGATTTAATGCAGATATTTTCTGGTTAACCACTTTTTGCTTTAAAAGGTATAACAATATAATACCTGGTATAAAAACAGCCAGCAGCGCCGGCCATAACCTTACAAATCCCATAAAAACCATGCCTTTCTGTCTGCCAGTTAAAAGTTTTCAAGCTGCCCGCTTCTTATGCCCTTATAAATAAATGTGTCTACATTTTCGTTGCTGTATACTGGTATATAATGCGCCTGGTAATGCTTTGCACACTCTTCCACCCTTGACAGAAACCTGTCAAGTACACGTTTATACTGCCTGCATAAATGGCTTGTTGCTGTTACACGCAGTATATCACCTGTTTCTGTATCTTCAAGCCCTACAGTCCCTTCAACCACTGGCTCTTTCTCTTCTGGTGAAAGCACATGCAGTATAAGCACTTCCTGTTTCATATATCTTAGATAACGTATTGTATCTGCTATATTTTCTATATTTTCATCTGTGGAATCCTGGCTGAATAAATCCGATATTATAATGGTTACACCTCTCTGGTTAAATGGTATGCCCTTTATGCTTTTATATAAATCTGTCTTTCCTGCAAATTCCATGCCACCCAGCCATGCCATTATTTTATTAAAGCCCTGCCTGCCTGTAAAATCACTGCTGTTAATTACTTTGTCCCCGTTTATTGCAGAAAGACGCACCCTGTCAAGGTTATTAAGCGCCATATAGCTAACTGCACCAGCAAGCCTTGCTGCGCACACATTCTTGCCAGGTGTCCCAAAGTCCATTGAAGCACTTGTATCAGTAATTATGGAATAATATGCTTCCCTTTCCTCCACAAAAAGCTTCACAAAGAGTTTATCCATCCTGCCATATGTGTTCCAGTCAATTCTTCTTATATCATCCCCTGGCACATATTCCCTGAAGTCAGCAAATTCAACACTGCTTCCCTTGGCAGCAGACTTTCTCATGCCGCTTCTGCCACCCTGCATTGTAATCCTTGTAACAAGTTTCACCCTGCCAAGCCCGTTAAAAAAATCCTTGTCAAAAATTTTTTCTTCCATTTACAATACCTGCTTTAACCCTTTAATTAATTCCTTTAAAACATCATCAACATTAATTCCCTCTGAAACAGCCTCAAATCCTGCCATAACCCTGTGCCTGAGTGCTGGAAGCGCTACTGCATCTACATCATCAAATGACACATTGTACCTGCCATCTAATAATGCCCTTGCCTTGGCTGTCAGGAAAATTGCCTGTGCTGCCCTTGGGCTTGCACCTGCCATAAAATATTTCTTAACATTTCCAGGTGAAGAAGCAAGCTCAGGATGTGTGCCTAATACTATTTTCAGCGCATATTCCTGTACTGCATCCGCAACAGGTATATCCCTTATAAGTTCCCTCATCTCTATAATATCACTGCCATTTAATACAGGATTTAAAACAGGTTTTGTATTTGTGACAGTTACATCCATAATTCTTTTAAGTTCATCCAGGGTTGGAAATTCCATATTAATCTTAAAAATAAAACGGTCAAGCTGTGCCTCTGGCAATGGGTAAGTACCTTCATTTTCAATAGGGTTCTGCGTTGCAAGTACCATATATGGTGAAGGCAGTGGATAAGTATTCTTGCCAACTGTTACAGTCTTTTCCTGCATTGCTTCAAGCATTGCCGCCTGTGTCTTTGGTGTAGCCCTGTTTATCTCATCTGCAAGTACAATATTGGCAAAAACAGGACCTTGTTCAAACCTGAATACATTATTGCCATTTTCCTTAATAATAAGGTTTGTTCCTGTTACATCAGCAGGCATAAGGTCAGGTGTAAACTGTATTCTTGAAAATGATAAATCCAGAACCTTTGAAATAGTTTTGACAAGCTGTGTCTTGCCAAGCCCTGGCACACCCTCTAAAAGCACATTGCCATCAGCAAGTATTGCAAGCATAATCTCATGCACAACTTCTTCCTGCCCTATAATTGCTTTTGCAATTTCCTGTTCACAGGCATTCATATTATCAATTATTTTACTAATGTTCTCCTTACCAGACATTTTAATCCTCCAATCAAACGGATACCAACCACTGTTACTATTCACTTCCAAAACCACTAAAATACTCTTTGACAATATCCTTCATTGCAGATGGGACTTTGTTGCTTTCCACCTTTGCATATGCCTCACTGCTGTAATCTCCTATAACTGAATCAAGGTCTGCTTTAATACCACCGGATGCCCCGCCTTTCTGTCCGCTCTTTTGTGTTATCTTAGCATCACCATTCTTCTTGCCAGTGAGGTTATTATCATTCCCTGTTTTCTTGCCAGTAAGGTTTACAATCTCACCTTTATCTTCCTGTTCTGTACGCTCAAGCCCCTTATCATCTCCCATATTCCAGCCGCCGCCGTTTCCAGAACCCTTTCTGCCGCCGCTGCCATTACCACTCCCGTTTCCATTACCACTTCCATTTCCATTGCCATTCCCATTGCCATTCCCAGAACCATTTCCACTCCCATTACCCTGTCCGCTTCCTTCCGCACCTTGCGCGCTGCCTGGTGACGGACTTGCAGAAGAACTTTGTGACCCTCCTGCACTCTGGCTTGAAGCTGTTATTGTAGCAGAAGCCATCTGTGCATCACTATTTTCAATTCCAGAAAGTGCACTTGCCACTTCCTCCGCTGTAATCTCCCCGTCCCCAGCAGCTTCTTCAAGCTGTTTAAGCAGTTCTTCCATCTCTTTGGCAGATAAACTTTCTGCAACACTTTTCAGCTCATCAGATAAATCTCCCTTAAGCCCGCTCTTTTCTGCAAGCTCTGCAAGTTTTTTATTAAAATCTGCAAGCCCTTCAAGGTCAGTACCAGGCACAAGCTGTTTTGCAGCCTTTATAATTCCCTGCTCACCTGCTTCTGCAAGTTCCTTTTTAAGTTTACTCTCAAGCCTTTCCTTTGCTTTCTTTATATCATCAATATTCTTTGAATTATTAATTTCCTTCTTTGCATCATCTAAAATCTTTTTAACCTTTGCTGCTTCCTTTTTAGCAAGTTCATTATCTGCTGCCTTATCAATAAGCTTTTCGGCCTCTTCCATCTTTTCCTTTGCCTCCTCCGCCTGCATGGCAAGCTTATGGAGAAATTCTGCATCCCTTTTTGCCTGTGAAGGTATAAATATGCATATTATAAAAAGGCAAAGAAACAGGCAGGAAGCAATATATCTCTTCCAGGGATACATAAACGGAAGCCTTAATTTCCTGTCAAAACGGTTAATTTCACTAATTGTATCTTCCTTAAGCATCCCCGCAAAACCATCATCAGAGCCCTGGCATCCAACACTTGTAACAAGCCGTTCCTTAAGCCCTGCCCTGTCTGCATATCTTGCCGCCTCATACATGCTGGTACGTCTTACAGCCACATATATAAGAGAAACCACAAAACCAGCCAGTATAAGCAGCCATCCATATAAAGCAGCATTATAAACAGGCACAAAAACTGCTGCAATATTTAACACAAAAGCCAGAATAACAGACACAAGCACACACCATGCAGCAGTAAAAATCCACTTCTGCAACGACTTGCGCCTTGCAACAGCCTTTAAAAAGCCCTCAATCTCCACATCCAGCTCCGTAAGCCCTGCCTTCTTCCTATCCATACAAACCACCTGCCAAACCATAAAATATATAAATAAATACCCTGAATCCCCATTAACACAATTAAATTTGGAATTGCTGTCTTTAAATCTGGCAATGAACAGCAAGTTTACAATGTTTCAGATAAACATTATTCCATGACAGAGGCACTCCAGTCCATGTAAAAGTGCAATGTCATTTAGTCAGGAGTTTAGCTGGAACATGTAAACCTTGCGTCCGCATACCCAAAACCCAATTCCAAATTTAATCCAGCACTTCTTTCTTAGCCGTTACCATCATAAACACTTCTTCCAGATTACCTGTTTCCCTCATATATGAAGAAACCTGCACATCATTGTTTACCAGCATTTTCAAAAGCCCTGCCTCTTCTTCCTCCCCGCCATCAAATGATATTGTTATATCAGGCCCGTCAATAGAAAGGTTTGCCACCTGCGGGTTTTCTTTTATAATGCGTACTGCTGTTTCTACATTATTAACAACATGTATTTTTAATGGATTTGAAGTATTAAGCTTCTGCATTATCTCCTCTACAGTACCTTTTGATACCATGCTTCCTTTATCAATAATACCTATAGTAGTGCACATTTCAGCAAGTTCCGACAATATATGTGAACTTATTATAATAGTTTTACCCATATCATGCAGGTTTTTAAGTATTCCTTTCATTTCAAACCTTGCCCTTGGGTCAAGCCCTGATGCCGGTTCATCAAGAATAAGCAATTCAGGGTTGTGTACAAGGCTTCTTGCAAGGCAGAGTCTCTGTTTCATGCCCCTTGAAAGCCCGTCTACATAAAAATCTGCTTTATCACTTAAATTTACAAGGTCCATAAGCTCTAAGCACATACTCTTTGCCTTTTCACCTGTAATTCCATAAACTGATGCATAGAACTCCATATACTCTATTGCCTTAAGGTTATCATAAACACCAAAGAAATCCGGCATATACCCTATTTTTCTTTTTAAGTTCTGGTTATCCTTAAGTGCATCCACATCTGCAATATGGACTGAACCGCCATCTGCCCGTAAAAGCCCCGATATTATACGCATTGTAGTTGTCTTGCCTGCACCATTAGGGCCTACAAATCCAAAAAGTTCCCCTTTTTCAATAGAAAGATTCAGGTGGTTTAGCGCAACAAACTTACCATAATGTTTATATAAATTTTCTATTTTTACCATGCTGCTGCCTCCTAACTCCTTTTACCTGTCTTTTTATATGTGCCTGCAAGTTTAACCTTAGGAAGGATATATGAATCCACTCCCCCATTCTGGATATTGCCAATTTCATAATATACAGTAAGGCTTCCGTCATCTTCCAGATATTTTTCCATACCATCAATATCCGCTTTCTTGCCAGATTGTATTAATTCTACATATTCCCCAGTTGTTCTATCCTTAACTTTTGCAGCACCTACAAAAGCTGTTTCTGCATACTGGTATTTGTTAAGGTTAAATTCACATCCGCCAGCAGTCTCTTTGTTGTATATAATTCTTTTAAGTGTAAAATTCTCTGGGAATTTATATGTGACTTCAAGCTCTTTTCTTGTAGTGTCATATATATAAAATCCATTAGTATCATTTTCATCATATTGGTCTGCATACTGTTCAAGCATGCCTATTACATCATATCCGTCTAATGTTTCCTGTACTTGTACCTGTTTATAGACACCTGTTGCACCATATTTGTCATATGGGAATTTACCTGTAAAAGATGTTTCCTCATCCTCTGGCACAAATCCATAGAACCATGTATCAGACAATTTATTATTAGTGATAAATACCTGTATCATGCCTATCTGTCTTCTTAATGAAACATCTACTGAGTTATCATAAAAGCTTCCACCCATTGCAGCGCTTAACTGTGATTCAAAACTATATGAATAATTACTATCTTTAAAACTTTTCTGTTTTGATATATCCACAGATTTACCTGATGGAATAGCCCCTATATAATACATAGTGCCTTTGCAATAGAAAATACAGTCTTCAAGCCCGCACGACATTTTATTAGTTATAAATCCTGATATTTTGTCATCTGTTTTCTTTACATTGGCTTCAACTGTGCCTGTGCTGCTGCTCCGGTTACTCATTTTAAATGGAACACTTTCAAATGCTGATAAATTGTTCATTTGTAACGTTATATTGCTAGCACTATATTCAATCCCGTAATCATACTTGCCTGCTTCATCATCTGAATAATAATATGAAGAATAATATCCATTAAGTGATGATGGTGATATATCAGTATTTTCTGGAAGCACCGTTTCATATGACTTACTTGAAGAATTTGTAATTGTAAATGATGTATTTACATTATGGCTGCTGTTCCCTTTTTCTGGCAGTTCAATTGTTGAAGAATAATTTATAAATGGTTTCTGTATACGTGTACTTGTTCCAATTAAATAAATTGTTACTGAAAATACCACTGAAAGCACTGGCACTATAAACCATAACAGGTTTCTTCTGTCTTTTTTCTTAAGTATTATATAAGACAGCGGCCCTGCCAGAAAAACATATACTAAAAGGATAACGGCATAAAGCTTAATATTTGGCAGTGAATCTGTACTATTTAAGTTTAGCAAATCAGCCTCACTCATATAAACTTCTGAATATGACTGCCATGAATTTCCACTGGAAAGCCCCAGGTCTTGTTTACGCTGTTCACTTATATTATTCCTGATTACATCTACAATAACAGGCCCGTAAAGCCTTGATGTGCCTGGACTTAAAGCCAGTGAAAATTCTGCTGTTATTATATTGCCACTTCCATACTCTTTTACACTTGCAAGCTTGTTCCTTCCGTCTGTTAAAACTGGCTTTGAACCATTTATTTTAATCTGTGTAATATCAAGCGGCACTCTTTTATTCGCAAGGTTTTCACCAAGAAGGCTTGTAAGCTCCGCTCTTGTTACACCAAAATTAGTCCTGATGCTTTTTGCACTTCCTATAGTGCCTTTTAAAAGAGTCCCTGAAAATGCGTCAAGCACTTTGCCGGCATCTGCACCACTTCCAAGAAAAAGTGTGCCTCCTTTACTGACCCATTTTTTAATAGCATTAATCTGCCCTTTTGAAAACTTCCCTGTATCAAAATTATCTATTATAATAACGTCCAATACATCAATCATCTTTTCATCTTCTGTAATATCATCACTTAGAAGCTCAAATATAATCCCTTCATCACTTGCGCTAAATGAAGTTTTATCTGCAGCCATCCCGCTTGCAATATATTTAAGGCTGTCCTGGCTGTCAGAAAGTGTACCAATATATAATGTATCTATATTATCCTTATAATTTAACTTTACATATTCAGAACAGATAATATCATTATCACTGTCACAAACTGCAACCCTGATGTTTCTGCCCTCTTCAATATCTGGCAGTGCAAACTGTACTTTTTTGCTTTCACCTGCTGCAACTGCAAATTCTTTTTGTATTGCTATATAGCCGTTTGAATCTGTCCTGGCATATTCTACCCTGAATTTTCCTGTAAAGTCACTCCCCTTATTCTCTATAACAGCATCTGCCCTTATACTTCTGTTATATTTTGCCTTGCCCTTATACCCAAGCCTTACTGATGCGCTTATATCATCTTTGCTTATTTTTATCTTGCCTTCATTATCAAGTTCTCTTATCTTAACAGAAGCAGAAGCAGTCTGTGTACTGGCTGGTGCAATGGCTAAAACAAGGAATAACAGTGCCACTGCTGCCGCTTTTTTCTTTTTCTTTGTCTTATTATTGTTTTTACGTGCCTTTTCCTTTCTTCTCAATGGGTCAAGAAACAATGCTGCTAACTTTAAAAATAAAACTGTAAATACAAGCTGTACTGCAATACTGCACAAAAACCAGTAATCCTGTACAAATGGCAGCAGTTCCCCATTAAGTGCAGAAGCCATGTAAGAAAGCAGGTTTTCACCCATAAACTGTTCACTGACCATATGGAATATTGTAAATGCCGGGTTTATAAGCAGGGGATACATTGTCCATGTAACATCAGGCACATCCCCACTTGAATTCTGTACAGTATAATAATAAATATTTGCGCCTTCGTTAGCTACAAATACTGCTATGGCAGTTACACCACATACAACTCCCACCATTACAAATGATATTACAGTAGCCGGGATTGCCTTTTTAAGCATTGCAGAAGCACATACTCCCATGCTTCCTATAAAAAGTGACATTACAATAATAAATACTACAAACTGGAAAAGGTCTGCCATATTGATACCACCAATTGTAAATATTATAGATACAACTGGAAGACTTGAAAAAACAAGAAGCACTACCATGCTTATGGATGACATAAGCTTTCCAATTACTATCTGCCCTGGCTTTAATACAGTAGTAAGCAGTATTTCAAGGGTCTGTTTCTCACGCTCCCCTGCTATGCTTCCAGCCGTAAATACTGGGACTAAAAACGCCACCATTGCTGCTTCAATACAAATAATTACAAAATACACTGTAATAGCAGCTGAATAGTCTATTCTGTAATTCATATTTATATTAAAAATCATTTCAAAACCAAGAAGTGCTATTGCAACCAGCCCAAGGTTAAAAAAAAGGATTGTCATTGCAAATTTCAGTGAACGTACCCTTAATTTTACTTCTTTTCCATATACGGGATTTATTTTCATAAGTCCTGTACCTCCATTCCATTAATTAAATCTCCTTTTTTCCATCTTCCTTTTCTTTTGTGCTTTCTTCTCCAGCAATATTGCCAGAATTATCTATAGGAAGCGCAATTGTAAAGCATGTACCTTTGACACTGCTTTGTACTGTTATCTTGCCCCCGTGGAGTATTGCTATTTCCTGTGCTATATTAAGCCCAAGCCCTGTACCTCCTGTCTGCACAGACCTTGAACTTTCTACCCTGTAAAACTTATCAAAAATATGTTCTATGCTTTCTTCTGGTATTACCAGACCAAAATTAATTACACGTATCTGTAGTTCAGTGTTATATTTTTCCAGCTCAATATGGACAGCCTTGCCATCCCTGCCATATTTTACAGCATTGCCAATAAGGTTTGAAACTGCCCTTGCTATAAGTTCCCCATCGACATTCATAATTAAACTGTTTACATTCTGCTTAAGGGTATACTCAAGGTTATTTTCCATAAAAATCGGATAAAACTCTTCTGTCATCTGCACCACCAGTTTTACTATATCTATATCACTGCGGTGTACTGTTATCTCGCCGCTCATAAGCTTTGTATAGTTAAAGAGTTCCTCAATAAGCCCCTGCATCCTGTCCGCTTTGCGCATTGCAATGTTTGCATACTTCTGCCGTTCTTCTACTGTATACTTTTTAACATCTGTAGCAAGCTGGAGATATCCTATAATTGAAGTAAGCGGTGTCCGCAAATCATGGGCAACACACGTTATCATATCCTTATTTGCCTGTAATGCTTCACGTTCCGACTTCATAAGCCTTTCTATCTCATAATGCATCCTGTTTACCTGTAAAACTATCTCGCCAATTTCATCTTCCCTGTTTATGCCAGTTATCTTTGTTTCCATACTGCCTGACGCAATATCTGAAATACAGTTTGATATATAACTCATATCCTTTGTAATGCGTCTTGTAAGTATAAGGAAATAAAATATAAACAGCAGAAAGCCAAGCAAGAGTATTATAAACATAATTACCATAATGGTATCCCTGTTCCAGTGCCTTATACCACGGTAATCTGGCAGGAACTCTGGCTGTACATGGCTATGTTTGTTATTCATAAGCGTATCTTTCCCATAACCTTTCCGCGATACACCAAATGTACGCGCAACCATTACTAATACCAGTCCTATTGCAGATTCCGTTGCTACTGCAAGCAGCATGCTTATTATACTGTAAATAACAAGCTCCCCCCTGAGGCTTCTGTAAATACTATGCTTCAATCTTATAGCCAACTCCCCATACAGTTTTTATAATTTGTGCATTTCTTGGTTCAAGTTCTATTTTCTCCCTAAGCCTTCTGATATGCACCATTACAGTGTTGCTCATCTCAAAGCTTTTTTCTTTCCATACCCTTTCAAAAATTTCATCTGTTGAGAATACATTATTAGGATGTGATGCCATAAGGAACAGTATGTCAAATTCTATAGGAGTAAGCTTGACATCCCTTCCATACGCCTTGACCTGGTGCAGTTTCCTGTCCATCCAGAGATTTTCAAGCTCAACAGATTCAGCAGATTTTTCCTGCATACCGCCAAAGTTCTGGTAACGCCGGAGCTGTGATTTTACCCTTGCCACAAGTTCCATTGTATTAAAAGGCTTTGTCACATAGTCATCTGCACCATTAACAAGCCCCTCTACTTTGTCAGTCTCACTGTCCCTTGCACTAAGCATTATAATAGGTATGGTACTGCTTTCCCTTATCTTAGCACAAACCTGCCGCCCGTCAATGCCAGGCATCATAATATCAAGGATTGCAAGGTCTATATCCCTGCTTTCAAAAATATTAATTGCTTCCTTCCCGCTATACGCCTTAAAACAGTTATAGCCTTCCCCTTTCAGGTGTATTGCAACAAGGTCAGCTATATCATGGTCATCATCAACTACTAAAATATTTGTACTTTCCATATGGTTTCCCTCTTTCCCAGGGCAATAAAGAAATGCCCCAATACCCATCATTGTTGTATCATTTTATTAAGAATACCATATATAAAAAATTAAGTCTTTACTTTTTTATTAAAAACTAATTATGTTAATTTTAAGATTTGCCCACAGCCATTATTTTCTGGCATATTACGCAAAATTGTGCTAAACTTTGTACAAAATCAATAAAGGCAGGTTTATATAATGGAATATATATCAGACAATGACTGCTGTTTTGAACAGAATGGTTTCTGGTTCAGATACCGTGCGGCTGCAATTATTATTGAAGAAGGGTGCGTGCTTATGGCATACAGCCCCCAGGATAATTACTACTACAGCATTGGCGGTGGTGTACATCTTGGCGAAACCTCCAGGGAAGCTGCCGCCAGGGAAACCAGAGAAGAAACAGGCATTGCATACCAGCCAGACAGGCTTGTATTCACAAATGAAAGTTTATTTTATGAAAACGGAAAACAATGCCATGTTATAGAGTTTTATTATTTAATGAAGCCAAAAGGAAGAAAATTAATTAAAAACGGAAGTATTATGGATGCAGCCCAGGAAACATCCAGCACCACAAAAGAACGCCTGCAATGGCTTCCATTAGAAAAATTTGCAGAATATAAGGCATTTCCAGAATTTTTTGGTGAAAAATTAATACATATTCCAGAAACAATAGAACATCTGGTTTCTGATGAACGGCAGCAGGTTTAAGATTACTTAAATACACAAAAAGGCACATGGATTTTTGCAAGTTTTTTATAATGCTGCCCCATATGCCTTTATGCTGTTATTTATTACTTGGTATTAAATTGCTGTTTAGTTATGCCAGCTGCATAACCCTGGCTTCAATTTCTTTTAATTCATCAAGCGATAAAGCGAATATAGTCTGCAATTTTTTCAAGTGGTATTACTCCATCTTTAATCATTCTCTCAGCTGTCTTCCAGATACTCTTTTAAAACATTCCGGTCTTTGCAAATATGGATAGTTTCTGTTATTGCTTTTTTGTTCTGCCCATATTTCTTTCTTTGTGCATTATACACCTTACAAAAAATAATATACTGTCCAATAATATTATTCTCATCCTCCTGGTACAATACCTTCACTTCTGCATCTGCTGCTATCTTTTCACCATTAAAAAAGTCTTTTGAAAGTGATATAGTATCAGGCGGGTTCTTCGGTTTTTAACCTGTAAATATTACATACAATTCAGGTTTTGGCATATTTACTTTTTTATAACCATACAGATTTTGCTTTGTACGTTTAAAAAAATCGTGATACGTCTGTATAAGATACATCAGAGTACGTATTATTATATTCAATATCCATGTTGGCTGGCTCTCAACCAGGATAACACATCTTTTATATCATCTTCTGTAACATCACTGTCTTCTGGATGAATTGCCTTAGCAGCTTTCCTCTTTCATGGATAATTGTAATTCTTTCAGATAATTTGTATCAATCTTTGGAGTTGAACGCTCTTTTAAGGACTCATAAACTTTTGGCACCATAATGCTCTGGTATGCTGGTCTTATTATTTTATCCACATTTATAAGTTCTTCTATACGGTGTGCACCCCAGCCTACTATACGTGCCATTGCAAATATAGGTGTAAAAAGTTCCATAGGTATTCCAAGCATATTGTAGACAAAACCGCTGTAAAAATCTACATTTGCGCTTACGCCCTTGTATATTGCACATTCCTCACCAATTATTTCAGGTGCTATACGTTCTACCATAGAATAAAGTTCAAATTCCTTCTTCTGGTGCTTTTCGTTAGCAAGCATTTCAACAAATTTCTTAAATGCAAGTGCCCTTGGGTCTGAAATAGAATATACTGCATGTCCCATTCCATATATAAGCCCGCGCCTGTCAAATGCCTCACGCCTGACCAGTTTGCGCAGATATGCCCTTACCTGTTCTTCGTCACTGATATCAGGTACATGCTCCTTTAAATCCTGCATCATTTCCACTACTTTAATATTAGCACCGCCATGCTTAGGGCCTTTTAATGATGATAATGCAGCTGCTATTACAGAATAAGTATCAGAACCAGCAGAGGTTACTACCCTTGTAGTAAATGTAGAATTATTTCCACCACCATGCTCCATATGAAGTACAAGTGCAAGGTCAAGCACTTTTGCTTCAATATCTGTATACTGTTTGTCAGGCCTTAACATCCTTAAAATATTTTCCGCTGCTGAAAGTTCATCTGAAGGCCTGTGTATATAAAAACTCTCGTCACATTCATAGTGGTTGTATGCATGGTAACCATAAACTGCAAGCATAGGGAATACACTGATAAGCATAATACACTGCTTCATAACATTTTCAAGTGAATTATCAGATATTTCATCATCATAAGAAGAAAGAGTAAGCACACTCTTTGTTAACGAATTCATAATATCCTTGCTTGGTGCTTTCATAATAACATCCCTTACAAAGTTAGTAGGAAGCCTTCTGTTTTTAGCAAGAACTTTCTGGAACTCTTCAAGCTGCATTTTATCAGGCAAATCACCAAACAGAAGCAGATGTGCTGTTTCTTCAAAACCAAACCTTCCATCCTTGCGGAAGCCATTAACCAGGTCATATATATTATAACCCCTGTAAAAAAGCTGCCCTTCACATGGGACAACATGCCCGTCCACCATATCAGTTGCTTTAATAAGGGAAATATTAGTTATTCCTGATAAAACCCCCTTACCGTTCTTATCCCTGAGACCACGCTTTACACCATACTCATCAAACAGCTTCGCATCAATGGAATTATTATCTATACACATTTGTATATATTTGCTTGTATAATCCTCCATAAGCCTTCCAAAGTCATCAACCTTAATCTCTTCCTGCATATTAATATCTCCTTTCCAAAACTGTTTACAGGTATTTTAACATAATCCCGCTCATCTTGAGGATGTTTCTAATACCTCCGCAATGTTACTACTAATTTTCTCTGCAATCCCCCTTATTATACGTTTTTCTTCATCAGTCATGCCATTAAATATAATTTCAATAAGCTCTTTCTGCTTTATCTTAACATAGTCAATTACAGGAAATGCTTTATCCTGGAGTTCCAGATGGATGCATCTTCTGTCATGCATATCTGGTTTTCTTTTTAAATACCCCTTAATGATAAGTGCATCAATTGCTTTAGACACATACGATTTCGTAAGGTAATGGATTTCCACAATATCCCTTGCTGTATCATATCTGTCATGCTCTTTTAAAAACAAAAGCAGCTTAATATCAAACATACTAAGGCCATAATCATTTGTAACGGGTTTATAAACCACCTCGTTTAGCTTTTTATATAGCTGGCCATTTAAAAGCAGCTCCAAATGGTCATCCATACAACCACCTCACATTCTGCTTTCTCCACTTTTGAACAGTTCTATAGTGAACATATTTTATTCTATTATATAGAATTTAGAGCTATATGTCAAGCTTGGGGCATATTTGAGTTTCCCCATTTTTTAATTACAAATGTAATTTAAACAAGGATATAAGTA
>CAJUPJ010000020.1:41408-57692 GCA_910588655.1 uncultured Lachnospiraceae bacterium | reverse complement strand
ACTGGATTTGAAAGCCGCAGAAGATAAGGGCTGGAGAATCCGAGAGACTATATAACTAATAGGGAGGAAAGATTATTATGAAAAGAAAATTTAAAAAAATTGTTCCATTTTGTATTGCGCTGAATATATTTCTTATGCCTTGCCAGGATGTTTATGCAGGTAGTGTTCCGGCAGATACCCAGGAGAGTTCCGGGCAGATACAGGTTGGGAATGATTCTGTTGTTTTGACAGATGATGAAGCAGCATATATTTCTGTATGTGCCAGGGATTTTATATTAAAGAGATATGAGGATAAGTTTGTCTTTGATAATTTTAGTGCTGATTTTGAAGAAGGCAATATTGGCTATGTAAACTTTGATGTAGTTGCTGATATGACGTATATAGAAAATCCATACAATACTAATTATGTGAATGGAATGAAAGAGGCAATAGCAGAAATAGAGGATGAAGATTATAAGGCAGTAGCAGAACAGATAAAGGATGATTATATTAAAATACAGATGAAAAGTTATTTAGTGCCTGAAAGAACAGGTTTCCGTTATCAGATTAAAATGCCAGATGTTGTAGAAACAAAAGAGGATTTAGATAATTGTATTTTGTGTTCAAGAACAGAAATAGGCTTTGGAAATGACCTTGTAAGCCCTATATGCAGTCTTGGAGATATAAATAATATGACTTCTGAAGAAGTAAAGGGACTATTTGATGCTGCACTAACAAGAGAAGACGGAAGGGAAAGCATTTTTGAGGAGCTGGAAGAACTAAACCAGATAAAGCTGTTTGCTACTGAAACAATTAATTATAACTGCAGTTCTGCTGTAACTTATGCAAAAAACCATGCTAAAGATGAACCTGAATTTTCAAAAGATAATGGTCAAAGTGATTGCGCAAACTTTGTTTCTGCATGTATCCATAAGGGCGGAATACCATATGATAAGGCTGGAGACTGGTTTCCTTCAACTTATAAGGATATTGGTTATCCTGGTGATAACTGGATGAGAACAGGGTTTTATGATAATGGTGGTGTTAAAACTTATTTAGTAGATAAAAAGAAGTATTTTAAAAAAGTAACTAAAAAAATGTGAAACCAGGAGGATTTTTATTTTGGAATAATAAAAGCCATGTAGCCTTAGTGGTATCAAATTCAGGTGGAACTCTTAAATACTCACAACATTCTAATGAAAAACAAACTAAGGCTGTCTGGACATATGATGAGAAACAAAGCATTACATGTTTTAATCCTGATTCCAATACTATAAATGTAGAATGATAAATCATATTTTGTTTATAACCAATATATTATTAACAACACAAATAGTAGCCATAAAACTGGAAATAGTAGTTTTATGGCTGCTTTTCTAGTAAATTATCCAATAATGGAGGATTATTATGAATTTTTTATATTCTTTGTGTAAGTGTGTAATTATTTTTTTATTTTGTATAAGTATATGTGCAGGCTGTAGCAGTAATAAAACAGAGGTTATACAAAATAACCCCCAGGCAACAGATGTTCCAGGAAAGAGGGTAAAATTTAGTGCAGATGATATTTCTATTATTAATAAAAGTAATTCATTAAATGACGCAGATGCAGAAAATTTTTCAAAGGAAATAAAAGATATATTTTATAAAAACTGGGGTAAGGCTAATAAGATGGAAAATTATAAAATGAAATTTTATAATGAACGGGAAGAGGATGGAAAGTTAAAAGTGGATGTACGTGTATGGTGTGACTGGACTAATACGCAAAAATCAGAAGAAAGGCCATTTATTATTGGCATGAAACAGGAATTAAAAAAATTAAAGGGTAAAAAATTAAAAAAAACAGGAAAGAAAATAATACATGGGTTTAATTTGGAATATAGTGCTTTTTATATGGTTACAGATAGATATAATGAAGATTTGGAAATACATTTTAATACTAGTGAACCCAGTGATGATTATGGAATTTTTTGTTATAAATATAAAAGTGAAGGTGAAAGCGAGCTATGCCAATTTGATAAATGCCAGGAAAGTGATAAAGAATTGATTGAAAAAGGAAGGAAAGTTTTCAGGCAGTATTTACAAAGTGAATTACAATATGAAGAATAAAAAATCTTGCTTTTTTACTATATATAAAATATAATATTTATATATACAAATGTAAGGAGGTGTAAGATGGCAGAAAAGGATAAAACAGAAAAGAAACTTGAAGATTATAATGATGTTTTTGCGGAAATACTGAATGTCCTGCTTTTTGAAAGAAATTTAATAAAGCAGGAACAGCTTATAAACGCGCCAACGGAATCTGTTTATAAAGCTATAGATAAAAAAATGCGTGGACAGTTTCGTGATACATCCAAATATTACCAGAATGCAGGTATTATAATTTCCAGTTTTGGCATGGAAAACCAGTCAGAAATTGACAATGATATGCCAATAAGGGTAATGGGGTATGATTACAGTTCATACAGAAGCCAGATTGATGCGGGCAAGGACAGATATCCTGTAATTACGGTTGTATTGAATTTTTCAGACAAAAGATGGAATAAGCCGGTCAACCTTAAAAATTTACTTGCAATACCAGAGGGTATGGAAAATTTTGTACAAGATTATAAAATTAATGTATTTGATATAGCATTTTTACCAGATGAAACTATAAATAAATTTAAAAGTACATTTAAACATGTGGCGCATTTTTTTAAATACAGGAGGTTTCCTGATATATACCAGCCACTTGGCGAAGAAATTGAACATCTGGAAGCTTTTCTTGATTTTCTGGAGGTATTTACGAATGACCGGCAGTATGCAGAAATAAAAGACGGGCTTTTAGAAATGCAGCGGGAAGGGGATGTAGTTACTATGTGCAGTGTTGTTGAAAAATTTAAAAATGATGGTATAAAACAGGGAATAGAACGTGGCATTGAGCAGGAACAGAAACAGATTATTTTAAATATGTACGAAGCAGGATGTGATGCAGAAACTATTTCAGGGCTGACTAAAATTTCTATAGAAACTGTTAAAAGTGTGCTTAAAGATGTTTGATAGTTAAAAACCATGCATAAGTAATGCCTGCATGGTTTTTATTTTTGCAATAAACCAGGACAAATATATTATTTCAATAGTTTTTTTAAGAATATTTAAAATAAATATTTGATTTTTGGCTGGTTTGTGTTATAATCGTGTAGCTGATAAGAATAAAAGAGATGTTTGTAAAAGACCGTTTTTGGAAATCTGTTCAGGAAGACGGTCTTTATTTCTGCAAAGTGTCAACACATTTTAGTGTTTTAGAAAGGAATTTTTTTATATTATGAATTTTGAAGAATTATGTTTAGACCCAAGAATATTTAAAGCAGTAACGGAGATGGGATTTGAGCAGGCAAGCCCTATCCAGGCCCAGGCAATTCCGGTTGCTGTTGATGGTAAAGATATGATAGGGCAGGCACAGACTGGTACTGGTAAAACTGCTGCATTTGGAATACCCCTTTTGCAGAGAGTTGACCCGCACAATAAAAAGCTCCAGGCAGTTGTATTATGCCCGACAAGGGAGCTTGCTATCCAGTGTGCTGATGAAATACGCAAGTTTGCGAAATTTATGCATGGAATAAAAATACTGCCTATTTACGGGGGGCAGGATATTTCTAAACAGATACGTTCCCTTAAGGGGGGTACACAGGTTATAATTGGTACTCCTGGAAGGGTTATAGACCATATTAACCGCCATACACTTAAGATGCAGAATGTAAGCATGGTTGTACTTGATGAGGCTGATGAAATGCTTAATATGGGCTTCCGTGAGGATATTGAAACAATCCTTGAAAATATGCCAGAAGAACACCAGACACTGCTGTTCTCTGCAACAATGCCAAAGCCTATTATGGAGATTGCAGGAAATTACCTTAATAACCCTGAAATTATTAAGGTGGTAAAGAAAGAACTGACTGTTCCTATGATTGAGCAGTATTATTATGAAGTGAATCCACGTAAAAAAAGTGAAGTACTTTCAAGGCTTATTGATATGTATGACCCAGAGCTTTCCCTTGTATTTTGTAATACAAAGCGCAAGGTAGATGAACTTGTTGAGGATTTAAAGGGCAGAGGGTATTTTGCAGCAGGTCTTCACGGGGATTTAAAGCAGTCACAGCGTGACAGGGTAATGGGTGGTTTCCGTAACGGGCGTACTGATATACTTGTAGCTACAGATGTCGCTGCAAGGGGAATTGATATTGATGATGTGGAGGCAGTTTTTAACTATGATGTCCCACAGGATGATGAATACTATGTACACAGGATAGGAAGGACAGGGCGTGCAGGAAGGACAGGGCGTGCGTTTACGCTTGTTGTTGGGCGTGAAATATATAAGCTTAAAGATATACAGAGATATTGCAAAACTAAGATTAAGCGCCAGCCAATCCCGTCTGTAAATGATATTACAGAGATTAAGGCAGACAAGATTTTAGAGAAAGCTTCTGGAATAATTGAAAATGAAAACCTTGGAAAGATGGTTGATATTTTAGAGGAACATCTTGACGAGCGTGATTATTCATCACTTGAAATGGCAGCAGCGCTTCTTATGATGCATATGGGTGAAGGTGAATTTATATCTGAAGATATGAAGACAGAGGACTTTGGTGACACTGGTGCAGAACCGGGCATGGTACGCCTGTTTATTAATATTGGCAAGAAACAGAAGGTGCGTATAGGCGATATACTTGGTGCAGTTGCAGGTGAGTCCGGTATGGAAGGAAAACTTGTCGGGGCTATTGATATGTATGATAAATATACATTTGTTGAAGTTCCAAGAGAGTATGCCTCAGATGTTATAGATGCGATGAAAAATGCAAAAATTAAAGGCAAATCTGTTAACGTAGAGCCAGCAAATAAAAAGGACTAGAGCTTTATCTGGCATGGGAATTATATTATAACCTGCATGTTATTTTTAAGTGCAGGCAGCAGAATAAACTTCTGCTTTAATACATAAATAAATTTATACATTTTTCAATAGTAATAATTTAGCAGGAAATCTGTAAAAGGTTTTCTGCTTTTTATTTTATAATTATATTTTTATGATTGACAGTTTTTGGATGGTATGGTATTATAAAACTACCACAGTAGTGTGGAGGGAGGTGGATTAAGTGGATATTAAATTATTTGACTCAGAGTTAAAAGTAATGGATGTACTCTGGCGTGAAGGGGATACTACTGCAAAGCATATTTCAGATGTACTGAAAGAAGAGACAGGATGGAATATGAACACAACTTATACACTTATAAAAAGGTGTATAAAGAAAGGGGCAATTGAGCGTTATGAACCAAAGTTTATGTGCCATGCCTTAATTCCAAAGGAAGAAGTGCAGGAAGCAGAAACTAATGAACTGATAAATAAGATTTATGATGGTTCAGCAGATAAATTATTTACAGCACTGCTAGGCAGGAAAAAACTTTCAGCAGAACAGATTGATAATTTAAAGAAAATTGTTGGAAACATAAGTGATGTTTAATAGCTGCCGCCAAAATGAAAAGAAAGGAGAAACTACAGGTATATATAATCTGTAGAATGGTATAAAAATGAATTTGATAGAGATGGGATTTCAGGCTTCCCTTATTATCATTGTAGTTATTATATGCCGTTCCATTTTTATAAACAGGCTGCCTAAAAAAGTATTTCTGGTTCTTTGGTTTGTTGTATTAATACGCCTGTTAGTGCCATATTCATTTCCATCCATAGCCAGTATTTATTCTTTGGCAGGGCAGAACAAATTTATAATGGATAAAGCAGAAAGCCTGGTAAACCAGGACAGCAGAAAACAGGAACAAGAAAAAAATACAGCCGCCATTAAAGACAATATAATTAAAAAACAGATAGAAAATATTGCAGGAACAGACAGTTCTTTTATATGGAGATTTGTCTGGATTGCTGGAATTATAGTTTGTGCAGCAGTGTTTATAATGGCATATATTTTGTGTTATAAAAGGTTTTGCATTTCCCTGCCAGTTAGTAATCCAGTGGTGGAAGAATGGTTAAAATCCCATAAATGTGCCAGAAAGATTTCTATACGGCAGTCATGCCTGGTCAAATCGCCGCTATCATATGGAATACTACATCCTGTAATATTAATGCCAGAAACAACTAGCTGGGAAAATACAGAACATATACAATATATATTAGAGCATGAGTTTGTCCATGTAAAAAGATTTGATGCAGCAGCTAAATTATTTTTAATTATTGCTGTAAGCCTGCACTGGTTTAACCCGCTTGTATGGGCAATGTATATACTTTTAAACAGGGATATTGAACTGGCATGTGATGAAACTGTTATAAAGCATTTTGGCGAAAAATCTAAAAAGGGCTATGCAATGCTGCTTATTAATATGGAAGAAGAAAAACACAGTACAATTCCATTGGGAAGTAATTTTAACAGAAATGCAGCAGAAGAGAGAATTACAGCTATTATGAAAACAAAAAAGACTTCCAGGGCGTCATATATAATGGCTGTTTTATTAGTTGCCAGTGTAATTTCTGTTTTTGCTACTTCAGCATCAGGCACAGGCAGGGAGCAGGAAGTTTTATCAATTAAAAATACAGATGAAGAAAAGAATATAAATACCAAAAAAGAAACAGATATAAAAGAAACAGAAAAGCCAGATAAAACACAAGATAACTGGGTTTCTGGGACATATAGCAATATTGTTGGGGAAATTGCCGCCAAAATTGCAGAAAAAGGGGATTATGAGGCACTTATTGAAATTGCTCCATTTGTTAAACAGGAAGATTTAGATAAAATTGTAAAACAGATAACAGAGAAAGGGGATTATGAAGTAATAAACAATATAATTCCCTTTATAAGTGAAAATGCAATACAGGAAATTCAAAAATAAATAAAAAAGGGAAAGGGGTATTTTTATGATTAAAACTAAATTATTTAAAACATTTTGTGTAATACTAGTATCTGGTGCTATTTGTATTATACCAGTCAATGTAATGGAGGCATCAAGGACACCTGGTATTGCAGAAAGTACCAGCACAGTCCAGAATGTGGATACTGGAACAGTCCAGAAAATGAAGAAAAAGGTTACTGGAAACAATACTGCTTCTGTTAAAAAGAAACAAAATGGCATAATAGTGGACACAAGCTTATCTGCTGATGACCAGCAAAAGCTTTTTAAGCAGTATAAAGAATATGAAATTGAAAACAAGGACGGGGTTTTATATTATAATAAGAAACCAGTACGTTGTTTTGCTGATATTTATGGAGTAGTAAGTTATAATAACAATGGTGGCAAAACAATAAACTCTAAAAGCATTTATTCATATTTTAATGAAAATGGAAGCATAGATGTATGCATAAAGCGTGAAAACATTAAAGCTGGTGAAGAATGGTCATTTGGAAAGATTATTAACTGGTCATTATCATTAGAAGATGTGGCTTTTGCAATGCCAGAAAAAGTTATAAATAAACTTTTGGCAGAAAGTATTAAAAAAGGCAATTATGATGATTTAGAAATTCTTACTATATATGCCAATGAGGATAGTATAAACAGTGCTGCAAACCAGATAATGGCAAAAGGTGATTATAAAATGCTTGAAGTATTTGCATGGAATATAACACCATTTGCATTAGGCAATATTGCAGTACAGCTTATAGAAAAAGAGCAGTATGATGTATTAACTAATATTATTGTCTTTTTAGAAAGAAAGGATTTAGAAAAAGTTGCAGAAATTCTTTACAGCAAAAAGGAATATAATGTTTTTTCTGGTATATCATGGGCTTTAGATAAAAATACTATAGATAAATATGCAAAGCAATTTGCAGATAAAGGTGAATTTGAAGCGCTTTACAATACTGCATGGAATGTAAGCACAAGTACAATAGGGGAAATTGCAAACCAGCTTGTAGAAAAAAAACAGTATGACGCATTGCAAAATATAATTTGTTTTGTAGATAAAAAAGATGTAGACAATATAGCCAGGAAATTTTATGAGCAGGGGAATTTTGTAGAAATTGGCAATATAGCATGGAATATAAGCAGGGAAGTACTGGAAGAGTTTGCAAAGTCCATGACAAATAATGGCAAATATGATGAACTTATGTATATAGTTCCGTTTCTTGCCAAATAGGATAACAGTCTGGCAGGTTTCATAGGTTATTAAGAATTATCTGGTATTAAAATATGCCTTTGGGTTTATATATATTTGTTAATGTTGTTTTGTTTTATTACTTTAGTTCCAAGCAGTGTAATAGCCTGCCCAGGACATTTGTTAATGCACCTGTAACACATTGTGCACTTGTTACCAGCAACAACAACTCCTTTATTAAATGAAATGTTTTCCATAGGGCATATTTTTGTACACAATCCACAGCCAGTACATTTCTGGCTGTGGATTTTAAGTTTGTCTGAATATTTCTTTGTTTTATTATAAAAATAAAGCCGCTGTCCAAATAGTCCAGCCATGTGGCATAAAATTCCAAGCCCTTCCTTTGGAGGCCTGCCACATTTAATATTCTGGACAGCCTTTTGTATTTTCAATCCAGCCTTTTGGACTATTGCTTTATTTTTCTTATATGTACGTTTTAAAGCCTTTTCATCACATATACTGTCAGGCATTTTAACATGTAAGCCGCCATATATAACAGCACCATATTTTTTAAGCAGGCGTGCAAGTATACCAGCCCCGTCGCCACTGAAAAGCCCCATTGTTGCAATTATAAAAATTTTCTTATTATGCCAGATATCCTTGTGGTTAACTATATAATCGTAAAGAATTTTAGGTATATTGCTAAACTGTACAGGATAACAAATCACGATTTCCCTGCTTTCTTTTATTTTCCCTGCTGTTTCTTCCTGTTCAATAGAATATACATTATTGCTGCCATTATACCTTTTTAAAAAATTCCTGGCACAATATTCTGAATTTCCCGTACCGCTAAAATATATTACCACCATTCTGCCTGCCTCCTGTATAACTGGTTTGAGTTTAATCCTGTATAATTTTATTAAGTTCTTCTTTCCCGTTCTGGTATGATGAATTAATTTCATTATATATATTATTATAAAAATCTATTGCTGCTTTTTGCCTTTCTTTAGCAATTTCTGCTGCTCTTTTTGTGTAAAATTTAGAATATAAATTTTCAAGTTTGTATTTGTATTCCTGGAAAAAAGAAGGGTCTGTATCATTTTCACCAGATGAAACAGTGCCATCAGGCAGTACAGAATATAGTGGTTCAGAAACAATTCCCTTATACACGAGTGTCCTTGCAATCCCTATTGCCCCTGCAACATCCAGCTTATCTGCATCAAATAAAATCTTAGCTTCAATGCTTACAGGCGGGTTACTGCTTCTGAACCTGTGCGTTTGTATACAATGTTTTACTTTCTCTGCATAATCTTTTCCAAAGCCATTGCTGGCCAGAAATTTATATGCCTTACCAGCACCAGCTATTGCATGGCATAAAGAAGGATTTTCAAATTGTTCCTTACGTGCAATATCATGCAGCAGGCATGAACAAATTAAAACATCATAATCAATATTACTTTCAGTTTTAGCAATTTCTAATGAATTATAAAGCACCCTGTATATATGTTCTTTATCATGTGCGCTGTCTTCCATACATAAAAGCATATAATTTTCAATTAAATTGTATGTTTCCTTATCCATGAAGTTCTCCTTATGGTTTTTATGTGAATATTTCTAATGATATTATTTTAACATAAAAATCTAAATACTTCTATAAAATTTTATGAACCGTCCGTAATTAGAAGTATTATTGACCTGTATTATAATTAATGTTATTATGCGTTTATGGTAAATACCAGTTTAATTAAATAAAGCGCAGAACCAGCAGCTCTGTAATATTACAGCAGTATACTGGTTTTGCAGAAATGGGGACAATTATGGATAAAAAGGATAATGCTAATGGAATTAGCAGAAAAGACATTGCAATGCAAAATTTTTTAAAAGGTTATAACTGTACACAGTCTGTTTTACTGGCTTTTGAAGATTTGCTTCCTGTAGAGAACAGAAAGGAAATTATATGTATGGCTTCTTCTTTTGGCGGTGGAATGGGACGTTTAAGGGAAGTATGTGGTTCTGTAAGCGGGATGTTTCTTGTTGCAGGGCTTTTATATGGTTATGAAGGGCCTGAAACGGGACAGAAAAAGACAGAATTATATACAAGGATACAGGAGCTTGCACATAAATTTGAAGAGCAGAATGGTTCTATTGTGTGCAGGGAACTGCTTGGATTAAATGTTAAAGAGGAAAAACCTGTTCCAGAAGCAAGGACTGGCGAATATTATAAAAAACGCCCATGTAAGGAACTGATTGGAATGGCTGCTGGGATTTTGGAAGATTTTATAAATGAAAATATGGAAGATAATACATGCAGCCAGCAGTAAACCTGTCTGATTTAATTATTTCCTTGACAAATATGTTATAACCATATAAAATGAAAAAGGTTTTCAATTTGTTAGAGGATGGTATAAGTATGGATAATAGCAAGTGCCTGGTTTCATGCATCCAGGCGGGACTTGGATATGATAACAGGGCAATAATAGAAAATTTTAACTTTGATGTTTATGAAGGTGATTATGTATGTGTTGTAGGAGAAAATGGTTCTGGCAAAAGTACCCTTATTAAAACTATACTGGGACTTATTAAACCTGTAAGCGGGCAGGTGGAATTGCATGATACACTGAAAAAAGGTGCTATTGGCTATCTGCCGCAGCAGACACAGGTACAGAAGCATTTCCCGGCAAGTGTGCTGGAAGTTGTAATGTCAGGTTTTTTAAACAGGATGAATGGGAAACCTTTATTTGGCAATTCTGAAAAGAAACAGGCATTAAAAAATCTTGACAGAATGGAAATACTTGATTTAAAGAACCAGTGTTATGGGGAACTTTCAGGAGGCCAGCAGCAAAGGGTACTGCTTGCAAGGGCACTTTGTGCGGCAGAGAAAATACTTGTGCTTGATGAACCAGTTACAGGGCTTGACCCTGCGGCTGCATCAGCTCTTTATGGTATTTTGCAGGATTTAAATAATGAGGGTATGGCAATTGTAATGGTAACACATGACTTGAAAAATATTGTAACAAGGGCTGGCAGGATATTGCATATAAATGAAGGCGGATATTTTTATGGTACAGTAGATGGGTATATGAATTCTGATTATTCAAAAATATTTGTATAAAAATTTATTTATAAATATTATAAAGAAAGAGGTTGTATATGGAATTAATTTTACAGATGATGTCATATCCATTTATTGTAAGGGCATTTATTGTTGGAATACTTGTATCGCTGTGTGCTGCATTATTAGGTGTAAGCCTTGTATTAAAACAGTATTCAATGATTGGCGATGGGCTTTCACATGTTTCTTATGGTGCACTTTCTATAGCCGTAGCGTGCGGGATTGCCCCTCTTAAATTATCAATACCAGTTGTTATTGCAGCGGCATTTATATTGCTTAGAATGAATGAAAATGGTGTGATGAAATCAGATGCTGCTATTGCTGCAATGTCTGCATCAGCCCTTGCAATAGGTGTTACTGTAACATCATTTACAACAGGCATGACAACAGATGTATGCAGTTATATGTTCGGGAGCATACTTGCAATGTCACAGGAGGATGTGGTTTTAAGTGTAATATTATCAGTTGTTGTACTTGTTTTGTTTATATTTTGTTACCACAATATTTTTGCTGTAACATTTGACGAAAGTTTTGCAAGGGCAACAGGTGTAAAAGTTTCATTTTACAATACAATGATATCAGTACTTACTGCTGTAACTATTGTGCTTGGAATGCAGATGATGGGTGCAATGCTTATTTCGAGCCTTGTGATATTCCCGGCACTTTCTTCTATGAGGCTTTTTAAAAGTTTTAAAGGAGTAATGCTGTCATCAGGTATTCTTGCAGTAGTTTGTTTTTGTACAGGAATAATTGTTTCATATAGTTATTCAACACCAGCAGGTGCAAGTGTTGTGCTTGCAAATCTTTGCATATTTATAATATTTCTTGTGCTGCAGAAGCTGAAAATATTAATTAAACCAATGTAATACCAGAAAAATTACTGCCAGAAGAAGTAAAAGTTTCTTCTGGCAGTATGTAATTATAATACTTTATATTTATATAGTATTATTTTATAAAAACAGTATTATATTTTATTTACAGGAACCCATAATTCACAGAATAGCCCGCTTTCACCATTTTCAAAATATATTTCAAAATCTGTATCTTCTGTCTGTATATATCCTGTCTGTGGGATAAATTCTTTAAAAAATTTATCCCAGGTTTCACCAATGCATTCCCCATCAGAACCAATGCACCTGAATACTGCATAATCAGCAGGATTTGTTTCCCATATGGAATAACCATTATTCAAAAACTTATTAAGTTCTGTAGTATTGGTATTTTCATCAATTATTATGCCAATGCCATAATTAAAATGTGTTTCATTTTCTTTAACAGGGCTGCATAAACCATATATATCCCTTTTTCCCTCTGGACGGAGAAGTTTTAAAGGCACAATAAGGTCTTTTTCATAACATTCTGTCCAAAAAGAGGGTATGCTGTTGTCATTACCATCATTAATAATTTCATTAGAAAAAGCTTTTACAAGTGCAATAAATTTCTGGCATTCTGTGTGTTCCATTCTGTAATCCATAATATTACCACCTTCCATTTTGATTTTTATTACAAGGGGGTTAAACAAATGAAGGCTTGTACCCTTTTGTTTTGCCTGTTTTGGTGTTGAACCATGAAAACGTGAAAAGGCTTTGGAAAAACTTTCAGGTGTTTCATATCCATATTTATACGCTGCTTCAATTACTGAAATCCCAGTTGCCTGGAGTTCCTGTGCTGCCAGAGTAAGACGTCTGTTCCTGATATATTCATTAGCTGTCATTCCAGTAATAAAACTGAACATCCTGTGGAAATTGTAGCCTGACATATGTATGCTGTTTGCCACATCAATGTAGTTAATATTTTCATAAATATGTTCTTCCATATAACATATAGCCTGTTGTATAAGCTGTATAGACATTTTATTTAGCCCTCCTTGTATAAAAATTATAATTGTATATTGTAAGAAAATCCTGTCCAAGTTTGCACAAATTCAATCCATAATATTAATAACTTTTAATATTATAAATTATTCTTGTACAAATTTCTATATATAGAATTTTTATATGTAATAGCTAATGCTTTTATATTCCACCTGTTTTTTTGTACATATTAGTATTTTGTGGTATTGTTTTTAACAATAGTAAAAAATTACCAGATATATAATTGTTTTTATTATGGGGGAAATAATGGACAGACAGAATGGATATATCAGCGTCTGAAAATTTCAGGAAAACATGTGTAAGGACATTGGACAGGGTATTTGAATGTCCAAAAAAATATATAAAATCCCAAAGTTTGTTTTTTATGCAATGGGGTATGCTTTTCAGATATTGATTAAGAACCTGGTTAGTGTTATGATATAACCATATATAGTCCGTTATAGTAATTTTACTGGCTATATGGTGCACTATAATTAATTATAACAGGAAATGCCACGTATGGCGGTATGGCTGTAAATATGGAAATAACCCCGTATATATTAATACTGGGTCCGGGATTTGTTTTTACGCACAAATCTGCAGATTTTAGCAGGAATGGAGGACTTTTATGGTTAAATATGCTGCACAGGTTTCAGAAATAATAAATGCTTTTTCTATGGCTGCTTTAAAAACTAATGAAATGGATAAGTTTTATTGTGATGATACAATGGAATACCGTACAAGTGATAAATATAATTCACCTATTGAGGATATTTTTGATGGCTGTATAAATCCTGGTGAATACAATGCATTTTTACTGCTTGGGCACAGGGGATGCGGAAAGAGCACTGAATTAAATAAAATGTCTTTAAAGCTTATAGATAAAGGATACCATGTAAAGACAATTAACTGTAGCTTAGATTTGGATTTATTAAATATTGTACATTCTGACCTTTTTATACTTATGGGGGAAGCATTATTACAGATTGCAAAGGAAACAGGCTGTAATATCAGTAAAAATATTCTTGAGAATATAAGGGATTTCTGGCATGAAGGTACAGAAACCATAACAGCACAGGAAACAGAAGCAGCGTCCATGGAAACAGGCATATCTATTGAAACCAAAGGGATATTTGCAAATATTTTAAATATTTTTTCTGAGATTAAAACAGATTTAAAATTAAACGAAGAAGTCAGGAAAGAATATCATAAGAAAATAAGTATACGTTTTAGTGAATGGATTAAAATACTTGGGCATGTTTCGGATGAAATTGCAAGACATGAAAATGGCAGGCGTCCTGTAATTATTTTTGAGGAATTAGATAAGTTAAATCCTGAAGATGCATGGAGGGTTTTTTATAATTATGCAGCAGTTCTTTCAGGAATGGACTTTCCAGTTATTTATACTTTTCCTATAAGCCTTTCTTATGATATAAAATTTTCCGCTATGGAAAGTTATTTTATAACAAAGACACTTCCAATGATAAAGATTGAAAAAACAGATGGAACGTCTTTTGATGAAGGAATAAATATTATATACAAGATTATAAAAAAACGTGCAAAACTTGAATTGTTTGGAGAAGGTGTTATAGAAAAACTTATAAAATATACAGGAGGTTCACTAAGGGATTTATTCCATGTAATTAATGCATCAGCCAAAAGGACAGT
This sequence comes from uncultured Lachnospiraceae bacterium, assembly GCA_910588655.1. Classification (GTDB taxonomy): domain Bacteria; phylum Bacillota; class Clostridia; order Lachnospirales; family Lachnospiraceae; genus Butyribacter. Next base: position 43,009 of record CAJUPJ010000020.1, on the reverse strand, counting down.
ACGCAGGGAAAGCAGTACTGTTACATTGGAAGATGCAGGACACGCATTAGAAGAGTTAAAAACATCACTAACAAGGCGTATTGAAGAAAGTGATTATGATTTCCTTCTGGATATATGTAATGGCAATAAGGAACGTATAAAAGATAAAGAAATGCTGTTAAAAATGTTACAGGCATCAGTAGTACTTGAATATAATGGCAAAAGGTGGCATAATGTCCATCCTTTAGTTGTAAAATTCTTTGAAGAACAGAGGCTTATTAGTAATGGAGGAGAGTAACCAGGAAGGATACCAGGAATTAGGCTGGATAATAAATAAATCAGAGGAGGGGATATTCCTGGTAATAGCCAGTGAAGGCATGCAAAAAGAAATTATAAGTACTTACAGGCATGGATTAGTACAGATATATGATTATAAAAAAAATCCAGTGCCATATTCCTTTAACAGCCTTAGCGCATGGGTTAATAATTTTAAAGAAACAAAAGTTTTTATAATTGCCAACTTCCAATTTGCAGTCCAGGAAGAAGAAGCTTTAAAACGCCTGGATTTTAGCAGGGATATGATAGAAAACCTTGGAAAAAACTTTATATTCCTTACAACACCATATGGTGATAATATGCTGGCAACAAGGGCATATAACTTCTATTCCTTTATTAAACTGCGCATTATATTTAATAGTTATAATAGTTACAATAATTATAATAATGATTATAACTATAATATAAAAACTGCAAAAGCAGAAGAAACTACTTCTGTAAAGGAAATCCTGGAAGAAGAAAAAGAGCAGGAACCAGGAAAATTAAAAGAAATACTGTCAGAAGCCAGTAATTTAATAGAACAGGCAAAAGATAAAAGTGATAAAGCACAATATGGCAATAGTGAAGAATTATTATTAAAAGCATTAGAAATTAAGAAAAAACTGCTTGGAGAAGAACATCTGGAGATAGCAGAAACCCTTAATGAACTGGCAGTAGTGTATATAAACCAGGGAAGGTATCAAGAAGCAGAAAAGCTGTATAAAAAAAATATACAAACATGTAAAAAAATATTTGGAGAAGAACATCCAAATACAGCAATTAGTTATAATAACCTTGCAAATGCATATGAAAACCAGGGAAGGTATCAAGAAGCAGAAAAATTTTATAAAAAAAGCCTGGAAATATCTGAAATATTAGAAAAAGAACATCCTGATACAGCCAATAAATATAATAACCTTGCAAATCTGTACGAAAAACAGGGAAAATACAAAGAAGCAGAAGAACTATATAAAAAAAGTTTAAAAATACTTGAAAAAATATTAGGCAAAGAACACCATAATACAGTCACCATTTATAATAATCTTGCAGTAGTATATGAAAAACAGGAAAGATATATAGAAGCAGCGGAATTATATAAAGAAAATTTGTATATATATGAAAAGATACTAGGAAAGGAGCATCCAGATACAGCCAGTATTTATAATAATCTTGCCAGTATTTACCAAAAACAGGAAAGATATATAGAAGCAGAAGAATTATTAAAAAAAAGTTTGTATATACGTGAAAAGATATTAGGGAGAAACCACCCAGATACAGCAGTTAGTTATAATAACCTTGCAGTTTTA
>CAJUPJ010000020.1:0-41308 GCA_910588655.1 uncultured Lachnospiraceae bacterium | reverse complement strand
TATGAAAAACAGGAAAGATACCAGGAAGCAGAAGAATTATATAAAAAAAGTTTGTATATATGGGAAAGGGTACTAGGAAAAGACCACCCAGATACAGCAACCAGTTATAATAACCTTGCAGTTTTATATGAAAAACAGGAAAGATACCAGGAAGCAGAAGAATTATATAAAAAAAGTTTGTGTATACGGGAAAAGGTACTAGGGAATAATCACCCAGACACAGCCACTAGTTATAGTAATCTTGCAATAATGTATGACCACCAGAAAAAGTATTGCATGGCAGAAAAATTTTATTTAAAAAACCTTGGAATAAGTGAAAGGATATTAGGAAAGAGCCACCAGGACACAATATATATTTATAACAATCTGGCAGGGCTGTATTATAAACAGGGAAAGTATACAGATGCCTTATTTTATTTTTTAAGTGTTTATAAAGCACTTGAATTTAAACCTGGTCTGGACATTGCAAATAAAAAAGCGGCTTATATGAATTTAGAAACAACATATAATAAGTGTAATATGGAGGAGGATTTTAAACAATGGCTGGAGGAAAAGATAAAACAAGACAACAGTTTAGCTTTGGGTTTCCCCGTTTTTTGATTACAAATGTAATTTAAACAATGGTATAAGCAATATACAACTTTTATTTACAAAAATTATTTCATAAAAAAAGCAAAAGCACACCAAAAAATGTTATTCTGCCATGACACCAGTTTCCTGCTGACCGTATTAAAAATGGGGCTTGATGATGCCTAAACCAAAAAAATGGGGAAACTCAAAAAAATTTCCTTATTGACAAATACAGGAAGCAATGTTAAACTACACTAGTGTGCCGCTTAGTGAGGTTTTATAAAGTTCTGTAATAGCTACAGACACCAAAACTAGCGAGTAATGATAAATAGGAGGTGCAGATATGTACGCAGTTATTGCAACAGGTGGCAAGCAGTACAAAGTATCTGAAGGTGATATCATTAACGTAGAAAAACTTGCTGTTAAAGCAGGTGAGACAGTTACTTTTGATGATGTTATTGCTGTAAACGACGGGACAATTAAGGCAGGTGCTGATGTGGCTGGTTCAACAGTTACAGCTTCTGTAGTTAAGGAAGGCCGTGCAAAGAAGGTTATTGTTTACAGATATAAGAGAAAGACTGGATACCATAAGAAAAATGGCCACAGGCAGAGTTTTACACAGGTTAAGATTGAAAAGATTAATGCTTAACTTTTAAGCCGGTAAGGTGGCAGCATGATAAAGGTTACAATTTACCAGAACCATAGTAATGTTTATTGTGGTTTCCGTATGGAAGGACATGCTGGTTTTGCAGCATATGGCAATGATATAGTGTGTTCGGCGGTATCTGTGCTGGTTATTAATACTATGAATTCAGTAGAGCAGTTTACAGATGACCAGTTTGACGGGGCAGTCCATAAGGAAGAAGATGTAGTCTCGTTTGATATTTTATCAGAACCAGTAAGTGAGGCAGCCGGGCTTTTAATGAATTCACTTGTTTTAGGGCTTAAAGCCATACAAGCTGAATATGGAAAGAAATATATTAATATTAAAACCAAGAAGATTAAGAGAAACCAGGATTAGTTAAAAACTGCAGATAGTTATAAAATAAAAATAATTAAAAAACTATTGATAGTTAAAAGACTAAGAAGATTATAATCAGGAGGTGTAAGGATATGTTAAAGATGGACCTTCAGTTATTTGCCCATAAAAAAGGAATGGGTTCTACCAAGAACGGCAGGGACTCAGAGTCAAAGAGATTAGGGGCAAAAAGGGCAGATGGACAGTTTGTGCTCGCAGGTAATATTCTTTACAGGCAGCGTGGCACAAAGATACATCCAGGCGTAAATGTAGGCCGTGGAAGTGATGATACATTATTTGCTTTAGTAGATGGTGTACTCCGTTTTGAAAGAAAAGGAAGAGATAAGAAGCAGGCTTCTGTATATCCAGTAGAAGCTAAATAGGCTTTTATCTGAATTCTGGAAGAATTATAAAGGGGCTGTGTTTCTACAGCCCCTTTGTTGCTGTACCAGGAAAAATGATTTTATTTATAGATTGTATTGATTGCTGTAATACAGAAAGAAGGTGGAATGATGTTTGCTGACAGTGCTAAAATATATATACGCTCTGGCAAAGGCGGTGACGGCCATGTAAGTTTCAGGCGTGAGCTTTATGTTGCAGCAGGAGGGCCTGACGGCGGTGACGGCGGCAGGGGCGGCGACCTGGTATTCGAGGTTGACCCGGGTATTAATACGCTTAATGATTTCCGGCATGTAAGGAAATATTGTGCGGGTGACGGGCAGCCAGGCAGCAAGAAACGCTGCCATGGTGCTGATGGTGCAGACCTTGTTGTAAAAGTACCTGAAGGGACTGTTGTAAGGGAAGCAGAGACAGGAAAAGTAATTGCAGACATGTCATATGGATGTAAAAGGGAAGTTATATTAAAAGGCGGCAGGGGCGGCAAAGGAAATATGCATTATGCAACACCAACAATGCAAGTGCCTAAATATGCACAGCCTGGAAAGCCCGGACGTGAACTTTATGTAATACTTGAACTGAAAACAATAGCTGACGTGGGGCTTGTTGGTTTTCCAAATGTAGGCAAATCAACATTTTTATCACGTGTAAGCAATGCAAAGCCTAAAATTGCAAACTACCATTTCACTACATTACAGCCAATACTTGGTGTTGTAGACCTTGATGATGCAGATGGCTTTGTTATTGCAGATATTCCAGGGCTTATAGAAGGTGCGTCAGATGGTGCAGGGCTTGGACACGATTTTTTAAGGCATATAGAACGTACAAGGGTTTTTATCCATATGGTAGATGCAGCATCTACAGAAGGCAGAGACCCGTTAAATGATATAAATATTATTAACAATGAACTTGACAGGTATAATAAAGGGCTGCTTGAAAGACCGCAGGTCATTGCTGCCAATAAGACAGATGTTTTTTATGGGACAGAGGAAGATACAGTTATTACATTGCTTAAGGAAGAATTTGAGCCAAAAGGCATAAAAGTATTTCCAATATCGGCAGTAAGCGGCAAGGGGGTAAAGGAACTTTTATATTATGTAAAAGGGCTTCTTGATAAGACTGGTAAAGAACAGGTTGTATTTGAGAAGGAATATGAAGAGGAAAACCAGACATTTGCTGATGAACCATATACAGTAACTTTTGATGATAAGGAAAATATTTATGTTGTAGAAGGCCCGCGTATTGAGAGGATGCTTGGATATACAAACCTTGATTCTGAAAAGGGATTTAGTTTCTTCCAGAAATTCCTCCATACATCAGGGATTATTGAAGAACTTGAAGCACTTGGTATTGAAGAGGGCGATACAGTAAAAATGTATGGTCTGCAGTTTGACTATTATAAATAATAACTTTAATTAAGGAGTGCAATGTGAAAGAGATTGCATTAGAAATTCCAGTATGCATTATTGCGGCTGCTTTAATAATGGTAATACATGAACTATCAAAGTCTGTAGTATATCTTTGCGTGCGTAAGATACAGAGGCAGGAAGCAAGCCATAATAACAGCATACTGGCTGTGTGGAGATATATTGACCCTTTAGGGCTGTTGCTTTCAGCAACGTGTTTTGTACCTTTTTCCAAACCTCATTTATTCAGGATAAGGGACAAAAAGACTAATATGGTACTTGGGATAACAGGCTTTTCTGTACTGCTGCTTTTGTTTATTTCCAGCATAGCTGTATTAAGGACAGGCTGTCTTGGAATGGACGCCCTTTTTAGTGCAGGCGGCATGGTTTCCCGTGTTGCTGCTATATTCTGGCAGTATATGGCAATCCTTAGTTTTGATATGTTTATTGCAAACATGTTCCCTGTATCTACATTTGATATGGGGCTGGTAATAGCGGGGCTGTCAGCCAGGCATTACTTACAGGTAATAAAAGCAGACTCTGCAATAAAGCTTATATTTATATTAGCTTTGATGTTTGATATAATCCACTACGGCTGTATAAGGCTTCTCAGGCTAATCTTATAATAAAGGAGAAATTACATGGGTATTCCTGTAAAGCTGGATGTATTTGACGGACCGCTTGATTTGCTGCTGCATCTTATAGAGAAAAATAAAATTGATATATTTGATATACCAATAGTGGAAATTACAGAGCAGTATATGGACATTATTTCCCAGATGGAAAATAAAGACATGGATATTATGAGCGAATTCCTTGTTATGGCGGCAACCCTGCTTAAAATTAAGTCTAAAATGCTTCTTCCCACACCTGTGGATGACAGTGGGGAGGAAACAGACCCAAGGGAAGAGCTTGTGGAAAGGCTGCTGGAATATAAGAAATACAAGTATGCGTCACTTGGGCTTAAAGACCTGCAGTCTGGCGCTGCCCGGCAGCTTTTTAAGGGAAAAACCCTTCCAGAGGAAATAGCGTCTTATAAGCAGGAAGTTAATACAAGTGAACTGTTATCTGGTATTACACTTAGCAGGCTGAAACAGGTATTTGACAGTGTAATGAAGAAACAGATTGATAAAATTGACCCTGTAAGAAGCAAGTTTGGCGAGATAAAGAAAGAGGCAGTAAGTGTTGAACAGCGCATGGTATATATTGAAGAATATGCTTCTGTGCATGGGAGTTTCAGTTTCAGGGCAATGCTTGAAGAGGATGCAGGCAAAACTGTTGTAATTGTAACATTTCTTGGCATACTCGAACTTATGAAAGCAGGAAAGCTTGAGATAGTACAGGAGAATATTTTTGATGATATCTGGATTACATATAAAATAACAGCACAGGAACGGGGATTGTTATGACACTTTCAGAACTGGAATCAAGGATTGAGGCAATTCTTTTTACTATGGGTGAAGCTGTAAGTGCTGGCAGGATTGCGGCAGCTACAGGGCAGGATGAAGATACATGCAGGCGTGTTGCAAGAAATATGATGGACAAGTATATGGCAGAGGACAGGGGAATACAGATTATTGAGCTTGATGGTTCATTTCAGATGTGCACAAAGACAGAGATGTATGAAACACTTGTTAAGATTGCACATGTGCCAGAAAAACATGTCCTTACAGATGTACTTCTTGAAACCCTTGCGATAATTGCATATAAGCAGCCTGTTACAAAGATAGAAATAGAACATATACGTGGTGTAAAATCAGACCATGCAGTCAATAAGCTGGTGGAATATAACCTGGTGTGTGAGACAGGAAGGCTTGATGCGCCTGGAAGGCCTGTGTTATTTGCGACTACAGAGGAGTTTTTAAGGAACTTTGGAATAGAGTCAGTTGAAGGCCTGCCAGTTATAACCCCTGATAAAATAGAAGATTTTAAACAGGAGGCGGAGCAGGAAGCACAGCTTGGGCTGGATATATAATGGTTAAATACAAGATGTATTATACATTTGGAAAGAAGGGGACAATATGGATTTAATACTTGATACACATACACATACATTAGCAAGCGGCCATGCTTATAATACTATAAATGAAATGGCAAAAAGTGCAGCAGATAAAGGGCTTAAGCTGCTTGCAATTACTGACCACGCACCTGCAATGCCAGGTTCATGCTCATATATGTATTTTCTTAACCGCAGGGCATTAAAACGTGAAAAATATGGTATAAGGCTGCTTTTTGGTACAGAGCTGAATATTATCAATACAGATGGTGCACTTGATTTGGAAGATTATATACTTAAAAAACTTGATATATGTATTGCAAGCATACATTCTCCATGTTATAAAGAAGCAACAGCAGAACAGAACTTAAATGCTTATATAAAGGCAATGGAAAATCCATATGTGAATATTATAGGACATCCTGATGATGGAAGGTTTCCTGTAGATATGGAGAAGCTTGTACTTGCAGCAAAGGAAAACCATGTACTTCTTGAAGTTAATAATGCTTCACTTGACCCGGAAGGTTTCCGTAAAAATACAGAGGCAAATGACCTTGAAATGTTAAAGTTCTGCAAGAAATACGGGCAGCCTGTAGTAATTGGCAGTGATGCACATGTTGAAGAGGAAGCAGGAAACTTTGGACGTGCCAGAAATGTAATTGCAAAGGCAGAATTTCCAGAAGAACTTGTAATAAATACTTCTGTAGAGAAATTGTATGGGTATCTTAAGAATGTTTAATTTATAATAAATTATCTGGTGTTGGTGTTCTGGCATGAATTATGGCTGGACTTTGTACCTGTATTATGGTATGCTGTAAATAATATAGTTAACATATTTTACAATTAAAAGCCAGGAGGTGGTATTATGCCAAGTGCAGCAGATATAATAAAAGATTATGTTACAGAATTTTCAAGACTCCAGGACTGGATGCTGGCTATTAAAGAGGTTGCACCAGATACCTATAAATCCATGTATAAAAGATATTTAGAATTAAAGGTAACACTTTCAAGCCTTGGGGTTAACCTGGCAGAACTTGATATGGTAAAGGAGTAATTATAAAGGATTTCCACCTGTGTGGCTGTAATATGGCAGTTCTTTGTACACAATTAATTGTAGTGCATGGAACTGCCATATCAGCAGTTACTGTCAGGTTTTTTTCTTCCCAAATGTGTCATCAATTATATTTTCAATAATATTCTTTTTAACCCATACATCAAAACTTAACATGCATATAAATGCAAACTTTGATAAAACCTTCTGTTCTTCCGGGTCTTTTATATCTGCATATATTTCATTTGATTTCTTTAATTTACGTATAATATCACGTAACTGGGAATCCATATTTTCTTGTGCGAGTTCTACTATTTCTTTATACAGGCTGTCTAAATTACGTCCGTCTTCTGATTTAAAAAATTTTTTTGTTACAGGGTCAAGCACACTTTTAATATCATTTATAGCAAGGAAATTTTTAAAATAGTATATAAATATAAGAAGAAGCATATGTTCTTTTGTGTATTTTTTCTTATCAGGAGGGGGAAGAAGGTTGTTTTTTGTGTAGTTGTTAATCATGGTTTTGGTAAGGATTTTATCATCATCAAAACGCTTTGAGGATTTCAAATGCTCATCCATAAAAGTTGTAACCTGGTCCATATACAAGTCAATTCCAGGAATGTCTTCAGGGCTTATATAATCTATATTTTGCATGCTTCTGATTAAGTTTAATATTTCTTTGTTATACTTTTCATGCATAATTATCATATTCCTTTCTATAATATAATAGGATGGCTGTTGCAAAGGTTAAAATCTTTACACGTAATTATACCATAATTTTTAAAGATGGCAAGAAAATAAATATATACCAGCATGGAAGGGATGGAAACAGTGTTACCGTAAAATGCAGGTATAAAAATTTCCAGAACATCTGTGGCAGACGCCTGTATTTATGCATAAACTAATATGAAGTCTTTATATTGCCAGGAGGTAACAGATGCTTAAAAGGGACAGGAATAAGCCATCTGTACATAAACATAGCAAAAAACCTGCGGTAAAGCCATCAATGGGCGAGCCGGTTATAGCAGAGCGGATTTCAAGAAAGTTAAATATGACAGAGGATATTATTGCAAAAGCCCCAGTCCTCACAGGATATGGCACGCACAGGTTTTGTGTTGAAAATTACAGGAGCATTATTGAATATACGGACTGTATTGTAAGGATACAGACAAAGATATGCAGAATACATATTATTGGCGAAAAACTGGTTATTGCATATTTCAGGGAGGACGGGATGTGTGTTACAGGCAATATAAAATCAATAGAGTATCACTAGGTGGAGGGGCTTTATATGGTACATAAGGTGGCAGGATGGTTTAAAGGGTATCTGTTAATACGCGTTACAGGGTATGGAAGCAGGCGGTTTGTAAATCTCTGCCGCAACCATGGTATTGAATTATGGCTTATAAGGTACGACGACAGTGAGGATATGCTTTATTGCAGGATTTTCCTTAAAGATTTCTATAAACTGCGCCCTATTGCCAGGAAATGCAAGGTGTGGGCTGTTGTCAAAGAAAGGTCAGGCTTCCCGTTTGTTATTGAAATGATGCGCCGCCGCCTTAGTTTTTTTGTGGGTGTTGCTGTTTTTATATTCCTTCTTATGTTCCTTTCAAGCCGTATATGGGGGATTTCAATAGAAGGCCAGTCAGTGCACACAAGGGAGAGCCTGTTAAAATACCTGGACAGCCATAATGTATATGGCGGCATGGCAGTAAAGGACGTTGAGTGCAGCACAATAAGGGAGGAACTAAGGCATAGTTTTGATGATATAAGCTGGGTTTCTGTAGAATTAAGGGGAAGCAGGATATTAATAAAATTAAAAGAGGCACAGCTTGTACAGGAAAATAAAGAAGAAGAGACACCTGCAAGCCTTGTGGCGGAAGATGCAGGTACGGTTATCTCGATTGTTACAAGCAGGGGCACAGCCAATGTAAGGGCAGGAGACAAAGTTAAAAAAAATAAAGTGCTTATTTCAGGAGTTGACAAGATTACAGGGGACGGTGACGAACTGGTCAGAAAAAGGCGCGTAAGGGCAGAGGGGAAAGTTGTTGTAGAAAGTGTTAAAAAATATGAAGATGAGCTGTTAGAGAGATATTCTAAGAAAGAGTATACAGGCAGGAAAAAATATTTATATAATATTATTGTGTCTGGTACAAATGTTTTTTTCTATAATCCATTAAATAATTTGGAAACTTACAAGAAATGTGATATAATTCGTGAAGGCGGACAAATATTTAAAGACTTATCACAAAGGTTTCCTGTATATTTCTGGCGGCAGTGTTTTGCAGAGGTAAAAAATACTGAGGCAAATTATACAGATGATGAGGCAAAGGAGTTTTTAAATGAAAGGTTCAAGTATTATCTTGAAGAGCAGGAACAAAGCGGATATAAGATTATAGATGCCAGGCTTTTTGTAGAAAAGGCAGGAGGGCGCTATATTGCACATTCTGATGTGAAAGTACAGAAGGAACAAGCTGTATACAGGACATTAGGAAAGAAACGTGCATAGAATAACTGGACGAAGGGGATGAAGTATATGGCAATAATGGAAACAGTAATAGAGATACCAGTTGAGCATGAGAGGAATATATTTGGAAGTTTTGATATAAATATTAAGAAAATCGAGAAGTCTTTAAATGTAACAATGGTTGCAAGAAACGGGGCTGTTAAACTTGTTGGCGGGGAAGCCGGGGTAAAGCAGGCTGAAAGCATACTTATGCAGCTTATGGAGCTTTCAAAGCGTGGCAATGTTATTACAGAACAGAATGTAAATTATATACTTTCACTTGCGGTAGAAAACCGGGAGGGTGAGCTTGTAGAAATTGATTCAGATATTGTATGCCGTACGGTACAGGGAAAGCCTGTAAAACCTAAGACGGCAGGACAGAAGGAATATATTGATTTAATACGTAAGAAAATGATAGTATTCGGTGTAGGCCCTGCTGGAACAGGCAAGACTTATCTTGCAATGGCTATGGCAATAGAAGCATTCAGGCGTGATGATGTTGGCAGGATTATTCTTACAAGGCCGGCAATAGAAGCCGGGGAGAAGCTTGGTTTCCTGCCGGGTGACCTGCAGAGCAAGGTTGACCCTTATTTAAGACCTCTCTATGATGCACTTTACCAGATTATGGGGGCTGACAGCTACCTGCGTAATGTGGAGAAAGGGCTTATAGAAGTTGCACCACTTGCATATATGAGGGGGCGCACACTTGACAATTCATTTATAATTCTTGATGAGGCACAGAATACAACACCTGCACAGATGAAAATGTTCCTTACAAGGATTGGTTTTGGCTCAAAAGTAATTGTTACAGGCGACCTTACACAGAAAGATTTGCCTGCTGATGCCACATCAGGGCTTGAACATGCGCTTGCAGTCCTGGGCAAAGTAGAGGACATTGGTGTTTCACGCCTTACTAACAAGGACGTTGTACGCCATCCGCTTGTACAGCAGATTGTAACAGCTTATGATGATTATGAGAAAAGGCAGCAGAGGAGAAAAGAGGCAAAGGACGCCAGGGAAACAGAAAACAGGCAGAGGAAAAGAAGGAACAGGTAAGTGGTACTTATATGGGAAAGAAGATAAGCCGCAGAAAAAATACGGAATTCAGGATTTGTATTTATGCGGAAGTAATTGCTGGTACAATTATTGGAAGTTGTTTATATGGTGTGGGTTTTATTGATATATTAAAAAATATTGCAGTTTCAATAACAGGCATAATGGTATTTGTGTATTATTATGGCATGAGGGGCAGCCGGATGGTAAAATCCATATTATCACAGCAGGTCTTTCTTGCCAGTTTTGCAGTGTCAAACCTGCTTGTAGCATTTACAGCTATTGCAGATATTGGGACTGTATGGATGGCAGCAGTAGCAGTTATAGCAGCCAGGGAAGGCATGGGACATGCAGTGTCATGCCATCTGCTGCTTATGTTACAGTATTTAATAATTTCACCAGAAGCCACAGCAGGTACAAGAATTATAATATTTTATGCGGTACTTGGCATACTGCTTGCACTTGTTGTATCAGAAATTAAGAAACAAAGGCTTTTTATATATGCAGCAGTTATTTTTATTTCATTAACACTTGTTATTGCTATAGTCTTTAATGGCAGTTTTAAAGAAACGTGGGATAACAGGGATTTTTTAATTAAATGTATTGCGGGGGATATAGTCCTTTTAATTACTTCATGGATTACATACCGTGTTAAAAGGAAAAGTATAAGAAGCCAGAATGAATATAAGAACAGTGATATGGATGAGAAAGCTATACTGGAACTTGCAAGTACAGACCACGAACTTATGCAGAAGATTAAAAATTATTCGGAGTCTTTATATGTACATTCCTTAAGGACAGGCAACCTTTCAGGAATGGCAGCGGAATTTGCAGGATATGGCAAGAACCTTGCCAGGGCAGGCGGCTTTTACCACGAAGCAGGCAGGATTTATGGGAATGAAGATTATAAAGAAGCATGCAGCCAGATAGCAAAGGAGTTTGCTTTTCCTATACAACTGGAAGATATAATAAAACAGCATGGGGAAGTGCCAGAAAAGCCAGGTTCACCAGAAGCAGCAGTTGTAATGCTTAGTGACAGCATTATTTCAACGGATGAGTATTTTGACAGGACAGGCAAAAGGGAACAGATACCAGATGAAAAGCTTGTAAAAAGTGTATTTAATTCAAGGCTGGCAAAGGGAAGCCTTGATAATTCAGGAATTGACAAAGAAAATATAGAAAAGCTTATGGATTTTTATATTAATAATGCTTTTAAGGAAGAAACCAGAGAAGAACATTATTTATAAAGGAAAGGCTTGGTTGTGTAATGACAATACTAATGGAGAAGGAAACAGATTATGAGCTTGATTTTGATTATGGGAAAATATTAAAAAAAGTTGTGTTAAAATCTTTGGAATTAGAGAACTGCCCATATGAGTGTGAGGTAAACATTACATTGGCTGATGATGACGGGATACGTGTGTTAAACAGGGATTTCAGGGGGCTTGACGTTCCTACAGATGTCCTTTCATTTCCAATGGCAGAATACAGCCCTCCAGCAGATTTTTCAATGCTTGAAGATGATGTGGCACTGGCATCATATTTTAACCCGGAAAGCGGTGAACTGCTTCTTGGTGATATTGTTATATCACTTGAACGTGCTGCCACACAGGCAAAGCAGTATGGACATTCATTAAAAAGGGAAGTATGTTTCCTTACAGCACACAGTATGCTTCACCTTATGGGATATGACCATATGACAGACAGTGACAGGGAAGCAATGGAGTGCAGGCAGGAGGAAATATTAAATGCACTTGGGATAACAAGGGATTAGAAGGAGGACAGCGGGATGGGTTCTTCAAAGGAAAGTACCACAGGCGGGTTCCTTAAGCAAGGCAGTATTCTTGCCATAGCTTCTATAATGGTAAGGGTAATCGGCATGATTTACCGTATTCCTATGGCAAATATAATTGGAGATGAGGGCAATGGCATATATTCAGCAGCATATGAGATTTATAATATTCTTCTTATAATATCTTCTTATGGTATGCCTATGGCAGTATCTAAAATGGTGTCTGCCAGATGTGCACAGAAAAGGTTTAAAAATGCTTATAAGATTTTCAGGTATTCAATGCTTGTATCTGTAATAACAGGCGGCAGTGCGGCACTTTTTGTATATTTTGGCGCGGACTGGCTTGAACGCCAGTTTTTCTCTAAATACAATGGTGTTTCAATACCATTAAAAATACTTGCACCAACTATATTCATAGTAGCTATAATGGGAACATTAAGGGGGCTTTTCCAGGGCAGGAAAACAATGCTTCCAACAGCAGTTTCGCAGATATTTGAACAGGTTGCCAATGCATTTGTAAGTGTAACCGCCGCATATTTTTTTATGCGTGCACACAGTGCTTCTGACAAGCTGCCAGCATGGGGGGCAGCAGGCGGTACGCTTGGCACATGTGCAGGTGCACTTATTGCGCTTTTAATACTGGTATTTATATATATGGAGTACAGGCCTGTTATGAAAAAGCAGGAAAGCCGCGACAAGACAGCAAGGACTATTTCTGCAACGCAGTCGTTCAGGATAATTGCAATTACAGTTATACCTATTATATTAAGCCAGACAGTTTACCAGTTAAGCGGTATTGTGGATGTAACCCTTTTTAACGGGGTTATGGGAATGAAAGGTGTTTCAGACAAGGTAGTAAGCACAATGCAGGGTATATACAGTACAAAGTACAGGCTGCTTGTCAATGTGCCTGTAGCAGTATCTACAGCAATAGCTTCATCAATGATACCAAGCCTTGTTACATCATTTGCATCTGGTGAAATTGACAGTGTAAAAGGTAAAGTATCAATGGCAGTCAAGTTTAATATGATTATAGCATTTCCGTCTGCAATGGGGCTTTCGGTACTTGCAGAGCCTGTAATCAGGCTTTTATTCCCATCTTCCGACTATAAGACAGGCGGGCTTATGCTTATAACAGGTTCAGTCTGCATAATATTTTATGCACTTTCTACAGTTACAAATGGTGTATTGCAGAGCATAGATAAAATGGGGCTGCCAGTTATACATTCGCTTATATCGCTTGTAATCCATATAGGAATAATAACAGGGCTTCTTTTATGGACAGATATGGGTGTGTTTGCACTTGTAGCAGGCAATGTGACATATCCTGTGCTTGTGTGTATATTAAACGGCAAGTCATTGAAAAAGTACCTGGGGTATAAACAGGAAGTTACAAGGACTTTCTGTGTGCCGCTTATATCTTCATTTGTAATGGGGATTGTAACATTTGCAGTATATTACCTGCTCTTTATGCTGACACATAAAATATATATTGCAATACTGCCAGCCGTAGCGGCAGCAGTGCTTGTATATTTTATGCTTGTAATTAAACTGCAGGGGTTAAACAGGCAGGAACTTTATGAGTTCCCTATGGGCAGAAGGCTTTCAGTAGTGGCGGATAAATTACATCTTTTGAAACATTGAAAGGGTGGGAATTGCAGTTATCTTGTGGGTGTGTGGGTTGGCAGATTGGCGGACGGACGGTTTTGCGTGACAGAGCCAGAATATTCCGTACAGGAAAACATGTAACGGAATTATTGCTGGCATCTGGTACGTAGAACCTGTCACCATAACTTTATAGTAAGATACAGAATAATAATATAACTTTAAAGGGAGAGCTAAATTATTCTGCTAGCCAGTTATATCAGCAAAATTAATATATAAATCATCATATATATTAACTTTTATGGTGTCCTGGAAAGTATAAGCAGTTGCTTTGAATTTGTCCTTTTCTAAGTGGTACACAAATATTGTTTGTTCTAAAGGATTAACAATCCAGTATTCACGTACTTCTGCATCTGCATAAAGATTGAGTTTCCGGATATAGTCATATCCTGGGTTTCCAGGTGAGGTAATTTCAATAACCCAGTCTGGTGCACCTGTACAGCCACGGTCTGTAAGTTTGTTTTTGTCACATATAACACTTATATCTGGCTCAACTATTGTACTTTTATCATTAAAAAGTTTAACAGCAAACGGTGCAGGATAAACTTTACATAGCCCTTTTTTTGATTTTATATATTGTCCTATAGCAATGTGTAATTCAGATAATATTTCCTGGTGTATCCTGCCTGGTGCTGCATGGTAATAAATCTGCCCTTCAATTAGTTCTGCCCTGGTGTCTTCAGGCATATTGTAATAATCAGTTTCAGAATAAAGTTTTTGCTGAAGTAAAGCCATATTAACACTTCCTTTCTCATTTCATTACCAGACATTCTTTTTTATAAAAACAAAGCCCGTATTTAATTATATCTGTATAACCTTCTTTTTTAATATCATTGTCATAATGGAGGTTTTCTATCTGTTCCAGTGCATCCAGGCAGCCTTTTTCCAGATTGTCCATTTTATCTGCTACTTTTAATTCAAGTATTATTGCCCTGCCATTGTGTATATTTTTTGTTTTAAGAACCAGGTCATATCTTCCAAGACCACTTTCCCTGTTAGATTTTATAAGGTATTTCCCGCCATGTTTAAGAAGTTCTGCAATAAAACCATGGTAATAATCTTCTTTATAATCATAGAAACTTATTGTGTCCAGAAGTTGTTCTGTAATAATGCCAGAAGCAGTTTCACAGTCACCATTTTCAAAGGCTTGTACTAATCCTGATAAATCCTGTTTTTCTAAATATTGTAAGGACCATTCTCTTATTGTATTTTTGTATATATATATAATTTCTTCATTTGGTATTGTCATTGACAAATATATTTGCTGTTCAATAAATTTTTTCCCACTAGCTTTGAGATAACCTGTAAAGAAGAGAAAGTTCCATAAATTATCTTGTGATTTGTATATATCCGCATAGGTAATATCTTCATGTATGGGTTTTTCTATTGTACTTCCTGAAATAAGTTCTTCAAGTTCCTGTTTTACAGCATCATCTGCATTTTTAATTAGTTCATATACAATGCTGTTGGATGATGTATTGGACCAGTATGGTTTTGGAAATTCTGTATTTTTCCATACAATATCTTTTACATAATTTATTACACTCCAAGGGTTATAAACTTCTGTAGTGCCAAAAAGATATCCATTATACCATGTTTTTACTTCGTTCTTTTTCTGGGGTATGCCATAAGCTTCAAGAAGAGTATCAACTTCATCTTGTGTAAAACCAAAATATTCTGAATAGTTTTCATCAAGTACAGATACAACGTTAAGGTTATTTAGTCCTGTCAATATACTTTCCTTACTGATGCGCAGGCAGCCTGTGATTACAGCAAATGCAAGACTGTTATTTGTTTTTAATGCTGACTCAAAAATTGAGCGTATAAATGAAACCATCTGGTCATAAAATCCATTAAAATAAGCATTTTCAAGTGGTACATCATATTCATCAATAAGTATAATCGTTTTCTGGTTGTGGTATTTTTCAAGGCATTTTGATAATAATACAATAGATTTGGAAATTGTAACACTGTCTGCTTTGCCTTTTAATACGGAAATATATTTTTCTTTCAGCTCTTCTGAAACATTATCACTGTCCAGTATATACCTGTGCCTGTCAAATTCATAAAAAATTTCATCAACAAGGCTTAAATATGCCATTTCATATGTTGGTTGTTTTGCTGATTTAAGCGACAGGAATATTACTGGGTATTGTCCCATATGTTTTGTGTATTCTTCTCCCGATTTCATAATTTTTTTATCTTTGAAATATATGGAGTTATCTGCAAATGTTCCATCAGGCAGGATTTCCTTTTCAAAAAAAGTTTTTAACATGCTCTGGGCTAAAGTTTTTCCGAAACGTCTTGGGCGGGTAAATAATGTAACAGCGCTTTTGTGTGATAATAAATCACGTATTAAAAGTGTTTTATCTATATAGTAATATCCATCACTTATCATACGTTTGTAAAATTCTACGCCTATTGGTATTGGTGTTATATCCTGCATTTAAGATACCTCCTTTTTATACTAATCATACCATAAGTATATTATTGAAAAAAGTATTTATTTTATAGTAAGGTGCATTGTTTTATAAATTATAGTTATTTTTTGTTGTTGTAACAATGAAGGGATGGGTTTTATGCCAGAGCCGGAATATCCAATAAAAAGTGACATACAAAACCTGTTATTGCCAGATTACAATTCTGGTATAATATATAATTTAAGGGATTTCTGTTTTTATATATGTAAATATATAAAATCCATATTTGGGAAATATTGTATAAATATTATGTAATTCCCATTTATTTTCATAATTATATCAAAAATATGGCATGTTTAGTAAAAAATACTTGCTAAATTCACTTGAAAGTTATATTATATAAGTGGATAAAAGTGGGGGAAAAGCCACACCAGGTGGAAGGAAGTGGGGGTGCATGCCATGTTTATGGGACAGTATGAACATACCATTGACGTAAAAGGCAGAACCATTATTCCGGCAAAGTACCGTGAAAGTTTAGGCAGTACGTTTGTTATTACACTTGGGCTTGATGGATGTCTTTTCCTTTATCCATTACAGGAATGGCAGAGTTTTGTGGACAAGCTGCAGTGTCTTCCGTCAAACCAGAAGACGAGAAAGCTTCAGCGCCAGTTCCTTTCCAAAGCTATGGAAGTTACACCTGACAGGCAGGGAAGGATACTTATACCATCTGTATTGCGGGGCAAGGCAGGCCTTAGCAAGGATGTAGTTTTTATAGGCATGATGAACCGCATTGAGGTATGGGACAAGGCAAGGCTTGAGGCAGAAGATGAAGAAGACGAGGCTTCTCTTTGCCAGATAATGGATGAGCTTGACATTCCGATATAACTTGATATTCTGATATAAATAAAAAATATTAAGAAAACAATACTGAGAGACTGCTGTATACAGCATTAACCAGGAGGCCGCTATGGAATTTGTACATAAGCCTGTATTACTTGAAGAAGTTTTAGAAGGGCTTGCAATAAAACAAGATGGGATTTATGCAGATGGTACAATGGGCGGCGCAGGGCATGGCTTTAAGATATGTGAAAGGCTTGGAAGCAACGGCCGTTATATTGGTATAGACCAGGATGCAGATGCTGTAAAGGCAGGAACAGAGAGGCTGCATGTATTTGGCAGTAAAGTAACAATTATCAGGGAGAATTATTCTGATATGGTACAAGCCCTTAAAGGGAATGGTATTGAAAAGGTGGATGGCATACTTCTTGACTTAGGGGTGTCATCATACCAGCTTGACACAGCAGAGAGGGGTTTTTCATACCGCATGGATGCACCGCTTGATATGCGTATGGATAACAGGCAGGAATTAACTGCCGCAGATGTTGTAAATACTTACCCTGAGAGCAGGCTGTTTCATATAATAAGGGATTATGGCGAAGATAAGTTTGCAAAGAATATTGCAAAACATATAGTGGCAGAACGTGCCAGAAAGCCAATCCTTACAACAGGAAGGCTGGCAGAGATTGCAGGCCAGTCTGTACCAATGAAGTTTAAAAAGCGGGGAGGGAACCCTGCTAAAAGAACTTTCCAGGCAATCAGGATAGAGGTTAATCATGAACTGGATGTGCTTTCAGGAAGCATTAATGATATGATTGATATTTTAAAGCCTGGCGGAAGAATTTGTATAATTACATTCCATTCGCTTGAAGACAGAATTGTAAAACAGGCTTTCCGCAAAGCAGAAAATCCATGCATATGCCCACCGGATTTTCCAGTGTGTGTATGTGGAAATATCCCGAAAGGCAAGGTGGTTAGTAAAAAGCCGTTAATTCCAGGTGAACAGGAGATGGAACAGAACCCTCGTTCCAGAAGCGCAAAATTAAGAGTGTTCAGACATAATTAGAGGAGGAGTTTATATGGCTGATATATCAAACCGGCGAGGCGGGAGGCAATACAGGCAGAATACCAGTGCCAGGAATCCAAGAAGTTATTATAATGGCATTGATGGAAATACCGTAAGACAATTAAACGCTGTTCCAAAGAGAAAGGAAAGAGAATTACCAGGACAAAGGCCTCATAGGCGTCCGGAAAGACAGCCGGCAAAAATGGCTGGGATTGACGGGGCATCTTTTGCATTTATGGTTTGTGTGCTGGGTGTTGTAATGTTTGCTGCATTTGCATATATACATACACAGAACCAGGTGCACAGTATGAAAAAAGAAATCGTGTCAATGCAGACAGAGATTGAAGAACAGCAGGAGAAAAATAATATAAAATACAATGAAATTCTTGCAAGTGTTGACCTTGCTGAAATATATAAGCGTGCAACCAAAAAACTCCATATGGTTATGGCTGATGGCAATAAGGTATATAAATATAAGAATAAAAAGAGCGATATGGTAAAACAGTATGGGGATGTGCCTGGCACAGAGGACTGATAAGGCAATTTGGAGTGTAAACAGGTTTTTTCATCTCTATTTGTGCAGCTTTAAGCGGCATGGGGGATTTTTATGGCGAGAAGAGCATCAGATACAAGAGGAAAAGTACGTTTAGCCAGAAAGTTTATGTATGCAAGGCTTTTATTAATTTTTGGCATGGTATTACTGGCATTTATAGTGCTGTTTGTACGGATTGTCTGCCTTGGAAAGAATA
Organism: uncultured Lachnospiraceae bacterium; assembly: GCA_910588655.1. Classification (GTDB taxonomy): domain Bacteria; phylum Bacillota; class Clostridia; order Lachnospirales; family Lachnospiraceae; genus Butyribacter. Next base: position 22,783 of record CAJUPJ010000020.1, on the reverse strand, counting down.
AAGGTGATGCATATGAGAAAAAGGTACTTGCACAGCAGAGTTATATAAGTAATGTGGTACAGTATAAAAGGGGGGATATTACAGACAGGAATGGAAATAAGCTTGCTACAAGCATAAAGGTTTATAACCTTATAATAGACCCTAAACTTATACTGTCTGATGAAGAATTTCCTGAACCTACAATGGATGCATTGTATGAGGCTTTCGGAATACCACAGGGAAGGATTAAGAAAATTCTTAAGAAAAACCCTTCATCACAATATTATGTAATGAAGAAATTCAAACATCTTGATGCAAAAAGTGTTGAAAAGTTTGAGAAACTACAGGAGAAAAATCCTAAAAAAATAAAAGGGGTATGGTTTGAAGAGGAATATGTAAGGAATTATCCATATTCAACAGTTGCATGTGATGTGATAGGTTTCTGTACTTCTAATGAGGAAGGTGCATGGGGCATAGAAAAGCAGTATAATTCTTCGTTAGATGGTTCTTATGGAAGAAGGTATGGCTATTTTGATTCAGGGCTTAACCTTGTCCAGACTGTTAAACCGGCTGTTAATGGCAATACGGTTGTGTCTACAATAGATGTTAATGTACAGGGCATACTTGAACAGCATATGGAAAAGTTTGAGAAAGAAACTGGTTCTGACAATATTGGCTGTATTATAATGAACCCTAATAATGGGGAAATATATGCTATGGCATCATATCCTTTTTACGACTTAAATAACCCAAGGGATTTGTCAGACTTCTATTCTGAAAGAAAGCTTGAAAGAATGGATGAAGAGAAAAAACTTGAAAAGCTTAATGCACTTTGGAGAAATTACTGTATAAGTGATTCATATGAGCCAGGCTCTGTATTAAAGCCGCTTACCGTAGCAGCGGCAATGGATGAAGGTGTTACTTCATCTGGAAGGTATTATAAATGTGATGGCGGGCAGCAGGTGGCAGACAGGTATATTAAATGTGTTGCACATGGAAGAGGCGGGCACGGATATACTACTATCTGCCAGGCGCTTAAATGGTCATGTAATGATGTGCTTATGAGCCTTGGCAAGAGCCTGGGCAAAACAAGCTTCCTGGATTATATAAATAATTTTGGGCTTGGCAAGAAGACTGGAATAGACCTGCCTGGTGAAGCTTCTGGTGCAGTATTTACTGAAAATACAATGGGCCCGGTACAGCTTGCAACATCAAGTTTCGGGCAGAGCCAGACTGTTACAATGGTGCAGATGGCTGCCGCATTTTCAGCAGTTATAAATGGTGGTACATATTACCAGCCACATGTAGTAAAGGAGATTACTACAGAGGCAGGCGCAGTTGTTTCTTCTAATGACAATACTCTTGTAAGGCGTGTTATAACAGAGGAAACAAGCAAGTCTATAAGGGAATACCTGTATAAGACGGTTTCTGATGAAGATGGTACTGCAAGCCCTGCCAGGGTTAAGGGATATGATGTAGGAGGCAAGACTGGTACTGCTGAGAAGCAGCCAAGGGGGAGAGGGAATTACCTTGTTTCATTTATTGGCTGCACACCAGCGGACAAGCCGGAAGTTGTAATTTATGTAATTATAGATGAACCTTATGTTGAAGAACAGGAACACAGCAGTTTTTATGCTTCAGGACTTGCCAGTGATGTAATGGAAGATGTGCTTCCTTTCCTTGGGGTTTACCCTGATAAAAGCACTTCAAAACAGAGAAAGAAAAAAGCTTCAAAAATCAAGCTGCCTTCAACTAAGGATGGCAGGTTCCTTGATGCCCCAAAAGGAGGATTTTCAAATAAGGATTATGGCGTTGTGGGGCAGGAATGACAGGGCAGGCACTGGCAGGAATATTTTTCATAAATGTTAATAAGCTGTATTAATAAATTTTATATGGCAAGTGAAGTTATGAAGAATTGTAAAACAGCGCAAAGACAAAGGCTTATATTTGCTTATGTTATGGTCTGCATATTAACAGCTGCGTTATTATGCAGACTTGCTTATTTAATGCTTGGCAAAGCAGATTATTATGGCGCAAGGGCAAAGGATGTACAGCAGAGGGAGAGAAGCATTAAAGCTGAAAGAGGCATAATTTATGACAGGAACGGGGTTGTACTTGCTGGCAATAAACCAGTATCAACAATATCAGTAATACACAACCAGATTACTGACCCTGAAAAAGTTATATCTGTCCTGTCAAAGACACTTGGTATTGAAGAGGAAAAGGTGCGTAAAAGAGTAGAGAAAGTAAGTTCTATTGAAAGAATAAAGTCGAATGTTGATAAAAAGACATCTGATAAAATCAGGGATATGGCACTTGACGGGGTAATGGTGGATGAAGATTATAAAAGGTATTATCCATATGGAAACCTTGCGTCAAGGGTTATAGGTTTTACAGGTGCAGATAACCAGGGGATTATCGGGCTTGAGGTAAGCTATGATTCATATTTGCAGGGGGAGGATGGCAGTATCCTTACAATGACTAATGCCAGGGGAATTGAAATTGAAGGCAAGGCAGAAGACAGGATAGAGCCAGTAGCAGGTAATAGTTTCTACACAAGCATTGATATAAATATACAAAAATTTGCCGCACAGGCGGCGGAGGATGTACTGGAGGCGAAAAAGGCAAAGAGTGTACGCATAATAATGTTAAACCCGCAGAATGGCGAAATATATGCTATGGTAAATATGCCAGAGTTTGATTTGAATAATCCATATGAAATTGAAGGTTCTTCTGGTATGACACAGGAAAAGCTTAATGAAGAACTTAATAAAATGTGGCGTAACGGGTGTGTAAGTGATACTTATGAACCAGGTTCAACGTTTAAAGTATTTACTGCAACATCAGCGCTTGAAGCAGGGGTGGTAAAGGAAACTGATACATTCAGCTGTCCAGGGTATAAAGTAGTTGAGGACAGGAGGATAAGATGCCATAAGGTTGCCGGACATGGCAGTGAGACATTTGTGCAGGGCGTGCAGAATTCATGCAATCCTGTTTTTATGGAAGTAGGTGCAAGGCTTGGTACAGATGGCATGTTTGAATACCTGGATAAACTGGGTATACTAAAAAAGACTGGCATAGATGTGCCAGGTGAGGCTGCTACTATAATGCATAAGAAAGAAAATGTTGGGGCTGTGGAACTGGCAACTATGTCGTTCGGGCAGTCATTCCAGCTTACACCAGTAAGGCTGCTTTCAACAGTAAGTGCTGTAATAAACGGAGGCACACTGGTTGTTCCACATTTTGGTGTAAGTGTGGAAAGCAGTGATAAAAGTGTTGTAAGGAAATTCCAGTATAATGGCACAGAGGGGGCAATATCAAAAGAAACGTCTGATAAAATGAAAGCTATACTGGAAACAGTGGTTTCAGAAGGAGGCGGGAGCAAAGCATCTGTTGATGGCTATAAGGTAGGAGGCAAGACAGGTACATCAGAAAAGCTTCCAAGAAGCAGCAATAAATATATTGCATCATGCCTTGGCTTTGCACCAGCAGAAAACCCTGTTGTGCTTGCCCTTGTACTGATAGATGAGCCAGAGGGGATATATTATGGCGGGCAGATAGCAGCGCCAGTTATTTCAAAGCTTCTGGATGATGCACTGCCTTATCTGGGGGTTGAGAGGAAGGCAGAGGATGTGGCGCTCCTGAAGTAGCAGAGATGGCAGTTGTGCTGTAATTGTGGGGTTTGTATGGGATTTTGGCAGTTTTAGGGTTTTTATGGTGGTAATTTATTAAAATATATGGTTGATTTATACGGGAGGTTGGATTACAATTAGAGAATTGTAGTTATACTGTTCTTTACAGACAACAGACGGAGGCTGGTTATGGATTACATGAGTACGGTGATACCCGTACTTATGGCATTTGCCATAAGTGTAGTGTTGTGTCCCATAATAATACCTTTTCTGAAAAAAATGAAGTTTGGACAGTACGTCAGGGATGACGGCCCGCGTGCGCACCTGAAGAAAGCAGGGACGCCGACAATGGGCGGGCTTATTATACTTGCTTGTACAGCAGTTACATCAATTATGTATATTAAGGGGAACAGTGAGATACTTCCAGTCCTTTTTGCAACAACCGGTTTTGGGATGATAGGTTTCCTGGATGATTATATTAAAGTGGTAATGAAACGTTCGCTTGGCCTTACACCATTACAGAAAATTGTGTTACAGGCAGTTGTTGCAGGGATTTTTGTTTATTACTATCTTGTAAGGCTTGGTTACAAGCCTGAATTTCTTATTCCATTTACAGGGGGTATTGAAGATGGCTTCTATGTAACAATGCCCTTGCCAGTGTTTATTGTATTTGTTTACTTTGTAATGCTGGGCACAGTAAATGGCACAAATTTTACAGACGGGCTGGATGGGCTGGCGTCAAGCGTTACATTGCTTGTAGCAATATTTTTTACAGTAGTGGCTTCTGGCATGAAAAGTGGTATTACACCTGTAACTGCTTCTGTAGCAGGTTCACTTATGGGTTTTCTGCTTTACAATGTCTATCCTGCAAGTGTATTTATGGGTGATACAGGCTCACTTGCACTTGGCGGCTTTGTATCTTCTGCTGCGCTTATGCTTAAACTGCCAGTATTTATTGTAATTGCTGGTGCAGTTTACCTTATAGAAGTCCTGTCTGTAATAATACAAGTAGTTTACTTTAAATTAAGCGGTGGCAGGAGGTTCTTTAAAATGGCACCAATCCACCACCATTTTGAACAATGTGGCTGGTCAGAAACAAAAGTAGTTACAGTATTTTCAATTTTTACTGCTGTAATGTGCTTTATATCACTGGTTTCATTATATCTGTAGACCAGGTAAAGAAAGGCTGGCAGCATAATAAAAAGGAATGAGGAATAATATGCAGTTTAATGGCAAAACATTTTTAGTTGTTGGTACAGGTAAAAGCGGTGTTGCCGCAACCACACTTCTTTTAAAGACGGGTGCTGCTGTTATTGTGCTTGAGGGCAACAGCAGTTTATCCAGGGAGGAAATTCTTTCCAGGTTTCCGGAAGGACTGGATTTCCAGCTGGTAACAGGAGAACCAGGGGAGGACATAACAGACAGTATTGATATTGCAGTTATAAGCCCTGGAGTACCAGTGGACTCACCGCTTGTCCTTAAACTGGAAGAGAAAGGAAAGCCTGTATGGGGGGAAGTGGAGCTTGCATATGCCTGTGGCAAAGGAAAAGTATTTGCAATAACAGGTACTAATGGCAAAACTACTACAACAGCACTGGCTGGGGAGATAATGAAAACATACTTTGATGATGTGTATGTTGTTGGCAATATTGGGCTTCCATATACAGAATATGCAGCAGATATGACAGAAGATTCCGTTGTGGTTGCAGAGATTAGCAGTTTCCAGTTAGAAACAATCCATACATTCAAGCCAGAGGCAAGTGCAATACTTAATATTACGCCAGACCACTTAGACAGGCATCATACAATGGAATGTTATGTTAATACAAAGGCATGTATTGCTAAGAACCAGAAACCAGGCAGTATATGTGTACTTAATTATGAAGACAGTTATTTAAGAAAAATTGCAGGCAGCATCAATGCCGATGTATTTTGGTTCAGCAGCGGGCATATATTAGAACAGGGGATATGGCTTGAAGACGGGGATATAATATATTGTGGCAGGGACAGGGAGCGTATTAAGATATGTTCCATCCATGACATGAAGCTTCTTGGAAAACATAATTATGAAAATGTTATGGCTGCTGCCGCCCTTGCAATACATGCTGGTGTGCCAATGGACTGCATAAGGAAAGCAATAAAAGAATTTAATGCAGTAGAGCACCGCATTGAATTTGTACGTGAAGCAGACGGGGTAAAGTACTATAATGATTCAAAAGGGACTAACCCTGACGCTGCTATAAAGGCAGTAGAGGCTATGGTAACTAAAACTGTTGTTATAGGCGGCGGGTATGATAAACAGGCATCTTATGATGAATGGATTGCTTCATTTGGTGATAAGGTAAAATGCCTTGTGCTTATAGGAGCAACAGCAGATAAAATTGCTGCTGCTGCCCTTGAAGCAGGGTTTAAAAATATAATAAAAGCATCTTCCCTGGAAGAAGCTGTAAAAATCAGCAGCAGCGAAGCAGAAGAGGGGGAGGCAGTACTTTTATCCCCTGCCTGTGCAAGCTGGGGCATGTTTAAAAACTATGAAGAAAGGGGCAGGAAATTCAAGGAATATGTGAACAGACTGCCTGCAAAACGGCAGGAATAAATGCTATACCATATGGAAGGGGGAATTAGCAGGATGCCCAGTACAGCCAGACAGAAGAAGAGTTTTGTAAAACCGTTTACACAGTATGACTATATGCTGCTTTTTATGACAGCCTGCATAGCATTATTTGGTGTACTGATGATATATAGCGCTGGTTACTACAGGGCTTCGATATTTAACCAGCCATACCGTTTTGTCAAGTCGCAGTTACAGGGGCTTGGAATTGGCTTTGTACTTATGATTATTATTTCCAAAGTTGATTACCAGATATTTATACAGAAAATAACAGGCAAAAGGTATTCACTGTCCCTTACACATATTGTGTACCTGGCAGCACTTGCACTGCAGGTTGCAGTATTATTTATAGGCGAGGAATATAATGGTGCAAAGAGGTGGATTAAAATTGGCCCGTTACAGTTCCAGCCTTCAGAAATAAGCAAGATAGCTGCTATATTGTTTATTTCATATGCAGTATACAAAAACAGGAAAGCGCTTGACAGCTTTATGGGCTTTCTGTGTGTTATGGCATATATGATGCCGCTGGTTATGCTTATTGCAAAAGAAAATTTAAGTTCTGCAATAATAGTAGGGGGCATATCAGTAGGCATGTGCTTTATAGCAAGCAATAAGAAAGGGTACTTTATAGTGTGTGTCCTCCTTCTGGTGGCGGCAGTAGTGCTTTACATAATGTTTGGTGACCCGTTCAGGATGAAACGTATACAGATATGGCTTAACGTTGAAACACATCCTGATGCACAGCAGATAAAACAGGGGCTTTACGCCATTGCATCCGGGGGGCTTTTTGGGAAAGGGCTTGGGCAGAGTATGCAGAAGCTTGGATTTATCCCGGAAGCATATAATGACATGATATTCACAGTAATATGTGAAGAACTTGGCATAGTTGGTGCAGCACTTGTAATAATTGCATTTCTTATGTTATTCTGGCGTATAGTGGTGATAGCCTGCCATGCACCTGATATATTTGGCACAATGCTTTGTGTGGGGGTAATGGTGCAGCTTGCAATACAGGTTGTAATAAATATTGCAGTAGTAACCAACTCCATACCATCAACAGGCATACCGCTTCCGTTTATAAGCTATGGCGGTACATCTGAAATGATAATGATGGCAGAAATGGGGCTTGTGCTTGGTGTTTCAAGGCAGATAAAACAGAAGTAATACTACAGAAGGATTAGTAATGCGGCGTTTAAAAAAAGTATTATCCACAGTTATTATATTATCTTTACTGGTATGTGTGCTTTATTTCGCATTCCATATAGATACAATTAAAGTAGAAGGAACAAAGATTTATACAGAGGAAGAAATAAAAGCTTCTGTATTTACATGGAAGTTTCTGGATAATGGTCTTATACTAAGGTTATACGATAAATTTTTCAAAACAGGCCAGCTTCCGTTTGTTGAAGATATAGATATATATTATGAAGACCGCAACACAGTTATATTGTATGTATATGACAAGACTGTAAGCGGGTGTATTAAATACATGGGACAGTATGTGTATTTTGACAAAGAAGGCAGGGTTCTAGAAAGTCTTCCAAGACGCAGGCAGGATGTCCCTGTAGTTACAGGCATTAAATTTGGTGATTTCTCCATTGGCGAAAAGTTCAAAGTAGAGGATGAAACACTGTTTGATGCAATTATGAATGTATCACAGCTTATAAGCCATTATAAAACAAGTGTTAAAAGGATACATATTAATGATGGCGACATAACAGTGTATTCTGGCAATGTACAGGTACATCTTGGTGAAAAGAAGCTGTATAACGACCAGTTTGCAGCACTGTCAGAAGTTCTTGGGACAACAGGGAAAAAGAAGCTTAGTGGTACTATTGATATGGAAAATTACAAAACTGGTGACAAGATTGTGTTGAAACAGAACTAAGATTAAAAAAAACAAACATTCTCTTGATTATTTTCTAATGAATTAGTATTATATATGTTAGGGAAATATGAGATTGCATGATTGAAGGAGGAGCAACGTTGTTAGAGATAAAAACAAACGAGGCAGATTTGGCCGCAAAAATTTTGGTTATTGGTGTTGGCGGTGGTGGAAATAATGCTGTCAACCGTATGATAGAGGAAGGGATACAAGGTGTGGAATTTGTCTGCATTAATACAGACAAACAGCATCTTCTGAATTGTAAAGCCCCTGTCTGCCTCCAGGTAGGGGAGAAACTTACAAAGGGTCTTGGTGCAGGTGCAGACCCAGAGGTTGGCAAAGCAGCCGCAGAAGAGAACAGGGAAGAGATTACAGAGATAGTCAAAGGGTCTGATATGGTATTTGTGACATGTGGCATGGGAGGCGGCACAGGAACAGGTGCAGCGCCTATTGTTGCAGAAATATCCAAGGAGCTTGGCATACTTACTGTAGGCATTGTAACAAAGCCTTTCCGGTTTGAAGCAAGAAGCCGTATGAACAATGCCCTTTCAGGAATTGAACAGCTTAAGAATAATGTGGATACCCTTATTGTAATCCCTAATGATAAGCTTTTAGAGATAGTTGACAGACGTACTTCAATGCCAGATGCCCTTAAGAAAGCAGATGAAGTGTTACAACAGGGTGTACAGGGAATTACAGACCTTATTAATGTGCCAGGGCTTATAAACCTTGACTTTGCTGATGTACGTACTGTTATGAAAGATAAAGGAATAGCGCATATAGGAATTGGTGTGGGAAGCGGCGATAATAAATGCCTTGACGCTGTTAAGCAGGCTATTTCAAGCCCATTGCTTGAAACAACGATTGAAGGTGCATCTCATGTTATTGTAAATATTTCAGGAAGTGATGTAGGTCTCCAGGAAGCAAGCGAAGCAGCCTCTTTTGTTGAAGACCTTACAGGGGAGAACAGCAATATAATCTTTGGTGTAAGTGATAATTCAAGTACAGATTTTGTACAGATAACAGTTATTGCTACAGGGCTGGAAACAGAAAATAAACAGCAGGCGCAGCCGAAAACCCCGTTTATGAAGCCAGGTACAGCTAAATCTGGAATGTCAAGGGGAGAGCAGGTACAGCCAGATGCGATGAAGCAGGATACAGGTACAGACCCTGGAATGGTAAAAATACCAACACCAGTATATCCGTCATATAACAGGCAGGCGGACGATGGAGGGATAAAAATACCTGAGTTTTTGCAAAGAAAGAAATAAGTATGGAGTTACTTCAGGCTTATTTGGTGTAAATATGAAAATGATTACATATTATAAGTTAATTAATAGTCCGGGCTTAAGGTTTGACAGGGTAAGTCCGGACTTGAATGTTAAAAGGGGGTATATATGGCTAAGTTAAGAACCAGCTGTTTTATTAAAGTGCTTCTTATATTCGGGGGTATTATACTGATGCAGGTTTTTGCATCTTTTATTTATATATTTGGCAGTATTTTTTTTAAAGTATTTTCCGGGGCATCATATGCAGCCGTGCTTGAAAGTGTTACACAGACGGCATTTATGGATACGGCAAGCCTTATGTGGATATCTGCAATTAGTGCTTCCCTGTCAATGATATGGTGTCTTATATTGTACCTGCGTTCAAGCTGGCGGGTAAAAGGCATGGATTATAAAAAAGTTTTTACACCTGCCAATATAGCAGGGATGGCGGCTACCGGGTTTGGGGCATGTGTCACGCTTACAGTATTTTTATCAATGGTTATAAATTTATTTCCTTCTTCATTTAACAAATATAATGAACTTATGTCTAACTTTGACAGCAGCGGCGGACTGCTTACATTTGCCTATGTACTTGTAATAGGGCCTGTATCAGAAGAAATAATATTCCGGGGTGCAATATTTGACAGGATGCACCTTGCTTTCCCGTTCTGGACAGCCAATGCAATACAGGCAATGTTTTTTGGAATATACCATATGAACCTGGTACAAGGCATATATGCATTTCTTCTGGGAATGGTACTTGGTATGGTAGTTTATGCAACAGGAAGTATACTTTGCTCTATAGCAGTCCATATGGTATTTAATTCAACTACGTATATTATACAGTCTGTTTTTGGTGGTGACTCTCCAGTTATGGCATTTTTATTTTTAATTTGTATATTAATATCAATAATTATGTTGGCATTTGGCTTACGTTATTATATAATTAGGTGTAAGGAAAAATATAGGTTTGAAAAGGGCAACAGTGCCTATTGACAGGAAAGGGGATACATTATGGGAGAAAGTTTAAACAAGTTTGAACAATTTAATAATGTGTTTAAGATACTTTCAAAATGTACAGACGATTATTTATTTATATTAGATTTTATAGAAGACCATTATAATATTACTGAACGCAGTGTTGAAGTATTTAATATACCATGTGCCGATTTTTATAATGCATCTGAGATAATAAATAAGGCTGTCCATCCAGAGGACAGGGCTATGCTTGCAAATAACCTTGAAATGATTAAGGAAGGCAAAATTAGTGAACATGACCTGGAATATAAATGGCTTAATAAAAATGGCAACCCTGTATGGATAAGCTGCCGCGGACAGGTTATATATAACAGCCAGGGAGAGGCACATTACCTTGTAGGAAGGATATCAGAACTTGGCAGGAAGAACAAGATTGACAGTATAACAGGGCTTTACCGTGAAGTAAGGCTGAGACAGAATATCCTTAATATGGACAGGTTTGCTTCAAAAGGATTTCTGCTGCTTATAGGTATAGATAACTTTAAAGATATTAATGAGAGATATGGCAAAGAAGTAGGGAATACTACGTTAAAAGGACTTGCAAAATGTGTTACAAAAGCAGTAGGAAATATGGCGGAAGTTTACCGTATGAGCGGTGATGAAATCATGGTTTTCTGTAAAGGGATAAGTTCAGTCCTTAATGACCCTGCCAAGGAGATGTATAAAAGAATAAGGGCAGCAGTAGATGAAAGAATAAGTGAAAAAGGCTACAGGCTGTTTTATACAATATCAGGCGGTTATGTATATTTTACAGAAGATGACGATTTCGGGCTTAATTATATTGAGCGGGCAGAGTTTGCATTAAGGCTTGCTAAAATCCGTGGTAAAAATATGAGTGTATGTTATAAACAGAATGACTATAATGATTATGTCCAGAAGCTTGAAATGCAGGAAGAATTAAGGAAAGCTGTTGAAAATAATTTTGAAGGTTTTGAGCTTTATTACCAGCCTATTGTAAATATGGAAAAAGCCTGCATATATGGTGCAGAGGCGCTTTTAAGGTGGAAGAATAACAGGTTTGGAATGGTTTCACCAGGTATATTTATACCGATGCTTGAAGAGAGCGGGCTTATAATACCAGTAGGCAGGTGGGTTATTGAAGAAGCTATGCAACAGTGCCTTAAATGGCAGGAAATATGCCCTGGCTTCAGGGTAAATATAAATATTTCATTTGTACAGCTTAAGAAAAGCAATGTTATAAGTGATATTGATACATATATTGAGAAATATGGGTTTAGCAGCAGTAACGTTTTATTTGAAATTACAGAAAGTGGTGAGCTTGAATCAGGATATGCCATACAGAATATACTGGAATCATTCCATAGGAGAAGCTTAAACCTTGCAATAGACGATTTTGGCACAGGTTATTCTAACTTACGTTATATAAAGGAAATGATGTTTAACCTTGTTAAAATTGACCAGGCATTTATAAGAGGGATAAAGTCCAGCCAGTATGATTATATGGTGGTTAAACAGTTTACAGAGCTTGCACACAGCCTTAATTTAAAAGTATGTTATGAAGGTGTTGAAACAGAGGAAGATTTTAAATGTGTAAAGGAATTAAAGCCGGATTATATACAAGGATTTTATTTTTCAAGGCCTGTGCCTGTAGCAGAATTTGAAGAAAAATATCTTGGAAAAGAAAACGTATTCTGAAGAAATGGGGATTATTATGAAATGGTATAATAAAGCAGTTTTTTACCACATTTACCCGCTTGGGTTATGTGGCTGCCCAAAGGAAAACACAGGGGTATCTGGAAGCCATTTTGGCAAACTTAAGGACTGGGTGTGCCATGCAGACAAGCTTGGCTGTACTGCAATTTATATAGGGCCTTTATCTGAATCAGTGGGACATGGGTATGAAACTACAGATTATAAGAAAGTGGACTGCCGTTTAGGCACTAATAACGATTTTAAAGAGTTTGTGGAATTTTGCCATAGCAAAGGAATACATGTAATTGTAGATGGCGTATTTAACCATGTTGGAAGGAAATTCTTTGCGTTTAAGGATTTAAAAGAAAAAAGGGAAAGTTCACAGTACAGGGACTGGTTCTGTAATGTAAACTTTGGGGGCAATAACGAATTTAATGATGGTTTTTCGTATGATAACTGGGGCGGGCATAACAGCCTTGTCAAGTTAAACCAGAGAAACCAGCAGGTAAAGGATTATATATTTGACGTTATCAAATTCTGGACAGAAGAATTTGATATTGACGGCATAAGGCTTGATGCAGCAGATGTACTTGACTTTGGCTTTATGGGTGACCTGCGTATATTTACTAACAGGCTGAAAGAAGACTTCTGGCTGCTTGGTGAAGTAATACATGGTGATTACAGCAGATGGGCAAATGAGGACATGCTTTATTCTGTAACAAATTATGAGCTGCATAAAGGGCTTTATTCAGGGCACAATGACCACAATTATTTTGAAATTGCCCATTCAGTAAAAAGGCTGCTTGGAATGTGCGGGGGAAGGCGCCTTTATACATTTGTTGATAACCATGATGTTGAACGTATTTATACAAAACTGTCTGATAAGGAGCATATGTATAATATAACCCTTCTTTTATATACATTATATGGCATACCATCAATATATTACGGTTCAGAATTCTGCCTGGAAGGCAAGAAGGAACGTGGCTCTGACTGGGGGTTAAGGCCATGCCTTGAATTAGAAGATTTTAAGGGTGCTTATGAGGGAAATGTAATAACAAACCTCTGTATGCAGCTTGGACAGGCTAAAAAGGACTATGATGAGCTTTATACAGGGGAATATAGAGAGATGTTCCTTACAAACAGGCAGTATGCATATGGAAGGATGTCAGATAATTCTGCAGTTATTACAGGGCTTAATAATGATGACAAGCCAGCAGTATTTTATGTTGACCTGCCATTTGAAGCCAAAGAAGCAGTTAATATAATAAAAGCACCAGATGTGGATGAAAAAGCAGCAGAGGCGTCTGTTAGCCTGACAGGGAAAAGGCTGCATTTTATGCTGCCAGCAAATTACGGAATGGTTGTACATGTGCAGTAATTTTATAGAAGTGTTTTTGTGATGTTCCAGATAGTATATTTTGTTAGTAAGGCTGGACTGCTGCAATGAGACTGGCAGGTGATGCGGATTGCAGATATCTGCCTGGATGGTTTTTATGGAGATTTTTTATTATGGATAAGAGAAGTTTTAGTATAAAGAAATTTATTGCGTTTTTCCTGGCTTTTAGCCTTTCTTTAACAGGATGCAGCCAGGATGTTGTTTTAAAGAACGGCACATCAAAGAACCAGGAAAGTAATTCTAATGTACAGACAAAGGGCGGGAAAGACCTTGAGGTACATTTTATTGATGTCGGGCAGGGAAGTTCTACGCTTATAGAGAGTGATGGATGTTATATGCTGGTTGATGGTGGTGACAGCAAGTATACATCAAAGGTGGTTTCATATTTAAATGACCAGTCTGTAGATAAGCTTGATTATATAATTGCAACGCATTATGATGCAGACCATCTGAATGGTGTAGTTGCGGCGTTAAGTAATTATGATGCTGGTGTTGTAATTGCGCCAGATTATAAGGCAGATAGTAAAGTTTATAAGTCATTTACCAGTTTGCTTAAGGAAAAGAAAATAAAAATTACATATCCTGAAACTGGTACAAAATACAAGATAGGCGGTGCAGAGTTTACAATTCTTGCACCTAATGATACACATTATGACGATGCTAATGACTATTCCGTTGCAATTAAACTTGTTAATGGGAATAATTCATTTATACTTACAGGTGATGCAGAGATAGAAAGCGAATATGAAATGCTTGAAACAGGAATTGATTTGTCCTGTGACGTATACCTCGCAGGACACCATGGCAGCAGATATTCTTCCTCGCAGGCATTTTTACAGGCATTAGAGCCGGATAGTGTTGTTATAAGCGTTGGAAAGGACAACAGGTATGGACATCCTTCAGATGAAACAATGGCAAGGCTTGATGCAGCAGGATGTGATATATACCGCACTGATAAGCTTGGGGATATAATTGCAACAAGTAATGGGAAAAAAATAACATTTAATGTTAATAAGTCTTCTGGAAGCAGCGGAAAGAAAAACAACAGCAGCGGAGGGAAGGACACAAAGACAAAAGGGGCTTATATAGGTAATGTTAATTCTAAAAAGTTCCACGAAAAAGACTGTGGTTCAGTTCCAGATGAGGAAAACAGGGTATACTTTAACACGGCAGATGATGCAGAAGACGCCGGGTATAATCCTTGTGGAAACTGTAATCCAAAGTAATAGAGGTAAAGACGGGCAGCTATTATTGATGGTATTAACAGCCGGGATTTGAATAGTCCCATTGCCTGTAACCCTTTAATAAATACAGGAGGTGTATTAATGGAATTGGAACAGAATTAATAAAGGCTGCTGAAAGATTTGCCAGAGAAATAAATATTCCTGTAGTATTTTTCCATGTTGAGCAATCAAATATATTAGCATTTGAATTGTATAAGAGATTAGGATATTCAATTATGAAAGAAGAAGGTACAAGGTTTGGAATGATAAAAAAATCCCCCTGTCAGGGCAGCACTTCTGGCTATTGATTTTATATGTAAAATCACTTATAATCTGGACTATAACATATAATTATTACCTGCTTGTAAATATAGCAAAGGATAAAAGGAACTTGTGATAATACATTCTGAAAACAAGAAGTTGTATTTATATGACAGAAAGGAAATTAAGCTGGAAAAATGTATAATGAAATTAACTGGGATGGAATAGATTTGCAACAGCCTCCTCCAGAAGAAGAACCAGCAAGGCAGTATTATTTTATTAAACTGCTTAAAGGCTGGATTGATGGAATAGTTAAAGAAAAGGGAAGAAAACTTTTATGCTGTGTTAATACATTTGGATGCCAGATGAACGCAAGGGACTCTGAGAAAATTCTTGGTATTCTTAAATGTATAGGCTATGAGGAAACTGCTTCTGAAAATGCAGACCTTGTTGTGTTTAATACATGTACTGTAAGGGAAAATGCCAATCTTAAAGTATATGGCAGGATTGGGCAGCTTAAAAAATATAAAAGCAAAAACCCGGATATGGTTATTATGCTTTGTGGCTGCATGATGCAGGAAAAAGAAGCTGTTGGTAAGATTAAAAGAAGTTACAGGAATGTTGATGTAATATTTGGCACACATAATATTTATAAGTTTGCTGAACTGCTTGCCATGAAGGTACTTGACAGTGAGGGCAGCAGCAAAATGGTGGTTGATGTATGGGAAGATGCAGAAATAATTGTGGAAAACCTTCCGGCAGAAAGAAAATATCCATTTAAAAGTGGTGTAAATATTATGTATGGCTGCAATAATTTCTGTAGTTATTGTATTGTGCCATATGTGCGTGGCAGGGAGCGCAGCAGGAAGCCAGAGGATATTATTAAAGAAATTGAAGGGCTTGTAAATGATGGTGTTTCTGAGGTTATGCTGCTTGGGCAGAATGTAAATTCCTATGGCAAAAACCTTGAAGAACCATTAAGCTTTACAGAACTCCTAAAAAAAATAGAGCAGATAGACGGGCTTAAGCGTATACGTTTTATGACATCACATCCAAAGGATTTGTCAGATGAACTTATAGAATTTATGGGCAGTTCAGAAAAGCTTTGCAAACATATACATCTGCCACTACAGTCTGGAAGCAGCAGGCTTCTTAAAATTATGAACCGCCATTATACTAAGGAAGAATACCTGCTTCTTGTTGAAAAAATCAGGAAAGCTGTTCCGGATATTGCAATTACAACAGATATTATAGCCGGATTTCCTGGCGAAACAGAAGAGGATTTTAATGAAACACTGGACGTAATAAAAAAAGCTGGCTACGACAATGCATTTACATTTATATACAGTAAGCGTACAGGGACACCTGCTGCCACAATGGATTGCCAGATACCAGAAAATGTTGTAAAAGAAAGATTTGACAGGCTGTTAGAAGTTGTACATGAAACAACAGCCAGGAAGGCAGAACAGTATTTAGGAAAGGTTGCAGATGTGCTTGTTGAAGAAATTAATTCCCAGGAAGAAGGATATGTAACAGGCAGGACAGGGCAGAATTATTTAGTGCATTTTAAAGGGGATAAAAGCCTTATAGGAAGCATTGTGCCAGTTAAATTATGTGAAAGCAGGGGGTTTTATTATTATGGTGAATTAGCAGGGGAATAAATATGGGAGAAGAGAAAATTGTAAGAAATTTAAGGCAGAGACAGGAAGAAAGGGAACATCAGGTATTAAGCAGGTATGCTTCATTTGCAGACCAGACACAGGGAAGGGACAGGGAAGAGGAACAGTGTGACATAAGGACAGATTACCAGCGTGACAGGGACAGGATTATACATTGCAAGGCATTCCGCAGGCTTAAGGACAAGACACAGGTTTTCCTGTCACCAGAGGGCGACCATTACAGGACACGCCTTACACATACACTTGAAGTAGCACAGAATGCAAGGACTATTGCAAGGGCGCTTATGCTTAATGAAGACCTTGTGGAAGCTATTGCGCTTGGGCATGACTTAGGGCATACCCCGTTTGGGCACGCAGGGGAAAGCGCACTTGATGAAATAACAAAAAGCAGCGGAGGTTTCCAGCATAACAGGCAGAGTGTAAGGGTCGTTGAAATCCTTGAGAAAGGCGGCAGGGGATTAAACCTTACCAAAGAAGTAAGGGACGGGATATTAAACCATAAGACCTCATCAGAACCCAATACACTTGAAGCCAAAATTGTGCGTTATTCAGATAAAATAGCATATATTAATTCTGATATAGATGATTCAATACGTGCAGGAATAATCCTGGAAAAAGATATTCCAAGGGAACTCGTAGATATCCTTGGTGACAGCACAAATAAAAGGCTGAATACACTTGTACATGATATTGTTAAAAACAGTGAAGGCAAAAATGATATATGCATGTCAGAAGAAGTTAAAAAAAGCATGTTAGGACTCAGGAGCTATCTTTTTAAAAATGTATACAAAAACCCTGTTGCAAAAGGCGAGGAGCAAAAAGTAAAACATCTTATAGAACAGTTATATGAATATTATATTAATAATATAGAAAAACTTCCTGGTGAGTTTATAAATATGATAGAAAACGGGGAAACAAAAGAAAGGACTGTATGTGACTTTATTGCATGTATGAGTGACAGATATGCAATTAATCTTTATAAAGAAATTATGATACCAAAATCATGGAGTGTAAGAAGCACAGAACACAGGTAAACAAGAAAGCTGTAACAGCACCTTCTTTAAGGAAGGTGCTCCAGCCGTCTTTTAAAAGAATCTATAATATGCAGTCTTAAACTTTCTGGTTCAATAACAACTGCGGAACTGCCATATCCATAAATCCATGTGCGTAGCTTACTTATTCCATACACAGTATCTTCATAGTAAAGAAAACCATCTTGTTCATATAACTTTCCATTCGTTCTGTATGCTAAGTCCTTTTTTACTTTATTCCATACATCTGCTTCATTATAAAAACGGATTTTTACATGCTCTGGCTGCTCTGAAAAGCATCCACCCCATACATTAGGTGCAATATCAATAAGTGATGTGTCCTGGGGGCTGGTATCTTTGGAACAGATTTTAACAGATAATATCCGGTCAATCCTGTATACCATAACCATATTGTTATAAACTGAAATTACACAATACAGATTTTCAGTAGCATCATAAGTTATCTTTAATGGATTAAAATAAAAAGTTTTGATTTTGCCCTTGGCAGTCTTGTAATATATTTGCAGGCAGTTATTATTATTTATGGCATGGTTAATAGTTTCAAGTTTCCCATTAAGGTCATTGTAATGATGGGTATACTGGTATCCATCTTTTATTTTATATTTATCCTGGAAATACTTATCAAGTTTTTTTGCATTTTAAAATTACTATTATAATCATTCCCATTATCTAAAATTTCATTTAGATTATAATAATATAAGGCTTCGGCTTCTTTTTGTGTTAAATAAATGCTATAATCTTTCTGGAAAGTATTATTCATGTAAATTGGTATAAAATCAAGTCTGCCCTGCATAAATAATTCTTCTATTTTACTAGGAAATTCACCTTCAACGGCCTGCATATATAAATATTCAAAACCAGGCTTTTCATTTTCAAACTGTCTGGTTAAATCATGGTATGGGATGCTTTCTTCATCAAATACAATCCTGGCTTTCCAGTCAAGATTTTCATTACCATATTCCTGGTTTATTTTCTTTTCTGTGCTATTCCGCCATTTAAACAAAGTTATAATGTCCTGTCTTATAATTTCCAAAGGGATTTGTGTGATTTTATGAAGTTGTGATATTGTAATTCCTAATTCATATTTATTTTCATTTTCTATATACATATTGTATTCATTAAAAAAATTACAATATACTTGTAAACGTATGTAAGGATTATAATATTCTGTCATTCTATATATCCTCCTCATTATATCTTTCAAGTGTGCGTTTTACTGAAAAAAGCATTTTTTCTTTTAATTCCTGTGGTTCAACTACTTTTACACTGCTTCCAAACTGGCGGAGGTAATTTGCAAAGTCTGAAAGCCCGCTTATTTTATCTTTATATCTTATTGTATTCTTGCCAAATGATAATTCTGCTTCAGAAAGAAGTTCTTCTGTTTCATAATTTTTTTCTGTGTTTTTTATAATGTTTGTATGGCTGCGTTGTTTTTTTAAATAGCTGGTTTTTCTTTCAATATTTGCAAAACGTTCAAAATCAACAATTACATCTACAGGTTTCTCAACAGATATACTAAACATATATTCAAAAACAGACTGGAAATATTCTGAGTTAAAATGTAAATTGGCATCACTTGTTTCACTTATGCCAGAAATGTTTTTTAAGTTTATTATTATGTATGGCAGATTATCTGGAATATTTTCTCCACCCATATTTTTCCCTATAACATACATAGCATCTTTTTCCAGGCAATATACAATCATGCCAGTTGCAAATAATACCTGGCATTTTCCATAGTCCCTTGACATGTATTCAATTTGCAGTATCTTATGTTTATAATCAAATTTAATAAAGTCAGAAAGATAAGAAGAAATAGTATCAAATTCTTCATGCTTGCGTCCATAGACAATATAATTCTGGCCGGACTTTGTGCCAGGGTTAATATTTCCTAACAGCATCCCTGCTTTCTGGCATACAGAACATAATTGTTTATAATATGGTATGCCAGGTGTTATATTAGAGAGTCCGTTATATAAATCATATAATTGTTCTATATCAACAGAAAGGGATAATGGTATATTATTGCCAGTAAGATAGTATTTACCACTGGATGTATCAATAGCTATATCACCATCATTTAACATGCTGTCAAGCAGTCCAGTAAAATATGTATGTTTTACATCTATAGGAACTGGATATTCATCATTTTTATCAGAAATTGTAAATTTATGCATCAGGCTGGCAGCAGATACAGGACCTTCCTGTAACTTTTGCATAATGCAATATTTTCTGATTACATCTTTATCTAAAGGCTGGTATTTAATATTTTCTTCAATATCTGCAGAGTTTTCAATAGAATATATAGTTTTATTTCCATTGCTTTGTTTTGAAAAAGTATATCCTTTTTTCTCAAGACGGTCTATATAATTGTATGCACTTTGCCTTTTACAGTTAAGTATAGTACATATGTCATCAATAGACAGACTGCCATTATTTTTAAAGTTTTCTAAAAGAATAGCTGAATTTTTATATGTTTTATTGTTTTTTGCCATAAAAACCTCCAATGCCACTTCTGGTGTTTAAATATCGTATTTTACTTTTATAACAAATTATAACATATTTTGACGTATTATTGTAGCTGTGTCCAAAAAAACTGGAAAGTATAGTAGTAATCTTGAATTATAAAAGTAATAAAAACTTGTGGAAAGGAGGTAAAAAATACTGGCAGGATGTTTCTTGCATAAACAGTTGGTATTATGGTTTGAATAAAAATGGTAAGGGGGAATTATAATGAAAACATTTAAAAATATTATTGGTAAAACAGTTATATCAGTATTAATAACAGCACTGGTACTTACAGGAGTTAAATTTACAACAATAAATGCAGAGGCTGCAAGTTATACAAACAGGATTCCAATTTTATGTTATACGTTAAATGGAAGAGTGACAACTTATACAAGTTACACTTGCAAATCTGTATCTGGCTATATTGATACAACAGATTTAGTAGAAATAACAGCTTTTTATACAGATTATGCATCTGTTAAAGTCAAATATCCGACAGCACGCGGAATCAAGACTGCATTTGCAAAAGCATCATCATTTTTTTATAATGAATCATTTAGTACAAATACAGGAAGTACAGGCAGAAAACTTACTGCTTATAAAAGAAGTACAGGCAACAGCACAATAGGAACAGTATATTCTTCTGATGTTTGTATAGTAACAGGAATATCAAATGGAAGGACACAGATTCTGTATCCTGTTAGTGGTGGGAACTCTTATAAACTTGGCTGGGTTACAGGTACATATAATTTTAGTTCCAAGACCCAGACTGTTATTCCTGATGGTACTTATAAGCTTGTATCTGCGCTTGATAATAATTATGTTGCAGATATATCAGGAGGTTCAAGTGAAAGCCAGGCCAACTGCCAGCTTTACCAGAGTAATGGCACAAGTGCCCAGAAATTTAGTATTAAATGTAATCCAGATGGATATTATACAATCAAAAATACAGGCAGTGGAAAAGTGCTGGATTGTGAAAATGGTGGAAATTCAGATGGTACTAATGTGTGGCAGTATGATTCTAATTCTACATCTGCACAACGTTGGAAAATTATAGATGCAGGTAATGGTTACTATACTTTTATATGCAAATGTAACGGACTTGCACTTGATGTATCAGGAGGTAATGTATATAATGGGAACAATATCCAGGTATACAGCAGTAATGGTACAAACAGCCAGAAATGGAAACTGGAAGCAGTATCTTCATCTTCTGTGACAAATAACACAAAACCAACAGTGCAAAGAATAGTGGCGTATGAACTTTCACAGGTTGGAACAGGGGATAACAAAGGGGATAACAATGTAAAATATAATACATGGTATTGGAAAAAGGAAATCTCTGGCAGCGGATATGCCTGGTGTATGGCATTCCAGGCATATTGCTGTTACCAGGTAACAGGCTCTAATTCTGCTATACCATTTACTGCAAGCTGTACAAACGCTGTAGATTATTTTAAAAAACAGGGATTATTCCATTATAGCAGGTATTATGGAGGTACATATACACCAAAAGCAGGAGACCTTGTATTTTATACTAAAGGTTCAAGATATTCATCATGCCATGTGGGAATGGTTACAGGAAGTCCTGTAAATGGATATCTCCAGACTGTTGAAGGAAATATTGAGTGTAAAGATGGGGATTACAGGGTAGTAGAGTTTACAAAAAATTCAAAGCGCACAGTAAATAACAGCTATGTTCTTGGATATGCAAGCCCAAAGTATTAATATATTAAGATATTTTTTACAGATATATAATGATTTTTGTATATAAATGTGGTATATTGTAATATAGTACTAAAAAACAAAATAATTTATGTACATTTACAATATACCACAAGTAAAGGAAAGAGGTAGCATACATGGGAGAGCAAAATAATGTTTTAATATTATGCATGAGTACAATACAAAATGTACAGTTACAGTATTATTATGACAGAGAAAACAGAAGGGAAAGATTTTATAGTTGTGTAAGCCAGTTAGAGCCGGGGTGTAAGTCAGTGCTGGATTTACTAAATGAAAAAAGAGGAAAACAAAAACTTAAAATAGTTGTATTGAATACAGAAGAAACAGCAAATACTATGCTTGAAGATAAAAATAAAGTAGCAGCTTCGGGGGATAATTCTGCTTATGAATTTTTTAAGTCAAGAATTACTGGATATATAAATGGAAATGAAGATAATGCCAGATATGATATACAGGAAGAAAAGATTGATGAAGTAATAAAAACAGAAATCAGTGTATTAATTGATGGAATATGCAATTATGATGGTAAAGGGGAAATATGCCAGGAATGTCAGGAAATTGAGGGGTTAAGTGATGTTTTAAAAGAAGAGGGGATAAAAAAAGACGTAATAGCATATGCGGAAAAAATTGAAAAAGTATTAAAAAAAGCATTAACAGACAGGCTGGATGAAAGATATAAGCTAAGTGATGAAGAAAATGCCCTGGTTGGGAGAATTAAAGAGGAAAAAGACAGTTTTCTAAATGATACCGTATATAAAGAACAGGAAGAGCCCGATGGTGAAGATTTAGAAAAATTTTCCACCTGTGCGGTTGAAAAAATAAAATAATGAAATCAATTAAAAATAAAAA
>CAJUPJ010000019.1 GCA_910588655.1 uncultured Lachnospiraceae bacterium | reverse complement strand
TAGTGGAGCCACCCCTCAGATACCCCGCAGCTCTGCTGCGGGGTAGTTCATTTAATAGGCGCGAAGCGCCGCATTTTTTGACGGGTTTGTCAAGTGTTTTTGGCAAAAAAAGTGGGGGATTTTTATAAAACTGGATTTGAAAGCCGCAGAAGATAAGGGCTGGAGAATCCGAGAGACTATCATTCAGGAAAGGGGGCAGGTATATAAAAAAGGGGAGTATAACAGTATTCTTAACATTTATTTTTGTTATAATGCTTTCGCTTGTTACTGTATTTATAGAACATGTACGTGTTATTACGTCTGAAGCTTATGTAACCGTAGCATCTAATAATGCTGTTGAAATGTTATTAGGTAATTATAATAAAGAACTGTATGATGAATATGGTTTATTTGCATATGGCGGTTATAATGGTACCGGATTATCAGATTTTGAGACTGGTCTGGAAGAGATTGTAAATAATAATTTGGAATATAAACCTGCTGGAGCTTTAAAAACATATTCTAATTTATACAGGTTAAAGGATATTTCATGTGAAACAGGTAATTATTATACGCTTGATGAAGATAAAGTGTTTCTGGGGCAGATATCAGATTATATACTTACATCTGCTGCTAGTGGTGTGAAAGATTATTTCCAGGAAAAAGGGAAAAATGATAAGGATATTGCCATTGATAGTTTATTGGATGAAGCGGAAAAGTATGAGGATGGGGCTTATGATACGGATAACAGTGCTGGAAGTGATGATAACGGCAAAAAAGACAATGAAAAACCATCAGAGAAAGAACTTGATGACCAGTTAAAAAATGACTCTGCTGGTGGTAATCCGCTAAAGGCTTTTAAAAATCTTATTAATAATGGATTATTATCCCTTGTTTGTGATGTTTCTAAAGTAAGTGAGGCAGAAATCCAGGCAGCAGACATTGATTTTTATTCTAAAGAAAAGGAGGATGATAATTCTTCTGCTGCCAGATTTTTTAAGTCACTGCTTAAAGGGGATGAAAGCAAGGAACTAAACCAGGACAAGCTTTTAGGAGAGGTAAAACAAGATGGTAATGTAGATAAGTTAAAATATATTTACTATGCAGAAAATGTTTTTTCATCTTATATTGATAAAGAATATAATACTGTACATTATGGATTGGAGTATCTTATTGCAGGCAAGAAAACAGAAAAAGAAAATCTGGCATATATTGCCAGGCGGCTTCTTGTTATACGAACCCTTGTTAATATGCTTTATGTCAGTACAAATGCATCATTCCAGTCAAAAAGCCTGGCAACAGCAACAGCTATTGTTGGTTTTACAGGAATTGTACCATTAATTACAGGTATGCAGTGGTTAATTCTTGCAATACTGGCATTTGAAGAGGCATGTATTGATGTAACTGCACTTATGGCGGGCAAAAAAGTACCATTAATAAAAAGCCCGGCGGATTTTAAAATGAAGTATGAAGAAATATGTTCTGTATCACATAGTTTTTTTAAGAAAAAGGGGAAATCTTATCCAAAGGCTGATGGAGAAGTAATTTCTACAGATATTTCTTATAAACAGTATTTATTACTGCTTGGACTGCTGGTTTCAAAAGAGAATTTAAAAAACAGGATTATTGATATTATCCAGTTTGATTTAAGAGAACGTTTTAACCAGACATTTGAGTTCAGGGATTGTATTTGTGCAGCAGAATGTATTACAAGTTATAATATACCTTACGTATTTTCTTATATTGATAATGGTTTACTGGGTAAAATAAAAACGCGGAAAGCAAACAAAAATGTAACCGCCAGTTACAGTTTTGTTGATGGCGTGTGGGAATAAAAGTGGAGGTGTAAATGGGTATAAAAACATACTGGGGTGTCCTTTATGCAGGAAACAACAGAATAAAAAAATATAAAATCTTACAAAATATCAGGATTGCTCCCCGGCATAACTTGAAATATACAGGTAAAAGTAAAATGTGTAAAGGACATTCCTTTGTGTTTTTATTAAAAAAAAGCGGTTCTATAACTGTTGAAGCATGTTTTTGTGTGCCAATATTTTTTATTGCATTATTTTCATTGTTTTATATTTTTCAGTGCCTGTACAGGGTAAATTATATCCAGGACACACTTGCTGGCTGCGCAAGGGAATATGCTGTTTTTGGAACTAAAACTTTGTCAGTGGCAGCTCTTGCAGATGAAAAAATTATTATAAGATATGATGAGAATGCAGATATTCCCATATGCCATGTTTTATATAAAATGAAAATACCTTTTCTTGGTTCAGAAATATTCCAGTTAAATTTCTACCAGCAGATGGCTATAAATAATTTTTCTGGTAAAAGTATGTCGGATAGTAATAAGGATAATATTGATGAAGATTATGTCTACATTACAAAAAGTGGCAAGGTATACCATTGTGACAGGAAATGTACATATCTAAAACCGGATGTCAGGGAGATACAAGGAAAGGATGTCCCATTAAAGCGCAATTCGTCAGGTGGCAAATATAAACCATGTGAAAAATGCTGTCAGGATATTGAAGCGGAACAATTAGCAAGGGCTTATATTACAACATATGGTGACAGGTATCATAAAACTTCGGTATGTCCCAAAATTAAAAGGGATATAAGAAGGGTTAAAAAATCAGAAACCAATAAACTGCCCGCCTGTAGTAAGTGTGGAGCAGATTAAATTAACCGGGTTATGTACTTATTTACAGACAGTTAAAGTATATAAAACAGAATTTTAGAAATGGAGGAGAAAAATATAGATAAAGACATTTTATTATATATTATATTAGGAACGGCTTTGCTTATCTGTACAGTTACAGATTTAAAATATAAAGAGATATATATGCCAGTTGTTATTGCTGGATTGCTGCTGGTTCTGTGTTTTCATATATGGCAGCACAATTTACAGTTTAAGGATATGGCAGGTACAATTATTGTTTTTATGCTTTTTATGGCGTTTTCAGCTGCCAGCAGGGGACAGCTTGGGACAGGTGATGCTTTTATTTTTGCGCTGACAGGTCTGGGTTTAGGTATTATGGCAAATATTTTTATTATTATGTTTAGCTTTATACTGGCGTTTTTTGCAGCAGTATTTCTTGTTTTAGTTAAACATAAACCAAAGAATTATGGGATGCCGCTTGCACCATTTGTGTTAAGTTCATTTATTATTTATATAGCAGGATTATATATCCAATTCTAATTTTATAAAATGAAAGAGGGCAAAAGTATATGAAATCTGTAACAAGAATGAAAGGAAGTTATACTGTAGAAGCAGCGTTTGTTATACCAGTAATATTAGGGCTTATATTTGCCATGATATATGTAATATTTTATTTGCATGATAAAACTATTGTTTATTGTAATATGCAACAGGCAGTTGTCCATGTGGCAGAAGGGAAAAAGGAGTATAAAGACAATAAAGAGTGGCAGCAGGATATACAGAAAAATTTATGGATATTCCATATTGTATCAGGTGCAGTAAATAAAGATAAATTATATATAAAGTCTGAGGCAGCGGCGGAATGCAGCCTTAATATACCAGTGGTTAATTATTTTATAGACAGCAAACAGGAGATAAGAGCAGATGATAAGTACCTGGCAATACATCCAGAATTTATTATAAGGACAAAAGGTATATTTAAAAACTGAGCGGGGTAAAAGTATTGGATAAACGTATATATCAGGACAGCAGGATGTCATACCTGGTAATTGGAACTGGAACAGATATTTCTAATTCACTTTCAATGAATATGATGAAAAATAATAAAATACAAGGACTGTTAGATTTGGAGTACAGATATACTGATAATAAAATGGAGCTGTATTATGAAATCCAGGGAATGAAATGCCTGAAAGAATATATTAATGAATATAATATAAGTTATAATTTAGCCAGGCAGTTATATTTAGATATTGTCCAGGCAGTATTGAATGGAGAAGAATTTTTCTTAAGTGAAAATTCGTATGTAATGGATTTGGAATATATATTCTGGGATAAGAAAAATAAAAGGGCAAAATTTTGTTGTGTTCCTGAATTGCAGGGGGATTTCCAGACAGATATTAAGAAGCTTACAGAAGAACTTATTGACTGCCTTGGGCATAATGATAAAAATGCAGTAGAATTTATTTATGGTATATATGGTTTAATAACAGATAATGGGTTTATTATACCAGATATAAAGGCTTATATTAAGGGATTTAAACCTGGTATTGTAAATAGTAAAGCGCATTGTAATAAAAAGCAGGAAGATATCCATGTGGCAGATGGAATTATAACTAATACAGGAATAAACAGTAAAAAAGAAAATATATCCAGAAGATTTATATTATCTGTTGAAAAGGCTTCACTTCCATTTAATATAAAAGATAAAGGATATATAAATATATGCCTTGGGGATGCAGGTAAAAGAATAGATGAAAGCCATTTAGAAGCCAGTGTAGGAAGAAGCAGCAGTTGTAATTTAGTATTACCAGTATGTTTTGTAAGCCGGCATCATGCCATGTTTTATATAGAGGATGAGGATATTTACATAGAAGATTTAAGTTCCATAAATGGTACTTTTGTAAACGGTGAAAAAATACCAGCAAATGTAAAAATATTGTGTAATGTGAATGATATTATTTCATTTGCTGGTATTAAATGCAGATTGTTGTGTGGATAAATCTACCTGGTTACTGCGGAAATGCTTTTGTATTTATCTTTGTAGCCATTCCTGGTTAATTTAATTTTCAGACCGCTTGGACGGTTTGGGGAGAAGCTGAATTTATATAGGTTATATTCACCTGTCTGGTACTTAAAATCTGTTCCGTTATCCTGGTAATGCATATAATAACAGGAGTGGTTTATATACTGGGATGGGTTTCCATAGTATTCTGATGGATAAAACTCTATAACCAGCCTGCGTGTATTTTTCATGTCCAGGTTTGGAATATCAGGATATGTTGGCAGTATGCTTCCTCCTTTTATAAATATAGGACATACATCAAGTGGTGCATGGTATAAAATATAACGTCCACCTTTAATACGTTTTCCACTGTTATAATCAACCCATATACCCTTTGGAAGATAAACACTGCGTACTGAAACACCAGGGCTTGTAACAGGTGCAACAAGTATACTGTTTCCAACTAAGTATTCATCATTACACGTTTTAGCATTTGGGTCGTTTTCATATTCCATAACAAGCGGGCGTAACATTGGAATACCTGTAAGGCTTTCTTCATAACATAAATCATACAGGTATGGAATAAATTTATAGTGTAATTTAACATATTTGCGGTAAATATCCAGAGTGCTTTTATTAAATGTCCAGGGTTCTTGCCTGCGTGTCATTTTAGCACTATGGTTTCTGAATAAAGGTGAAAAACAACATGCTTCAATCCAGCGTGATAAAAGTTCAGGGGTAGTATTTGAGCCAAAACCTCCTATATCTACACCACAGAATGGCAGTCCTGACATACCCAGGTTAAGCATCTGAGGAATGGCAAGTTTAAGGTGTGTCCATATACTCTGGTTATCACCTGTCCAGACAGTAGTATACTTTTGTGAACCGCTATAACAGGCACGTGTTATAACAAAAGGGCGTTTATGGCTGTTTTCTTTTAAACCGTTATATGTTGCTTCTGCCATAAGGTGGCCGTATACATTGTGTATTTCCTTATGGGTGTAGTTTTTGCTATCACCTGGAAATATTATATCGTCTGGAAGAGGCCCGTTAAAACTTGCTGGTTCATTCATATCATTCCATATGCCAGCTATGCCGTTGTCAATTAGAAATTTTGTTTTTTCTCCCCACCACTGGCGTACTTCTGGAGAAGTAAAGGCAGGGAAGACAGAATCGCCAGGCCATACAGCATTATGGTAAGTTTGACCATCCTCTGTTGTTGCAAAGTAGTTATTATTAATTCCTTCATCGTACATATAATAACCTTCTTCTGCTTTTACACCAGGGTCAATTATTGAAACGAGTTTTATGCCATCTTGCGAAAGCTTATTACTTAAACCACTAAGGGATGGGAAACGTTCATTGCTGCTTGTAAAAACCTTATACTTGTCCATATAGTCTATGTCAAGGTGTATTGCATCACAAGGAATATTATATTTTTTAAAATTGTCTGCAAGTTCCATGACTTCATTTGCAGATGAGTAACTCCAGCGTGACTGGTGGTAACCTAAAGTCCATAACTGTGGAAGAGGGCTGCGTCCTGTAAGGGAAGTGTAATTTCTTATGATTTCCTTTATGCTCTGTCCATATATAAAGTAATAGTCAAGTTCGCCTTCCGTAACAGCGAATGAATAACTGCCTGCATCTGAGCAGCCAAAGTCAAAATATGATTTATACGTATTATCAAGAAATATTCCATAAGTGCAGTTTGGACGGTGTACTATAAAAAACGGAACTGATTTATAAAGTGCGCGGAAAGTCGGATTTTCTACATGGGGGTCTGGGTTATCAGAGTTCCACATAATATAATTATAGCCCTTTTTATCAAGAAAGCCGGTTTTATCACCAAGACCGTAAAATACTTCACTACCTGTAAGTTTTTTGGTGACTTTATATTTAAACTGCATATCAGAAGTATCTGCGATATGGCCTTCCTGTATAAGCTGTGCAATTTCCTCTTCAGACAGGTTATCTGGTATACTGCTGGTGTCTTCAATATCAGAACATACAAGGCTGCCGTTTTTGTTATAAATATCAATCTGAAGTGATTTTTTGATTTTCAGGGTGACACAATCTGTAGCTGCGGTTATAGCATGTTTATTACTTGATATATTAAAATTGCCAGGTTTTTCAGGCATGTTCTCTATTGAAAAAGAATGGCTTTTAAAATCTTCTATGCCAGGGACAGTATGGATTCTTATTATATTATCTGTAATAGCATCAATATGCAAAGAGGAATTACCAGGCAGTTTATCGTTTTTTATTGTAACTGATGAATTTTGGTGTTTGACCTTGAATTTCATATTATAGCTCCTTTCAATAATACGTTTTATCTGTCTATTGAAATAATACAAATTTAATACAGATTTGTAAATACAAAATAATGAAATTTTTCCAGTTATCCTATGTTTATCTGTGTTTATAACGGACGCAGGGTTTCCATGTTCCACTAAATTATTCCATTCCAGGGCACGCTTGCGCTACGTTAGCCCACGCAACGGCACATAAAGCCAGATATTTAATGCCCAGAATAAACTGGCGTTTATTCTCTAACATTAAATATCTGGCTTAAATGCCGGCGGTGCTAAAGTGCCCCTGTCATGGAATAATATTAGATGGAACACTGGAAACCTGCTGTTCCCTGACAAAATTCCAGAAAAACAGGCTGGCAGGATAACTGGAAATTATCACATATTTTATTTGAATATTATAGAATTTTCTATATATTCAGTTTTAATTACTATATAAGGAAATGATGCTTTGTGAGAGATATCAGCATCTTTTCCAGGACCAGATAAATCTGTATCAAATACTAAATTATCATCTGAAATATAAAAATCATTAACTACAATACTATAGTCTGAGGTTTCCTGCCTGCCATAGCCTTTGACTATGTATAAGTATGAGCCGTCACTATAGCTAAGTTCAAATGGATTTTTGCGGCGCTCTTTTATTAATTTTTTAAGGTCTTTTGGCATGTCACTTTCAGTAACTACAGTAAAATCAACAGATGAAGTTTTTTTCTCTTCCTTTTTTTCACATCCTATAGTAAAATAGAGTGGTGATATAAGGAAAAAAACAAGAAAACTTAGTTTTATATACTTAAAAAGAAGTTTTTTCTGGCTGCTCATAATGTCCTGCCCTTGTTATATTTTGTAATATATTTATGACTAAATAAACAAAATATGCATGTAAACTGGATTATTTCCCAGTATTGTACTAATGTATGCAAGGATTTGTAAAACAGCCAGTTTAATTATGACAGGTTCATTGCTTTTTAGCCTGCACTGTTATATAATACTTATATTATGCATAGTAGAGATGTCATCATTAGGAGGAAATAAGATGAAGGAATTAAATAAGGAAGAATTTAAAAAAGAGATTGCGGATTATTTAAAGGTATTATTCCGTAAGTCAATAGACGAAGCTGATGACCAGCAGAAGTTCCAGGCTGTTTCATATGCAGTAAAGGATTTTGTTGTTGACCAGTGGATGTCTACTCATAAAACATATGAGGAAGAGGATGTAAAAACAGTTTATTACCTTTCTATGGAATTTCTTACAGGGAGGGCTTTAGGTAATATTATTATTAACCTTAAAGGCAATAAAGCTATTAAAGAGGCTATAGAAGAAATGGGGATGAACCTTGATATAATCGAGGATGAAGAACCAGATGCTGCACTTGGCAATGGGGGTCTTGGACGTCTTGCAGCATGTTTCCTTGATTCACTTTCAACACTTGGATATCCTGCATATGGCTGTGGGATACGTTATAAATATGGCATGTTTAAACAGGTTATTGAAAATGGCTACCAGATAGAAAGACCCGATGACTGGCTTAAGCATGGCAACCCATTTGAAATGAAACGTCCTGAATATGCAGTTGAAGTAAAGTTTGGCGGTTATGTTTCAATACGCAAGGATGAATGTGGGCGTGATAAGTTTGTACAGGAAAATTACCAGTCAGTAAGGGCTGTACCATATGACCTGCCTATCGTTGGTTACAACAATAATGTAGTAAATACATTACGTATCTGGGATGCTGAGGCTATTGACACATTTAACCTTGATTCATTTGATAAAGGTGATTACCAGAAAGCCGTTGAACAGCAGAACCTTGCACGTACAATATGTGAAGTGCTTTATCCAAATGATAACCATATTGCAGGTAAGGAACTCAGGTTAAAACAGCAGTATTTCTTCGTATCTGCAAGTGTACAGAGGGCTATACTTAAGTATCTTGAGAAACATGATGATATCCGCAAGCTTCATGAGAGGGTATGTTTCCAGCTTAATGACACACATCCTACGGTAACAGTAGCAGAACTTATGCGTATATTAATGGATGATTATAACCTGTCATGGGATGAAGCATGGGATGTTACTACAAAGACATGTGCTTATACAAACCACACTATAATGTCAGAAGCATTGGAAAAGTGGCCTTTAGAGCTGTTCTCAAGGCTTCTTCCTAGAATTTACCAGATTATTGAAGAAATTAACCGCAGGTTTATAATTAAAATACAGACATCTTATCCTGATGATTACAGCAAAGTTGAAAAGATGGCAATAATTTATGACGGACAAGTTAAGATGGCACATCTTGCAATTGCAGCAAGCTTTTCTGTAAACGGTGTGGCAAGGCTTCATACAGAAATCCTTAAGAACCAGGAACTTAAAGATTTCTACCAGATGATGCCTGAGAAGTTTAATAATAAGACAAATGGCATTACACAGAGAAGGTTTCTCCTTCATGGCAACCCTCTGCTTGCTGGATGGGTTACTAAGAAAATTGGCGATGAATGGATAACAGACCTTAGCCATATAAACGAATTGTCAACATATGTTGATGATGAGCTTAGCCAGAAAGAATTTATGAATATTAAATACCAGAATAAAGTAAGGCTTGCAGAATATATTAAGGAACATAACGGGATTGAAGTCAACCCACGTTCAATATTTGATGTACAGGTTAAGCGCCTTCATGAATATAAACGCCAGCTTCTTAATATACTTCATGTAATGTACTTGTATAATGAACTTAAGAAAAATCCGGAAATGGATTTTTACCCAAGGACATTTATATTTGGTGCAAAGGCTTCAGCTGGCTACAGGCGCGCAAAAGCTATAATTAAGCTTATTAACAGTGTTGCTGATGTAGTTAATAATGATAAAGGCATTAATGATAAGATTAAAGTAGTATTTATTGAAAATTACCGTGTATCTAATGCAGAAATTATATTTGCTGCTGCTGATGTATCTGAGCAGATTTCTACTGCCAGTAAAGAAGCTTCTGGAACAGGAAATATGAAATTTATGCTGAATGGTGCTCTTACTTTAGGTACAATGGATGGCGCTAATGTTGAAATAGTAGAAGAAGTAGGGGAAGAGAATGCATTTATTTTCGGTCTTTCATCTGATGAAGTAATTGCATTTGAGCATAACAGGCAGTATAACCCAAGGGAGATTTATAATACGGACTCAGAAATACGTGCAGTCCTTACACAGCTTGTAGATGGGACATATTCTCCTGGAAATTCAGAAGAATTCCGCGAGATTTACAGCTCACTTCTTGAAAATACAGGTGGCAGCCCTGCTGATATGTACTTTATACTTAAAGACTTCCGTTCATATGCAGAAGCGCAGAAAAAAGTAGAACAGGCTTACCGTGATACAGCAGGCTGGGCACGTTCTGCAATGTTAAATGTGGCTAAATGTGGTAAGTTCTCATCAGACAGGACTATTGAAGAGTATGCAAAAGATATATGGCATCTTTCAAAAGTTAAAGTTGATTTACAGAATTAACCTATAAAAATATTAATGAAATTTCCAGAGTGTGTTACATATAATTATGTTATTGTGTTATATGTGGCACACTCTTGTTAATACACAGAAATAAAAAAAGTATCAGGAATTATGAAAGGCGGTGCAAAATAATGAAAACAAAACAGATTGTGGGGATAGTAATAACCTGTCTGATTATAATAGCAACAGGAGTAACAGGAATATTCTCTAATGTAGTTGGCAACAGGATAATAAAAGCCCAGAATGAAGCTAATAAGGGGCTGGTAAGTGAATTACTGCAGTCACAGAATACTAAAGTTGATTTGCCGTCAGGTGATTTTATAGGGGTTATTAATATTGAAGGCACTATTGGGGCATCTTCCGCTACAAGCTGGGCTTCATCTTCAGTATATAACCATGATTTATATATGAATTATATAGACCAGATGGAAACAGCCAGCAATAATAAAGGTATTCTGCTTTATGTGGACAGTCCAGGCGGGGCAGTTTATGAAAGTGATGAAATATACCTTAAGCTTATGGAATACAAAGAGGTAACTGGCAGGCCAGTGTGGGCTTATTTTGCGGGGCAGGCATGTTCTGGCGGATATTATATTTCGATGGCAGCAGATAAAATTTATGCAAACAGGAACTGCTGGACAGGGTCAATAGGTGTAATAGTTTCGCTTTTAAATTGCAAGGGACTGTACGATAAACTTGGCATTAAGGAGATTGATATTACAAGTGGTGAAAATAAGTCTATGGGTTCGGCTGGTGCTAATATGACAAAGAAACAGCAGGAAATATTCCAGGGGCTTGTGGATGAAGCATATGACCAGTTTGTTGATATTGTGTGCAACGGGCGTGGCATGGATGAAGAAAATGTAAGGGAAATAGCAGATGGCAGAATATATTCGGCAAAACAGGCACTTAGAAATGGTCTTGTAGATGAAATAGGACTGCTTGAAGATGCTAAAGCAGACTTTACGTCTACAGAGGGACTTCCAGACAATATCAGGTTTTTTGCACCAGATAACAGAATATCAGGTTTTATGAGTTCAATATTTGGTGCTGCTGAAAAGCTAGTACCGAAATCTGAAAGCAGCCTTGTGGATGATATTATAAATAATAAAGGAAAAGGGGTGCTTATGTATTATGCAGGATAATGGGGATAATCTGGTATATGCAGGCTTTTTTGTACGGCTGGCAGCATATATTACAGATATGGCAATAGTATCTGTAATTCTGCTGGCAGTACGTATTCCTATATGGTTTTCAAGGATTTTTAATTCACAGAATATTTTGGTAAGGGATTTGTTTTTTGAGTATTCATTTGCAGATATATTATTTTATGTGCTAACTGCAACATATTTTGTGCTTCTGACATATTTTACAGGTTCAACAATTGGCAAAAAGCTTTTCAATATTAAAGTTATTTGTGCAGAGGAACGTAAGTGTACATTTTTTGAAATATTATTCAGGGAAACATTTGGCAGGTTTCTTTCAAAGATAATAATATATATAGGATATATAATTGCAGGGGCAGACAGGCAGAAAAGAGGTCTTCATGATTTGCTTAGTGATACCTGTGTTGTATACTGCCATGGGAGAAATAATTATAACAGAACAGATAGCAGCAGTATAGTGGGTGATGGGGAAACAGGCAATACTAATTATAGTTTGTGACAATATCCATAATAAAATTCCAAAATGGCAAATAAATAAAAATGAATAAAAGAAAAATATCTGTTAAGAATATTAGCAGATACTATCACAGCATTCTGGTACGTATCAGGATGCTGTTTTTTTCAAATAAGAGGAAAACTAGAATGGAGGGTTATTATGTTTGAAGAGAAGGAGTCATTTTGGAAGAAGAAAGGATTTTACCTGGCAGTTTGTACTGCACTGGTTTGCCTGCTTGGAATAGGCACAGTATATTACAGGATGAATTATAAAGGTAATAATGGTAAAAACCTTTTTGCAGATTCTGCAACATCTGAACCTGTTGCAACCAGTGGCGCTACAGGAGGCTCAGCAATTAATGGCAGTAATAATGCTGCTGGTAAAAGTGCAACTGAACCAAATGTAAGTGTTGCACAGAATAATGTTTCTAATGCAACAGTACAGCCAGCAGATAATGCGCCAGAAGGAAACCAGGCAGGCAAGGCAGATAAAAAGAAGACAGATAATGCAGAAAAGGCAGGTAAGGAAAGCAAAACAACTGATAAGCCTGTTATGAAAACTAATGTCCAGGACAAGGCAAAGGATACCGGAAAGGACAATACAAAGGCAGCAGCTTCTAAAAAAGGTGAAGAAAAAACAGGGGACAATAGTTCTGTTGCGGTTATGTCTGAAACAGGTGTAAAAAATAAATTTGATATGGATAAGGGGCTTCTCTGGCCTGTAAGCGGGGATGTAATATTAAAGTTCAGTATGAGTAATACAGTGTATTTTAAGACACTTGCACAATATAAATGTAATCCTGCTGTTATAATTGCGTCAGAGGAAGGGACAAAGGTTAAAGAGGCAGCAGGCGGTACTGTTACTAAAGTTACACATTCTGATGAACTTGGAAATATGGTAACAGTGGATATAGGAAGCGGGTATACATTGACATATGGCCAGTTAAAGGATATTAGCGTTAAAGAGGGACAGACAATAAAAGAGGGAGATACAATAGGTAAAGTTGCAAAGCCAACAAAGTATTATAGCGAAGAAGGAAGCAATTTATATTTCCAGGTAATGGAGAAGGATAAATCTGTTGACCCGTTGTTATTATTAAGATAAACCGTAAACCAGACAGTTAAATTTAACCCCCCGGATGCTTTTAACTAACTAGCATCCGGGGTTTTATTATTAAAAGGATTGTAAATCCTGGCAAGAGGATTATTCTTCTATATGCTCTATGCCTTGCCTTAATATTGTAAATACATGTTCATCTGCCAGGGTATACAGCACAGTCTTTCCTTCCTTCCTGAAACGGACAAGCCTGTTTTGTTTAAGTATGCGCAGCTGGTGGGATATTGCGCTCTGTGTCATATTTAAAATATTTGCTATATCATATACACACATTTCATTTTCAAATAAAACATAGAGTATTTTTATCCTTGTGGAGTCACCAAATACTTTAAATAAATCAGCTAATTCATAAAGCTCGCTTTCCTCTGGCATTTTATTTTCTATTTCATTTGCAGTTTCTTTATCAATAGTTATATATTCTGCTTTTTCTTCCATAATTAACCTTTCAGGGCTTATATGCCGTATTTGTATCAATTTTAAGCTGGCATCTTTCAATGCCATTCTGTGGAATTTCACCAGATGTCCTTATATCGAGTATGCTTTCTGTTTCTGTTAGTGCATTCTCATACCAGATTATTGCTTCATTATAGTTACCAGTATTTTCAAAGTACATGCCTAACTCACAGCATGTTTCTGCACTTGGTTCTGTTACAGCATCTTTCAGGACATTAGTAAAAAATCCTGAAAGGTCATTTTTAATACGGTAATACCTTGCCAGTACACACAATGCTTCTTTGACTTCATCCATACTTCTGCCATCCTGTTCCATTGTCTGCATAAATGCAGGGGCAGCCCTGCAAAAGTCATTATCGCTGCCCGAACGGAATAGTTCCATAGCATACATATGGTGCATCTTTTTAGAAAGCCTCCTGCCAGACTGGAAAAGGGCTGCCATTGCTTCGAGGTCACGTGGTGCATGGTTACTTTCAGGCCTGTGCTGGATTTCTATGTCGCTGTCAAATACAACTGGGTCAATACGCAGTGTTTCATGGATAGGGTCAATCCATGTAAAATTTCTTATCCTTTTATAAAGTTTTACCCTGTGTTCCTTTTCAAAATTGTAAACAGTGCTTAATTCTGGCGGGGTACAATATAACATTTGTACAATTTCTATTTCAGGCAGAAGTATTGATTTAAGCCTTTTTAACTTTTCCCTGTTTTCATCATCAAGGTATTCATCTGCATCAGCAGTATAAATATAATCCTTTGTTGCCTTTGATGAAACAAAATTCCTTGCTTCGGCAAAATCACCTGTCCATTGGAAGTCATATACATTACTGGTATATTCCAGGGCAATATCTTTTGTGCTGTCTGAAGAGCCTGTATCAGCAATTATTATTTCATCAGCTATATCTGACAGGCTGTCAAGACATCTTCTTAAAACTTTCTCTTCATTTTTAACAATCATACATAAACTCATAGTAACCATTCTAATACCTCTGTATCTGATATAATCAGGTTGTGCTTATTCCAGTTCTTCCAGGTTTTCAGGGTCTTCTCCTTCATCTATGCCAGTAACAGGTTCATCATCCCCGACATCTTCAGGGTCATCTTCATTTCCTCCAGGAATATCTTCTATTTCATCATCTGGAGGGATAATACCAGGGTCATCGCCAGGGTCTGTATCTGGTTCTTCAGTTTCTGCTGGTTCTTCTGGTTTTTTAGTTTTTTCTGGTTCAGGTGTTTCGTATATGTCTATATCCTCTTCGCCAGGCTCTCTAGTTTCTTCTGGAGGGTCAGTTACTACAGGGGTATTGTTATCATCGTCCCCATAATAATAATTGTTACCACCACTGTTGCTGTTTTCATTTTCATATGGTTTAAAGTCTTCATATGACAGCCCTTCATGGATTTTGCCCATAAAGTCCTCCCATATAGACAGAGGATAAGTAGAACCATATAAATTACTAAGTGTTTTTGGAGTATCATATCCAACCCATACAGCAGTAGTATAATATGGGGTAAAACCGCAGAACCATCCGTCTTTTTTATCACTTGTTGTACCAGTTTTGCCTGCACATGCCATATTACTGAGTGCATGGCCTGCTGCTGTACCAGTCTTTAAAACACCTGTAAGTATGCTTGTCATCATACGTGTGGCATTTTTTTCATATACATGCTTTTCCTTGCGCAGTTTATTATTATTTACAATAGTGTTGCCCTCTGAGTCAGTAATTTTCTTTATACATGTAGGCTCACGGAAAACACCATCATTTTCAATAGTTGAATAACCTGATGCCATTTCTACAGTTGTCACACCATTAGTAAGTCCTCCAAGGGATGCTGCAGGGAAATAATCATTAGCATCTATTCTGTTAAAATTCATTTTCAGTACATATGACAGACCAGTTTTAGGCGTAAGTTCTTCAAATAATTTCCAGGCAATAACGTTCTTGGATTTTTCAACTGCATATCTTAAAGGTATCTTGCCTGAATAAACACCATCTGAATTTCTTGGCCCGTCTTCAAAATAAGTATCATCTACTATTGTATCAGGTGTATAGTCCCTTTCAAGCTGTGGTGTGTATACTACAAGCGGTTTAAATGAACTGCCGGGCTGGCGGTAACTCTGGAATGCCCTGTTAAGGGTATATCCTGTTATTGACTTTTGTTTACGCCCGCCAACAACTGCTACAACATATCCTGTTTTATTATCAATACATGTAGCAGCGCCCTGGAGGGTGTAGACACCATCCTTTTTCTCTTTAAAAGAAGAAAGCTGTTCATTAACTGATTTTTGCAGGAGTTTCTGTTTTTTCTTATTTAGTGTGGTATAAATCCTGTAACCTCCTGTATATAACAGGCTGTGGCATTCATTATACACTTCGTCATAGTTTTTATTATATTCTTCTTCCTCTGCTGTGCTGTCAAATTTATATTTGAATTCAAATCCCTGTGACTGCATAAGTGCCTTTACTGCACATCTTACAGCGAAGGTTGTCATATAATTCTGTGTCTTAATAGCTTCTGCTGGGTTAAGCACTATATCTTCATAATTTGCATCACTGTATTGTGCAGCAGTTATTACGCCTTCATCCATCATCTGCTCTAATATACGTGATTTCCTGTTTATAGTATTATCATAGTTATCAAAAGGGTCATATAAACTTGGATTATTCGGTATTGCACATAAAAATGCTGTTTCTGGCAAAGTAAGTTCTGATGCTGGTTTGCTGAAATAACCTTTTGCTGCTGCTTCTATGCCATAATAGCCATTTGCAAAATACATATTATTAATATAAAACTCAAGTATCTGGTTTTTACTGTATTTCTTTTCCATTTCAAAGGCTATAAATATTTCCCTTATTTTTCTTTCGTAGGTCTTGGCATTTGTAAGGAATACAAGCTTGGCGGTCTGTTGTGTTATTGTACTGCCGCCACGTTGTATTTTTTCACCCATTATTTTACTTTTAACAAGCAGGGCAGCCGCCTTAAACGTTGATAAAAAGTTTACCCCGTCATGCTCAAAGAAATCCCTGTCTTCTATTGCCACCATTGCATCTTTTACATATTGTGGTATTTCATCAAATGTCAGGTAATATGAGTCTTTATCTCCTTTAAGCTTCGCCACAACTGAATTGTTAGATGAATATACCATACTGGTTTCGGATGAACGGAATGTGTCAACAGTTGAATTTTCAATAATCTTTGTTGCTTCATTCTTCCACTTTAACAGTTCATCGCCAAATTTAAAATAAAATACTATAAGTACCCCAAGAATTGCTAATAAAAGCAATAGCAGGAAAATTTTGACACCAAGCCAGAATTTCTTATGTTTCTTTTTATTCTTTTTTACAGGCTTGCTATCATTTTTTGGCACTTTCTTTGTATTTTTATTTTCAGCCATAAAGCACCTCCTGTTTTCTGTTTTCAAAAAATACTTCTATGGAAACTCCATGATGAATATATTATCACATTTTATGTGAAAATGCACCTTTCTGGCATTTATTAATAAAAAAATAAGAATAGATGCCTTTCCAGTATATTTACAAGGGGTGAATATTCTAAAAATTCCAGGGAATAATGTCCATATAAACAATTTTATTATTCATCAATTAAACCGTACTTACATATAATGTGCGTAGAAAAGAGGTAACATATGAAACTGGATTTAAAAAACTTGCCAAAAGCACCAAAAGTGCCATTTCTTATATTTATTTATGCATTGTCGTTTTCAATGCTTCTTGCTGGTATTAAATTCTTTCATCCTGGCAGGACTGAAAGCCCTGCACAGATACAGGAAAATATTGCTGGTAATATAATAAGGCTTCATGTAATTGCAAATAGTGATACAGAAAATGACCAGTCGCTTAAATTAAAAGTGCGGGATGGTATAATAGGCGGGCTTAAAGAGTTTGTTGCAGGTGCACAGGACGCTGCTGGTGCTGGAAAACTTCTGGCAGCACAAGAAGATAATATAAAAAATGCCGCCCTTGATATTATTTCTGTTAATGGATATAACTATCCTGTCAATGTTTCCCTGGAGGAAAGGTATTTTCCTGTAAAATCATATGGTGACCTTGT
The DNA here is from genome assembly GCA_910588655.1 of uncultured Lachnospiraceae bacterium. Lineage (GTDB taxonomy): Bacteria > Bacillota > Clostridia > Lachnospirales > Lachnospiraceae > Butyribacter. Next base: position 42,619 of record CAJUPJ010000019.1, on the reverse strand, counting down.
ATTTCCGGCTGGAAATTATAAGGCATTATGTGTTGAAATAGGAGAAGCAAAGGGAAGGAACTGGTGGTGTGTCCTTTTCCCAAGCCTCTGTTTTGTAGATGAAACTTATGCTGTTGTTCCAGACAGTTCAAAAGAGAAGCTCAAGGAAACATTGAGTGATGAAGAATATAAAAGCCTTGAACAGAAAAAAGAGGAAAAAGGGTTTTTTACACATTTAGCAATATATGACTGGTTTTGCAGGAGATAATATTCCATGACAGGGCATGTACCTGGCTATGGCACAATGTAATTAAGTCCAGAAAAGATGTTTAAAATTACATATGCTGGGTACGCTGGCAAATCCAAAGTGCCTTCCATGAAAAAAGCACGCTTCCGCGTTAGACCATGTAGCAGTGCCCCTGTCATGGAATAGGAATAATATTAGGATGATTTAGACGTACGGAAGTATAGTGGCATATTTTTATCTAATGAGGCTGGTCTGTCATTGCGCAAGTAGCTAATGCTTGCTTACAGGCAATATGTATTGCGGATATCATTTTACTGTTTTTGTAACAGAAATACTTGTACGTGGTAATAAGTGACTAGCAGAATAATTATCTGCCATGTTTACAGTTATTTTAATATTTTTGGTTTTAGTACAAATTTACATTGACAGGTTTTTTGCCAGATGCCAGTAATTATTCCATAAAAGGGGCACTTTAACCCCGCCGGCATTTAAGCCAGATATTTAATGTGACGGAATAAACGCTAGTTTATTCTGGAACATAAATATCTGGCTTTATGTGCCGCCCGGTGGGTTATCGTAGCGGAAGCGTGCTCTTTTATGGAATATTCTGGCGCTGGCAGAAAAACCGTCCGTTAATTCACAAAAAATATAAAATAACTGTAAAATATCTTCTTTTTATATGTTATAATTTTATAAAATATGTACAGAAAAGGATGATATTAAGTATGAACGGAAATGTAATTGTTACTATTAAGGGATTGGAATATGAACTTGATGGCAGTGCCGGGGAGGAGATAGAAACCTGCCAGCCAGGTGTTTATAAATTTTTGCAGGGGAAACATATTATAACATATGAAGAGCCTTGTGAGGGAAATCCCAGGGAGTCTGTCCATAACCTGTTAAAAATCAATGAAGATACAGTTTCAATATTAAGACGTGGACAGATTGATACTAATATGGTTTTTAAAGAGGGATACCATCATTCAGGGACTTATGGAATTGTTTATGGTGCATCTTCATTGCCTTTTGATATTAAAACTTCGCATCTTGCTATTGCGGAAGATACAGACTGTATTAATATAGAGATTAACTATAGCCTGGGACTTGGTGGCAGCTATATATCCAGACGTACAGTCTGTATTAATATACATTCCGCAGGTATTTTGCCAGATTGACGGTTTAGTTACTTATTTGACAGTTTAATTATTTATTGTTTTTGTTGGAAACTTTTTTTATACAAAGGAAACATACTGGTACAATATATATTACAGCACTTACCCATGCTGACTGGTCGGCAAAACATATTGCTGTAAAGCCATAGAGAGGCACGAATATTTTGCTGGTAGCAATCCTTGCAACCATTTCTACTACACCAGATAATATTGCACGCCCTGGATATCCAATTCCCTGTACAGTCATGCGGCATACATTTAAAATACCTAAAGCCCAGTAGAAGAAGCCAAGGCAGAACAGGTATTTGGCAGAGGCGGCAAGCACTTCTGTTTCATCTGCGCTTATAAACATTCTTGAAAGTATTCCACCAAACAGAATAAGGATTGTTCCTGCAAAAAGTCCATACAGGACACCAGTTATAATTCCATCACGCAGTCCCTTTTTAATACGTTCAGGCTTTCCAGCACCGAGGTTCTGGCTGCAGAATGTGGAAACTGCTGTAGCTATTGCATCAAATGGGCACATTGCAAACTGTTTTATCCTCATGCCAGCAGTAAATCCTGAAACATATACGCTGCCAAGCCCGTTATTGGCTGACTGCATAACCATGCTGCCGATAGCAGTAACGGAATACTGGAGTCCCATTGGCACTCCCATCATTAACATATTAGCTGTTACGTTTCCTTTTACCTTGCAGTCTTTCTTTGAGAGCTTTAAAACAGGGAACTTTTTCCACATATATATAAAACATAAAATGCCGCTGCATGCCTGTGCGGTTATAGTTGCAATCGCTGCTCCTGCACAGCCCCATTTTAAGACAATTATGCAAAATAAATCAAGCAGTATATTTAATATAGTAGAAATTACTAAAAACATAAATGGTGTTTTGCTGTCACCTACTGAACGGAGTATGCCTGATAGTAAGTTATAAAGCATTGTAAATGGTATTCCCAGAAACAGGATTAGAAGATATATATAAGAGTCCTGGTAAATATCATCTGGTGTTGACAGTATATGTAAAATTGACGGGCATAATAATGTGCATGATATTGTCAGTACAGCGGCAACAATTAATGTCAGAAAGCCCGCATGGAACATACATGAATGCATTGCATTGTAATCTTTTGCACCAAACCTCTGGGCTATAGGTATTCCAAAGCCACAGCATATGCCAATACAGAAGCCCATTACAAGAAACTGGACACTTGCAGAAGCACCTACACTTGCAAGCGCTTTTGTGCCAAGATAGTTTCCTACTATAGCAGCATCAGCCATATTATATGTCTGCTGGAAAATATTTCCAGCCAATAAAGGCAGTGCAAATTGTAAAATCAGCTTTAGAGGTTTGCCCTCAGTCATACTTTTTGCCATAATTACCTCCATTAAGATTTCATCTCACATCATTAAAACCATACAAATGCCAGAAATATTTGTATGGTTCTAATATTTTCACGTTATTTTTCTTTTTTAGAAAGTTTTGCTTTTACTTTTTCGGAAAACTTCATTTTTTTAGGCTTTGCTTCAAGGTTTGAACGCAGCCCCTTAACCTCCATAATGTAAATTCCGCTTACCACTGCACGTATTTCCTTTTTAACAGGTATAAGTGCAAAAATCTTTTCATCACATAACAGAGGCATAATCTTTGGTCCGACTTTTGCCTTGACAACTGGTACTTTCTGCCCTCTCATATACTTAGGCGTCTGGTCAATAACCAGCTGTGGAAGCCCTGATTCTTTTAGCTTCATATGCTTTTTATCAATTACAAGCATTGATACGCTTTGTGAAGCCGCCTGCATTTCCTTCTGTGTTTCCTCTTGCTTTTTCTGGAGTTTCCTTCCATAAATACTAAGTGCTACAAGTGCAACAACCATAAGTACAAGTATTACAATTAAAACTATAACAAATGGACGTACGCAGAACACAGGAAATAGCATCATCTTATCACTCATAACCAACCTCCATAATCTAAAATAATGCAAACATAATAATGATATCACATTCTGCATTTTATGCAATAAGATTTTTAAAATCTGTTAAAATTTATATCTCCTGCGCGTTTTGCTTTAATTTTTCTGCTATTATCTGCCGGACGGTTTCACCTATGCGTTTCTTTTCTTTTTTATCCATATCTTCCATATAGATTGGCGTACAGTATTCTATTATAACATGCTGGCTGTGTATCCAGGGAAGATGTTTTTCAAAAACTTCATCAGTATTGCTTATTGCAACTGGTACTACAGGGCTTTTTGACTTATCTGCCAGCTTGAAACTTGCATCATGGAATTCTAAAAGCTCTTCACCTTTATTACGCGTACCTTCTGGTGCAATATAAATTGAAGTGCCATTTTTTAAAAGTTCAATGCCTTCCATTATGGTTTTCATGCCTTGCTTTATATCATCCCTGTCAAGGAACAGGCAGTTCATGCATTTCATCCACCATGATATCATAGGGATATTTTCTATTTCTTTTTTAGATACATAAGCTGTGCGCATTGGTGCTGTTGTATAACCAACAAGAATATCAAAATAACCTCTGTGGTTATATGTATATAGCGCAGTACGGTCATGTAATATATTTTCTTTACCTTTAACTGTAAGTTTGACACCAGAAATAAAAAGAATAATCTTAAAACCTGCAACAACGCATTTCTGTGCAATAACAGCTTTTTTCTTTGGACTGGTCTTGTCTGCTATCCATTCTACCAGGCACATTGGTATTGTAAAAACAGAATATATAATTAAAAACAGTGCTACTAAAATTAATCTCATAAAAATTTCTTCTCCTCTTATAGATTTATGGGGTATCTTCCGTATTCCCGGAAGGAGCAGCTTCTGGCTCATTCTGGAAATCCGGTGATTGTGTTTCATCTGTGCCAGGTTCTTGCCCTGGGTCATGCGCTATAGCAGGTGTACCTGTATCTTCTGGGGCATTATCTGGCTTATTGGTTTCTGCTGGTTTATGTGTTACAGCAGGTACAGGTGTTTTATCTGGTTTTGTTGTTTTATCCGGTTCTGGTTTTGGTGTTTTAGATGGCTTTGGTGTCTTAACAGGTTTTGCCGTTTTATCTGGTAATGGTGTCTTATTTGTTTCTGGTGTTTCTGCTGGAACAGGAGTATCTTCTGGCTCTTGTGTAACTACAGGAGGGCGCGTAGGCGCTGGTTTTGGCAGCGGTTTTGGGCTATGGCTCACATATGCTGTAGTTTTTGGTGTAGGAGCTGTTGTCATCTGTGGTTCTTTTGGCGTGTTAATATCTATATCTTTTATAATATCATCCTCTGGAACTTTATCATCTACAGTTGTAGTCTGATAATATTCTTCTAAAGTAAGTTCCTTTTTATGGATGTACTTTGCAAGGTTTACACCAACGTATCTTATATGCCAGGGTTCATAAGTATAGCCTGTTATATGGGATTTGCCCTCAGGATATCTTATAATAAATCCGAAATTATGGCAGTTCCTTGCAAGCCATTTGCCTTCTGGGCATGAAGCAAATGATTTTTCTATTGTGCAGTTTACTGTATCGCTGGATACATCAATGGCAAGCCCTGTCTGGTGTTCGCTGCATCCAGGCTGTGCTGATACCTTATTAGTATCCTCTTCACCACGTGTATTTATATTGTTCTGGTAGATTGCATTCTGCCTTTCGTATGAACGGTAAGCAGAAACTACTTTTAACTGGTATTTCTTTTTTTTCTTTGCTGCTGCAAACATTTTTTCTAAAGCTTTAGCAGCTGCTTCACGCATATAGCTTTTTTCATAAATTCCATTATAACTGTAGTCCACATCAGGAATTACCAAGTCTTCTGGAACATAGTCCTCTGGCATAGGGTAGTCCCTGTTTACAAGCACAGTGTAGCTTGAGGGGTCAGTATTAACCTTAATTAATGGAGCATTTGTACTATAGGTTTTTTCTTCTTCCATACTACTGTCTCCTGGATTTTTGTTATTATTATAGTATTCCCCAGAACTGTCTAATGTGCCAGAAGAAAGCTGGATATTATTTCTTCCGGGTAAATGCTGGCCCACAAAAAGTGTTACAAGCACGAAGCATAATAATATAAGCAGCCTTGCTGCCCATATTATATAAGTTCTGCCTCTTTCCCTTTTTCTATTCTGTTTATCTTCCATAAATATAAAAAACCATGCCTTTCCGTTATGCTGCAGTATAATAAGTAGTTAAACATTATTATAAACCAGCTTTATAAGTATATCACGAACACAGAAAAAAATCTCCAATAAATTTTCTTTTTATGTTAAAATGTTTGTAATATTATAAAACAGGAGGATATCATGGCTATTATACCAGAAAATACAATAAAAATAAAAGCCCCTGCTAAAATAAACCTTACTCTTGACGTAACAGGCAGGCGTAATGATGGTTATCATAATCTTGAAATGGTAATGCAGACAGTAAGTGTTTATGATGAACTTGAAGTTTCAATTCTGCCAGAGAACCCCAAGAAACCAGTTGTATTTAATATGGATAAAGAACTTCCAGATAAAATACCACCAGAGAAAAATCTTGTATATAAGGCAGCGTCTCTTATGATAGAAAAATATAATATTAAAAATTCTTTTAATATATTTCTTAAAAAAAATATTCCTGCTGCCGCAGGTCTTGCTGGAGGAAGTACGGACTGTGCTGCAACCCTTATTGCCATAAACAGGATGTGCCAGCTTGGGCTTACAGATGAAGAACTATGCCAGACAGGAGTGTTACTTGGCGCAGATGTACCCTATTGTATAAAAAAAGGAACAATGCTTTCACAGGGGATAGGAGATATACTGTCACCTCTGCCAGCTCTTGGACAAGTATGGATTGTACTGGTAAATCCTGAAATTGCTGTAAGCACAGCTTATGTATATAAACATCTTGAACTAGATAAATTTCCATGCCATCCTGGTACAAATAAAATGATAAAAGCCATACAGGAAAATAATATCCATCATATAGCTTCATGTCTTTTTAATGTGATGGAAACCGTAACAATTAAAGAATACCCTGTGCTGGATGAAATCAAGAAATTCCTGGAAGGCAGCGGGGCAGCAGGTGCACTGATGAGTGGCAGCGGGCCAACAGTATTTGGTATATTTGAAAATGAGAACAAAGCAAGAGAAGCATACCACAAAGCAAAAGAAGAGTATAATAATTTTAGTATAATATTGTGCCATACAGTGCAGTCTTGAAATTGGGGAGGTACGGTTTCTGGCTCTGGCACTGGAAAACCGTCCGTCAGCCCATACACAAACACAAAACTATAAATTATCCCACACAGTTTTTTGACATAGGTGTTTCTTTATGGTATCATATTATTTATATATGTAATTGGTGGCTTGTAAAGAAAAGATGTAGTGGTAAATTTACAATTTTACAGAAATGAGGGGAAGATATGATTGTCCAGCCAAAGGTAAAAGGGTTTATGTGTACAACGGCACATCCAGAGGGGTGCAGGGCCGCAGTAAAGAACCAGATTGAATATATAAAATCAAAACCAAAGCCAGAAACAGGAGGCTATAAAAAAGTCCTTGTTATAGGTGCATCAATGGGTTACGGGCTTGCAAGCAGGATTACGGCAGCATATGCTTATAGTGCAGGGACTATTGGGATAATTTTTGACAAACAAGGCAAGGAAAAACGCACAGCATCAGCAGGATGGTATAATACAGCGGCATTTGAAGAGTTTGCGGCTAAGGACGGGCTTTATGCAAAGTCGTTAAATGGTGATGCATACTCACAGGAAATGAAGGATAAAACTATTGAATTAATTAAGAAAGACTGGGGCAAGGCGGACATGGTAATATACAGTATTGCTGCCCCCAGAAGGAAAGCACCTGATGGTGTAACATACCGTTCAGTCCTTAAGACAACAGATAAGGAGTATACTAATAAAACAATAGATTTAATGACAGGTAAGATTTCTTCTGTTACAATACCATCTGCGACAGAGGAAGAAATAAATGATACAATTAAAGTTATGGGTGGTGAGGACTGGGAACTCTGGATTAAAGCTTTAAAGGATGCAGATGTACTTGAAGATAATGCACTTACAGTTGCCTATTCTTATATAGGGCCAGAGCTTACACACCCGATTTATTATAATGGCACTATAGGCAGGGCAAAGGCAGATTTATACAAGGCAGCAGATAATATAGACGCGGGATATCCTGATGTGTCAGCTTATGTATCTGTTAATAAAGCACTTGTTACACAGTCAAGTTCTGCAATTCCTATAGTACCATTGTATATGTCACTTTTATATAAAGTAATGAAGGAAAAAGGATTACATGAAGGCTGCATTGAACAGATGTACAGGCTTATGTGCAGCTGTATATGTGCAGAAGGCGGAGTTCCAGTAGATGAAAAACGTCTTATACGTCTGGACGATTATGAGATGAAGGACGAAGTACAGAAAGAAGTTGCAAGGTTATGGGACAGCGTATCAGAAGATAATATAAAAGAAATTGCAGATATCGAAGGGTACTGGAAAGAATTTTATGAGATATTTGGATTTGGAATTGAAGGTGTAGACTATGATGCAGATGTAGATATACAGGCAGGAATATCAAGTATTGAATAATAAAGCAACATGGATAACGCTTTTGCTATAGCAGGAATTATTGTTTCCTGTTATAGCAGAAGCTTTTTGTTATTGGTTTTACAATAATTATAAAGATAACATTTTATGATGGAGGAGGTTTATGTTACAGCAGGTTTCAGATTTTGAATTAGAACTTATGAAAACTATATGGGATAACGGGGGAACAGCACTTTATGCTGAAATTACCAGCGCATTAGAAAGAAAGGGTATTCCTGCTACTAAGAATACTATTATTTCACTTTTATCGCGCCTTGCAGGTAAAGGATATCTGGAAACTAATAAGATAGGAAGACGCAATAAATATACTGCTATTGTTTCTGCTGATAAGTATAAGGAGATGCAGACCACCGCTTTTATAGATAAAATTTATGAGGGAAATGTACAAGGGCTTGTATCTGCCCTTATACAAAAAAACATGATTTCAACAGAGGAATATGAGGAGCTTAAAAGATACTGGGATGAAGGCGGGAAATAATATAACAAACATACAGACCAGGGTCTTGACATATCTATATACAAATAGTAATATACTACTAGCAAAGTGAGGCATAAGGCTGCATAAAGGGGTATACCACCTTGGGTATAATTTCTTTGTGTGGCTTTTTCAGATTGGAAGGAGATTTTTAATGGTACAGATTAACGGAGAAAGTATTGATGCAGCAGGAAAAACACTATCAGCGTACCTTGCAGAAAACAATTATATAATTGAAGGAATTGCAGTTGAGTGTAACGAGAAGATTATTCCAAAGCAGAAATATAATGAATATACACTTTCAGATGGGGATATTGTTGAAATAGTAAGTTTTGTAGGCGGCGGGCAGTAATTAGTGTTAAGAATTTTATGCCATGCTGGCTGGATTATATATTTATAGAAATGGAGATTGTGGGAAATGGATAATAAAGACACTTTTATTTTAGGTGGAAAAGAATTTAAGTCGCGTTTTATACTTGGTTCTGGCAAGTATTCAATGGAGCTTATTAAAGCTGCTGTAGAAAATGCAGGGGCTGAGATAATTACATTGGCAGTACGCCGTACAAATACTAAGAAAAACGAAAATATACTTGATTACATACCGGATAATGTTACATTGCTTCCAAATACTTCTGGTGCAAGGGATGCAAAGGAGGCTGTAAGGATTGCAAGAATGTCAAGGGAACTTGGATGTGGGGATTTTGTGAAGATTGAAATTATGAGGGACAGCAAATATCTTCTTCCAGATAATGCAGAAACAATTAAGGCAACAGAAATCCTGGCTAATGAAGGATTTGTTGTACTTCCTTATATGTACCCGGACCTTTACGCTGCAAGAAGCCTTGCAGATGCAGGTGCAGCAGCAGTTATGCCGCTTGCTTCACCTATTGGCTCTAATAAAGGTCTTGCAACCAAAGATTTTATACAGATACTTATTGATGAAACAGACCTTCCTGTAATAGTTGATGCTGGTATTGGCAAGCCTTCACAGGCTTGTGAAGCAATGGAAATGGGTGCTGCTGCTATTATGGCAAATACAGCTATTGCAACAGCTGGCGATATACCAGTTATGGCGGGGGCATTTAAATCTGCTATAGAAGCAGGGAGAAGTGCTTACCTTGCAGGGCTTGGACGTGTACTTGAACGCGGGGCATCTGCATCTGACCCGCTTACAGGTTTTTTAAGGGATTAATCTGGCATAAATTTTATATAACATCTGGAAAGGAAGGCTCTTAATATGGCACAAAACCAGTTTTTTGTAGACTCAGATAAATTAAGCGGCACTGCCCTTGAACATAAACATCTTATTGAAAATGACCCATCCGCAAGGACAGACCATATGGAATACTTGGAAGGCATGGAGAAAATTTCTTCTGATATTATGGATAAGGTTCTTGGGGCAGCAGCTGCTTTTGATTATAATAAATACAATGCAGCAGATGTAAAAAGGGCAATAAACAATGAAACATGCAGCATAGAGGATTTTAAGGCGCTGCTTTCACCAGCTGCAATGCCATTTCTTGAGGAGATGGCACAGAGGGCAAAGGCTGAAACCAGTAAACATTTTGGCAATACTGTTTATATGTTCACCCCTCTTTATATTGCAAACTTTTGTGAGAATTACTGTATTTACTGTGGATTTAACTGTTACAACGATATTAACAGGAAGAAGCTGGATATGCAGGAAATAGAACACGAAATGAAAGTTATTGCAGAGTCAGGTATAGAAGAGATACTTATGCTTACTGGTGAAAGCAGAAGCCAGAGCAGCATAGAATACATAGGGGAAGCTTGTAAACTTGCAAGAAAGTATTTCAGGAACACAGGGCTTGAAATTTATCCTGTAAATAGTGATGAATACAGATACCTGCACGAATGTGGGGCAGATTATGTTACAGTATTCCAGGAAACATATGACCCAGTTAAATATGAAACGCTTCATCTTATGGGCCATAAAAGGGTATTTCCATACAGGTTTGATGCCCAGGAGCGCGCAATAATGGGCGGAATGAGGGGAGTTGGCATATCAGCATTGCTTGGGCTTGCTGATTTTAGGAAAGATGCCCTTGCCACAGCACTCCATGCTTATTATTTACAGAGAAAATACCCACATGCAGAATATTCGCTTTCATGCCCAAGGCTGCGCCCAATAATAAATAATGATAAAATCAACCCGCTGGATGTACATGAGAAAGAATTATGCCAGGTGCTTTGTGCATACAGGATTTTTCTTCCATATGTGGGGATAACTGTTTCTTCAAGGGAACAGAAACAGTTCAGGGATGGTATAGTAAAAATTGCTGCTACAAAAGTTTCCGCAGGTGTTTCTACTGGAATTGGAGACCATGAAAGTAAATATAACGGATTAGAAGATGAAAATGCAGGAGATGAACAGTTTGAAATATCTGATGCAAGAAGCTTTGATGAAATGTATGGGGACATGGCATCAGAAGGACTCCAGCCTGTACTTAATGATTATGTATATGTTTAAGCAGTAAGGCAGGAGATTATATATGGAATTTACCCAGGATTTTAATTATAAATTAATATGTGTTACAAACAGGCATCTTGTTAAAGGGGATTTTTTCCTTCAAATCCAGAATATATTAAAAAGCCACTTTAAACCAGACATGCTTGTTCTAAGGGAAAAAGACTTAAAAGAAGATGAGTACATGAAACTGGCAGAAGAAGTAATAAAAATCTGCCAGGGAAGTGGTACTAAGTGTATACTGCACTATTTTAAAAATGCTGCATTAAACCTTGGAGCAGATGGAATTCATCTTCCATACTCTGAATTTATGGATATGGGCTGTACAGAAAAAAGCCGGATTAAAATTAAGGGTGTATCTGTACATTCAGTGTATGAAGCATTAAACGCACAGAAAGCAGGCGCATCTTATATTATGGCAGGGCATATATACAAGACTGCATGTAAAGAAGGTCTTGAACCACGTGGTACAGGATTTCTTAAAGAAATATGTACAGCAGTTAATATACCAGTATATGCAATAGGCGGGATAAATATAAATAATGCCAGTGAATGTATAGAAGCAGGAGCGTCAGGGGTATGCCTTATGTCTGGATATATGCACAAATAAGTTGTAACCTTATAGGTTACAACTTATTTTAATCCGGTCAATTTATGAATTTTACTTTCTACGTCCCCCATTAATTCCCCTATTAATTTTTCTTAAAATTTCCCCCTTGCATACTCCTTTCTTGCTGTATATAAACAAACAAAACCCCCAATTAATTGTCTAGACTTAAGGTTTGTTACCTATTACAAATATATTATACAATCATTTTCGGCGAAATGCTACCCTTTTTCACCATTTTAGGACGAATAACAGTTATAAGGGAATGAACGACAAAAAATTTGTTTTACTACAATTTATGTGTTAATATAAATACAAAAGGAACAGGGGGAGGGGATAAAATGTTTTCAGTTTTAATAGTAGAAGATGATTTGATACAGTCAGATACAATTAAGGAATTATTGTCTGCAAGGTATCCTGGATGGAATATATATACTGCTAAAAGTTCCAGTGAGGCAGAGATGTTATTAAAAGCGCATAAGGCAGGGCTGTTCCTGCTTGATATAGAACTGTCTAAGGATGAAACAAAGCCTGATGGAATAGATTTTGGCAGGAAAATACGTGAAATACCAGGCTATAAACATATTCCTGTGATTTTTATTACAGGAATGGCAGACCAGGTTTTAAAAGCATTGCAGGAAATACATTGTGCTTCATATCTTGTTAAGCCATTTTCGCCAGAACAGCTTATAGAGGCTGTAGAATATGCAACTGAAACAGAAACAGAAGCATCAGAAGAACTGCTTTTAAAAGATTCAAATGGTGTATACCAGAGGGTTGTACCAGACAGTATTTTATATCTTGAGTCAAATGGTAAAAATATAATTATACATACAGAAGTTTATATAATAACAATAGCCAATTATTCTGTTACGAAAATCCAGCAGATGCTCCCAGATTACTTTATAAGATGCCATAGAAAGTATATTATTAATGGAAGAAAGATTATTTCATATGATAAATCAACACAATTTATACATATTGGCAAAAGCAGTATACCTGTCGGAAGGAAACATAAAGAAGAATTAGAAGGGTTTTTGAATTTATGAAATTTGTTTTTTATTATATTGAAAATCTTTTAGAATTTGTTTACGCATATATAATTGGATGTGCACTTTTGTCAGTAAATTATAAAAGCCATAGAATATACAGGTGTCTTGCAGCAATACCGCTTATATTTTTATTTACATTATTTTCTGATAAAGCGCCTAATGATTTTTGCATTACTATAATAAGTATATTATATACAATTATCTTATATGTTTATGTGTTCCGGTTGTGTATGTCAGATGCGATATTATTAGCGGCGTCTATGTTTGCACTGGTTCTGGCATTTGAAGGGGTTTTAACAATATTTATCATGTTGTGTGGCATTGTTATAGATTATGTTGCATTTGCTGCAGTAAGTAACATATCGCTGGTTTTCCTGTCTTTTTTGTTATATAAATACGTACAGCTGGATACTGTTTTTAATTATGTAATGTCAGCAAATTTATATATTAAATCTCTGGTAATAGATATTTTTATAGCATTTTTTGCATATGTTCTTTTAGAAAAAACAAATTTTGACAGACTGGCAGATTATACTATTTTGTTTATCCTTGCTTCATATATGATAAGTATAAATGTAGAAACTATATATTACCAGAAAAGAAATGACAGGCAGGCAAAGGAGCTGGAAAATTATGAGAAGTATCTTCCTATAGTGGAAGAGATGGTCGGTTATATAAGGCTCCAGCAGCATGATTTTAATAACCACCTGCAGGCAATACAGATGCTGCCCCTTACACATACAGATTATAATTCTTTGAAACAGGCAGTTATGACATATGGGGGAAGTGCAGGACTTATACCTGCACAGCTTGAGGTGCTTAAACTTAATATGAAGCTTGTTGCAGGATTTCTGATTAGTAAATCAGAAGAGTGTATGCTTCGTAAAAGGAATATTAAAATAGAGATAAAAAATTATTCATTACAGACAATAGTACCAGAATATAAACTTATAGAAATAATGGGCATACTTGTTGACAATGCTATTGAGGCGTCTTCAGAAGAGCAGGATATTTGTGTACAGATAAATTCAGTTGAAAACCAGGTTTATTTTTATATATCAAATCCCGGTCCTGAACTTACGCCCCAGCTTAGAAGCCTGTTTTTTACCAAGGGATATTCTACGAAACAATATGACAAGAAACAGCACGGGCTGGGATTATACAAACTTAAAAAAATTGCAGACAGTTATAATGGAATGATTATACTTGATAATAAAGTAGCAGACGGGCAGATGCTTGTATGTTTTGAAGTAAGGATATAAACTATCAGGAAAAGGCGGTGTTGTATTTGTATAAAATATTTGTAGTTGAAGATGATGAGGTTATAGCATCAACAGTTAAAAAACATCTTGAAGGATGGGATTACCAGGTAAGATGTGCCAGCAATTTTAAGGATATTTTACATGAATTTGCAGAGTTTGAGCCACATCTTGTATTTATGGATATAAAACTTCCTGCACATAATGGTTATTACTGGTGTGGGGAAATACGCAAGGTTTCAAAAGTCCCTGTAGTATTTATCTCTTCTGTTTCAGATAATATGAATATAGTTATGGCGATGAATATGGGTGCAGATGATTTTATTGCCAAGCCATTTGACCTTGATGTGCTGGCTGCAAAAGTACAGGCAATGTTAAGAAGAAGTTATGATTTCCAGGGACAGACTAATATTCTTGAACATAATGGTGCAATACTTGACCTGTCAGAAGCATCAATTATGTATAATGGCAATAAAGCCAGCCTTACGAAAAATGAATTTAAAATTTTACAGGTATTAATGGAAAATAACGGCAAAATAGCCAGCCGCAGTTATTTAATGGAGAAGCTTTGGGAAAGTGACAGTTATGTTGATGAAAATACGCTTTCTGTTAATGTAAACCGGCTTAGAAAAACACTTGAAAATATAGGGCTGCATGATTTTATTATTACAAGGAAAGGAATTGGGTATAAAACCGCATAGATTTTATACCCAGATTTGCAGGCTTTGGCAGGAACGGGGGGCTTTTATGCATGTATTTTTGTCATATATTTATAAAATCAGGTTTTTAATAGCATTTTTTGTAATTGAAACTGCACTTTCATCAGGCATTTTGCTGCTTAATAATATAGCATATGAGGAAATTATATATGCTGTCTGTATAATGGGTTTTATAGCTTTAGTAGCATTTATATGTGGATTTTATTTATTTTACAGAAGTTATAAAGAATTAAAAAGTGTTGAAAAGAATATTGGAATTTTAGCGGAAGACCTTCCAGCACCAGGCGGATGTATTGAAGAAGAGTACCAGGTACTTATTAAGAAGCTTGCATTTTATTATAATACAGTTTTAGATAAAAATACTAATACATTTAAAGAAATGGAAGAGTATTATACAATGTGGATACACCAGATTAAAACGCCTATAGCTGCTATGAAACTTTTATTACAGGAAAAAGCTGCAGAATTTGATGTGTCTTATGAACAGGCGCAGCTTTTCAGGATAGAACAGTATGCGGAAATGGCTTTGCATTATATAAGGCTTGGTTCTGAAAGCACAGATTTTGTAATTAAAAAGGTAAATTTGCACAATGTAGTAAAAGATGCTGTACATAAATATGCAAGAATGTTTATCCAGAAAAAGATAAAACTTGATTTTAAAGACTTTGATATTTCTGTAATATCAGATGAAAAGTGGATTGGTTTTGTAATAGAACAGATATTTTCCAATGCAATAAAATATACAAATAAAGGCAAAGTGTCTGTTGATTGTAAAGAGAGTAGTAATTGTGTAACACTGTTTATTGAAGATACAGGAGCAGGCATAAACAGCGCAGACCTTCCAAGAATTTGTGAAAAAGGTTACACAGGTTATAACGGGCATAATAGTTATAATGGCAAATTTTCTACAGGCATAGGGCTTTATATGTGCAGTAAAATTATAAAGAAGCTGTCACATAAAATGGAAATAGAGTCAGAAGAGGGCAAAGGCACAACAGTTAAGATTATATTTAACCTCATCAAGTAAGTCTCTTGCTTCTATGTTGTGGAAACATAAACGGCGGGCAGGGACTTACTTGTTTCAGTGGGAGTATAAGCTCCCACTGAAAAGCTGCGATAGCGGCTATGAGGTTATGAGCAAGTAGCCAATGCCTGCAAGCAGGCATTGCGGATTGCGAATATCCGCTTGATTAAAAGGAGGTGGGAAATAGTGTTTGGATTTAATAAAAAGCTCCAGAAAGAACCATATGACAGGAACAGCAAGAAACCTGTAATCCATGCAAGCATATGTACTGGTGAAAAGGTTGCAGGTTTTAAAGATTTACAGACAGGTAAATTCCATGAAGTAATGGTTATAAGGAATGACAGCGATTTGCAGTTTTTTATGCAAAAATATGATGTAATGGCAGATGAAATTGTAAAGGAATATTAGTTAATAGTTTTATTAGTTTTAATAAGGCATATAAAATTAAGAAAGATGAGGTATAAAAATGGAACTTGTATTTTATAAATATCATGGGCTTGGAAACGACTATCTTGTATATGACTACCAGAAAAACAGCCAGAAACTAAGCACAGAAGATATTTGCCGTATTTGCCATAGAAATTATGGACTTGGTTCAGATGGTATATTAGAAGGGCCTTTCTTTGACAATGGCAAAATATCAGTAAGAATACTAAATCCAGATGGAAGTGAAGCAGAAAAAAGTGGTAATGGCGTAAGAATTTTTTCCAAATATTTAAAGGATGCCGGTTATGTAAAAGAACAAGAATATAAACTATGTACTCCTGGCGGAATTGTAGATGTCCATTTTAACAATGGAACAGGAAGCAACATGACAGTTTCAATGGGCAGGCTTGCGTTTGACAGGGCATCGGTTGGGGCTGCAGACACCCCGGAAGAAATGGTGGACATTCCACTGGAATTTGATGGGCAGGTATATAAATGTACTTGTGTTTCTATTGGAAACCCACATTGTGTTATACCACTTGAAGAAATATCAAAGGAAAAAGTATGCCATATAGGGAAATATTCTGAAACAGCACCATATTTTCCAAACAGGATAAATACACAAATAGTCCATGTTATTGATAGAAATAATATTGAAATTGAAATCTATGAGCGTGGAGCAGGTTATACACTTGCATCCGGAAGCAGCAGCTGTGCCGCCGCTGGCGCAGTATACAGGCTTGGGCTTACAGAACCGGATATTAATGTGCATATGCCAGGAGGAATTTTAAAAATAGAAATTGATAATGAATGGAATGTTAAAATGACAGGTGATGTTGTATACGTGGGTAAAATGATTATGCCATATTAATATTAACAAACTGCATCTGGCAGGTTTGCTCTGATTTCTTTCAAAAAAAGGATATTGCCCGATAGCGGAAAATGTGTTATATTACCAATATGGGAAAACCATAGAGCCAAGGCGGCTTTACCCCTCTTTTTTACCCGGAGGGTTCAAGTAGCCCTCCAGACGGAAGAAAGGAGGGTGAAACAATGTATGTTACATATCAAGATTTAATTCAGATAGGTATACTTATTGTTACTCTTGCTAATTTGATTTATCAGATTTACAAGGGAAAAAAGAAATAGCCGCCACTACTCACAATAGTGACGGCTTGCTTATATCTGCATAGCAGAAATAAGTAAGAAGTAATCTGTTAAGGGGGTAGAGCCTTCTATGGCTTTCCCTTTTTCTTACGTCTAATATAGCATATCTGGGGGCAGGAATCAAGCATTTTTTGTTCTTAATTCTTTTATATTCTTATCTAAAAAGGGATTGTATATCAAGTAGCGGATTTATTGGAAGTGGGCATCTTCTATTTTTGTATAGCCCCCAACAACAGTATCCTCAATTTTTTTAAATGTGCCTGCAATTTTTTCTGCGATTTTTTCATTTGCTTTTATAATATTAGATTTTGCCATAATAATTCTTCCTTTCTATTTTCCCTTTTGCAATCAATAAAACCCCAAGTACCAGCTTTTATATTCAATCTTTTATCCCTTTGGCCAGAGGAATTAAAGAAAGCAGGACAACAATCCCAGCACAAAACCTGCACATCCAAATATTATTCCTAGCTGAAATGCCTTCCATTCCGGAATAAGTGCCATCACATTCCGAGGGCAAACAGCACACCGCTTACCGTTCCCATAAGCATTGCAATAAAGCTGCTTTTCTTCATTAAAATTACCTCCTTTTTAAACCAGTAGTTGTTTGTTTATTGTAAGAATAGTATAATAAATCTGTTCCACTAAAACAATCAACAATATATGCACAAGTGTCGGAATAAAGGAGATTTTTATGAACATGAAAAATAATAAACGGAAACGGGAGTCCATGCAGAAAATAGAACAGGTATTGGTAGAATTTCTTCAAACCAAGGAACTGAACCAAATCAGCGTGTCTGATATATGTAAAAAGGCTGGTTTGAACCGCAGTACCTTTTACGCAAATTATATTGATATATATATATGATTTAGCTGACACAATAAGGAAAAAACTGGAAGACGAAGTGTCAGAATTGTATAAGGACGAAATAACAGAAGGTTTTAACTCAAATAACTATTTAGTGTTATTTCAGCATATAAAAGATAATCCAATTTTTTACCAGACTTATTTCAAATTGGGGTATGATGAAATTATGCAGTTTCCAGTCATGATAGAGCATAAAAAGTTCTCCAGAATTCCAGCGGAAGCGGCGGGCATCTTTATCTGGAGGAACTTCCAGAAATGGTTTATCTACAAATACATTAATTGCATGTATGCCGTTTTTGTTTGTGTATTCTTTCAGGTTTGCTGTAATTTCTTTCCGGATTTCCGGTTTAATAAAGTGAAATACTCCACTACTAAAGATAATGGCATAGCATCCGGTTGCACGGAAGTCAGTTATGTCAGCTTTAAAGAAATCTACATAAGTGTTATATTTTTCTACAAGCTTTTTTCCTTTTTCTATTCCGTTTTCAGACAAGTCAAAAGCTGTTACAATATAACCATTACGGGGAAGAAAAACAGCGTCTTTTCCTTCCCCGCAGCAAATATCCAAAACTTTTAACGGTTTAACAGGTGACCGCATTTCCATTTCTGGATAATTTGTTCCATTTTCCCATTTTGATACTGCCTGGAAAGAAACATTCAGCTTATCCGCCAAAGTTTGCTGTGTATAGCCTAAAGCCTTTATTTTACTCATAATTACTAATCCGGTAGTCATATAAACATCTCCCTGTTTTTTGATTTCATTTTACCATAGGTAATTCAAAAAACAATAACCGTACCGGTTAGTTCATCATGTAAATTCAACTGGCAGGAGAAAATAAGCGGAACTAGCAGTACCATTCCGCAAGATATTAACCCCATTCCTCCAGAAGTTCTTCTGCTTCTTTTTTAGAAAGATATCCAACTTTTGATATTTTGCCATTCTTATTACGTGAAATTTTTAAGTTAATAGTTCCTTTTTCATCATAACTGAATTGTACAAAAGATTTATCTGCTTTAAAATCTGCAAGAATACGTACCCGTTTTCCCTTATAATAGAAACTGCCGTTTTTTCTGGTTATTTTCCATTTTTTATATTCCCTTGAGGCAGAAATATCTATAACACCATCTATTTTTCCTTTATTATCTTTTAGAAGCCTGGCAAGCCCAATCATAAGGTCTGCTTCTTTTTGCGTTATGCTTTTATCTTTTAGATAGTATTTACAACTTGTGGCTGTTTCATCTACAATAGTATCTAACTTTTTTAAGCTTACAGCACCTAATGCCACATATCCGTCTGGCTGGTCTAATACAATGCTTATACATCCATCAGTACAGCCTCCGCTTGACATATCTTTTTCACTTACGCCACCACATAATATATGGTAGCCCCCATCTTCAAATACTACCTTTCCTTCTGCAATATGTTTTTTAATAGCACTATATTGCGTGTCTTTTCTATTTTTTGAAGCGTTACGGATATTAGTATTTTCCAGGTTATTATTTACATTATTTTCTGCCAGTTCCAAGCTGTTATCTGTTCTTTTTGTACCAGCAGTTCCAGTTGCTGCTGCTGTAGCACACAATGAAAGTGCAAGTGCAGCAGAGATGACAGTACATGATAAAGATTTTTTCTTAAATTCCATAATTTTACCCAGCCTTTCTTTTAATAATTTAGAGCCTTCATTTAATGTAACAGACATACCAGGATTTTTTAATTTTCTTCTGCTGTCTGCCATATTTAGAAGTGTATTGCCATATTCTTTTCTTTCTTTGCTCCCAAGGTTTTTAATAATTACTTCATCACATGATAGTTCACAAAGTTTGTTAGTCTCGTGCATAATAAAATATATTAACGGATTAAACCAGTGTATACAGGCTGTAAATTGTACAAGCCATTTATAGAACATATCTTTGCGTTTAAGGTGTATAAGTTCGTGGCTTATAATATTATGTAAATCTGTTTCCTGGATTTCTTCGGATGGAAGTATTATACATGGTTTAAAGAAACCCGTTAAAAGCGGAGAGGAAACCACATTATTAATATAAATGCTGACATTTGGTTTAATATGGTATTTTTCAACTAAAATTCCTGTTGTTTCCCATATATTTAAAGAATTTGTTTCAAAAGCACCAGCTTTCAGATAATTATTGAAACCCTGGTAAACTGTGAGTTTTCTTGTAAAAAGTGCTATTGCAATTACCAGCCATATATAAAATACATTCTGTCTGGCAAATAATATTAATTTACCTGGTAATTTCTGGACAGTATTTTTTGCTTTTAAAGTAGTATTGTTTTTGCCTGATGCAGTTTTTGCTTCATTTATACTTTCTTTTTGGTTTATTTTTGGTGTGCTGCCATTTCCGGGCAATAACGTTTCTGGAGAATAATGTTCTGCCAGGACTGTTTTGTTTATAGGCGGTATTAAACTGGAGCAGGCATTGTAATATATGCTTTCCAGTAAATTAAAACCTATATTAAAGGGCAGTAAGAGACGTATAATAACAACAAGCCATATATAATACTGCCATTTCTGGCTGGTTCTTTTTTTATATAATGGTTTAAGCAAAATTAATATAAAAGCCAGAAAAGAACCTGAAACTGATAAGGAGAATAAAATTCTTATAAAATTATTCATTAATCTGTGCTTCCCTCCCTCTTTTTACCACAAAATTAATGCAAATTTAGTGTGCATAATGCACTCTGAAAATATGATAGCATGATGCACTCTAAATGTCAACTACAATATAGTGTTTAATTATATACATAAAAATACAAACAGGCAGGGTTATTATAATAATCCTGCCTGGTTGTAAATCTGGTATTAGTTATTTATTTTAATCTGGCACATTTTCATTGCTTCCAGTGCATTGTTATGTGACTCTGGTGTAACTCCTGCACAGCATGAGGCATCTACATAGATGTCTTTTTCAGGAAAATGTGCTTTTAGCAACAACGCATTAGATATTACACATATATCTGTACAAAGACCTATAAGTTCTATTTCATCATATTCTTTTACTTTGTCTGGCAATACCGTGCTTCCAAAAGTATTCTTTTCAATAACATTTTGTGCATATTCATTTAATGCAGGTATAATTTCCCATCCATTGCTTCCTTTAATGCAATGTTCCACAGGCAGGTTCTTTCCCTCTGCTGTTTCAAGGTAATTACTGTAATGTGTATCTTTTGTAAATATTACCATAGTATTATTATTTATTGCTGCTTTTACCTTATCTGTTACAGCAGGCACGATTTTTACTGCTTCTTTTGTGCCAAGCGAACCGTCCACAAAATCATTCTGCATGTCAACTACAATTAAAACTTTTTCCATATTTAACCTCCGTTGTATAATTACCTTTTTTGTATTGCTGTATATTTATCAAGCATGATAGCAGGATGGTATGAAAGTTTTGCTTTTCTGAGCCCCTCGTCACCTGTATCTTCTTCCCTGTTTACATACTGGAAGCCCTGGCATTCAGCAATTACAAACTGCTGGTTTATCATTGGATAAGCACCTTGTATTTCTGGAAATGCCTTTTCAAAGTGTACTACAAATGTATCATCAGACAGTGGTTCGCCAAGTGTAAAGGCAATTACTTGTCCATCACTTCTTAGTACACCTCCTGTAAGCCCAAGTTCTTCAAAGTGTATAAGGGCTTCTTTTACTACATCATATTCTTCCTGCATTAAATCATCCCATTTATCCACACGTTTTTTCTTCCAGATATGGTTCATCTGGATACATTCTGCTACATTGGCACTTGACAGCTTCTCATAATTCCATGAAGAATTATCCTTAAACCTTGCAATATGGTTTCTCTTGCCATGATATTTCCTTCCTGCAAGCTCCATAAGGTCTTTGGCATTATAAATATAGTCGCTTCTGTCCCTGTCAGGTTCAATAATAAAGCGTCCAGGATACCAGCTTAAAACCATTTCTTTTTCTTCTTCTAATATTCCGCTTATTTTAACGAGGTTTCCTTCTGTCTGTTCATAAAGCATTATTTTAGCCAGGGCTTTCTTTTTGTCGCCAGCACCAGCAGGAAATGCATAGTAAATATCATCATCAAATATATATTTAAGTATAGCACATCCACATGTATCTGCAACCTTTAAAGGATATACCTTTTTCCACAGGTACGTACTGGCAAAACAAAATTCACATGCCCTTTTATTATCCTCCCTGAATCTTTTAGACAGCCACTCCTTGTCTGCAAGTGTAATATCATTGAATTCCATAACTTCCTCCATTTTAATTATATGATGTAAACATGCATTGCTATATACTTTTGCCACTGGCATGATTACATTATTTACACTGCCCTGTAAAGTTTATAACCAAAAAAGACGATAAATATTTAAGATACAGCTATAAATATAAACAGCAGGGAGGTGCAATTATGAATATAAATGTTAATTCGTCAGCTTCAAGTTACAATTATATACTAAGAAATTATTATTCTAAAAACCGTAATGCTTCAAGGACAATTTTGCGTAGTAATATTGATGATAGTTTATTAGTAACCGCAGATTCAGATGCGCTTTCAAAGATATCCAAGGCATTGCGCAATATAGAATATTCATCTGACAATGGTGTTGGGATTTATAATAATGTAAAAGCGTTTGTAGATACATATAATAATCTTTCAGCAAGTTCAGGCAGTTCAGTATCATATGATATAACGCATCCGCAAAAGCTTCTTAAAAGCCTGGTTAAAAGCAAAGCTGATGAACTTGAAGAAATAGGGATATCTGTATCTGCTTCTGGCAAGCTTTCACTGGATAAAGAGACATTAATAAAAAGTTCACCAAGTAAACTTTCTAAAATATTTTCTTCAGACAGTGATTTTACCCAGAAGATAAAATACTATTCCAGTAAAATATATAAAGCGTCTAATCTTATTAATTTGTCAACACCACCTGATACTGGATTTTCTGGTACAAGTAGTATTCCTGGTACAGATACAAGTTCTGTAATTGATACAAAAGTATAATAATATGCCATCTGCTAATCAAGGCAGATGGCATATTTATTTTATCCGTATCTTTTTATAAATATATAAAATATATAAATATATTAGAAGAAATGTATCTGGCGGCTATACAAGTTTAGCTGTATTAATCTTTATGCCAGGTCCCATTGTACTTGCAAGTGTAACACTTCTGTAATACTGGCCTTTAGCTGATGAAGGTTTTGCCTTTGTAATAGCAGCAGTTAAAGCATTGATATTCTCGATTAACTGTTCTTCTGTAAAGGAAACTTTTCCTACAGGACAGTGGATTATATTAGACTTATCAAGCCTGTACTCAATTTTACCTGCTTTAATATCATTAACAGCCTTTGTAACATCCATTGTAACTGTACCAGCTTTAGGGTTTGGCATAAGACCTTTAGGCCCGAGTACACGTCCAAGACGTCCTACAACACCCATCATATCAGGTGTAGCAACTACAACGTCAAAATCAAGCCATCCATCATTCTGGATTTTAGGAACAAGTTCCTCGCCTCCTGCAAAATCAGCACCTGCTGCAAGTGCCTCATCAATTTTATCACCTTTAGCAAATACAAGTACCCTTACTTTCTTTCCAGTACCATGTGGCAGTACAACTGCACCACGTACCTGCTGGTCTGCATGGCGGCCATCAACACCAAGCCTGAAATGGGCTTCAACTGTTTCATCAAACTTAGCAACTGCTGTTTTTTTAACTAAACCAACAGCTTCTGGGATTTCATACTGCTGTGTCCTGTTAACAAGTTTAGCAGCTTCTACATATTTCTTTCCTCTTTTCATAATATAAACCTCCTGGTGGTAGTAACGGCGGGTTTTCCAGTGCAGCTCTTTTTATACTGCTACTGGAAGTACAGTCGCATTATTTATATGCGTACAGCCTCCCACATCGTCCAATACTATAACAAATCTGTTTTTATTAATTAATATCTGGTAAATAATATTTCTGGAATTTTATAAAATAAATAATATTTTTTAAATGCTGGTATTATTCTTCAACAGTTACGCCCATGCTGCGTGCTGTACCAGCTATCATGCTCATTGCTGCTTCAATAGTTGCAGCGTTTAAGTCAGGCATTTTTGTTTCAGCAATTTCCCTGATTTTATCCTTGGAAATTGTAGCAACTTTTGTCTTATTAGGAACACCTGAGCCAGACTGGATGTTACATGCTTTCTTAATAAGAACTGGTGCTGGAGGAGTTTTTGTAATAAAGCTGAAACTCTTATCCTGGTATACAGTGATAACAACAGGAATAATCATGCCTTCCTGACCTGCTGTTTTAGCATTAAACTCCTTTGTAAACTGTACAATATTAACTCCGTGCTGTCCAAGTGCAGGACCAACAGGTGGTGCTGGTGTTGCCTTAGCAGCAGGGATTTGTAATTTAATATATCCTTCGACTTTTTTAGCCATTTTAAAGTACCTCCTATATAAATATTGCGTCTATACGCAAAATCCACTGGCAGCTTCTATAAACTGCCCTGGTTTAAACCAAATAAAACTGGTAATCTTATACAGCTTCAATGTCATTGAAACTTATTTCTACTGGTGTTTCACGGCCAAACATATCTATATTAATTGTAACCGTACTATTCTTATGGTCAATCTGACGGACAATACCTGTCGTATTCTCCCAGACACCAGACTTAACAACTACAGAATCGCCAATGCTATATGGGGCATTAGGGGCATCTACTTTAAGACCCATGCTTGCAATATCTGCCTCTGTAAGAGGAACAGGTTTAGAACCTGGCCCTACAAAGCCTGTAACCCCGCGTGTATTACGGACAACATACCATGTATCGTCATTCATAATCATTTTAATAAGAACATAAGCAGGGAACATTTTTTGCTGTACAGTCTTTTCTTCCCCATCAGTACCTTTTGTAATATTTAACATAGGCACTGAAACTTCCAGAATCTGGTCCTGGAGATTGCGGTTTTCAATAGTCTTTTCAATATCCATTTTAACCTTATTCTCATATCCTGAATAAGTATGAGCAACATACCAATGCGCTTCTGTATCTGCCATAGTCTATCACCTTATCCTATCTGAAGAATTTTATCAAGGCCTGTCTTAATAATAAAATCAAGCAGGGCAATGATTGCACCTAAAATAACCGTTACAACAACTACTGCTGTAGTTTCTTTGATGACTGTATTCTTATCTGGCCAGATAATCCTGGCAAACTCTGCCTTCAGTTTCTGGATACGGCCACCTTGTTTCTTTGTGCCACTATCTGCACTTTCAGTTTTCTTTGGTTCGTCCTGTCCAACTATTTCTTTGTTTTCAGAATCTCCCATAAAAAGCCTCCATTCTGCGGCTATATATTAGCAGCAGCTAAATCATCCAGGTTCTTTAAAAAGTGCAAACTGCACCTTTCCACACTATTAATACTATTTTGTTTCTTTGTGTATTGTGTGTTTCCTACAGAACCTGCAGTATTTCCTTGTTTCCATTCTGTCAGGATGATTTCTCTTTTCCTTAGTAGTATCATAATTACGCTGTTTGCATTCTGTACATGCTAAAGTAATCTTTACTCTCACAGATTTCACCTCCATAAATTAAATACATTTTATAAAATCCAGACATAAAAAAAAGACCTGTTACATCGCCAAACAAGTATAGCATAGTTACAGATGGCTAGTCAAGGGCTTTTTGGCTTTTTGGATAATTTCGTTATCCTGTTTTGTGTGGATTAACGGACACGGGTTTCCATGTCCGTTAATCCACACAAAAACACCACCAAAAGATAACTGTAAATTATCAAAAATATTTCTTTACAATACGCCACCGCAATATTATAATTATTCCAACACTTTAATTTACAATAAAGAAAGGAATAAAAACAGATTATGGGCGATGTAAAACTATTCCGCAGGCGTTTTATACCAGAGGAATTAACAGAACTGAAGGATGACCATATTATAATGTTTAAAGATGGTATTATAGTTACAAAATGGAATGTACTTAAGCCAAGACATGACATTAATAATGGTATTTCGGCATATTTTATTAAAGATGGCATAAAAGTAAGCAAAATATTTGATGAAGCAGGACGGTTTGTGTACTGGTATTGTGACATTATAGAAACGGCTTATAATGAGGAAGATAATTCATATACATTTAACGACCTTCTTGTGGATATACTTGTATATCCTGATGGGCATGTGGAAGTAGTTGATATGGATGAGTTTGCCGATGCGATGGAAAAGGGTATACTTGAAACTTCTACTATAGCATTTGCAATGCGTAGTGCAGATTTGCTTTTAAAAACTATTTATTCCGGTAATTTCCAGAAATACACAGATTATATCGAAAATATATAAAGGGAGTACAATTGCATATGCCTTTTGGTATTTGTAAGGTGTACGCCCTTTATATTTTCATGGTATTACTGGTTTGAATTCTGGGAATAGCTAAAGCCAGTTATGCCTTTTGATATTGTATTATAAGTATATTCACCATTAATGGAAGTATTATCTTTTGTACTTATTGCAAATCCTATCTTAAGGTTATCACCGTCTTTGTCCATAAGTTTATAAATAACAGGGCTGTCTTCATAAAACTCAACACCAGTATTATTATAGTTTTTAAATATTGAGGCAATAACACCGTTTCCGTCTTCATGTGCGTAATATTCCGACTGCCTGTCCAAATCATATATTGTAAAGGTTCTTGCCCATAACCCATTATAAATAAGCATGGCATATCTTTTGTCATTTTGTGCCACCCATTGTATATCACAGAAATAGCCTTCTTTAAGTGGCATTTTTTTAGGTGAAGTTCCAGGGTTTAATATAATCTGTTTAATAATTTCATTGCCAGTTGCATCCTTCTGTGTCTGTATTTCTACATAAGTAGTATTACCGCTTTGCAATGGGTGTGTATTTTTCTCTCCTTCTGTGCTTTCTACACCAGTATAACCGGTTTTATATTTTTTAAGGTCTGTTTTAGTTAATTTCTGTTGCTGGTATTTTTCTTCTTCTGTATTCCATACATAGTAAATATTCTTTTTAGAGTGTTTTACTGTAATTACTTTTGTTGTATCTGCTGGTATATTAAACTTGCATGATGCTGCTTCTTTATGGGAGGTATCATAAATTGCATCTGAAACTTTATCAAGTGATATTTCACCAATATTCCATATATAATATTCTTTTAAAACAGAATTTTTTCTTTTGCGCACTCCGGTAATTTCTTTAAACCTGCTTCCGTCTACATCTATTTCCTGGCCGGTTACAAGTTCATTTGTACCATCAGCATTGTAATCATATACATAAAGTTCTGTTCCTTCTTCAAAGAAAAGACTGCCTGCTGGTACATTGCTAAATATATAATTTATATCTGCCTGGTCAAGTTCTGCATTAAACAGATCATTAAGTTTTAATATAAAACTGCCTGTATAGCCTTTACCTTTTTCATAATTTCCCGATGTCATTACAAGCTCTATATTCCTGTCAAGGCCGCTTGGTGAAACAGTATTTACACTTGCCACTACTATTTCTTCCCTGTCGCTAAAAAGATTTTCATCATCTTTTGTATCTTTATCTGTATTTCCAATTCCCCATGTACCACCATTCCACAATATCTGCAATGGCCTTAATAAAAATGCCCATAAAAAGCAAAGTAATAAAACAATAAATGCAAGCTTTGCATACTGGCGCTGGCTTTCCGGCATATAAATAAGATGGTATGCCCGCTTCTGGGTATATTTTTCATTGAAAAATAATAATGTCTGCCTGCCTTTATAAGAACATTCTTTTATATTTAATAATTCTTGTGCCAGCCCGTTTGCGGAGCTTGCGCCACCATTCTTTGCAACAGTTTCATCTGCTGCAATTTCAATATCTATATTTAATAAATAATATGCAAGCCACATTAATGGGTTAAACCACTGTACAGCAAGTACAATAAATGCAAAAAACCTTATAATCCCGTCTTTGTTTTTATTATGTGCTTCAAAATGCTGTAAAAGATATTTTATATCATTTACACGCATTTCCATTGGAAGATACATCTTTATAAAAATTATCCCAGAAATAACAGGGCTGTCCACCATTCCAGACTGGTATACCCTTCCATATATTGGACTGGAATTTTTAAGCCATGACCTGTTGCCAGACTGGCGCACCAGTGTAAATATTAAAATAACTGCCACACCGGCACACCATATTATTGTACATGCTATATAGCTTCTGCCTGCCTGGATATCATTAATAAATACACTGCGCCATCCTTTCATTATTCCTGAATTATCTTTGATTTCAAGCCCAAGCTGTGCAAGTGCCATGTGGAATTCCCTGTTCCATTTGCTAACCAGGCAAAGAGGGCTTGAAAGTGATACTGGGCATATTCCGCGTAAAAAATATAAAATCCATAAAAAAACAATATATTTTTTAGGTGCTTTGGATAACATAAGCCGCAAAAGTAAAATAACCGGCATCATAACAGTTGTTATAATTCCCATTGAAAAAGCTGTATAAAACAGCCTGTATAATAAATCCATACTGCCCTCCAGATTACAAACAATAAAAAATATGCATTTTGGGTAAAATGGCAGCAGTATTTACTTTAATCTTTCCAAATCATCCAGCCATATATTTACACATGCATCACTTGGCATCCTCCAGTCACCACGTGGGGAAAGTGCAACACTTCCCACTTTCGGGCCATCAGGTACACATGAACGTTTAAACTGCTGTGAAAAAAACCTGCGGTAAAATGTACACATCCATTTATATATTGTGTCATCACTGTATGAACCATCAAATGTATATTTTGCAAGCCTGTATATTTTAGATGGGGTATATCCAAAACGCATCATATAATACAGGAAAAAGTCATGCAGTTCATAAGGACCTACAAGGTCTTCTGTCTTCTGTGATATTTTGCCATCTTCTGGTGGAAGCAGCTCTGGGCTTACAGGTGTATCAAGTACATCCATAAGTATATTTTTTAATTCAGTATCATTACATGTTTCTGCATAATAAAGTACAAGGTATCTTACAAGTGTCTTAGGGACAGAAGAGTTTACACCATACATTGACATATGGTCGCCATTATAAGTTGCCCATCCCAGTGCAAGCTCAGACATATCACCAGTTCCTACAACCATGCCGCCAGACTGGTTCGCAATGTCCATAAGGATTAAAGTACGCTGTCTTGCCTGTGCATTTTCATAAGTTACATCATGTACACTTGCATCGTGCCCTATATCCCTGAAATGCAGGTTTACAGCTTCATGTACGGGTACTTCTTTTAATGTTACGCCAAGTTTTTTTGCAAGGCTGCATGAATTATTATAGGTTCTTCCAGTTGTTCCAAAACAAGGCATAGTAACAGCCTGTATGCCGCTTCTGCCAAGCCCGAGCATGTCAAATGACTTTACAGTTACAAGAAGTGCAAGTGTAGAATCAAGCCCGCCGGATATGCCAACAACTGCGCTCTGGCAATTTGTATGTGCAAGCCTTTTCTTAAGCCCCATTGCCTGTATATTTAAGATTTCATTACAGCGCTGTTCCATATCGGACTGGCTGCCAGGTACAAATGGCGTGCGTGGATATTTCCTTGTAAGGACAGTTTCAGATACATTGCAGAATTTAAAACTTGTAACTGTATAACCTGCTTCATAAGGTGATTTAATATCAAATGTTGTCATACGCCTTCTTTCGCTGGCAAGCCTTCCAAGGTCAATTTCAGTAATAGCAGCCTGGTTTTTGAAACGTTCTGTTTCTGCAAGTATATTTCCATTTTCTGCAATAATATTGTGTCCAGAGAAAACAAGGTCAGTAGAGGACTCGCCTTCACCTGCATCTGCGTAAATATAGGCACAGACAAGCCTTGCAGACTGGCTGCCCGCAAGTTCCCTGCGGTAAATGTTTTTACCTGTTGTTTCATCACTTGCAGACAGGTTTGCAATAACAGTAGCAGATGCCATTGCATGGTAACAGGATGGTGGCACAGGCATCCATAAATCTTCACATATATCAATGCCAAGTACAAAACCAGGCATATTTAATGCCTTAAATAAAAGCTTAGAACCAAAAACTACACCATCACAATATGCATCACAGCCAGGAATATGAATAACTTCTGTCTTTGAGGGGGCAGGGGAAAAATGCCTTGCTTCATAAAATTCAGAATAATTTGGTATATTCTGTTTAGGCACTATGCCAAGCAAAGAACCATTATGGATAACGGCAGCAGTATTATAAAGCCTGCTGTTATGCATAACAGGAAGCCCGGCAACAATTACCATGTCAATATTATTACTGCCTGAGAAACTGCAGATTTCTGCAAGCCCGTCAAGTGCGCCTTGTAACAGGGTGTCCTGCTGGAACAGGTCGCCACATGTATATCCTGTTATACATAATTCTGGAAAAACTGCAAGTTTAACTCCCTTTTCATAAACTGCCATAATATTTTTTATAATACTTTTTGTATTAAATTTTGTGTCGCCTACACGTATATCTGGTGTAACAGCAGCAACTTTAATAAAACCATCTTTCATTGCAATTATCCTCCATTCATAAAGAAACCTTATATAGTATTTTCTGCACAATTAATAAAAAAATCCATAACCAGGATATGAATACTGCCAGTAATTGTCTTTTGCCTTATATAACATTACCATATAATTACTTAAAAATAAATAAAAACAAAATTGACATACTGAAAAAAAGTAATATAATCAAGTTATATAACTGATTTATATAACTTGATTATATGGAGGAAAGACAATGCCAAAACAAAAAATAACAAAAGAAATGGTAGTAAATGCTGCTTTTGAGTTAGCAAGATATGGTGGTATGGAAAAGGTGATGGTTAAGAATATTGCAAATAAACTAAGCTGTTCTGTACAGCCGGTTTATACTTATTGTAACAATATGGCCGGACTTCAGCAGGATGTAACAGCAAAGGCTGATGAATTTGTAAAGAAATATATTTCTGCAAATATTGATAAGAAAAATCTATTCCAGAGCACAGGACAGGCATATATAAAGCTTGCAAGGGAAGAGCCGAATATTTTTAAAATATTTGTATTAAAACAAAGGGAGAATATTTCTTCACTTAATGATTTATACCAGTCAGAAGCCAGTCCCCAGACTGCCAGTTATATTGCAGAAGAACTGGGTATAAGTACAGGGCAGGCAAAACAACTTCATATAAATATGTTAATTTATACTATTGGGATTGGAACAATACTTTCTATTACCAAGCCAGGAATTCCTGCTGGTGAAATACTTTCACAACAAGAAACAGCATATAATGCATTTTTAAAACAGGCTTTAGACAGCAAGGAGGATAACCATAATGAATAATAAAATTTTAATTATATATAAAAGCAGTACAGGATTTACGGAAAGATATGCAAAATTAATAGCCAGCAAAATTGACTGTACATTAGCTGCATATAAAAAAGCAGCACCAGAATTAATAGCAGGATATGATACTGTAGTTTTTGGAAGCCGCGCACATGCGGGCATGATTGATGGTTATAAAAAAATAAGGAAAATTACCAGCCAGAATCCATCTGTTAAATTAATATTATTTGTAACAGGAGCAATGCCTGCCAGTTCCAAAGACACAATAGAAACATTCTGGAAGCAGAACCTTACATCAGAAGAAATATTAAAAATACCACATTTTTATATGCCTGGCGGTTTATGTTATGAGAGAATGTCTATGCCAGATAAATTTATGATGAAAGTTGCAGCACTTATGATAAAAAATAAAAAGAATAAAACACCATTTGAAATTGAATTTGAAAATGCAATTAAAGCATCTTATGATATCTCATCACCAGAATACATAAAACCGTTAATATCAATATTATAATTTACAGTTATCTTTTATTGGTGTTTTTGTGTTGATTGGTGGACGGACGGTTTCTGTGCCAGAGCCAGCAATATTACTGGCATCACGGCACGCGAAACCTGTCATCAAAATTTCATAAAAAACAACAAAATAATAAGATAACTGTAAATGGGGGTGGAAGATGATTTTGCTAGCCATTTATTATACAGTGGATTAGTAATTGTTATATAAATTTGTATAACAAGGATATTTTCATTGGCTTCCGTACGTCTAAATCATTTTCCCCACAGCATAATTTACAGTTATAATATCAAAGTGTTTGTGTAATTCTTCTGTGAACAGCAGGTTTCTAAGTGTTCTAGCTAATATTATTACATGACAGGGGCACTTTAGCACCGCCGGCATTTGAGCCCATATATCCTAGGAGGTTTTTGGGGGATATATGGGCTTTATGTGCCGCTGCGTGGGCTAACGTAGCGGAAGCGTGCCCTGTCGTGTAATAATTTAGCGGAACACTTAGAAACCTTGCGTCCGTTATAAACACAAAATAACTATAAATTATCCTATATACAACTTTTGGTTGACGTTATAGACCATATATGCTATTATAAGTCTACAAGATAGACCAAATAATATATGTAAAGGAGGTAAAGCATTTAATGAAGGTGACAGCAAGTGAATGGTATGTACTGGAATGTCTGTGGGAGAAAGAACCCCAGACCCTTATGAATATTTTTACCCATCTTAATGAAACACAAGGATGGGCAAAGAGTACATGCGCAACGATGCTTAAGCGTATGGAAGAAAAAAATCTTATACACTACGAAGAGGAAGGCCGTACTAAATATTTTTATGCAGATGCAAAGCGTGACGAAGTTGCACAAAAAGAAACAAGAAGTTTTTTAAACCGCATTTATAATGGAAGTGTAAGCATGATGATGTCTGCCCTTGTAGCTAGGAATGAACTTAGTGATAAAGATATATCAGAACTTGAACAGATACTTGGGAAGCTTAAAAGAGACATATAAAGTGCAGGATGGAGGGAGAGATGGCTACATTTTTTATTACATCTTCTATAATGGTAATTGCAGTCCTTGCAGCCAGGTTTCTTTTAAAAAATAAGGTAAGTTTTTTAATTCTATATCCGCTGTGGGGAATAGTGCTTTTACGCCTTTTAATTCCAGTAACATTTATTGAGAGCAGGGCAAGCATTATGAACTTAATGCATGTTTTAAATAACAGCAGGGAAACTCCTGTTTCTGTTACAGAAAATATAAAGCAACAAAAGGAAAAACCAATAGAGAAAATTATATATAATAATTCTGCCAGTATGCCTGTTTCTGGAAATAAAAAGAGTGTAAATAACAGTAACAGCCAGAAGCCAGCATTAAAGGAAAGTAAAAACGCAGATAATAAGAATGATATTTCAGGGGAAATTAAAAAGACAGAAAAAGAAAACCAGCAGGAAAAGTTTCCAGAAAAGAAAAACACAACTACAGAAAAAAATTTATATAGTGTTTTAACAAAAAGTGCAATTATTATCTGGATATCTGGAAGTGTTATATTCTTTATGCTTTTAATAATATCTAATACTTTATTTTATAAAAGGCTGGGGAGAAGCAGAAAATGTATACATACTAATCTGGAAGGTGTTAATGTATTTATATCAGAAATTATAAATACTCCATGTATTGCAGGAATATTCCGCCCTTCTGTTTATCTTCCTGCCAGTTATAACGCTGCTTATACAGAACGTAATGTTAATGAAAAATATCTGGAACAAGTTCTGGCGCATGAATATACACATATCAGGCATAGGGACAATATATGGGCATTTATGCGTACAATCTGCCTTGGTATTTACTGGTTTAACCCTTTTGTCTGGATTGCTGCTTTTTACTCAAGACAGGATGCAGAACTTGCATGTGATGAAACAGTGCTGGAAAACTGCACTGATAATGAAAGATATAATTATGGAAGGATGCTTATAATTATGTGCCAGAAAAAAAGACAAAACAGGCTGTGCCTTGCCACTGAAATGTCAGGTAGTAAATCTAATTTAAAGGAGAGGATAATAATGCTTTCTAATTCTGGTAAAAAGAAAT
The DNA here is from genome assembly GCA_910588655.1 of uncultured Lachnospiraceae bacterium. Lineage (GTDB taxonomy): Bacteria > Bacillota > Clostridia > Lachnospirales > Lachnospiraceae > Butyribacter. Next base: position 8,604 of record CAJUPJ010000019.1, on the reverse strand, counting down.
CTAATAAGTGCCATGTACTTATAATTGCAATTATTACTATTATGATTGCAGGATGTGGGCTTACCAAGGAGAAAGTTCCTGTGCAGGATGTAAATCCTGGAACCCCTGCCAGTTTATCCGTTAAAGCAGAAAAGACAAGTAATAACAAAACTGCGGACAGAAGTAAAACAAAATATAAAGTAGAAAAAATATTCCAGGATTTTATAAATAATAAAATAAAATCCCGTCCTGAATGGAAGAACTGGAAAGGGAATACAGAAAAATTATATTTCAGTATACAATATGCTGCAGATAATACACCATGTCTTCTGGTAACAAGGGAGATAATTTCAAATACTAATGAAACAATAGATGCATTTATCTATTACTATGATAAAGAACAGGATAAAGTCCAGCTTATGACATACCTTGCAAGTAATGGCACTGCAAATCCTGTTTCAATAAAGGATGGTGAATTTGTTATCTGTACACACCATTCTGTAAGAAACTATTTATGGGATGCTGATAGTACAATATTATATGCACAGGAAATAGAAGGATATTTTATGAATAAAGAAAAATATACATACTCTTCTTTATCATGGAAAGTACCATTTAAAAGTAAAAAATTACAGCTTGATGCCAGGAAATATTATCCACAAAGTAAAATAGACCGCTGTGCAAATAAAATTAAAAAGATTAAGAATTTTTCAAAAAATAAAGCAAAAGATTTCTATGGAATGTATTCTGATGCTGTACCTGTACCATTCTACATTAATACAGAAAAAAGCTGGAATAAGTTTTATAATGATGGATATTTCAGGGGAAGCATACACAGGATTACATGGCATGGGGATTATGATAATGATATCATAATTAATATAGCTGGCGGGCTCTCCCACAAAGATTTTATTGAAGCTGGGGAAAAATCATCTATATTAGTTAATGGGGCAAGGCTTAGTTATGCTGGTAAATTTTTTAGTGATGAAGAAGTGCTTTATTTCCTGAACTGGGGATATACAAACCGCGCATTTATATTGCGTACAGGAAGCGGATGCCAGGCTTCTTATGATGTGTATATACTTGATTCATCAAAATGGAGCAAAGAGGATATATTAAAAGATAACCTGTCTTCTGCTAATTCACCAGCCATTTATCTAAAACTCAGGATGTCAAAGCTTGGAAGGGCTGATTATGATAATGATGGTGAAAAGGAGATTGCATTTTATATGACTGAGAATCCTTTTACACTTGATGGATATAAAACATTTTATATGTTTGATAAATCATCTGATGAAATGGATATGGGGAAATATGAATTATATTCATATACAAAAGAAGATTACAGGCATTTTATAGAGCAGGTATGTCTTAACTATGACAAATCTGGCTCATCAGAGAAAAACCAACAGTCAAAGCTAGGAAATTATTTTGGGAATGTTAAAAATAATCCAGGGGGCAGTTATAAATCCCATAAAAATTTAATTGCAGGAAATAAACTTAGTGGTTATAATTATATAATTAACAGAAAAAATTATAACAATAATTATGAATTTGGCAGCAGTAATAATTACCTCATTATACTTGAGGATGATAAAACTGAAATCAGGACAAATATTGGAATAAGTTTTAATAAAAAAGGTGAAAAGCAGAAGCAAAATGCAGAAATAAGCGCACTTGTCCAGTATAAAGGGAATGGTAAATTTATTTTAAAAGCCCCTTACAGCTTTAAAATAACAGATTAGGAATACACATGGTTATCTGGACTAACATGGGAGGATATATATGGATTTTGGAATGCCGGTTTTAATTGAAAATAAAAGTATAAAAGATAATATTGCATTATGCAGACGGTTAAGGCTTGATTTCCTGGAATTAAATATGAATTTGCCTGAGTACCAGGCAGACAGGCTGGAAAATACAGATTATTTCAGGAAACTGGCAGAAAAGGCAGGGATTATGAAAAAACTGCTATCGAAATGCTTTTAGAAAGTGATGTTTTTGCTTTAACCTGGGATATAGGGCATAGCAACAGCTGTTCAAATATAGATGAAAGCTTTATTATGCAGAATGAAGGAAAGTTAAGGCATTTCCATTTGCATGATTCTGCTGGAAGCAAAGACCATATGACATTAGGTACAGGGGAAATAGATTTAAAGGCGCATATTGGAATTGCCAGAAAACACAGTTGCAGATGCGTTATTGAAACCAAAACAATAAAGTCACTGGAACAATCAGTATTATGGTTACAAGAACACGGAAGGCGTTCCTGAATAAAAGGTGCTTCTGCCTGTAATTAATATACAGGCAGAAGCATCTTTTTATTTTATTTCTTTTGTCCAGGTTTTCTTTTTTTAATAAACAATTCTTTCCATATGCCGGGATGGAAGAGTATTAATAACGGAAACAATTCCAGACGTCCGGCAAGCATATCAAACATCAGGACAATTTTTGAAAAAATGCTGAAACTTCCAAAATTCTGTGCTGGCCCTGCCTCTGCCAGTCCAGGCCCCATATTATTTATAGTTGCAAGGACTGCTGTAAAGTTAGTAGTAAAATCTTTATTATCAATTGAAACTGCCAGTACAGATAAGAAAAATATAATTGTAAATGCTACAAAATAAACATTTGTTGCACGCACTATTTCATGCTCAACCGGCTTTCCATCCATTTTAATTTTCTGTATACATTTTGGGTGTATATAAGATGCCATTTCTTTTTTTATGGATTTTACTAAAATAATTACACGTGACACCTTAATCCCGCCGCCGGTGCTGCCTGCACATGCACCTATAAACATAACAACTATAAGCACAGTTTTAGAAGTCTGCGGCCATAGGTCATAATCAGTTGTTGAAAACCCGGTCGAAGTAATTAATGTTGAAACCTGGAAAAACGCATGGCGCAGTGCATCAGATGCTGAACCTATGGTTTTGGCTATATTTATAAAAATAACAGTTACTGATATAATAATTAATATAAAGTATGTATGTACTTCTTCTATACTTAATGCTTTACGCCATTTGCGGTAGAGAAACAGATAGTACATATTAAAGTTCACCCCGAATAAAACCATAAAAATTGCCACAACCCATTGGATATATGGTGAATAACCTCCAATACTGTCATTCTTAATGCCAAATCCTCCTGTACCTGCTGTACCAAAAGTGATTGCCAGGGTATCAAATAATTCTAAGCCGCCAGCAAGCATAAAAATTATCTGTAATATAGTCATTCCAAAATATATAATATACAAAAGGCGTGCTGTAGTTTTAATTTTAGGTACAAGCTTTCCTACAGAAGGGCCAGGGCTTTCGGCACGCATAAGGTTGATTTGTGAACCTCCGCTTAACGGGATAACTGCAAGCAGGAAGACTAATACACCCATGCCACCAATCCAGTGTGTAAAACTGCGCCAGAATAAACTACAATGCGAAAGGGCTTCAACATCACTTAGGATAGAAGCGCCTGTTGTTGTAAAGCCTGATACAGTTTCAAAAAGTGCATCAGTAAATGATGGTATTTCACCTGAAAGCCAGAAAGGCAAAGCGCCAAATAAACTCATTATAATCCAGCTTAATGCAGTTGCTGCGCTTCCTTCTTTTAAATAAAATACAAGGCTTTCTGGTTTTTTAAGTGTTAAAAGTATGCCAAGCACAAGGCATATACATGCTGTAATGAAATAGTAAATTCCTTTATCTTCCTTATAGATAATTGCAACAAGGCATGGGAAGAGGAGCAGTATAGTTTCAATTTTAAGTACACATCCTAAAATATACCTGATTATAGAATTATTCATTGCTGCCTCCTACACCAGAATATCCTGGATGTTATCAAAACCTGTATGTGTTGTAACTATTACCACAGTATCACCAGGCATTATCATGTCAGTACCTGATGGTATTATTGTTTTGCCATTTCTCTGTATGCAGCATAACAAAAGGTTTTTCTTAAGGTTCATTTCCATAATAGGAATATTAGTAACTTCTGATTCCCTGTCAATAAGGAATTCAAGGGCTTCTACACGTGAGTCAAACATATGGTAAAGTGTTTCAACATTACTGCCAATAGAGGCAGTTTTAGCACGTACATAGGCAAGTATTGCTTCAGCAGTTATATATTTAGGGTATATTACACTGCCTAAGTCCAGGTGGCTTATAACATTTTTAAAGTTAATACGGTTAATTTTTGTAATAACTTTTGCATTGGAAACTTCCCTTGCATAAAGTGTCAGGAAAATATTTTCCTCATCAATACCAGTTAGTGGTACAAAGGACTCTATATTTTTAATTCCTTCTTCTTTTAGAAGTTCCTCATTAGTTCCGTCACCATTTATAATAATTGCCTTTGGAAGCAGTGCATTAAGCTCCTCACAGCGTTCAAAGTTACTTTCTATTATTTTAACATCAATGCCCATTGGAAGAAGCTGTTTAGCCAGGTAATATGCAGCCTTTCCTCCGCCAATTATCATTGTATTATTAACCTGTTTTATATCAAATCCAATTTTAGAAAGGAAATTTCTTGCATCCCGGCGTGAAGATACAAATGAAACTACATCACCAGCAGCAAGTGTAAACATTCCTGTAGGGATAATTATTTCACCATCACGTTCTACAGCACAAAACAGTACATTTTGTGAAACACCCTTTTTACCAAGGTTTACTATTGTCTGGTTTGCCAGGATATTGTTCTCTGGAAGCTTAAATTTAATCAGTTCTACCCTTCCATGTGCAAAAGGGTTTACTTCTAATGCTGTAGGCAGGTAAAGCAGGCGGGCAACTTCATGTGCTGCTGCAAGTTCAGGGTTAATAATCATGGCAAGCCCAAGTTTTTGCCTGAGGTAAGCACTTTCTTCACTATAATCAGGAGTGCGGACACGTGCTATGGCAGCACAGTCGCCTACACGTTTGGCAACAGTACAGCAGAGCAGGTTTAATTCATCAGAGTCCGTAACAGCTATTAGAAGGTCTGCATCTTCAATGCCTGCCTCCATCTGTACATTATAACTTGCGCCATTGCCTGCAAGCCCCATAACATCATAGGTATTGGCAAGATGCTGTATTTTTTCGGGATTTTTGTCAATAAGAGTAATATCATGGCTTTCCTTTGACAGTTGTTCAGTTAAAGTCGCCCCTACTTTTCCACATCCAACAATAATAATATTTAATCCCGTTTTTTTGCGGGATTTTCTTCCTAACATTTCTAACCTCATTTCTGCGCCGCAAGCAATTAGTATGTTTCTGGCATAAATGCCAGTAATAGTGTAAAAACAGGTATCCACAAGGCAGCGCGCAGGGGTAAACCTGTATATAACCATATATTATCACTATATAGTAAAAAATGCATTAGAAAAATTAAATAAATTACAGGAAATAAGATGAAGGTAAAAAAAGGTCTTTTCAAATCCGGATATTTATGTTATAGTATAGTGCAGATAAAGCAAAGAAAAGGAATAGTAACTATGAAATGGAATCCAGAAAGCTGTTGGCTGATGTGAAACAGCAGAAGTGAAGTAGTGAACTCGCCTTGGAGCTGCCGGTTGAAGTATAAGTAGATTTGGACGGAGTCCCACCGTTACAGGGGAAGGGTTTTGAAGCGAAAGCAGATGCACCTGTGAGAGCATGGTTATTCCATGAATAAGAGTGGTACCGCGTGAGTATATTCTCCCGTCTCTATGTATTTGTATACAGAGACGGGTTTTTTCATGTATTGCCATATAATGTTAATAAGGTCTTGTGCATAGGGCCTGGTATTTATAGAAAGGAAATGGTTATTAATTATGAAAGGTTTTGAGAAGTACCAGAAAAGTTATTTTATGCCACCTGAGGAATGTTTTGACTGGGTAAAGAAGGACGCTATAAGCCAAGCCCCTGTATGGTGCAGTGTTGATTTGCGTGATGGCAACCAGGCGTTAATTGAGCCTATGGGTCTTGAACAGAAAGTTGCTTTTTTTAAGATGCTTGTAAAAATTGGTTTTAAAGAGATTGAAGTAGGTTTCCCAGCAGCATCTGAAACAGAGTATAACTTTCTGCGTACACTTATAGAAAGAAACCTTATACCTGGTGATGTAACTGTACAGGTACTTACACAGGCAAGGGAACATATTATCAGGAAAACATTTGAAGCTGTAGATGGTGCACCTAATGCTATAGTACATGTTTATAATTCTACATCTGTAGCACAGAGGGAACAGGTATTTAAAAAATCAAAGGAAGAGATTAAACAGATTGCTGTAGATGGTGCAGTATTGTTAAAAGAACTTGCAGAAGAAGTCCAGGGAAATATACGCTTTGAATACAGCCCTGAAAGTTTTCATGGTACAGAAGTAGAATATGCAGTTGATGTGTGTAATGCAGTCCTTGATATATGGAAGCCAGAAGAAAATGCAAGGGCAGTAATTAATATTCCTTCAACTGTTGAAAATGCAATGCCACACGTATTTGCAAGCCAGATTGAATATGTGCATAAACATTTAAGCTTCCGCAATAATGTTGTGTTGTCACTCCATCCGCATAATGACAGGGGAACAGGGGTTGCAACAGCAGAACTTGGTGTGCTTGCAGGTGCTGACAGGCTTGAAGGTACTTTGTTTGGCAATGGTGAGAGAACAGGCAACCTTGATATAGTAACTACAGCTATGAACCTTCATTCACATGGTGTTGATTCGGGGCTTGACTTTACAAATATGCAGGAAATTGCGGATATGTATGAAGAACTTACTGATATGAAAGTACCAGTGCGCCAGCCATATGCAGGTGAACTTGTATTTACAGCATTTTCAGGTTCACACCAGGATGCTATTTCCAAGGGCATGGCTTACCATGATGAGGGCAAAAGCAAATACTGGACTGTGCCATATCTGCCAATTGACCCTAAGGATGTCGGAAGGACTTACGATTCAGATGTAATCCGTATAAACAGCCAGTCTGGCAAAGGCGGTGTTGCGTATGTCCTTAAACAGAACTTCGGGATTGTACTGCCAGATAAAATGCGTGAAGAGGTCGGTTATCTTATGAAGGGTGTTTCTGACCATGAACATGCAGAACTTTCACCAGATGATATGTTGCAGATATTCCGTAAGAATTATTCGATGGTTAAACATAAATTTGATGTTACAGAGTCCCATTTTGAACAGAAGGACGGGATTATTGCATCAGTTTCTATTAAAGAAGGCGGTACAGTTACAGTTGTTACAGCAAAAGGAAATGGACGCCTTAATGCTGTTAATAATGCAATACGTAAGCACTTTAACACAGTGTACCATCTTGCGGAGTATGAGGAACATTCACTGTCAAGGAATTCTAATGCTGTTGCAATCTGTTATGTAGGCATTACAACTGATAATGATGATAAACCTGTATGGGGCGTGGCTACAGATGAAGATATTATAACAGCTTCAATACATGCTCTTGTAAATGCAGTAAATAAAACTATGAAATAAATTTTTATATTTAAAATGGGAGTATTGTTATTTGCAGGATTTGTGTAGCAGATAAATTATAAAAACGTTTCTGGGTTTTATGCCTGGAAACGTTTTTATATATTATTTTTTAGTCCGGCACTTTAAACAAGACAGAAGAAAAATTTTTACAAGGTAAATTTATATATACATTTTTCAAACTCACAATCATCACGCATGTAATTTCCTTCAGGAAGTTCTGCTATTTCTAATAATTTACCACCAGCATATTCACAGGTCTTTTTTGAGGCATAATTGTCTGGATTACAGGTTATATATAAATATTCCATATTATGCTTTCTTGCTAGCTGGAATAATAATAAGCAAGCCTTACCTGCATAATGGTTTCCCCTGTATTCTGGAAAAATCCTGTATCCAATATGTCCGCCAAAATATAGGTTGTCATTATATCCAATTCTTAAATCACATACTCCCATTTTAGTTCCATATTCAATTAAGTTTCTCCTTTTTCGGAAAAATGTTCCCATTCACTACTCCACAAATTGGAATTGTTAATCCTTTCATTTGAGGATATTTAATAATTGTTATAAACTATCATAAAAAATGCCGTCAACCCTTGAAAACTCTAAATTTAAGCAAGTCAACTTTATTTTATTCATTACATCATTTTATATCGTTTCCCTCATGATTACAAGTGCTGATAAGGGCAAAAATGAGGGAAAGGGAAAACTATAATATCAAATAATAAATAATGAAAAGGTAATCGCTCTGAAAGATATGCTTAAATTTTAGAATGCTAGGAGTTGATGATATGAATTTTATTTCTGCAAGTTACAATATGTACCATAATGGCATTGACATTACTATCTTTGATGGCTACATATTACGAATTGACTGTAATAAGGCTGAAACAGGATTGAAAACTACACCATAGACAGACCATGTGCTAAATGCGCTGGCGATAGACAATCCACTCGAATACGCAAGACTCTATCTAAATAGCGAAATGCAGATATTTATAGATGCTGAAAATAATCTGGATATTTGACAAAACAAAAAATGCTTAGAAATCTTTTATAACATGATTTATAAGCATTTTTTGTTTATTGGTTATGCACTTTCAAAATATCTAAACAATAGTACAAAATCAAAAAAAAACAGGAAGTTGTATCAGATTATCACAATTTTGAAACTACAAGCAATAT
>CAJUPJ010000018.1 GCA_910588655.1 uncultured Lachnospiraceae bacterium | reverse complement strand
ACCTATTATACATTATTGGAATATATTTGAAAATATTTTTATGAAACGGACGTGACACGCTTGCACGTCCGTTTCATAAATTCCCATCTGGTAAAATGTATGCATGATAATCTGCAGTTATCCTGCTGTCCAGTGTTTTACTGGTTTATGATGCCAGGTTTCCTATGCCGGATGCCAGTAATATTACATAAAATGGGTACTTCAGACCCACCGGCATTTAAATCTGGTTTTTTCAGATTTTATGTGCCGCTGCGTGGGCTAACGTAGCAGAATGCGTGCAAAAGCCATATCTGCGGCATTCTTTCCTGTCATGGAATAATTTAGCGGTAACTACTTTTCATTTTTTTTAATTATGATATACTATAAAAAGATTTATTTAGGAGGACTAGAAATAATATGAAATTAGGAATTGTTGGTTTGCCAAATGTTGGCAAAAGTACATTATTTAACTCATTAACTAAGGCTGGGGCAGAGTCGGCTAACTATCCTTTTTGCACTATTGACCCCAATATAGGTATTGTGCCCGTGCCTGATGAAAGGCTTGACGTGCTTGCAAAAATGCATAATTCTGCAAAGATTGTACCCGCAGCAATTGAATTTGTTGATATAGCAGGTCTTGTAAAGGGTGCTTCAAAGGGTGAAGGGCTTGGAAACCAGTTCCTTTCCAATATCCGTGAAGTTGATGCAATTATCCATGTGGTACGCTGCTTTGAGGACAGCAATATTGTGCATGTTGACGGAAGCATTGACCCTTTGCGTGATATTGAAACGATAAACCTTGAGCTTCTGTTTTCTGACCTTGAAATACTTGAAAGGCGGTACGCAAAACTTGTTAAGAGTGTAAAGGGTGACAAAACACTTGTTAAGGAAAAAGACCTTGTGGAAAACCTGAAAAAACACCTTGAGGATGGCAAGATGGCTAAAAGCTATGAAACTGCTGATGATGAAGAAGCACTTCTGCTTGAAAGTTTTAACCTGCTTACGGGCAAGCCTGTTATATATGCTGCCAATGTTTCAGAAGATGAGCTTGCAGATGACGCATCTGGCAACAGCTATGTAAATTCAGTAAGGGAATTTGCAAAAAATGAAGGTTCAGAAGTCTTTGTAATATGTGCACAGATAGAGCAGGAAATCGCTGAACTTGATGATGAAGAGAGAAAAATGTTCCTGGATGACCTGGGCATCAAGGAATCAGGTCTTGAGAAAATGATACGTGCAAGCTATTCACTTCTCGGGCTTATAAGTTATATAACTTCTGGTGAAATGGAAACAAAGGCATGGACAATTAAAAAAGGGACAAAAGCCCCACAGGCAGCAGGTAAAATCCATTCAGACTTTGAAAGGGGATTTATACGTGCAGAAGTAGTAAGTTATGACAACCTTACAGAACAGGGAAGCATGGCAGCCGCAAAAGAAAAAGGGCTTGTGCGTTCTGAAGGCAAAGAATATATAGTACAGGACGGGGATGTTGTATTATTCCGATTTAACGTCTGATACAATTTCCTGTCGGGGAAATGTTGTAAATTCTGGGAGTTACCGCCTGTGGGCGGTAGCTCCTTTTGCGGTTTAACCCCTACCTTACCCCTACCCGATATTTTTGCTCAATAATTTACTGCGTTATCCAGTTTTCGGATTTCATCCTGTTTCAAGTCGTCCAATACGTGCGTATAGGTATCGGCTGTTTCCTTTATGGTCGCATGACCTAAGAATTTCTGCATTACCCGCACATCCACATTATTTTCTGCCCCTCTGGTCGTGAAAGTATGACGCAGGCAATGAGGGTGGATGTTACTGACGCCGATTTTCTCACAGATAGAATAACAGGTACGCCGTATATTGTTCGGGTCAAGCGGTCTGCCTAACTGGGTGCAGAAAACAAGGTCGTTATCCTCGTATGCAGTACTGGCTTTTTCTTTGTTTTTCTCCTGTTGCTCCCAGACATCAGCAAGCACCTTGATAGCCGTTTCGTTGAGAGGAATTATCCGCTCACTGGATGCTGTTTTCGGTGTGCCAAATTCTAAGTGCCAATGTTCCTCTGGGTTGTCTGGGTCTTTTACCTTGCGGATTATTCTTTGGATGTGTAACTGGTTCTGCTCAAAGTCTATGTCCTGCCATTTCAGCCCTAACAACTCCCCAAGCCGCATACCTGTGCAGAGGTCGAAAATATAGACAACGCCCATGTAGGTTGTTTTCGCCTGTTCCACAAATGCGTTCTGTTGTTCCTGTGTTAAAACATTGATTTGTGGCTTTTGGGTTTTAGGAAGTTTTACCCTGTTAGCGGTGTTACGGACAATCAAGCCATCATCTACCGCTGTTTCTAAGGCATTGCTTAACAGCTTGTAAACATCTATTACCGTAGATGGCGCCAACCCCTTATCGGAAAGGCTGTTGACAAACTTCTGAATGATGTCCTGTCGGAGTGCCTTTAGCTTATAGTGACCGATAGCTGGCTTAATGTGATTTTTTACCTTTACCGTATAATTGATATAGGTGGTAGGTTTTACATACCGCTTTTTGTATTCGAGCATATAATAGTCAAGCCATTCGGCAAGAGTCATTTCTGTAGGATTGGTGATAATGCCTTTTTGCAGATTATTCAGCAAATCCGTCATTTTAGCAGATACTTCCTGTCGGGTCTTTCCATACAGGGATTTACGCTGTTGCTTTCCGTCTGCCGATATGCCAATCGTTACACGGGCTTCCCATGTGCCGTCTTTCCGCTTGCGGATAGAGCCTTCGTTTTGTCCTCGTTTTGCCATATGAATCAATCCTCCTTATCAAGTATTTCTTTGAATTTTTCTACAAATTTCTCTGTTTTAGGGTTTGGTGTTTTTTTACTTTTTGACAGTTTCTTTACATCTACTAAAGAGGGAACTGCTGCCAAAAGGCAAACCTTTTTTATATCCTCTATTGTTCCGTGTAGTTCATCAAGTTCGTTAAAGCGTATCAATGCCGAAACAATTTCCTCTGCGGACAGTTCATTTTTATCGGGTTGTTTGGAAAATTGCCTATTGTATTTTGTTGATAATTCAATATATTCTGCCAATGTGTAGTGAGTTTCGGCGATATAGGCAATGAGTGACCGTCTTTGAGGGTTTCCTTTGCTTTGAGCCAAGGAGTAAAGAGCCATTCCGATTGCGTCTATCAGGTATTCCGCTTCATCTTCTGCAAGCATATCTAAGAAGTGGCGTAATTTAGATAGATGGTTATCCTCTAATTGTGAAATAGGTGTACCTAATTCATCGGTACGCCCAAGAAGATAGTCTAAACTACAATCTAAGCAATCTGCCATTTTTATAATTATTTCAACGGTTGGATATTGTTTTCCGTTTTCGTAATTACCCATTGATTGCCTTGTGATACCGATTTTATCAGCAAATTTTCCCTGTTTGATGTCTCTGCACTCTCTGAGTGTCTTTAGGCGGTTTCCAAATTCTAAATATTTGTCTTCATTCATAATTCGCTTGCCTCCTTTCAACTCTATTATAAACCTTAAATCCGAAAAAGTAAATAATGATTTGCCAAGAAATATATTTTTTTGGCAAAAAAGTATTGCAATCATTTTGGATAGGGTGTATAATGTGGATATAAAATGAAAGGGGGAGGTGAAAAAGCACTATTCATTGAATTACCTGCGTAAAGCAGTATCCATATAAAGACTTTGGATTTTCCAAATACAAGTAATTTCATTGAACAGGAGGATTAAAATATGAATGATGATTATACATCATGGGATTCACTTCCTCTGATACTCCAAGCAAAGGATGTTCAGATGATTTTGGGAATTTCAAAGGGAAAGACATATGAACTTATGAACTCCGCAGATTTTCCGACAATTTATCTGAATAAGCGTATGGTGGTACCAAAGGATAAATTCTATGAATGGCTAATGCAAGATAATAGGAAAATCAAAAGGAGGGCTATTTATGTATAGCAGAACGATTGCAACAATTCACAGCAAAATATATAGTAAAAAGGAATCTGCAAGGCAATTACAAAAGAAAAGAGGGAATATTCTTGATTCAGTTTGGGCTGTAGAAGAACCATTTATTGCTACTGTTAAAGATATCATACAAAACTGTGTATATTTCCCAGTATATGGTCCACAAAGAACGCATGGACTGAACGAAGAATTGTATTGCTACGTTGATGATAAGGACGGAAGATTTATAGGATATGTAGAGGGTGGGAATTTTCTGTTAGATAGCGAATTTATCTATAAGCAATTTCAGAACCGTTGGAGAATTTGGAGCCAATCGCAAGAAGATGAACTATCTACTAATTTTCCCAGATTATCAAAGTTTTATCAAAAGGCATATGATGAAGAGTGGATAATACCATATGGATTATATTTTCCAAGACCACTATACAGAATTATTAAAAACGGTATTTCTTTACAGGTAAAGTACTTCTGCATTTCTCAGAAAAAAGTAGGAGCAGAGCCACGTTATTTTCTGGATTAAGAGATTATGCAAATATAGTCCTAACAACTATCAACGCCCCAGTTTGCAAATAAACTGGGGCGTTTCCTCTGTTTTAATAAGGATATGACTTTCTATTCTTTTTTCAAAATCTTATTACCAATGAGCTTTGACACCCTTAAAAATTCCTCCTGTGGGTCATAGACATAATGTCCACAGGGGGAATCTGGCTTTATATCCTCCCACAAGCATTCAACGCCTTGCCCTTGCAGAGAGCCGAATAAATAAGGACATTTGTCGCAACCCTTATATTCTGGGGCTATTTTCCGTACCCTGTTTTGGCGTTTACAGAAAACTTTTCCGCTTTTTGTTGCATAGTTAAAGTGATTCACATTTTCCAAACTAACGGACATTTTTATTCCACCTCCCCATCAGTACCCATATCGGGCAGTTGGATATATGTGCCGTCATATTTCCAAGGCTCTGTAGATGAAATGGTCATTTCGTTGTCTTGAATAGCGGCGGATGTATATACTCTGTTCTCAAATTCCCAGTTGATAAACTCCCAACCTGTGTCTGCTCCGTTTCTGTCAAGGACAAAGGTTTCTGCCTCTGGCTCAAAATACAATATCAATGAGCCGTTTTGCGTTTCCACACTTACAAAAGTGTCTGTTTCAAAGCACTGGTATCTTCCATAGGTGGTATAATCGCCGTCTGTATAGAAATCATCAGGCTGTTGTTCTATGGGGGACTTATCACGCAATTCTGGCTCTTGTGTAGATTGGGGCTGTTCTTCCTGTGTGACATCTGCTTGTTCTGTGTTCTGTCCCATTTCCTTTTCTGCTTCATGCTGTAAAACTTGGTCATACACTCCCGAAACGATAGGAGAGCCACCGTACTTAGAATCAGTATAAATAACGCACTGGTCATCATTTGGGTTATATAAAAGTATTGTGTTAGTATCTGACTCTACTTGAAACTGAACGTGGTTATCGTCATAGGTGGTGTAATTATCCATAGTATTTGGCATTATTCCAATACATAACTCCATAGACAAATCACCGTTGGGTATGCCGCTTACCACCAGATAAAGACGGTTTTCTATTTCCTCTATCCAAAAGTACATTCCTGTTCCTGCTGTTTGCTCTTGATACAACTTATTTTTCCACCAGTTATCAGGTACAGGTATCTCCTTGTTTTCTGGGATAGGTGTTTCTGTCACCTGATTTTCCGCAGATGATATTATCTCTGTTGTCTGAGTATTCCCACAACCTGAGAGAAGTGTTGTTATCAATAAGGCTACAGCAATAAATTTAAGTTTCATTCTCTTATTTCCTATGTTGTTTTGCAATTTCCCTGTTATGCTGAATGGTTCTGATAGCTTCTTTGACAAACTGCTCCGTTCGCTGTTTCCCATAATACCGATAAGGGTCTACGGCTTTCTCCGTCTTTTCGTCCATCCACGGATTGACGATACAATAACCTTTGTAATCAAATCTCACCATGTCAATCGTAGCCGTTCCAGAGTTGTCATGCCACATAGCGTCCAACTGCTGCCACGCAAATTCTTTTACCTGTTCAATCGTTATTTCCATAGCTATCCCCCGATTTAATCATCTTCCTCATAATACGCTAAATCGTCAAAATACCCACCCTCGGCATCATCTTCAAGCAATTCTTCCACTGTCATTTCTGCCACATCTTCCAGAGCCTTATTCATTTCAAGGGCTAATTCTTCAGCCGATTTCTGGGTGAAAGGCAATCTTTCTTTTGATTCAACGAATCTCTCCATGTCATTATCCCTCATTTCTTTGTCAATAAATGCTTTTTAGAATGAATCTGTACATAGTGCCCATGTCTAACGGTTCTGTATCAATTTGTCCACCCAGTCACATAAATTCCGTTCTTGTTTCGGCGTAGAAGCACTTACAACAAATTCCTGTCCTCTGCAAGCGGAATTTAATTCTGCATAACCGTCCTTTAGCGTTGGGCGGTTATCGCCTTGCCATGAAATAGATATGTCACCTTTACCAAAGAACGCAGGCAAAGCCCATAGCCGCCGATTGTCCTGTCCCCTCTTTGTAAGTACCAGTGAATCATCATACTGGAATGTGCCGTATGTATCGGGCAGATATAAACGGTTATTTGGGCGGTCAGAATTTACACTGTGAGGGTGCCAGAAATAACGCTCAATTTCCTGTTTCTCCCTCAATATTTCCCCAACTTTCATATAGCCATAAATGATATGGACAATAGGAGCGTTACGGACAAAACACAGCGTTTTATCAGGCTGAACCATTGTTTTTTGGAACATTCCGTAGAACAAGAACATATCCCCAACGCCTACGCCCAATTTATCCAGATGTACGGCAGATACGCCATGTTGCCCGAATGCGGGTTTCCAATCATCTGTTGCCGTTCTGCCCTCTATACCCTCGTATATGTCGGGGTCAAGATGACAGGTCGGATTTTTGCTAAAATCAAATTTAGGGCGTAGCTGACTGATGATTTCCTCTAAACTCTGCCCTTTGTAATACAAATCCTTATATGCTGTTCCTATCGTTGTATCTGGAATAGGGAGTGATAACAGTGTATCGTCTGGCAAGATAGGGTTTGCCATACCCCCTGATTTACTATCCATGCCTTTTCTGCTCAATATCACTTTCATAATGCCATGCCTCCTACATAGCACCATCTTAGCACATAGCACAGCAAAAAGCAACTGACAGCACATGTAAATAACGCAACGTGCGGATTATCTAACACATAAGCAATTAGTATCATTTACATATACTATTTGCATTGGAGGAAAACCGCATGAAGCAACAGGCATTAGGAAAGCGTATTCGTGAGGAACGGCTAAAGCTGAATCTGACACAGGAAAGACTGGCAGAGGATGTAAACCTTTCAACCGCCTATATCGGGCAGATAGAGCGTGGGGAACGCAGCTTAACATTAGAGAATCTGGCAGCAGTTGCCAACCGCTTAGGCGTTACCATAGATTATCTGCTGTCTGATTCCGTCGTTTCTGACAGTGACGGGCAGTATCGGCTATGGTGTCAACTGATGAACGGTAGGACAGAGGAACAAAAAGCCCTGGCAATCAATATGGTAAAACTCATGTTTGGCTATCTGGACGAAAATTTCTGAATGATACAGTGATGGGGAAGATACCCTTTCACAGAGAATCTTCCCCATTTTAAATGACCAGAAATCACCGCTAACGCATTTTAACCGCTTGACTGAGAATAACTCCACCTACCGCCGAATGAGCCTTAGAACGCAATTTTAAGGCTGTTCCCTATCGCCGAAAAGTAACTTAGCCGCTTACAAGCCTTGTAAAAATCCTATTTCCGTCCTACAAGGCTGATAGAAAATCCATATAGCTAAAATGTCATTCCTCAATCGCTTACAAGGTAGATTTCTTACAGCGATTCACATATCGCTTTATTCCGCATTCCGCTTACAAACCGCCTAAAATCTTTAACCTTGTGACTGATACCGTTATAAGCATTTCAGCATAAACCGTATTCCCTCGCTGAATCCCTTATAAAATCCCTCTTTTTCCAGCTCATTATAGAAACGGTTTAATTCTTCTTCAATCTGTAGGTATTCCTCACCAGAGATAAGAGCAGACAGCCTTGTATAAAGCTGTTTTTCCCTTAATTCAATTTCTGCCGTCTTTTCCGTAACAGTATGAGCGTAAATCGTATCTGTGATATATCGTTCCACTATACAACCCCCTTGTCTGCAAAATTATTTTAAACTCAACTCCTATCAATCCATCTGAACGAAAACAGTGTTTCCAGTCTACTTTAAAATAAGTTTAAAACCATTTTCGCCCATAAATCTCATTTAAAATAAAACCTCAAGTTTAAAATAAATTTTATTTTCGATGCTTTGTTTTCAGCACGATATACCTTTCATCGCCAGATAGGCGGCTTAACGGCTCATAGGAGCAGACGGGCTTTTCCTTACAGACAAGATAGCTTTCCAACGTCTGGTACTCCTGTTCGGTATATGCTTCTGTGTTCAGTTCCTTTACATTATAGAATACGCCATAGCCTTGTATCTGGCGGATATGTGAGAGGGCATAATATAAGGTTTTGAAGTTATCGTACCGCATAAGGCTGTTATCCTCGGAATACATCTTTGTCATATATCCAAACAGTTTCTTGTAGTCCTCTGGCTGAAATTTATCCACGATACAGCTATACCGCTGGGGAGAATTGTCAGCACCTAAGATATTATCAGAGGTAAGCCGCTTCCCATTGACTAAGAGCCACCATATTCTCTGAATCATGGACTCAAAATCAGAAAACAGGCGGTTTCCAGTACCAGAAAATTGATTGGCAATATGCTTCTCCCCAATACCGTTGTTCCCCAAAACAACGGCTACATGAAAGTGAGGGTGGTAGACATCTTCTCTGTATGTGACTTCTAAGGAACGGATACAGCCTTGAAAGCCATATTGTGACAGGTCTACTCCCTTCACTTTTTTGTTGCCGTTTAGATACGTTACCAGAGTTTTAAAGCAGTAAGCCATATGCTGAATAGTTTCTCTCAATTCCTCGCCGTTACAGTCTGGAACGGTCAGCACCATATGATACAGAGAATCCTTATATTGTTCCATATAGGGCAGGAAACGGTTTTGCAGTAACATTTTCTTCACCTGATTACAATTACTGCAAAATTTATCCTTACATAAAAAGGTTCGCAGTAACACTCTTACATGACTGGCTTCATAAGTTTCCATAGACCAGAATCGGTTACAGTTTTCCAGACGTTTCTTTCGTTCCCTTATTATATGGGCTTCATCAGGTGACAGGCGTTTTTTTACAATACCGCTTGCAAGCAGTTTCAGATAGTTCATAACCATTTCTTCATTCCGCTTTGCGTTCCCATGCACCTTTCCCATATGGCGTTTTGTTACTTCCTTTACAACAGGCGTATGTTCCATGTTCCCCATGTCTGCAATCCCTCCATTTCCTTTTTCCATATCCTTTTTGTTTTAGTACGCTTAACTCTAATTAGAGAATAGATAATTATATAGGGGTTCGCCGCCTGTAATTTACAAGGTTTCTCAAACAGGCTTTGAACCCCTACCATCACCCCTAACCCCTTGACGCAAACTGGATTTTATGGTATATATTGAACTGGTAAAGTAGAAGAAATTCAACATAATGTGAAAGAGCGGAATTGTATAGACATGGTGAAATTCCGGTTTATAGTGTTCCGCTTTAATGTATAGTATTGGAGGCTGGTATGGGAGCAGATATAAGATTTCCACATTTAGGCATAGAAATAGATAAACTTGGCAAAAGCTTTTCCATTGGAGGGTTTTCTATTGCTTTTTATGGAATAATAATATCACTTGGCATGTTATGCGGTTATATTGTGGCAGCACGCCAGGCAGAAAGAACAGGACAGAACAAAGAGCTTTACCTTGACCTTGCATTATGGGACATTGTATTTGCAATTATAGGCGCAAGGCTGTATTATGTTATATTCAGCTGGGATTATTACAGCCAGAACCCTGGTGAAATATTTAATATCCGTGGAGGAGGGCTTGCCATTTATGGCGGGGTTATAGCAGGTGTAATAACTACATTTGTATTTTCCAGAATAAAGAAAGTACCCTTTTTAAGGCTGGCTGATACTGCATGTACAGGTCTTCTGACAGGACAGATAATAGGCAGGTGGGGGAATTACTTTAACAGGGAAGCCTTTGGCGGATATACAGACAGCCTTTTTGCAATGCAGCTTAAAATGCAGGATGTAAATAAATCTTATATTTCTGATGAATTGTACAGCCATATCCAGACTGTAGATGGTACTAAGTATATACAGGTACATCCTACATTCTTATATGAATCTGTATGGAATATATTTGTACTGGCTGTAATACTTTTATTTACCAGGCATAGAAAATATGACGGGCAGCTTTTCCTTATATATCTTCTGGGATACGGTGCAGGCAGGGTATGGATAGAAGGGCTAAGGACAGACCAGCTTCTTTTCCCGGGGACAGGCATTGCAGTTTCCCAGATGCTTTCTGGTGCATTAGTAATTATTGCTGCCGTCCTGCTTATATATAAAGCATTTAAAAAACAAAAAAATACAGCTATTTAAAAATCACCCATAAACAATATATCTGTTTATGGGTGATTTTTTAATCCTTCACAATAGCATATAAAAATGATTTGCGGTTATTATGCATAAATTCCTTTTCACATTTCATGCCAAGCTTCTGCGCTGTATTAATTGAACGTGAATTGCTGGTATCTATTACTGCTACTATCCTGTGGATATCCAGTTCCTCATACGCATATCTTAATACTGCATTGCAGCACTCAAGTGCATAACCATATCCCCAGTGCTGGCTGTCCAGAAGATATGAAAGCATTATCTCTTCTTTGCCATCTATTATATGGTTCTCAATACCACATCTTCCTATAAGGCGGCCTGTTGTCTTGCTGAACACACCCCACAGCCCATAGCCGTAAAATGAATATACATTCTGTATATACGCCTTCTGCTTCTCTATTTCATTTTCCATATAGTCATCTATATTCTCTATGTATTTCCTTATCTGCGGGTCAGTATAAATTGGATAAATTTCTTTTATATCAGAAACTGCAAGTTCACGTATAACAAGCCTTTTTGTAGATGTTATATTAACAGGAAGCCCCTGTGAACGCTGTAATGTATACTCAAAAAAATGTACACTTAAATTAACAAAGCTCTCAATTAATACATCTGCTTTTTTAAGTGACTGTCTCCCTGAATCCGGGTTTATATATCCTGCACATGCTATTCCTGCAGCTTTGGCAGCTTCAATCCCAAAATCCGAGTCCTCTATAACAATAGTTTCTTTGGCAGATACTCCAAGCTTTGAAAGTGCAAGCTCAAAAATATCAGGTGCTGGTTTTGGTCTTTTTACATTTGAACTGGAAACCAGCTTGTCAAAATACTTTTTAATATTTAATGCCTTGACAGTATCTTCTATCTCTGATGCTGATGACGAGGAAGCAACAGCAAGCTTATAACCAGCTTTATACAGCCTTTTTACAAGTTCTGTAATACCATCTATAACAGGATATCCTTCTTTTAATATAATTTCCTTTTTAGCCCTGTTCATTTCAGACAAAAGCTCTTCAGCTGTACTATCTATGCCAAAACGTTTAACTGCATCTTCACACATGCTTTTTGTAGAGCTCCCTGTAAAGCCCTTGCAATAAGAAACATCTACATCTGCATTATGTTTCCTCAATACTGATAGTGCAGCATCTGCATGGCCTGGCTCACTATTTATAATAACCCCGTCCATATCAAATATAAT
Source organism: uncultured Lachnospiraceae bacterium (assembly GCA_910588655.1). Lineage (GTDB taxonomy): Bacteria > Bacillota > Clostridia > Lachnospirales > Lachnospiraceae > Butyribacter. Next base: position 53,504 of record CAJUPJ010000018.1, on the reverse strand, counting down.
TGCTTTTAACATAATAAACGCCTCCTTTTATATAAATTTGCCTTAAATAATTGTTCCGCTGGCATACACGCAGATGCCAGCGGAACTTATGAAAAAGAAAGGTAGCTTTATTATATATCAGTACAGGAAAAAATGCAATAATAAAAACATATTTTTGTCATAAAATTGCCATCTTTTTACTGCTATCTACCATTTTTATTAATGGCAATGTCCTTTACATCTGCTACAGTCACCCCCACAATGTGTTTTACCATTCCTTTTGTCATTAACCATGCTGCGTATTGCAAAAAATACACAGAGGACAACTATTGCACCAGTTATAAATGTTCCCATAAGACACTCCTGTTCTTTATATTTTTATGCTCTTTATAAGGCCTGAAAAGAAGGAAAATAAAACCTGCTGTAAAAATAAATGCTACTGCCGTTCCAATTACAGAACCTGCACCTGTAAATAACATCCCAAACTGGTATATACATAATGATACTATATATGCAAGTGCTGTCTGGTAACCTATTGCAATAAAAAACCATTTAGTATTATTCATTTCACGTTTTATAGCCCCCATTGCAGCAAAACAAGGTGCACACAGAAGGTTAAATACAAGGAATGAATATGCCGGGAGTGCCGCCATACTTGCACCTACTGCTGCTAACAGCCCTGGTGTATCTTCCGCCACTTCTGCCCCCGCACCAAATAGTATTCCAAATGTAGTTACTACATTTTCTTTTGCAATAAGCCCTGTTACTGCTGCAACTGCCATTTTCCAGTCACCCCATCCAAGAGGTGCAAATAATGGGGCTATAACGCCTCCAATTGCAGCAAGAATACTTTTATCAAGCTGTTCTTCCCCTAACATCATAAACTTTCCGCCTATCCAGCCAAATCCCTGTAAAAACCAGAGAACGATTGCTGATACCAGTATAATTGTACCAGCTTTTTTAATAAATGACCAGCCTCTTTCCCACATGCTCCTTAAAATATTAGCGGCGGTTGGCATATGGTAAGCAGGAAGTTCCATAACGAATGGTGCAGGGTCTCCTGCAAACAGCCTTGTCTTTTTTAGTATTATCCCTGAACATATTATTGCTGCAATGCCTGCAAGCCACGCACTGTATGAAACCCACCAGGCATTGTCAAATAATGCACCTGCAATAAGCGCAATAATTGGAAGCTTTGCACTGCATGGGATAAATGTTGTTGTCATTATTGTCATTTTACGGTCCCTGTCACTTTCAATAGTCCTTGAAGCCATAATTCCAGGTACGCCGCATCCACTTCCAATTAACATAGGTATAAATGACTTACCAGAAAGCCCGAATTTGCGGAAAATCCTGTCCATAATAAATGCTACCCTTGCCATATAACCACATGACTCTAAGAATGCAAGAAATATAAACAATATAAATATCTGTGGCACAAACCCAAGTACAGCACCAACTCCGCCAATAATTCCATCTACAACAAGCCCTGAAAGCCATTCCGCACACCCTGCAGACTCAAGAAGCCCGCTTACAGCATCTGGTATGCCTGGTATATGCAATGCTTTAATTCCAAGGAAATTCCAGCCATCACCAAATACACCGTCATTTGCCCAGTCAGTCGCCCATCCGCCTACAGTTGTAACTGATACATAATATACAACAAACATAACTGCTGCAAAAACCGGAAGTGCAAGTATCCTGTTTGTCACAATCCTGTCAATTTTATCTGAAATTGTCATATTACTTGTATGTGGTTTTGTACAGCAGCTGCCGATAATTGAGGAAATATACATATATCTTTCATTAGTAATAATACTTTCTGCATCATCATCAAATTTACTTTCCAGTTCTGCAATTTCAACAGATACATCCGGAAAGTTTCCTTCCTGCAATGAAATCTTGTTATCCTTTTCAAGCAGCTTTATTGCAAAAAAGCGCTTTTGTGTTTCTGGTATTTTATTATTCAGTTTTTCCTCAACTCTTTGTATTATTTCTTCGGCATCATCTGTAAATTTATGTACAACAGGCATTTTACCTTTTCCTGCAAGTGCAAGCGCCCTTTCTGCTGTTTCCATAATACCTGTACCCTTCAGGGCAGAAATTTCCGTAACTTCACATCCAAGCTTTTCCCCCAGTTTATCCACATATATTATATCACCTGATTTTTCAAGCAGGTCGGACATATTTACAGCCATAATAACAGGAATTCCAAGTTCAAGTATCTGGGTTGACAAATACAGGTTTCTTTCAATATTTGTGCCATCTATAATATTAATAATAACATCCGGTCTTTCATTTATTAAATAATTTCTTGCTACCACCTCTTCCAGTGTATATGGTGATAAAGAATAAATTCCAGGCAAATCTATAATAATTACATCCTTATGCCCCTTTAACTTACCTTCTTTCTTTTCAACAGTAACACCAGGCCAGTTGCCAACAAACTGGTTTGAACCTGTAAGTGCATTAAATAATGTTGTTTTTCCACAATTAGGGTTTCCTGCTAATGCAATTTTAACTGGCATATTAAATACTTCCTTTCTTTGAAATTTATTTCCACTCTATATTATATACGCTGTAGTTACTTAGAACTATTTCTTATAATTAATTACTATCTTTAATTAGTTTAAACTAACTAAAGGGTAAAAAAATAATACCGGCAGTTTATTATTTATTGTACTAGTATCATTTCAGTATCTGCCTTACGTAATGAAAGCTCATAGCCCCTTACTGTTACTTCAACAGGGTCTCCAAGAGGCGCAGTTTTCCTTACAAAAATTTCAACACCCTTAGTAATGCCCATATCCATTATTCTTCTTTTTACAGCACCCTCACCAATAAGTTTAACTACTTTAACAGTGCTGCCATTAGATACCTCTTTTAACGTCTTCATTCCTATAACCTCCATCTATATTATATCTGTATTATAAGATATATGCTAAACTATAATCCTGTTTGCCATATCCCTGCCAATGGCAACCCTGGAATTCCTGATATTAACTATAAGATTTCCATTATTACCTGAAACTACTGTAACAATACCTCCTATAGTAAAACCAAGCTTCTCAAGGAATTTCCTGGTATCCTCATTGCCTCCAGTCCTCTTAATCTCATATTGTTCACCAATATTTACCATAGTAAGTGGCATAGTATCATCCCTCCATTTCTGATATGGTATTTTTCACTCCTTACCATAGTTAGTATATACTAATACAGGTTAGCTGTCAATATAAAAATTAATTTTTCCAGTGGATATTTTGTAAAACGCCCCTTTATATGGAAACACGTCCGTTTCGTAAATTTCCAAACATATGATAATTTACAGTTATCTGATGTTTGTGCGGATTGCCGGACGCAGGGTTTCTATGTCCAGCTAAATATTATTCCATTACAGGGCACGCTCCCGCTACGTTGGCTTACGCAACGGCGCATAAAATCTGAAAGAACCAGATTTAAACGCCGGCGAAGCCAAAGTGTCCCTGTCATGGAATAATATTTAGCTGGAACATTGGAAACCTGCTGTGTTATGGCAAAATCCCAAAATTACTCTGCTGTTATAAAGCATAAATTATGTTGCTTAAAAAATAGTTTAGAAAGATGGATAATTTACAGATATCCTGTTATTCTAGGTTTTAGTGCTGGTTTACAGGTTTATAGTGGCAGGTTTCACGTGCCAGATGCCAGCAATATTATATAAAAGGGGTACTTCAGACCCGCCGGCATTTAAATCTGGTTTTTTCAGATTTTATGTGCCGCTGTGTGGTCTGACGTAGCGGAAGCGTACCACTTTTATATAATATTCTGGCTATGGCACAGAAACCGTCCGTTTGCCAATCCGCACAAACATCAGATAACTGTAAATTATCCTGCATACAATTTATTGGGCAGAAATTTATGAAACAGACATGTTACTGCCATGCTATAAACACTTGGGGTACTTAGACAAAAAAACAGGCACATAACATCCTGGCCCTGCCAGTCTGTATGTCCCTTATATGTAATATTATCCTATATCCCGTTTTCCTGTATTTTTTTAACTGCACCTTTAAGAATACCTATATATTCCTGGTCACGCCGCCTTGAATTAAGTGCAAGCTCAATCATTTCATCATACCCGACAAGTTTAACCTCTTCCACTTCCTCTTTCTGTAACAGGCAGTCGTTTAAATCAAAGTTCTTCTTCACAAAATAAATATCAGTAAAGTTTTTTTTCTTCTTAAGGCGTCCTGCAAAAAACAGTTCTGATTTATCCAGTTTGATACCAAGTTCTTCCTGTGTTTCCCTTATAGCCCCGTCTATGCTTTCTTCGCCCGAAAGCACCGCACCACCAGTTACATCCCACTCACCAGGATGTGATTCTTTGTTCATGGCACGCTTCTGTACAAGGAATTTGCCATCTGGCGTATACAAATATATATGTACACATAACATATAATCACCAGACCTTGGCACACCACGTTCCATTACACGTCCTGTACGGTTAGCATTTTCATCATATACATCCCAAATTTCAGCCATTGCAATCTCCATTTCTTCCAAATATGCGTTAATGCTGTTATAAAATACGGGCAGTCTTTTCCTGTTCCCTTTCCCTTTTACTGAAAATACATCCACAATAATCCTGTCTGTAAAGATTATATTCCCTGGAATATTGTATTGATTTCTGGTATCCCCCCTTCTTCTTGAAATCTGATACCAGGTATTTTACCCCATACTCCTTTTCCAGCCTTAAACCAGTTTCATTTAACACCTGCGCATTTTTATGGGGGCTTACTGAAAGGGTTGTTGTAAAATAATCAAATCCATGTGCAAGGGCATATTCTGCTGCTTTGCGCTGTCTCATTTCATAACATTTAAAACACCTTGCACCGCCTTCTGGCATGTCTTCCATTCCTTCTGCCATCTGGAAAAACTTTAAAGGCTCATATTCCCCTTCTGCAAAACTGATTTTATTTTTAACTGGAAGCCTGTCCACCAGCCTTTCCTGCTCCTTAATGCGTTTATAATACTCATCCTCTGGTGAAATATTCGGGTTATAATAAAGAACTGTTATAGAAAAATACTCTGCCAGGTAACTTAAACAGTAACTGCTGCAAGGAGCACAACAGCTATGCATTAAAAGGCGTGGCGGAGGTTCTTTTTCTTTTATGTCTTTTATTATGCCATCAAGCATTACCTGGTAATTTACCTTGTACATAAAATCCCCCATGCCGCCTCCAGGCGGCACAAATAGCAAAATGAATAAATTCGTTTGTGAAAAATGCTGCCTTAGATATATTTTTCAATCTATCCCCTTTAATAAAATGCGTGCAAAAGGACAGAATTTTCAATAGCTTTCTCTGTAAGCCCTATGCCATCAAGGGTTTCTTGTGGTACTATTGAAAAAATTATACTGCATATTATATATATAACTATAAAATCAATTAAAAAACCTGCTATTGCGCCACATATACGGTCTATTTTCCCAATAACCGGAATATGGCTGGTAACTTTTAATACACTAACTACATGGTGGAGTATTACTATTGAAAGAACCAGTACAACAGGAAAAACTACATTATATGCCATATTACCAGCAGCATCCGCCATTATGCCCCCTGCAAATGTATCAGTTATTTGTGGTGAAAGCACATTTGCAAGAGCTGAAGCAATAAAGTAAGAAGCCACAAGCACTGCAAGATTTGCAATTTTCATTACAAAACCTGTTATATACCCTGTAATAACTGCTGCTATAAGAATTACAGCTATTATTATATCTATAATTTTAACAATATCCATTACATTAATACATCTGCCATATCATAGTAGCCGGCACCCTTGCCTTTCATAAACTTAGCCGCTACCACAGAACCCTTTGCAAATACAGCCCTTGAATATGCCATATGTGAAAGTGTTATTACTTCATCTGTTCCTGCAAATATTACATCATGTGTACCTGTTATTGTGCCGCCACGTACTGCGGAAATGCCAAGTTCCTCTTTGCCACGCTTCCTGCGTACCTGGGAACGGTCGTATACATACTCATACCTGTCGCCAAGCTCTTCATTAATAGAGTCTGCAAGGGCAAGGGCAGTACCTGAAGGTGCATCAAGCTTCTGGTTATGGTGCTTTTCTACAATTTCAATATCAAAGCCGTTATCTGCAAGCTTCTTTGCCGCCTCTTTAACAAGCTTCATAAGCAGGTTAATTCCAAGTGACATATTAGCAGACCTTAATACAGCTACTTTTTTGCTTGCTTCTGTCACATATGCTGACTGTTCTTTAGAAAACCCTGTCGAACATACAACAACAGGTATCTGCTTGTCCACTGCATAGTCCATTCTTTCTTCAATGCCATTTGATGAAGAAAAGTCAATAATTACATCTGCTGCTACATCACAGTCTGATATATCAGTAAAAACAGGATAACTGTTATCCCTGTTATTTATAATGTCAATACCAGCAGCAATTACTGCATCATCATCTTCTTTTACGATATCTGTAATCATCTGTCCCATACGGCCATTGCATCCAACCATAATAATTTTAACCATATATAACCAAACCTTTCTTCTATAAGCCCTGTGCTGTTCCTTTACAGGCGTGCCAGAAATTCCTGGCACGCCCCTGGCTTCATCTGTTATGCTATTACTTTAACACCTGCATCTATCATTGCCTGTCTTAATATCTCTTTATTAGCATCTTCCATTTCTGTAAGAGGCATACGTAGCGGGCCTGCTTTAAATCCCATCATGTCCATTGCTGCCTTTACGGGGATAGGGTTTACCTCAAGGAAAAGTGCCTTTGCAAGGCTTAAATATTTAAGCTGGAGTCCTGCACCTGCTTTAATATCACCTTCCATTGTCTTTATAACCATATCATGTACTTCCCCAGGAATTACATGTGATAATACAGATATAACACCCTTGCCGCCAAGTGCAGTTATAGGCACAATCTGGTCATCATTGCCTGAATAAACATCAAGCCTGCCTTCTGACAATGCCAGTATTTCAGCAACCTGTGAAATATCCCCTGATGCTTCCTTGACTGCCACAATATTTTCCACTTCTTTAGAAAGGGCAGCAAGTGTCTTTGGCTGTATATTAACTCCTGTACGGCCTTGTATATTATAAAGGACTACAGGTAAATCCATGCTTGCTGCTATTTCTGTAAAATGTTTCTTTAATCCATTCTGTGTTGCCTTATTATAATAAGGAGATACTACTAAAACCCCGTCTGCACCTGCCTTGTAAGCTTCCTTTGACAGATAAACTGCTGTCTGTGTGCAGTTTGAGCCTGTGCCTGCTATTACAGGTACACGCTTCTTTACCATATCTACACATGCTTTAATCGTTTCAATATGTTCCTCATGGGTCATTGTTGAAGCCTCGCCTGTTGTGCCACAGACAATTATTGCATCTGTCTTATTCTCAATCTGGTAATTTACAATACGCTCCATCTCATCATAATTAACAGACCCGTCATCATGCATAGGTGTAATTAATGCAACTCCTGCACCTGTAAATATAGACATTTTTATCTCCTCCTAAACTGATATGTATATTATTTATTTTAAAAATTACATGTATTATTATATGTTCCCTTTATCTGTGCGTGCTATTCTGCACCACCATATTATACTGTATCATCTTTTTCCAGGTCAATCTTTGAAACCACATCAGCATAGGGCAGAAGTTCCCTTGGAAGGTTTCTGCCAGTAAGTACAATCCTGCAGTAATCTTCCCTCATGCTGGTAAGGTTAATAATATCATCAACTGTTATTATACCCAGGTCAGGAAGCGCCAGTACCTCATCAAGCACAAGCACATCACATTCACCAGTATCTATAACTTTCTTTGCAAAATTAAAACCATTAAGTATATTCTGTTTCTCTTCTTTCTGTTGCGACGCAAGCAGCAAATCATAAGACCTGTCTGCCTTTTCAAACCTGAACAGTTTTATCTCCGGCTCAAGCTTCCCAAGAAAATTAAATTCATCTGCTTCCTTTCCTTTAAGAAACTGGATAATAATTACAGAAAGCCCCTGGCCAGCTGCACGTATGCACTGCCCTACAGCAGCAGACGTTTTTCCTTTGCCAGTACCATAATAAACCTGGACAATACCTTTACTCATTTTATTCCTCCATGCTGTAGCATCCAGCCTGTCCGTTACTATTTATATATGTATACTATAGCAACGCCTGTTTCCAATGCAACAGGAAAATGGCCAGACAGCAACTTGACATTGCTAACTCTAGCCATTTTATCACATCTGGTTATAAAAAGCTACTATTTTTTCTTTTCAATCCATCCACAATACCTGCTATGGAAGCCAGAGGTTAAATCCCCTCTTCTTCAGCAATATATTCCAGTTTGCTTACTGATACTTCATAAGCAACACGCTTTTCATACATATCTTCAGATATCTTTTTCTGGTACTCCCTGCTCTGTATCCTTCCCCAGAGCTGTATATGTGAGCCAACTTCAAACTGGTCTGCAAACCTTGCATTCCTTCCCCAGCATATACATGGGATATAATCTGATTTGCCATATGGCCTGTTTACTGCAAGAAGCACATCTGCAATTTCCCTGCCAAGAGGTGTCTTCCGGTATACCGGTCTCTTACAAACATACCCGTCAAGGAATATATGGTTCGGGTTCTGTTCTGCCTCTTCTGCATCCACCAGCATTGCTTCCCTTGCAAATACAGATAATACAAGCCTGTTCTTAGTCTCTTCATGCCTGTTATAAGAACGGAACTGTCCCGTTGCCTGGAGTATACATCCCTTATAATCTTCTTTTACATCCATAAGCCTCTCAGAAACCATAACTGGTATAATATCATAGGAGTTGCTTAAACGGCATACAGCAATATTGACTATATAGAAGTTCTCACCATATACCTCATGGCTGAATGTAAATTCGCTTACTACCTCACCTGCAATCGTTACCTGGTTGTTTGTAAATACTTTATCCAACATATTTCTTATCCTCCATTTTTCTTAGGGCTTTGTGCCCTATCAGTAATTTGTTTTAATAATTTATATGTTCCTGTAATGGAATTTAGAACTATTATTCCCAAATTCTGCAAATTTTATGTATGACATTTTCCGGCTTTCTGTCCTGTTCTATGTCTGTTACAAAAGCAGGAACAATTTTTAAATTATTTTTGTTACTTTTTCTTACTTGTATAATGCGCATATAATTAGTATACTTGTATTTTGTGGATTTGTAATTAATTTTTTTATTAAATTTCTATTACATTTTTATTGCATCTGCATATATGGCTGTACCAGCATTTGCAATTATTATCCCCCGCACACTATTTGTTATAGTAATAATACCAAATCCTGGCATTTACTGCAAGAAATTTGTTACAGTCCGCACTCCCAGCAATGCTGGCACTGCTGGCATAAACAGTAATTAATACCGCTTCACAAGAAAGGACAGTACCTGATATGAAAATTAAACGTGATGATGTAAGGAATATTGCAATTATAGCCCATGTAGACCACGGGAAAACTACACTGGTTGACGAACTTTTAAAACAGAGTGGCGTATTCCGTTCCAACCAGGAAGTTGCAGAAAGGGTTATGGACTCAGGTGATATTGAAAGGGAGCGTGGTATCACAATCCTGTCCAAAAATACTGCAATTACTTATAATAATACTAAAATCAACATTATAGATACTCCCGGACATGCTGACTTCGGTGGTGAAGTTGAACGTGTCCTGAAAATGGTTAACGGCGTTGTACTTGTGGTTGATGCCTTTGAGGGTGCAATGCCACAGACAAAGTTTGTACTTAAAAAGGCACTTGAACTTGAACTGCCTGTTATTGCCTGCATTAACAAAACAGACAGGCCAGAAGCAAGACCTGCTGAAGTTGTAGACGAAGTCCTGGAACTGTTTATTGACCTGGACGCCAATGAAGAGCAGCTTGACTGCCCATTTATTTTTGCATCTGCCAAAAACGGCACAGCTTCATACAGTGCAGAAGAACCTGGAACAGACATGCTTCCACTGTTCGATACTATACTGGAATATATACCAGCCCCAGAGGGTGACCCTGATGTAGCCACACAAGTGCTTATAAGCACTATTGACTACAACGATTATGTAGGACGTATTGGGATAGGCAAGGTTGACAACGGCACTGTAAAAACAGGCCAGGATGTAGTAATTGTAAACCACCATGACCCTTCAAAGCTTGTAAAAACCAGGATTGGCAAGCTTTATGAATTTGAAGGACTTAAAAAGACAGAAATAAAAGAAGCAGGCATTGGCTCAATAGTTGCAATCTCAGGCATTACAGATATCCATATTGGCGATACACTCTGTTCACCTGACAATCCTGTCCCAATCCCATTCCAGAAGATATCAGAACCTACTATTGCAATGCACTTTTTAGTTAATGACAGCCCGCTTGCAGGACTTGAGGGCAAATATGTAACTTCAAGGCATCTGCGCGACAGGCTTTTTGCTGAATTAAATTCTGATGTAAGCCTGCGTGTAGAAGAAACAGAAAATACCGACAGCTTTAAAGTTTCAGGACGTGGCGAACTCCACCTTTCTGTACTTATTGAAAATATGAGACGTGAAGGCTATGAATTTGCGGTAAGCAAAGCCGAAGTCCTTTATAAAACTGATGAACGCGGAGGCCGCCTTGAACCAATGGAGCGCGCATATATTGACGTACCAGACGATTTCTCAGGAAGCGTCATACAGAAACTTAGCAACCGCAAAGGCGAACTTCTTGGCATGTCATCCATAGGCGGCGGCTATACAAGGCTTGAATTCCTTATACCATCACGTGGGCTTATAGGATACCGTGGTGAATTTATGACAGATACAAAAGGAAATGGAATTATAAACACTGTATTTGAAGAATATGGTCCATACAAAGGGGATATTGCATACCGTAAACAAGGCTCACTTATTGCATTTGAGGCAGGCGAAGCTGTAGCATACGGGCTGTTTAACGCCCAGGACAGGGGAACACTGTTTATAGGGCCAGGCGAAAAAGTATATGCTGGCATGGTTATAGGCCAGAGCGGCAAAACAGAAGATATTGAACTTAATGTATGTAAAACAAAACATCTTACAAATACACGTTCTTCATCCGCTGATGAAGCCCTTAAACTTACAACACCAAAGAAATTAAGCCTTGAAGAAGCACTGGAATTTATAGATACAGATGAACTGCTGGAGATAACACCAGAAAGTTTACGTATAAGAAAGAAAATACTAGATTCAACAATGAGGTTCAGGGCATCTAAGAAAAAGCAGGGGTAGGAGGTTATAGATTGTAAATGGCAGCATACAGCATACAGGGCTATATTGTGTGCTGTATGCTGCCATATTAAAAAGGAGAAAAATATGAATAGTAACCTGGCATATAAGGAAAAACCAAGAAAAGAACTACTTAATGGCGAAACCATATTAATCTCACCACGCCCTTCAATAGACCATAACCGCGTAGCATCAAATATTTATTATGCATTTCATACCTTTTTAACAAATAAACCTTGTGAAACATTCAGTGATGGTGCAGATGTACACCTTACTGAAAATGACTGCGTAATACCAGATGTAATGATTATATGTAATAAAGACATTATAAAAAGAAATGGCGTATATGGAACTCCTGATTTAATTGTTTAAGTCCTGTCCCCAGGTACGGTCAAAAATGACCGTGGATATAAAAAAGACTTATATGAAAAAACAGGCATAAAAGAATACTGGATTGCAGAGCCATTACCACGTACAATAGAAACATACCTGCCTAAAAATGATAAGTTTATACTTGGTGATGTTTACACTTCTTTATATGGCTATGAAGAACTTACAGAAGAAGAAAAAAATTATAAAAAAGTACCAGTGTCCTTATATGATAATTTTAAAATACCAGTAGATGATATATTTGCAAATCTTTTTTAACTGAGGACAAGCTACAATACACAAAACTATAATGCAAGTGCATGATAAAGGAATAAAAACCTGCATAAACTACAACTGCACTCCAGATTACACTGGGATACTTTTTGTAGTTCATGCGGGTAATATGTGGGTATCTGTTCTGCTACGTGGCGGATTAACTATTCTGAATTTAACAGCCTTTTCTGGTGTTGTTTCAGGACAATCATTATCAAAGGTAATTGGCATGTTTTTTGCTACTTCTAGTTCTTCAAGTTCTTCTCAATCTAGTCATAATCAAAGAATATACGCGTTGCGCTTTTAAATGAAATACCATGCTTTTTAAATTACATATCTGCCAAAATTAAAATAATTATCACCGTTTTCTACTTTTTCATAAAACGTAACATATATTTGTTTTTATGCATATGTATTCCTTTCTCTCTATGTGTACTCTTTAAATCCAATCTGTCCATTCATTAACAATGGCAAAAGAAAATCCCTTAATGATGAAAGTTCTGCATTTTCTAATAAATTTTCCTGAATTACATCAAATAATTTTTCTATTTTATGATTATATTTTTTTATCAAATTTACATCAGGTATTATTATTGGGTAATCTCTACAAAGCATTTCAAATAAAAGATTTTTAATTCCTGTTGTTTTTCCTTCATATTTAAAAAACACTCCGCTATAATATAATTTATTCCACAAATTATAAAACCAATACATAAAATCTTCATCTATTAAATTAACTGCTTTGCAAAAATTTGAGGTAATTAATTCATTTTTAAATCTTTTTAAAACATTTGTATTTATATAGCATATTCTTCCTGTAGATTGTGTTGGACTTCCTCCTGAAATTTCTATAATTAAATCTCCTCTTTTCAATATTTTAAATGTATTCTTTTCATTAATAAACCTCTCAGGAGCTTCTAATTTAGCATTTCCACATATTGATGGAAAATCTGCTCCTCTCAAACAAGTAACTTTTTTTGTATATTTACCTTCTTTAGTTGCTTTTCCCCAATCTCCACCTTTATCTTGCATAATAAATTCGTTTAATCTCCCTACTCTCCATCCTTCTGGAATCTCTCTTTTCAATTCTTCATTCCAAACCATTTTTCCACCAGAAGATTTATAGGGCTTTCCATCTTCATTCGGAAATTCAAACTGCAAAAACCAATAATCATAAATTGTTTTTGCCATTGATTCTAATTCTTTATTTATTTTATTATTATTAAATATCTTTTTATTTAATACTTCTAAACATTGGGCAATATTGTTTTGATTGTCTTTAATATAAGGAATTACTAATTTTTTTAAATCTGGTATATTTAAATTGCTTACTATAGAGCCTGTCTGGTTTATTCTTTTTATTTGAGTTTGAACATATGGTGACAATAGAGCATATAACAAATAATGGGGATTGCATTTTTCTTTATCAACCTTAAGCAAAACAAGCCTTTGGCCAAGACAGCACTTAAAATTTCCAGGCACTAAACATGCTTCTCCCATTGGAGCTTCTCTTGAAATGATAATATCATTTTCAACAGGTTTTGCTCTTTTGATTCTACTTTCATAAGTTTCTTCATCAACATATGATAATTTTGATAAATCTAGCTGCCCACCTGATATATTATAATTCCTAATCACTGGAATCCCTTCATTTAGCCATTTTGGAGTAGAATGAGGGCAATCAATAATATCTATACATAAATCTTTTAACTCATAAAAAACAATCATTGTTCCTCCTTTATTTTCTTATAAAATTTGTTCTATTTCATAGATGTATTTTTACATATATGGTCTATAGATGAAAAAGCACATACACCATCATTAACCAATTCTTTTAGCGTAAAACATAATTCTTTCGGAAAATCACTCATATCTTAGCTCCCCCAATCTCTTTTTTATCTCATCCTCCAAGGATTTTCCTTCAGCAAACAGCTTATCAAGCCTTGAGGAATATGCCAACATTCTTTTTTCAAAATCTTCCTGTGACAGTTCCACAAACTCAATTTTCACTTCAAAATACTGCCCTGCAGATAAAGAATAATTTTTCTCTGCTATCTGCCCATAGGTAACAGAAACACTAAAATCCTCTACTACATCTTGTTTGATAAAAGTATCCTCTATTTTCTTTACTTCATCAGGACGCAAAACAGTCTTTTGGTTCTTTCCCTCTTTTCTCTTTTCACCAAGCTTAGATGCATCTATAAGCATAATGTTTCCCTCTTTATTAGATTTATCAACAAAAAGGACTGATACGTTCGTACCCGTATTTGCAAAGATATTTGACGGCATAGATATTACACCTTTTAGCCAGTGCCTGTCTACGATTGTCTGGCGTATTTTCTTTTCAATGCCTGACTGCGCTGTTATAAAGCCTGTTGGCACTACTATAGCTGCCTTTCCGTCCTCTTTTAAACTCCACAGGATATGCTGGATAAAACACAGATACACTCCCATTGATTCTTTTTTCTTATTTGGTATCCTGGGTACTCCTGCAAAAAATCTCTTGATTCCATCCCTTATCTCAGAATCTTCCCACTTCTGTTCAATTGTGTTCCTGGTAGACGAAAAGTCCATTTTAAATGGAGGATTTGATGTAATATAATCAAACTGCTTTACTCCTGAACTTGGATTGTGTGCTACTTTATAGTGTGCTGGTGTTTCAAGCGTATCTCCCTCAATAATGTTGTCAAGGCTGTTTGTAAGCCCGTTAAGCAGCATATTTGTCCTTAGAAATCTTGATGACTTGCCTGAAATATCCTGTGTATAAACCTGTGCTTTGTCTCCGAAACTTCCCTTTCCCAAAGCATTAGCAAGATGCAGTACCAGCGAGCCAGAACCTGCTGATGGGTCATATACATCATATATCTTATCTTCTACTGGTGACATCTCTACCAGAATTTTTGCAATAATTGCAGAAATAGCCTGCGGTGTAAAATACTCTGCATATACTCCGCTGGCAACATTATAGTCTTTAATCAGATGCTCAAAGATTGCACTATAAAAGTCAAAGTTATTCCTAAAGGCTTCTCCAAAATCAAATTTATCCTGACTGATAATACCAAATATATTTTTAGCAAAATTATTTCTTTTAGATGCTTCTACATTTTCTGTCACTCTTGTAAATAGCGGCTTTCTTCCTCCGTCTGCTGTATCAATGCTAAATTCTTCGTTCTCTGGATAATTAGAGATTCTCTCCAGTGCATCATCAAAAAGCTTATAAAAATCATTATTTCCAACTTTATTAATTAAGCACTCTATCGTATCTTCATATTTAAAAGCCACATCCTGCGGAAACGAATCATAAAATCCCGCAAACATATCCTCATCTTGTAAGACTTCCTCTGTACTCATTTCCATTTCTTTTGCAAAATCCTTTATATTTGCTATAAATTTATCATTCAGAAATTTATAAAGGAATACCGAGGTAATAACAACTTCTTCACTTGCCTGATTGGATAATCCGTTGGTCTGGCAAAGTCCTTTCATTTCATCAATCATCTGCTTTATTTTATTCTCTAATGTAAAAATGTCTGGCATTGTAAATCCTCCTATTTGAATATCTGTATATTAGTATAAAGGTCATTTAATAGCTGTGCATAGAAACCCTTAATTTTTCCATATAATTTCTCTTTCAAAAGAATTTTTGTTGCTTTAGATTTTATAGAACCAGCAAAGTTTTTTCTTCCTTGAATAGTCACAATTTCTTTATCTAAAGTATCTTCTACCACTTCATAAATAATAACCAGCGTTTTTTCTATCTCCGGTTTACCAGCTGGATATATTTCTATCGCATCCTGGTATGTTTTTACAAAAGCATAATTTCCACCGTAAATTTTTGACAATCTCTCATTTTCATAGTTAATATTTCTTGCCCTTTCAAGAGCTTCTAAAAGTTCATCAGTAATAGAATCTAAATCATTTAAGTCAGAAATGGATAAATCATTAAAAATCTTCTGTAAAAGCTCATCTAGCCTTCTAATTTTAATATCATCTTTGTTTTTGTTCTTTTTTATCTCATTCTGAATATCCCTTACAACTTTTGAAAACCTCTGGAACTTAGGATTGTCCTGTGTCATCTGCCCAAGCTCCATAATAATAATCTTTACTTTTATAAACTCATAAAGAATTTCCACTACTTCATCATTTGAGATAATATCCATCATGTCAACAGTATTTTGGGAAAGATTTATAAAATCAATCCTCTCCTGTGTTAATTGCAGGAGTTTCTTGTTCCTATCGGAATCAATCTGTGCTGCATAGTCCATTGCCCTTGAAAGAATAAATTCTGTCTGGCACTCTTTAATTCCATTTAGAAGCCTCCTAATTTTGAGAAGTGTTTCTTTATTGTAAAAAGTAAGTTGTTTTGAAAAATGCTCCAAATTATCCGTAGAAATAATATCTCCTAACTCATCAATATACTTATGATATTTCCTGTTAATGTCCTCTTTATCAACAACCAGACCAGAAAGAGAGCCCTCATTTTCTCCATTCTCATTAAGGTCTGCTTCAAGCTCATTTATATAAGCTTCTATGGTTTTGTCATATTCCTGCTCTATATCTACAAAATCAACGATATAGCCATACTTATAAATCTTTCCGTTTGGAGACCTATAAGGTCTGTTTACTCTTGATATAGTCTGCAAAAGTGACTGTGCATGTGGCCCTCTAAGGAGATACATCTTTTTAAGACGCTTTACATCATATCCTGTGGTAAGCATAAAATTCACCACCAGAATATCAGGAGCAAGCGTTTCTCTAAAGTCCATTTGGTTATTTTTATTAATTTGTTTCTGCTTTGGATTATCTGTATCTGTGATAACAAGTCCAGTATTTAGCTTTGAATTATCTTTGAACCACTGATGCACTTTTTTTGCTTGTGGATTTGTCCTGCAAACAATCATACCGCCAATAGATGCATCTGAATTCTGAAACCTGAAATTTATAAAATCCCTTTCAATAAACTCTCCCAGAGCCTTTACATAGGCATCTGATTCATAAATGTTTTTATCCTCAAACTGCTTATCTTCTATTTCCAAATTCTTCTTTATTTCTGACTTTGCTACTGTATCAATATTTTCCTTTTTGATTCTTAATGTATATCCATCGGCTATTGACTTATCATAAAAATACTTGTGTATATAGTCACCAAATTTCAAATTAGAACGCTCTTTCTTAGAAAGTAACGGGGTACCAGTAAGCGCAATATAAACAGCATCCAAATCACATGCCATAAGGTTTTTAAAAAATTCACCTGTTGATGAATAGCTTCTATGTGCTTCATCAACAAAAAAGATACGTTGTAACTTTGCATTATAATCATTCTTTGCTTCTGGCATCTTCCCCTCAAATTTCTGTATATTTACTACACAGATTTCACCAATAGATTTACTACTGACATCTGTAGAAAGAGATTTATTCAATTCTTTGCTAAAAGCTGTTTTATTCTCACAATTAACTGTATTCAGTCCTCTATTGGCAAACTCAATACTTGCTTGTGTAAGCAAATCGAGCCTGTCCACCACAAAAAAGAATCTTGTGCTGATGTCTTTTCTTGCATAATAATCCCTGATAACACGATTAGAAAAGGCCGCTACTGCCGTTTTTCCAGAGCCTTGTGTATGCCAGATAATACCACCATTACCACCTGATTCTAGTCTTTCAATAATTTTTCTTGTAGCAAAAAACTGGGGATAACGCATAATATGCTTCTCTGGAATCCGTTTATTTATAAACATAATTCCATACTGTAAAAAATACAAAAATCTTTCTTTATCAAATACAGAAGCCACAAAACTATTACATGGTGTTGCTGGCTTTAAATTCTCTGCAAATTCTAGCGTATCTGTTCCAGCTGGATTATAGCCGCAGTCTTTCATTACATATTTGATGGTATCCATATCAATATCTTTATATGGATATATTAAATGATACTGTCTGTCATCTTCCCTGAAAAATGAAAAACTAGTATTATTTCCATTTGGCGTTGTATAAAATGAGCCAGCCTTTACGTCTTCTGCATCATCATCTTCTTCATACTCCATATTATTAGAAAAGGAAACAAACTGAATAAGATTGAAGAATTTCCTATAGTCCGGATTCTGCAGCCTCTTATTTATCATTCTATCAAATTCTTTCTGTATGCCGCCATCATTATTTGGCTTTTTAACCTCCAAAAATGCAAGTGGCATCCCATTAATAAGAATATTTATATCTGGTCTGAATGAACCTTCCTCTGTTCCCTTTGCCACACTAAATGGTAATTCATCTACAACGGCAAAATCATTCTTAGAAATATCTTCAAAATCAATAAGTTTTACTTTATCTTTTGGCTCAATAAGCCAATTATAAAATTCTTTCCCTAGGTCATTATTTTTCAGGACATTATGGATATCTGTTATAATGCTTTTAATTTCATCATAGGTAAATTTCCTGCCATTGATTGTTTCGAGCGCAGGTTTAAACCTGTTTACAAAAATTTTTGTGTTGAAATCTATATCAATATCATCTTCTTTGAGTGATTGATAATTATAGTCCAGTCTTAGAAATTGGATTGTGGCTGGGATTTTCACTCTTGTATCTTCATTAAATACTGGCATTTATTCTCTCTCCTGTCTTATCTTCAAGTTTTTCCATATCTTTTATAATGATAACCGCCTTTTCTGTAATCTCATACTTTCCTATTTTATTGATTCTATATGCTTGTCCTTTCATAATATTTCATCCTGCTCATATAATATATATAAATATTTGTATATATATAATATTTCAAACTTAGCTTTTATACAATCCCTTTTAAAAAAATTGCTACGCAATTTTAGGATATAACCAATGACATACTTAAACTTATATAAAAGATTAAAAATATAATAGCCATAAACCAAAGCCAGACTAAATCCTTCTATAATAAGATTTAGTCTGACTTTAGATTAAAAATATAAATTATATTTCTTTAATTTTATGGGCTGGATTACCACATATAACACAATGGCCCTGCGAAAAACTTTTTGTAACTATAGACCCAGCACCAACAATTGTATTTTCACCTAATACAACACCTGGAAGGATGACACTATTCATACCAATCCAGCACCTTTCTCCTATAACCACATTTTTGGCTTTATCATGTTCATCCAGATTATTTAATGAATGGTTTGCTGTTATTATTCCTACATTCATAGCAATATATGTTCCCTTACCTATATATATATGCCCATCATCCATAGTCTGAAAATAATTACCAATTCCTTGAAATAAATTAATATCATCTGGATGAAAATGAATATTTTTATAATTACCTACTTTTATATAAGGTGAACATGGCCAGGGAACATTAGGATTATTTCTTCTTCCAAACGCATCAATGCAAACCCATCTCCATCCTGGAGCAGATATTCCTCCGAAATACCCTTTAAAATGCCTGCCACAACAATATTCCCTTTTATAAAAAAGCAACCTAAATAAATGACCCAAGGTAAAAAAATATATAAATGATAAAATCTGTTTAATATTATATTTTCTGCACTTCTCTAAAAATTTAACCAAATTATGATACCTCCAGTTATTTAAGTCCAGAATCTAATAAAGCAATAAAAATAACTGTCTGGCATCATTTCAATTTATCATAAATATTTTTTATTCCCTATAAAAAATAACCTGTATAATATATTATGAAATAAGCCCGTCCTTTGTTTGTCTGTTTTTTCGGATTCTGAACCAGAATTTCTTTAATACATCATGACTATATATAAAATTTTTACATATTGCTTTAGGTATAAAATAAAAACCAGTAATAGCAGTTCTAAAAGCTAAATATTCCCTTACCCCCCCCCTTATACTGATAATTCATATTCTCTATCATTTTTAAAGTCATTTTGTTAAATGCCCACAATTCTTTATATGGTTTAAAGTCCATAGGTTCACTATTATAATGCATATTACAATCCTTATCCAGATTTAAAAGATAAAACATAGGTACAATGCGCCATATATAATCCCTTATAATCTGTTTTATATATACTTTTTTATATTTTTCTGGTACTTCATTTACAACAAAATCCCACTCACACTTATACCTCTGATATTGGTAAAACGGAGCATATATATTTATTTTTCCAGCAGTAGATATAACTGATTTTTTATCTGATTTATATGTATGCATATACTCCCATGCAAAACATGAGGATGTAATAAAATCCCCTTTTAATGATAAATCCATTCTTATTAATTGATGTACAACACATCCATTGTATTTTGGAAAATGATTTTTGATATATTGTTTATATAATTCAATATCCAGCATAGAACGCTTGTATATCTGACCACTAGGATGTACCATTAGCCACCCATGCGCTAATTGTGCTTCTTCATTTTTATGATATACTTTATCTTTAAGAACAAGACGTGGTTTACCATCTTCGTCTAATGCAGAAAACAGGAAATATGATGCTTTTGGATTCTTTTTTATAATATCTAATACATTATTAATCTCTTTATGGATAATTTTATCTTTAGAACGAAATAAAAATATATAATCACCTTTACAATTTAGTAAACCATTTATTATATTTTCATCGTGGCTTCTGTTTTTATCAGTTTTATAATATTTAATCCTGTCATCATTAAAATTTTGAACCATTTCATATAATGGTTCTTTTGAACAATCATCACTAATCACAATTTCTATTTCCGTATTGTCAGTTTTAATAATTTCTTCTATATTTTCTTTCACTATATCAATCTGGTTATAAACTGCAAGACAAATACTTAATAACATATTTTACCCCTCTTTATTCATATATTTAATTAAAGATTTTATGGTTTTATAATCTGTACCAAATATAACTATAAAAATTATAAGACAACCCATTAATAATGTAAAAAAAACATTTACTGCAATATTATTAAATATTGATACAATAACCTTTGACAGAACTCCTGCTAAAAGCATCTTGAATATTAAAATAATAATCTTTTTAGGTACAAGAACATCTAAAACATGTACTTGTACCAGTTTTGCACTTGCCCTAAAATACAAAAATGATGGTATAATCATACTTATTATAGTTGCAAATGCTGGACCTGGCATTCCCATTACATAATACATTGGATAATTCAAAATTAAATTAATCATACATCCCAAAATTGAATATTTCATTATTATATCTGTCCGTCCCATAGCTGTTGGAACAATTCCGAAATATGTAAACCTGAACATTGCAGTTATTGTATAAAGCCTGAATACAATAATTCCTTCTCTGCTCAAATATAATCCTGAATATAAAACTTCTATTAATTCTGGTGCAAATACTAAGGCAGCAAAACATAATGGCCATGTTACACGGTATCCTATTTCCAGATAACAAGCCCATAATTCTTTAAATTTACTGTTTTCCCCATTATTAATATATTTTACAATAAATGGTGTTACAACTGCTGTAAAAGAACCTGCAATAAATGAAAACGGAAGCTCTTTTGATACATTTGAATATAAGGCATAATCTTCAACAGACATTAATCCACTAATCATTAACTTATCTATATTAGCTGATATTGTTCCAACTGATAAAGAAAAAAGCATTGGTAAAGCGTATTTTAGTATCTCACCAGATAATGAAAAGTCAGATTGTAATACTGATATTTTAAATTCCCTTTTTCTGTATATTGCTGCAAAATATATAAGCTGGAAAATATCCAGCAGAAGCAACAAACATAAAACTATACTTATATTATTAAGAAAACAGGAAATTCCTCCCACTATGATAATCTGCATTAATGATATAAACAAGTTTCTTATTGCTATTGTTTTAACATAACCACTAGATATATATATTGGCTGGTATAAAGCAATAAGATTTTGCAAGCATGGGCGGAATGCAATATATCCTGTTAATGGTACAATTAGTGGATTATCAAAATATAACCCTATATGCATACGTAAAATTATAATCATTAATCCACATAATAAACCTGCTGTAAGAGAAATGGCAAATATTGTATTAATATAAATTTTTCTTATTTCAATACTTTCAGACTTATTAAAGAAATAATTAATAGCATTCTCCAATCCCATAGAAAAAAAAGGACTTAAGAAACTAATAAGCAATACTGCCTGAGAGTATGTCCCATAATTTGTTTTTGAAAGCGTCCTTGTAAGTATCATAGTCTGTATAATACTTACTAACATTGTTACACATCTTACAAATGTGAGTATTGTAGCATCTTTTGCCATATTTCTTTTTTTGCCCATTTTGTATGATACCACCCCAGCTATATTTTTATTTATGTTACAGTTTCATATTAACTTACTGTCTAAAATAAATTTTCCAATTCCTTTTACTATTTCTTCAATATCATCTTTTGTTTTATAGGGGTCTATTGGAAGGCTTAACACCCTTTTGCATAAGTCCTCTGTTACTGGACAGCATGCTTTTGCACTTTCTGTACCAGTAAAGGCTTTTTGCAGGTGTAAAGGTTTTGAATAGTATACCATTGATGGTATTTCCAACCCATTAAGAAATTTTTGCAGCCTCTGCCTGTCTATTTCCTTTGGAAGTTTTATTGTATATTGTGCAAAACTGCTGTAAAAACCTTCTTTTATCTCTGGCAATCCAATACAGTTATCTTTTAACATATCACCATACCAGCCTGCCACTTCATTTATATTTACAAGTTCATATTTTTTAAATGCCTTAAACTTTACCAGTAGTACTGCTGCCTGTAATGTATCAAGCCTGCTGTTCATTCCAATACGCACATTGTCATATTTATTGTTTCCTTTCCCATGTACCGCAAAACTCCTTATAAGTTCTGCCCATTCATCATTATCTGTAAATACTGCACCACCATCACCATAACAACCTAATGGTTTAGCAGGGAAAAAACTTGTTGTAGAAATATCACCAAATGAACATGCTCTTTTTCCATAAAGCATACCACCAAACCCCTGGGCTCCATCTTCAAGAAGCATCAAATCATATTTATTACATATTTCTTTTATCCTTACATAGTCTGCTGGCAATCCGAATAAATCAACAGCAATTACTGCCTTAGGCCTAAACTTGCCTTCATTTTTAACTTTCTGTACTGCCTCTTCCAGTTTATCTGGGTCAATATTATATGAATCTTTTAAAATATCTACAAACACTGGGACTGCACCTGCATATGAAACAATTTCACCACTTGCGAAAAATGTAAAATCTGGTACAAAAACAACATCACCTATGCCAACTTTCCATGCCATTAAAGCAAGTGACAGTGCATCTGTGCCATTGGCACATGTAATACAATGTCTTTTACCAACATAACTTGCAAGCTCCTGTTCAAGTTCTTTTACTTCTATTCCAGCAATATAACTTGCATTTGACATAACATTTAAAACAACCCTGTCAATTTCTTTCTTTAATTGTTGATACTGTTTTTTCAGGTTTCTAAATTCCATGGTTATCCCCCTGTTTACTCCTTTTTCGTGAAAATCACCAGCAACATTACTATTAAATCCTTTTATTATATTAACTATAAAGCCTGTTGCGCTGCATATTATATTCTTTTTCAAAAATCTCTGGGTTAAAAACTTTCCTTATTCTATAATATATTTCAGGATTTCCTCCAAATTCCCTGAATGACTTTGATATTCTTTCTATAACAGAACCTTCAAAATCATATTTAAGCCCCATCTGAGATGCAAGTTTTATGGCTTCCCATGTCAATGAATTATAACTTTCAAGTTCCTGATATCCAGGAATACTGCCTCCTAACAGATGGTACATGCTTTTCTCATCCCATACTAAAAATAACAGGCTTGTTATATTACCACTGCTGTCAGTTGCATACAATATCTTTCCAGAATTATGTTTTTTGCATGCTTCATATAAACCATCCCATAATTTATATGAAAACGGACATTCAAGACCCTGTTTTTTAAACACTTTTTCATGTTCAGAATAAAAGTGTTCTTTACTAAGGTTTTGTCTGGATATCGAATTTTTCTGTCCTTTTTTTATGTTTTTTCTGTATTTTGATGACAAATCTCCCCAAAGTTTTTCAATATTTGATGTATCTTTTATCACATAAGTTACTCTTGGTATTATTTCATAATTATTCCAGTAAAATGGTAAATAATATCTAAAATTATACTGGTACTGCTGTTCATATACATCCAGCCCAAAATTTTGTATAAATATACATGCATTTTTAATAGTATCTTCCTCAAATTTTTGTTTTGCTATATTCTTCATTGAACCATCATCAGGATAATTAAAAATAATTCCATTATTCTGTGTAAGCGGGGCTTTTGTTATATATTTATACCTGCCACGCTGCTCTAAATAATAAGGCATTGCCGCAAGGATATTGTTGCCTTTTTCATACAGCCATACATCCCAGTTGTCTTTACCACATACTGCATCCATCCACCAAGGCTTTGAATAAATTGGGACATATGTTTTTTCGCAAAAACATACATATTTCTCTTTATTTTTCATTTTTACCTCCTGCCTGTTTTTAATGGTTTAATGGAAGCAACTGGAAATGCTTCCCTTCGATTTCAATATATGCCCCTTCATATGGAGGACAGTAAAATGCCCTTATTTTTCTTTCTATTTCCTCTGCACTACTGTTTAAGTCTATTTTTTTTGCTTTTTCAAAGTCTTCCCTACTATAATACTTTCCTGTTTTTTCCTGTGGTTTTCCTACAGGTCTTCCTTCTTTTTCCCAGTTATTTATAACTTCAAGTGTCAGCCTGTACGCCGCTTCCTGTGCCATTTTTTCAAGTTCTCCAACAGTTATTGCCGCAGAAGTTATTGGAAATTTATATATTTTGATTATATCTCCCTGGTCAAATTCCTCATTTATATAATGTGCTGTCACACCCCATTCATTTTCCTCATTCAGTATCCCGAAATTATAAGACATGACACCTTTATACGCAGGCAATATTGCACAGTGTATATTAATGCAATTCCCATTCAGGAAATCTAACAGGGGTTTCTTTATCAATCTGCCATAAGTATTTGAAATTGCCAGGTCAGCTTCTGGTAATGTCCCTTTGCCAAGCATTGTGTACATCTCATTATTTTCTATAACTGGTATATTTTCTTTTATGCATATTTTTTCCATTTCCGTACCAGCAAGTATTTCCTTGTTTTTACATACTACTGCCACAACTGTGTGTTCATTTATTAAATCTTCAAGAAGCCTGCATGTATACATTTTACTTTTAGTAAGCAATAATATTTTCATTATAACAGTCCTCCACAACTAAATTCACCTGCCATATCTATACTTGCAAAATTATCCAGTGGAAGCTTTACAGCTTTCCTTTCTTTCTGGCTTTTATATATTGCAAGCACAAGTTCAAGTGCATTCCTGCCTGCTGTGGCATCCACATATGGTTTCCTGTCATTTATTATAGCATCTTCCATATCAGCAAAAAGACTTGTATGCCCATTTCCATATACATTACTTGTTGCTTCTTCCAATCCTTTGTTTGCCTGGTCACTCACTTTTTCATCCGCAAAATCCCATATATCAATATTATTTGTAGATTTGCCTCCTAATTTTACAGTACCATTTTCGCCAAAAATATATAATGTTTCTTCAAGGTTTTGAGGATATACATTTGTTGTACCCTCAATAGTTGCAACTACACCATTTTTAAATTTCACGACTGCCACGCCAACATCTTCAGCTTCAAGGTAATGGTGGAACTGCTGTCTTGTCTGTCCATAAACTTCTTCTATCTCATCACCAAAAGTCCAGCGCAGCAAATCAATCCCATGTATGCACTGGTTCATAAGCGCGCCTCCATCCTGCGCCCATGTTCCTCTCCATTTTGCCTGTGTATAATAATCCTCATTACGGTTCCAGCGTACATGTACTGAACCATGTGATAACCTTCCAAATCTCCCTGCTTCAAGTGCTTTACGCATTTTCTGTACAGCAATGTTAAAACGGTTCTGGTGTGATACACATACTTTTACATTTTTCTCTTCGGAAAGTTTTATAATCTGGTCTGCATCATATAATGACATTGCCATTGGTTTTTCAATAATCACATGTATTCCCATATTAATACAATACAATGCAATTTCTGCATGGTTTCCACTTTCTGTCGCAATGCTTACAAGTTCTGCCTGGTTTTCAGACAACATTTTTTTATAATCTGTATACATTTTAACATCTTTGTCACTCACAATTTCATTTTCAGACAACACTTTTTCCATATTTTCTTGTATTAAATCACAGACTGCAACAATATTAAAACTGTTATTTAAAGCTGCTTTTATATGGTTTGTTGAAATTCTCCCACAGCCTATCAGCATATAATTCATTTCTGACACCTCCATATATCCATGTCCGCCTTATAAAACCTCAACATTAGCTTTAGACATAATCCCTTTTGTCACATTCTTTGTATCAAATACTGCAACTGCATTATCAACCACCATCTGATAGTCAACATTTGTATGCGCCGTAGCAATAATAACAAGGTCATATGAAGCAATAACTCTTGGTGAAATTTCCTCTATACCAGTTACTACATTCCCATCCCTTTTATATCCAGGTATCCATGGGTCATAATAATCAACCAATGCATTTACTTTTTCAAGCTCTGCAATTAACTGTATTGCAGGACTTTCACGGTAATCATCAATATCCTGCTTATATGCCACACCACATACAAGAATCTTAGCACCATTTACAGCCTTTTTATGCCTATTTAAAATATGCATTGCCCTGTTTACGCAATATTTTGGCTGGCCATCATTTATTACCATGCTGTTTTCTATAAGTGTTGTATGAAAACCATATTCACGTGCTTTCCATGTAAGATAATATGGGTCTAAAGGAATACAATGCCCACCAAGCCCAGGTCCAGGATAGAAAGCCTGGAAACCATACGGCTTCGTTTTTGCTGCATCTATTACTTCCCACACAGATATTCCCATTTCATGGCATAATCTGCCAATTTCATTAATAAGCCCGATATTTATATTGCGGTATGTGTTTTCTAATATTTTCTCCATTTCAGCTATTGCTGGTGAAGAAACTGTATATACCTCACCATCAAGGACTTCCCTGTACATAGCTGAAATTACTTCAGCAGCATCTTTCCCTATAGCACCTACAACTTTTGGTGTATTTTTTGTTTTATAAACCAGATTACCAGGGTCGACCCTTTCAGGAGAAAATCCAAGATAAAAGTCTTTTCCACATACAAGTCCAGAGCCTTCTTCAAGAAGCTTTTTAACTAGTCCATCTGTTGTACCTGGGTATGTAGTGGACTCGAGGACTACCATAGTACATGGTTTAAGATACCTGGCAATCTCTTTGGCAGACTCCCTCACATAAGAAATATTAGGTTCCTGATGCTCGTCCAGGGGAGTTGGTACACATATAGCAATAAAATCTACATCTTTTACAAATGAAAAATCTGTAGTCGCAGATAAACTACCATCTTCAACTAATTTTTTCAAGTCAGAATCAACTACATCACCAATATAATTATGTCCTTTGTTTACCATCTCAACTTTCTGTTTTTGTATATCAAAACCTATAGTTTTAAATCCTGCTTTTGCCTTTTCAACAGCAAGTGGCAGTCCTACATAACCTAATCCCACAACACCAGCACATATTTGTTTTTTTCTGATTCTTTCCAATAATATTTCCTTTATTTCCATAATTCTTATTTCTCCTGGTTTATTTTTCTTATAAAATATTAAATATACTAAATAATTACATAATCATTTTTCCAAAATATTCAATACTTCTTTTTATATTAAATTTTTCTAAAGCAAATTCCCTGGCGGCCTTTATATATTGTTTTTTTTCTTCCTCGCTTCCTAGTATATAATTTATTATTTCATGTGACAAAGCAGATGCTTTATCTTCTATAAGAACAGAAAATTTATCTGAAACCATAAGTTTAGAATCTGCGACATTTGTTGATATAATATAACATCCACTTGCTGTTGCTTCTGCCTGGCTTTGTGATGGATAATTTTCCATTTTTCCAACTGCAAAAAACACTCTTGCAAATGGAAGTATATCACTTGTTTTTTGATATCCTTTCATTATTATAATATCATCTAATTTATTTTTTATTATATAGTTCCTGATTCTTTCCTCCTCATAACCACACCCCATAATCCAGATTTGGTATTTATTTTTTCTTATTTCTTCACAACACAATTTACATGCATTGATTATAAGCCATGGATTTTTTTCTAATTCAAGTCTGGCAGCAGCAAATATCATAATATTTTTCTTTTCTTTTGGATAAAATAAATCAAGGTCAGTAAACGTCCCTGGTGTTATATACACATTTGCTTTTCCACTTAACTGTTCAAAAAATATTTTACCTCTAGGATATAAAACATCTATTTTATCTATAAGTTTTACTTGTCTTTCTAATATACTCTTAGCTTTTTTATTTATAAGCCCATAAGAATCGTGAAAATCCGCAAATGTACAAATTGTTTTTACGGAAATCATTTTACAAAAACGTAACAAATAAATATTAAATCTGGACTTATCAAAAATCTGGATTGTGGAATAGTTTTCTCTTTTTATACATAATAATGTTTTTATACGTCCACCAGTAAAGATAATATTTGTAAAATTATCAAGATTCACATCTGCTAATTCTGCACTTTTTTTAAACTGTTTTTTATTTCCTCCCCTTACTATAAGGTCAATTTGTATATTATCTGCTAATCTGTTATAAATCCTCAAAAGCCTTCTTTCTGCACCACCAAAATAGTTACAAAAATATAACACAATTCCAACTTTCATTTTAATCTCCGTTTTTTAATCAATATTTTTGTGATATATAACCATCTTCCTTATATGTATTTAAAATATATAAAATTACTATTCCAATACACTGGTAATTATCAAAATATATATCAAAAATACATGCTACTGCAAAATAAAATATTATAATTTTGCTAACAGAATTTCTTGCAAGTTTGTTTATAAAATTAGAGAATAGAATTACACCTATAATTCCTGTTTCTCCAATTAAAGCAATAAGTGAACTAAAAGGATAACTTAATATTGCACTACGCCATCTTATTCCAGATACAAACTCTTCTGTATACATAGAAACATATTGGGCAAACTGTGGTACAAAATGAGGATTAAATATAGAAGATATAAAATTATTTATAAAATTATCCGCACGCCACATTTCGCTATAAGCAAATGCATTTGCAACCCGGCTTCCATACTGCCCGAAACCATAACCAGCCAATAATCTTAATCCTTTTAAAGAGTCAAATAATGTCCCCCGGAAATATTCAAATTTTGGATTCCATCCATCAGTGTATACATATAAATCTATATATTTATTTAAACCTTTTAGGTGATTTCTAACTTCTGGAATATAAATTATTCCAATAAAACAAAACATGCCAGTACATAATGTTAACAAGAAAACCAATATTCTTTTGCTGTCTGAAACAAATCTTGATATTATAAAATATATAACAGCACTTAATGCCATTACTAAAATTAATGTTTTAGAATCAGAAAGATACAGCATTAAAAGCAGCATAATAAAATAAAAAATATTTTCTTTTGTCTGTTTATATAAATTTACTTGTGAAGAATTACTATTAGTATATATTAATACAAATATTACAATAATAAGCCAGTTCCCAAAAAAGTGGGCATTTCCCATAGTCCCATAAAATGCATCTCCTGGTATAATTGAATGTATTCTTAGAATAATACATAATGTGGCTAACAGTTCTATAATTACAAATTTCTTTGTTATTTCCAACAGACGCCTTTTTTCTATTTTCTGGTACACAGATATAGCAGTAATTGCCAGTATTAATAAATATATAATATAAAATACACAATTCCAGAAAGTATTATATATAAAAGAACATATAATGGAATTACCAGTTAAAACTAATATTGCAAAAAACTGATAACTTTTTATTTTATTAAAACGTACAATACCTTTTTCTGAAAATACACAATAAACTGCCATGTTTATAATCGCTATTGCTTCACTACCAAGTACAAAAGACGAAAAAAGAACAATATCCTGCTTATTTCTATCTACAAATAAAATTACTAAATTAAAACATACAATAATAAGTGATATTAAACTATTTTTTTCTGGAAATAATGCACCTAATGCAAATAACATTCCATATAAAGACCAAATTAACCACTCCATTATACAGTTACCTCTTTATTTATACACTCTTCAAGCACATCTGCGATTTTTTTACTTGCAAAGCCATCTCCATATGGATTAATTGCATTGCTCATTTTGGCATATTCCTCTGGGTCATCCAGAAGCTTTTTAAAATTGTTATATATAACCTCTTCCTTTGTACCAACCAGCCTTAATGTACCTGCATCAACTCCTTCAGGCCTTTCTGTGGTATCACGCATAACAAGGACTGGTTTACCAAGAGCAGATGCTTCTTCTTGTATTCCGCCTGAATCAGTCAGTATTAAATAACTTCGGCTTAAAAAATTATGAAAATCTAATACATCTAGTGGCTCAATAATTTTTATCCTTTCATCTCCTCCCAGAATCTTATCTGCTGTACTACGTACTACAGGATTCATATGAATTGGATAAATAGCTTTAACATCTGGATGTTCATCCATAACATGACGTATTGCGCGGAACATATTTTCCATAGACTTGCCAAGATTTTCCCTTCTATGTGCTGTAATCATAATAAGACGGCTGTTTTTTGCCCACTCAATGCAAGGATGGTTATAATCATTCCTGACAGTAGTTTTTAATGCATCTATAACTGTATTGCCAGTAACATAAATGCTTTCTGGTTTTCTTCCCTCTCTCAACAGATTATTTTTTGAATATTCTGTTGGTGCAAAATTAAAATGGCTTATAATACTTACAGCCTGACGGTTAAATTCCTCTGGAAACGGAGACCATATGTTATATGTACGTAATCCTGCTTCAACATGTCCAACTGGAATTTGTAAATAAAAACATGCTAGTGCTGTTACAAATGTTGTGGATGTATCACCATGAACAAGGACAACATCTGGTTTTTCATTTTCTAACACAGTTTTTATCTGCTCTAATATACTATTTGTAATATCAAATAACGTCTGGCAGTCTTTCATAATAGCTAAATCATAATCTGGCCTGACATTAAATGCATCTAATATCTGGTCTAACATCTGACGGTGCTGCCCTGTAACACATACCAGAGTTTTCATTGTATTATGTGTTTTTAATTCATTCACAAGAGGGCACATTTTTATAGCTTCTGGTCTTGTGCCAAAAACAAGCATAACTTTTTTCATGTCTATTCCTCTTTTAATAATATTTTATATTCACAAAGTGTTTTATTAATAAAATTTTGCACAGAAAAATATTTTCTTGCTCTTATATATTCAATCTGGCTGGTTTTAATCCTATCTTCTGCATTACTAGCAAGTTTACATATATAATTACCAAGTTCCTTTATATTTCCGGGTTCATGCATATAACCTTGTTTCCCTAAAAGCTCTGGCATAGTTGATATATTAGTAGTAATTACAGGGATGCCATATGACATAGCCTCTATTACTGTCATGCTTAACCCTTCATAATATGAAGGAAGGACATCTATCATGGCATTTTTAAATATATTTATACGTTGTGCCTTATCTACCCATCCAAGCATCTTTACACGCTCTGATAAACCATTTCTATCTATTATATCTTGTACATTTCCTGTCAAATCATTTCCACAAAGCAAAACCTTTATTTCATTATCAAGTTCTGCATTAATATTTTTTATAGCTTGTAATAAGTCATATATACCTTTTTCCCTATTCATTACACCGAAGTAAACAATATTTTTTCCTCTTATGTTATATTGGTTTTTTTCTGGACATTCTGTCCCATTATATACAACTGTAATTTTATTTTTGTCTATTAAATTTGACAATTCTTCTTTCCAGTAATCTCCTAAAACAAATACTTTGTCTGCATAACTAAATATTTTCCTTATTTTCTTCTTTTTTTTATTTGATAAGGTAAGATACCATGACATAAAAGGCCCCGCATGTAAATGTATAATTACTTTTTTATTGGCAGCTTTCCCCCATTTCGCAACTTTTCCCTTTCTGAATGTACTACCCTTTTCTGCCATATGTATATGAACCAGGTCAACCTTTCTCACCGCCAGACAGAATAAAATCTGGCAATATCCACATAACATAGCTATTAGGCGTTTTACTTTTGAACCATTAGTTGATGTTGGAATATATTCCAGATTTACTTCTTTATTATATTCTTTATTATTTATATACATCTCAGATACTGTCCACATTCCGCCAACCCTTTTAGAGCCAACTCCAACCATTAAAACATTCATAATGACCTCTGTTCCAACTTTTTGCTAAACTTTTCTTTTAAGACCGATTTAATAAATAAACAGTTTCCAATAAAATATCTTTTAAACAGTCTTTTTGGCTCTTGTATAACTCTAAAAAGCCATTCAAAATTTATTTTTTGTACCCATAATGGTGCTCTTGGTATAGTACCTGAAATAACATCAAAACTTCCGCCTACACCCATAAAGACCCCTTTATTCCCATCTCTTTGCAAATATTCAACAAGGTATTCTTTTAATGGTGAAGTAATGCCCACAAAAATAAAATCTGGTTTGGCTTTCTTTAATTCTGATGAAATCTGTGGCCAGTCATTTTTCTGGAAATAGCCATTATGTATACCTGCAATATTTAATCCAGGATACTGTTTATGCAAAACCTTGGCTGTTTTCTGTACTACTTCTTGTTTAGCACCTAATAAATATATGCTATATCCCTTTTTTTCACTAAGAGCTATAAGATTCTGCATCAAATCAATTCCTGCTACTCTTTCTGGAAGGGGTTTCTTAAGAAATTTACTTGCCAGAACCACAGAAGCTCCATCTGCATTAATAACACCACAACTATTAATAATTTGTTTTAACCTGTTATTATGGTTAAGTTCGTTTATCTTATCTGCATTAACTCCTGCCAGATGAAGTGGTACTTTTTTTTGTACATATTTTTCAACTAAAGCAACTGTTTCCTGCATATTTAAAACATCAATAACCGTATTTAAAATAGTTATTCTTTTATTATTACCTAAAATAATCTCCTGTTTTGCCAATTTACCATCTGACATAACAATCTCCTTATACTTAACTATCTATTCCATCTCTATCCAATCCCTTTTAAAAAACCATCATCCCTTACCATCCACTGTCCATACCTGTCACACATTGCAGGTATTCCACTGCCCATCACATATGCAAGGCTATAAACGTCACCGCCTGCCTGGAGGCACAGTACAGCAAATGTATCCCTGAGTGTTTTAAATGTCAGTCCTTTAATTCCTGCTTTTTCTCCAGCGGTTTTTAAACGGTATTGTAATGTTCTGCCATCTGGCGCATCACCAGGCATAGCAACACTCTTTTTCCTGCCAGCTTTCTTGTCTAATTCTGCTACATAACTTCCTTCTAACGGTTTTCTGTTAAATGCTTCTGTCTTTAACAAGCTGCCTAACCTTTCTGGTATTATAAATTTCCTGCACATATTTTCTGGAAGTTCACATTCTGCAAGTACCGTGGCCGCATCCTGGTTATCTGTACTATTACTGGCCGGCATATTATGCTGTATGCGTACCATGTTTCTGTGCACATATATTTCTCCTGTTTCCAGGTTGATATCTTCCCATTTAAGACCACAAAGTTCTGATAATGTAACCCCTGTATAAATAGGAATAGAAATCTGTAACTGTATATCCTTGCCTTGTTTTTCTGCTACATATAGAAGCTGTTGTATTTCCAGTTCAGAAAGAGGTACTGCTTCCTTTTTCTTTATAGTTATAAATTCTGCTTTTCCAAATGAAATTTCCTGTACCAGCTTTTTCTTTACACCATAATGGAACATGGAACGTACCATGCTCTCCAAAAGATACACTGTATACTGTGATAACACTCCCCCTTTTCCATTGCCTTTGCAATAGCTTCCAAGCAATGAAGAAAGGATATCTGCATTAAACATATCTGCCTGGATATTTCCTATATAGGGAAGTATATATTTATTGGCATAACTCTGGTAAATAGCATAAGAAGATGGCCTCATTATATTTTTAATATCCAGAAACCATAATTCCGCAAGCTCTTTTATAAGAATTTGCTGCTGGCAGCACAAAACACCAGAAGAAAGTCCTTTATTACATTTACT
Source organism: uncultured Lachnospiraceae bacterium (assembly GCA_910588655.1). Taxonomy (GTDB): domain Bacteria; phylum Bacillota; class Clostridia; order Lachnospirales; family Lachnospiraceae; genus Butyribacter. The sequence goes on along the minus strand of CAJUPJ010000018.1, from coordinate 19,387 downwards.
TTCTTCTGTATTTTTATATATACTATGGTTTGTTTCCAGCATAACTTTTCCTTCTTTCCCCTGTAAAACTACTAACCAGGACTCTTAATACTACAGAAAATGGCATACAAAAAAACAAATTTACATATTTCTATCTTACTTTTTGAAATAAAAAAGATAATATCAAATAGTGTACTTTTTGACATTATCTATATAAACAGACTATTATTCTTTTAAATATATAATAATATAATTTTTTATTACATACATATATCCGTTTTTTTGATTTTACATAAAAAACCATTGACATATTGTTATTTTGTGATAAAATTAAAAATCATAGAAACAGTGCCAAAAAGTACACCTTTTGGCATTGTTTTATTTTTTTACTATATTTCTTCTTGTATTTATACAACCAAATACCAAAAATTTATTTACAGAAATAAAAAATCCCATCAGTGTATTCTGTAATAATTTATGCATTACACTAATGGGAAACGTTTTTTATTTATTATATTTTTCAATTACACACCTTTATTCTTTATTTTTATTATTATAATTTATACTATATAACAAAATTATATAATTGTAATTTTAAATTTAAATTAAATATATTGTATTTAATACTCTATTTATACTGTCCATTAGCTATTCCTATTAATTATATGCTCCTTTTTGGTGTCGTTATATTCTTGTTCTATTTTATTATTTTTTATCCTGTACTTACGAACTTTTCTGTAAAATGTTGACCTGCTTGTATTACATTTTCTTACTGCTTCTGCTGTTGTAATCTTCTTTCGTTCCCATTCCATTATAATTTTAGGAAATTCATCTGGCAGTACTACTTCTGGTCTGCCAAACCTGACACCTCTTTCTTTAGCTGCGATAATCCCCTGCCACTGACGTTTTTTTATATTACCATGTTCTGATTCAGCAACAAATGATAAAATCTGTAATACAAGGTCTGCAATAAATGTCCCCATAAGGTCTTTGCCATTTCTTGTGTCTAAAAGCGGCATGTCAATTACACATATATCAATTCCTATTTCCTTTGTAAGCCTGCGCCATTGTTCCTGTATTTCTTCATAATTACGTCCAAGGCGGTCTATGCTTAATATGTAAAGCAAATCCCCTTTCTTTATGTTTTTTAAAAGATTGCTGTACTGTGGACGGTTAAAATCTTTGCCAGACTGTTTGTCAGTATAAATATTAATCTCTGGCACATTCTTTTCATACATTGCAATTAACTGCCTGTCCTCATTTTGGTCTGTGGCTGATACCCGCACATATCCATAAGTTTCTTTCATTGTAATTTCCTCCGTTAATAAAAATATTAAAGGCTTCCTGGCATACCAGGAACAATGTGCACTAGCATATTTGTAATTTACATTTTCAAAATGTAGTACACTTCGTTTTGCCATATGGTTAATATTTTATATTTATAGAATAAGAACTAAAGGTAATTTTCTTTACTTGTTATAATGACAGGCAGCCATGCCACAGAATTTAAAAATGCACAAAAACCAGACAGGACTTTATTAAGCCCTGCCTGGTAAAAATTATATTTCTATTTTTTTATAAAACTATACACTCCAGTAATTTATATGATTTTTTATTTACTCCCCACCAATGTCTGGTGCTTCTGTACCTGTAACATTACTCCCTTCTTCTGGCACTGGTGTGCTTTCAGCCACTGGTGGTGCAGAAGCTGGTGTTACAGGAAACTCTTCACTCCCCACACCTGGATTTTGCTGGCCTTCCTTGTATATACGCACTTTAAGCTTGCTTGTTTCAATTACTGTACATGATTCTTCCAAATCTTTAATAATTACAGGAAGTGTATAAACACCCTCTACAAGACCATTGCAGTTTACATATGCATTAATATTAGTGCTGTTTATACTGTTAAGGACTGAAGCCCTTCCTGACACAAGCAGGCTTGCCCTGTCTGTATCACCTGTAATTTCAGCCTTCAAACCATCAGCAAGTGATGAAAAACCTATGGAACTTGTACTTATATCAATATTCTTTTTAATAACCTGCTCAAGCGTAATCCTTATTGAAACATTTTCAAAGCCAGCAACAGGTGTTATCCCTTCTGGAAGATAATCTGATATATAAATATCCTGTTCAAGTTGTGATGATGCTGTTGTCATTCCTGATATATCTACAGGTATAATTACAGAAGAAATACGTGAAAGCCTTCTTGATGTACCTGCTATCTCAACCTTTTCTGGCAGGCAGTCCGTAGTTACATATTCGTAACCACTGGCAGGTTCTCCTGTAATTTTGACTTTAACAGGTACTGCCTTGTCCTCAAGTATCTGTGCAAACACACGTATAATGCTGTTACTAAAAGAGAGGGTTGAAGATTCAACTTTATTACCATCCTCATCATATGCAACAGGCACAAGTTTCTTGGCAAAATCCTCTGTAGCACCGTTTACATTAAGGAAAACCCTGACAGACGCAATCTGGCTTACAGCAGATTCACCCCCTGCTACCTCAATCATGTTAGGTTTGGCTGTACATTCGCCAAGGGTATATCCTTCTGCTGGCTCCCCGCTTGCAATAACATTTACTTTGACCTGTTTGCTTTCCCTGTTTTCAAGTGATACCCTGAGTACTTGTGTACACTCAAGGAATACATCTGAAGATAGTATTTTACGAAGTGAAGGCTGTATTGCAACAGCATTTACTGCTGAAAGGTCTGCCAGGTCTGCTGTTGCCCTTATATCAGAAGCGCCAAGACGGTCTACAACACTTTTTTTGCCTTTAACCTTAACAACCGCTGTACTGCCCTCAATTACTTCATATACTTTATTAACAGAATTCAGGGCATTTTCATTAATAGTTTCAACTTCAACTGTAAAAGACCTTGTTTTATACGGGTCATCTATATTTATAATTACAGCCCATACAATTATTGCAATAATAACTGAAATTAATTTCATGCCGGCATTATTTACAAAAAACTTGCGTATTGTACTGTCTGTCTGGTTTTTTGCTTCCCTGGAAGATGTGTTGTCATTCTCCTTTTTCACCTGAACCCCTCGCTTTCAAATTAAAGCTGAAACGCTTCTTTTTGTCATCTGCAGGATTGCCCTGCATTTCTGCCATTTTCTTTTTCAGAAGTTCCCCGTCAATATTCCTTAAAAGCTTTCCGCCAGTTGCAACAGATATTTTTCCAGTTTCCTCTGAAACTATAATTGTAAGGCTGTCACTTACTTCGCTTATGCCAACCCCTGCCCTGTGCCTTGTACCAAGTTCTTTTGAAAGTCCCAGGTTATCTGAGAGCGGAAGGTAACATGTTGCTGAAACAATCCTGTTGCCCCTTATAATTACCGCCCCGTCATGCAGGGGTGTATTATGCTCAAATATATTAATAAGAAGCTGGCTGCTTATAGCAGAGTCAATATTTATACCTGTCCTTTCATATTCAGCAAGCGTTATATCTTTTTCAATAATAATAAGTGCACCTGTTTTGACTTTGGCAAGTTCTACAACCGCTTTCACTATTTCATTGACTGTCCTGTCAGTAAAACGCTTGTTTTTATCTTTCTGGTCATCAAATGGTATTATTGATTTTACAAGATTTTTTCTTCCAAGCTCTTCAAGAGCCCTTCTTAATTCTGGCTGGAATACAATCATAACAGCAGTAATACCTATTGCTATTGTCTTATCAAATATCCAGAGTATAACACTCATATCAAGCAGGTATGCAAAAAGGTAACATAAAAACAGCACAAGTATTCCTTTTACAAGACTCCACGCCCTTGTATTCTTTACCCAGAGAATTATACTGTATATCGCAAATGCAATTATTACTATTTCAAGCAAATCAACTATTGTCATCTTTGGTATAGATAAAAAATAGATGTATTCTTTAAAATCTTCTAAAAATGTACCCATTGCCCCTCCTGCTGCCTAATCCTTTTTTTCCATCTTTTCTATTTCTTCAAGATCTTCCTTGTCCAGTGATACTGTAAACTCAAAATCATGCCTGGCTGTTGTATCCATATCCTGTTTTAAACCGCCATCTCCCTCAAGCGGAATACCATCTGCCTCATCTTCAGCTATTGTTTCTATAACATTTCCATCCCTGCCATTATGGGAATTAAAGCGCTGGACTCTCTTTCTTGCAGCAGTAATATTCATTTTGGGTACTGCCCTTACATAGTAATAATACTCATCATCTTCAAACTGTAAGTTCTCTGCACCTGAATAATTAAGCGGAAGCCTGAAAAACTGTATAAGCCAGGCAATAAAACATGATATGGCAATCCCGCTTAAAAACTGCATTACATTAACATTTATATCCATAAGGTAATTAACACCCAGGAATAGTATTAAATTAAGGAAAGAACCTGCTAATATTGCTATTTCAAATGAATAGTCTGCTTTCATGTTCCTTATAAAATAAACTGCCATTATTACAACAGAAAATATACATATTGACACATACATCTGTGTATCTGCTGAAAGCTGCTGGATAACAAGCTTATACATATTAATTGAATTATCTGTAGATGTATTTATTACATAAACTGTGTCTGATATAAGGTAGTATATTATTGTACCAAAACTTACAGGCATAATTGAAACAGGTGCTGATATAAGCCCCATAACCAGCGGTGCTACATATGGTATATCCAGTGCATACAGTACAGGCATTGACAGTATTACAAAGCCATGTTTAGGCAGGAATCTTATATACATAAAATACAGTGCTGCAAATATCAATGCAGTAGTAACTGCTAAATAACTTGATACATATGCAATTTGTAATACAACAAAAACTGACACCAGGAACAAAAGCATCTGTACAGGAAATACCATTGAGATACAGCCAGCCAGCACTTCAACCCATGTCCTGTTTAAAAGCGGGCTGTAACCTATAACCCTGTCTGCTGCATAAAAGGCAATATACCCCGCAGCAAAACGGAATAACATGTTTAAAACCAGTGAATATTTCTGGTAAAACTTCTGCAAGTGTTCTCTAAACACCAGTAACTGTATCATCTGCCGTCTCCTTCCCGCTGTCTGTATAATACTGTTCAAGACGCTTTAGTTCTGTGTAATACTTCTTAATCTCTTCACGGCTGTTTTTATATTTGCTGGTAAAATAAATATTGGAAACAAGCACACATATAATTATAATAGAAATATATGGCATAAAAATTTCAATAAATAATTTAGCATAATTTATTGTAACAAAATTTAAGAATATATAATCCATATTGTATAAAGCTACTAATGCCAGCACAAATATATAAGCAACAGAAACGTTAAGCACAACTGATAATGTATGCAGGCGGACATAATCTGTTTTATAATATCCGCCTTCATTTATAACCTTTGTGCCAAGTTCACTCTCGTATTTCGCAATTTTAATCATAATACGTGTTTTCTCTTCATTTACCACAGGCTTAAAACCTCCTTAACCTGGTAAAAACCCTGCTTCTGCCTGCCTTTACCAGTTTTCAAATAATGGTGTGGAAAAATATCTCTCAGCAGTATCTGGCAGTATAGTTGCAACAGTCCTGCCTGCTCCAAGCTGTGTTGCAAGACGTATAGCTGCCGCAACGTTAGTGCCACTGGAAATACCACACATAATGCCTTCTTTGGAAGCCAGGTCTTTTGCTGTTTTTATTGCCTCGTCATCTGTAATTATACATATATCACTATATATTTCCTGGTCTAATATTCCAGGTATTACACCGTCACCTATTCCCATCTGTATATGTGTACCTATAGACCCTCCAGAAAGGATTGCAGCATGTTCAGGCTCTGCCGCCCATATAACTATGCCAGGGTTAGCTTCCTTTAACACACTGCCAATCCCTGTAATTGTGCCTCCTGTCCCAATACCAGAGCAAAAACCGTCAATAGGCTTGCCTGCCTGTTCTAGCAGTTCCACCCCTGTCTGGTTCTTATGTGCCTGTGGGTTGGCAGGGTTTTCAAACTGCTGTGGGACAAATACATCCGGGCCGTCCTCTGCCATCTCCAATGCTGTATTTAAACATTCCTCTATACATTTTCCAATATTGCCATCATCATGGATTAATATAACCTCTGCACCATAATGTGTAATAAGTTTCCTTCTTTCTTCACTTACTGAATCAGGCATTATAATACGCACCTTATAGCCTTTTACAGCACCTGTAAGCGCAAGCCCTATACCCTGGTTGCCACTTGTCGGCTCAACAATAACTGTATCTTTATGTATTATTCCCTTTTTTTCTGCTTCACATATCATATTATAAGCAGTCCTTGTCTTAATAGAACCTCCTACATTAAGACCCTCAAACTTTACAAGGATTTCTGCCGCGTTTTCTGGCACTATATGGTTTAACCTTATAACAGGTGTATTTCCCATAGCATCTAAAATATTATCAAAAACCATTTTGTCCTCCATTCCTGCTGGTAACATTTATAAATTTATCATATGTCCCATTGAGGTAAATTATAAATGCAATATACACTTTTAGCATACCACATTTAACATAAAAAAGGCAACACCCTGGAAGTTTTAATGATAATTTCCCATTAACTGGAAATATACCTTGACTATATATTTTACAAGGTGTATTATATTTACAAAAATCACCAAAAGATAAGGAGTGGTACAATGTCCCATATTAACAAACAGCCTTTGTTTATTGTTACAGGCGCTTCATGTGTTGGAAAGTCTACTGCATGTAATATCCTCTTCCAGAATGAGAAAGATTATATTGTCATGGAAAGTGACCTGCTCTGGAATGATATTTACAATACCCCTGATGACAATTATTGTGAATACCGCCGCCTGTGGATGCGTGTTGCTGCAAATATTTCCCAGTCCGGGAAACCTGTTGTATTATGCGGATGTGCTATCCCTGAACAGTTTGAGCTGCATCCAGAAAGGGATTGTTTTACAGAAATACATTATATTGCAGTTGTATGCAATGACAGCCAGATGGAACACCGCATGCGTGATGGAAGACATGTTACAGATGAGGACTGGATTAGAAGTTCAAAAGACTTTAACACATGGTTTATAAATAATGCTGGAAATACCAGCCCGCCTATTACCCTGGTTGACAATTCAGACATTACACCTGAAGAAACAGCAGAAGCTATTGACTGCTGGATAAAGGAAAAAATGCAGGCATAGGCTTCAAACCTGCATTTTTTTTAATGTGTTTTATATTATATAAGCCCTAATGCTTTTTTTGCAAGCATATCCGCCATATCATTATATTTATCATTTGAATGTCCTTTTACTTTAACAAACCTGATATTTACTTTATCTTTCAGGCTGTTATAATATTCTTTATAAGCTTTTGTGCCTTCTTTATTGGTTTTCCATTCACCCAGGCACCATTTTGCAATGCCTTCATAATCGTGGTATATTATAATTTCCCCAAGTTCTTCTTCCAGGGCATAACGCATAGCTGCTTCAGCACCTTTTATTTCACCTGCAACATTATGCATTCCTGCAAGCAACGGGTCATTGTCTTTTCCCGAAAAACAGGTTTCTGTGCCATCACGCAGTATAACAACGCCATATGAATATTCACCATTATAAAAACTGCCATCCACATAGGCTTTTACTACACCATTGCTGTTGTCCTGGCTGGCTGCCATGCCCCCGGAAAGAAATTCCAGTGCCTCTTTTTCAGTTTTAAAACTTTTATAACTTGCTCCTTTAAAACCATCAACTTGTGCCTTACACTCATCCCATGTCCTGTATATGCCATTTTTCCTGCCATTGCGCACAACATAATACTTTCCTGCCATAATTCCTCCTTATGCTACAGGCACTGTTCTTCAAGTGTCTTAAATAGCATTTCTACGTCAACAGGTTTTGACAGAAAACCTGTCATGCCTGCTTCAAATAATTTCTCCCTGTCTTCATGGAACACATTGGCAGTCATTGCTATAACAGGTACTTTCTTTGCATCTTCCCTGTCTAATTCCCTTATTGCCTTTGTTGCCTCAATGCCATCCATAAATGGCATACATATATCCATAAGGACTGCATCAAAATGTCCTGTATCTGACGAACTGAAAATATCAACGCCTTCCCTGCCATTCCCTGCACATACTGTATTTATACTGGAATTTTCCAATATAAGTTTTATAAGGTCTGTATTTACAGGATGGTCTTCACATAAGAGCACGGTCATTCCTGCAAGCTGCTTCCTGTTGCTTTTTTGCACTCCTTTTGTTTTATCTGGAATACCGCCTGCTTTCTGGACAGGCAGATATATTGTGAACTGTGTACCTGCATTTTCCTCAGTTTCAAGCTCAATAAAACCATTCATCATATCAACAAGGTTTTTAACAATTGAAAGCCCAAGACCTGTACCTTCCACTCTTGTTACTGCCCTTGTTTCATCCTGTGAATATGGGTCAAACGCCTTTTTTGCAAACCCTTTGCTCATGCCAGAACCATTGTCACATACTGTGATTTTACAGTTACAGCCTTTTATAGTTTTATGCAAAAATTCAGCAATAAACTGGACTGTACCACCTTTCTGGGTAAACTTTATTGCATTAGAAAGCAGATTTAAAAATATCTGTTTAAACCTTAGGCTGTCTACATATACCATACCGTTATAACCACATTTTGATGTATCTGCAGCCAGCTTTATTCCTTTTTTATCTGCTTCTGCCTGCACTGAATTAATAACACTTTCCAGTATGCCATTCCACTCAGCATAATCAGGTATAAGCGTCATTTTATGGCTTTCTATTTTACTTAAATCAAGTGTGGAATTTATAAGCTGCACTAAAAATTCACCTGATATTTTAATTTTTTCGAGATACTCGTCCTTTTCTTCTACACTATTGCTTTCTATTGCAAGATTAGTAAAACCTATAACACCATTAAGCGGTGTCCTCATATCATGGCTCATATTTGATAAGAAAACCGTTTTGGCTTCATTTGCCCTTTTTGCATCTTCAAGGGCATCTGAAAGCATTTTTTCTTTTTTCTGTTCTGCATGGACTGTATCAGTAACATCCTTTTTTGCAATAATCACAAGGTTATGTGTCCTGTCAAGCCATCTTATGCTTATTTTATAACGCCTGTCTGCACCATTTACAGTACGGCTGTAATAAAAAACATATTCCGATGAAGCAGACAGCTTTTCTTTTATAACTTTAGAGTCCAGGTTTTCTAAGAACTCATCCCTGCGGTCTTCTGAAACACCTGGTATATTATAAAAAATCCTGCGCATTGTAGTGCTGAATTCCCCGTTGCGCCCATACCTGCCTGTATTAAGGTACATGTCGGGTTCTGATGTAATACAGCAGAAATACCTGTTCTTTTCAATATCTACACAAAGTATTGATATAAATTCTGTTGAGGCAATGTTCTGGAAAGCAGTACCTGTAAGGATTTCTGTTGTTACATCCTCTTCTATTGCAAATACTATTATATCATTTGTATATGGGTTCTCTTTCATTGTTACGTTAAACCGTGCAAAAAGTGTGCCTGTTTTATCATCAAGGCTGAATAGCATCTGTGTAGTAAGCGTCCTTTTGCCAGAATTAAATAATGATAACATTTTCTCCCTGTCAAAAATATTGAAAAATGTATCTATAGCTTTTTCATTTCTTAGGAAATACTCTGTTTTTTCACTACACTCATCAAGTGACATTCCAACTTTTATAAGTCCTGACAACGTTTCACCCTTCATGCACTCAACACAGTTTTTATTTAAGTTATAGCGTATTATGCATGTATATCCGTCATAAAACGTACTAAGCCGCATAATTTCCTCGTTGTAAAGCTTGCTTAAATTCATGGCAGTTTCATTGCCCTGCCTTCTGCTCTCTGCAAGTTCTTCTTCTATTTTCTTCTGCCTGCTTATATCCACAAATGTACAAAAAACATAGACAGACCCGTCTGCCTGTTTTAATGGCATACAGCTTCCATAAAACCATACATACCTGCCCGTAGCAGCATCTATCCTGCGGAAATTACATTCAGAACTCTCACCTTTATCAAATGCAGTGTTTAGTACCTGCTTTGCCATTTCTAAATCATCAGGATGTATTCCATTAAATATATTTTCCTTTTTTAAATCTTCAAGCCCTTTGCCTTCACCACAAGCCAGTTTTACAACAGACGGGGTTGCCGTCACCAGCACAACCCCGTCTGTTGTTTTCTGGCAGACTGCACTTCCACATACAGTATCGTTACCAGATTCATATAACATATTTTTATTCCCTGTGCATTGAGAAAGAAGCCATATCATAGTTTTTAAGGTTCTCTGTTATGCTTCTTGCATCTGCTGTTTCTATCATGTCGTCCCTGCTCTTTTTAAACTTAGGATATACACCATATGAGCTAGGGCCGCCTACACATCCGTTTTCACAAGCCATTCCTTCAATAAAGTCTTCCTTAAGCTTGTTTACTTTAAGCTGTAACAATGCTTTCTTACATTCTGTAGTGCCGCTTACCTGGCATACTGAAAGTGCAGAACCGTCACGTCCTGTTTCATTAAGGTATTCTATTACTGAAGCTGTTACACCGCCTGCATTGCCGTATCTCTTGCCAAACTTGCTCGCTTCCTGGTATCCGTCCACATCATCAAAGTGTTCAGTATCAACCGCAAGCATTATTGCATGAAGTTCGCTAAATGCAAGTACAGCATCAGCATTACCTTCTATCTTCTGGTCAACTACCTCTGATTTCTTAGCTATGCAAGGTCCTATAAATACTGTATACGCATCAGGCTCTTTTGCCTTAATCATCCTTGATACAGCACACATAGGCGAAACTGTTGTTGAAATAAGGTCTGCTGACTCTGGAAAATGCTTTCTTATCATGTTTACAAATGCAGGACAGCATGATGTTGTCTTTCTTTCACCTTTTTCGTGTGCTTCCCACCATTCTTCTGCTTCGCTTGATGTTGTCATATCACCGCCAAGCCCGACTTCTACCATGTCTGTAAAGCCTGTTGCTTTAAGTGCCTTACGCCAGCTTGCCATTGTAATGCCATTTTCAAACTGGCCTTCAATAGCAGGTGCAACAAGTGCATAAACCGGCCTGTCTGATTTAATTGCATTAATTACATCTACAATATATGTTTTAGAACCTATTGCCCCAAAAGGACATTTATGTATACACTGCCCGCATTTAATGCATTTCTCATCATCAATAACAGAAATACCATGCTCATCATATGTAATCGCATCTACCGGGCAGCTTGACTTACATGGTCTCTTTAAATGCACAATAACGTGGAACGGACATGCCTTTGCACACATGCCACATTCACGGCAGTGGTTAGGGTCAATCCTTGGGTGCTTTCCGTCCATCTTAATTGCATTAAACTTACATGAATTCATACATGACTTGCCAAGGCAGTTCTGGCAGTTATCAGTAATAATATAACTTGCTATAGGACAGTCAGCACATGCAGATGGGATTACCTGTATTACATTGCCATCATCCTTTTCACCAGGTGCTTTTCCCTCTGCAAGTTTTACACGCTGCCTTATAATTTCACGCTCTTTATAAATACAGCATCTGAATTCAGGTTCAGGGCCTGGTATAATCCTATAAGGGATATTGTCCCTTTCTTCCTCAAGCTTTCCTTCAAAAGCAAGCTTCGCAACCATATTTAAAACTTCATGTTTTAAATTAATAATTCCTTCATCAGCAAACATATGCTTTCCTCCTCTTAAATTTTCGTGATTGTGATAAAATAAGCTAGGTTTAGTATATACTATATGAATAAATTTCTCAATACCTGAAAAAATAATTACAGTTATCTTGTGGTTGTGTGGGTTTGTGTGGATTGGTGGACGGTTCTGTGCCAGAGCCAGAATATTACATTAAAGGGGTACGCTTCCGCTACGATAAGCCACGCAGCGGCACATAAAGCCATATATTTAATATTCCAAAATAAACTGCGTTTATTCCGGAATATTAAATATACAGCTTAAATGCCGGCGGGCTTAAAGTACCCCTTTAATGTAATATTACTGGCATCTGGCACTTAGAACCTGTCACCATAAATTTACAACAAAACCACAGAATAACCAGATAACTGTAAATGGGACGTGGAAGATTATTCTGCTAGTCACTTATTACACAGTGGGATAGTTATATGCACAAAATATGCCATTAGTTTTATGTTCGTCTAAATCATCCTCTACATAACATAATTTACAGTTATAATATTTATTTTGGTTATATGCCATGTTTTTTGTAATTTTTGTGGGTAACAGCAGGGTTTGGTGTTCCATCTAATATTATTCTATGACAGGGGCACTTCATCCCACGCAGCGCAATGTCTATTTAATTAAGCGTCCAAGTAGAAAATATTTTATAAATTACCAAAGTGTAGATTGCTGGCAAATTCCAAATGTGCTTCCATGAAAAAGCTGTACGAAGCCGCTGGTGCTTAAGCCCTGTCTTAAAATGTTCCGTAGGAACATTAAGGGCTTTATGCACCATTGCGTGCAAGTCCAAGCGGGAGCGTGCTGTTTTCATGGAAGACACTTTGGATTTGCCAGCGTACCCAATATATGTAATTTTTAAACATCTTTCCTGGACTAAATAACATTGCGGCGTAGCGGAATCGTGCCCTGGAATGGAATAATTTAGTGGAACACCAACGAACCTGCGTCCATCCACCAGCACAAAATAACTGTAAATTATAAATCTATTCCATAACCATCCTGGCTGAACCATACATCCCTGCATCATTGCCAAGTTCTGCAAGGCGGAACTCTTTGCCTTTTAATGCAAACATTACGTTTTTCTCATATTCACCACGTATTACATCTATTACAACCTGTCCGTTTTTAGATACACCGCCGCCTATTACAAATGCTTCTGTATCAACTACTGCTGCCACATGTGAGAGCCCGAGCCCAAGGAACTGTGCAAACCTTTCTACAACCTGGCTGGCAAGTTTGTCGCCTGCTTTGTATGCGTCAAATATTTCTTTGCCTGTGATTTTTTCTGTCTCAAACTGCCTTAAATAAGACTCTTCTTCTGTGCTGCTTACAAGCTCCCTTGCATGGCGCATTATGCCTGTTGCAGATGAATACTGTTCAAGGCATCCGCTCCCGCCGCATCCGCATACAGCAGTTTCATGCGGGTTGACCTTTAAGTGCCCGATTTCACCAGCAGCGCCGTTGCACCCTGTAACTATTTTGCCATTATAGATAACACCACCGCCAACACCTGTACCAAGTGTAACCATAACTATGCTTTTAAAGCCCTTGCCGCCGCCACGCCACTGTTCACCAAGTGCCGCTACATTGGCATCATTGCCAGCCTTGACATTTGCAACACCTGTAAGCCTGCTTAATTCATCAGCAACAGAGAAAATCCCCCATCCAAGGTTTGCACATTTAAGCACCCTTCCATCCTCTGTTACTGGCCCTGGAACACCTATGCCTATACCTGTTATATCTTCTGCAGAAATATTTCTTTCGTTGTTTTTCTCTTTAATAGAAGCCGCAATATCGGGAAGTATGTTTGAACCATTATCCTCTTTTCTTGTAACAATTTCCCATTTATCAATTATATTGCCTTCCCCGTCAAAAAGCCCCATTTTAACAGTAGTACCACCTAAGTCAATTCCGTAAATATACTTTCCCATTTAATTATTCCTCCTTTCATTTTACACAGCCACAAAGTTCATTAATATCTTTTACACCATTCTTCTCCATAAATTCCGCTATACCGTCTATTATTTCCATTGTAACAGCAGGATTGTGGAAGTTAGCTGTACCCACTGCTACCATGCGTGCACCTGCCATTATAAATTCAAGCGCATCCTCTGCACAGCTTATGCCGCCCATGCCAAGTACAGGTATTTTTACTGCATGTGCCGCCTGGTATACCATCCTTAATGCAACTGGTTTTATAGCAGGGCCAGACAGGCCGCCTGTCTGGTTAGCAAGTGCAAATGCCCTCTTATTGATGTCTATCTTCATGCCTGTAAATGTATTAACCAGTGAAACCGCATCTGCCCCGCCTGCCTCGGCCGCCCTTGCCATTTCTGCAATATCTGTGACATTAGGGCTTAATTTCACAATTACAGGCTGCTTCGCATGTTGTTTTATCTTGTCTGCCACCTGCCTTGCAAGTTCCGGATCCTGGCCAAATGCTATGCCGCCAGCTTTTACATTAGGACAGGAAATATTAATCTCAAGCATGTCAATATCTGTGGCAGCAAGCCTTTCTACAACCTCTATATACTCTTCTACAGTCCTGCCACATACATTTACTATAATTTTAGTATCATACTGTTTTAAAAATGGTATATCCCTTTCAATAAAAAGGTCTATGCCAGGGTTCTGGAGGCCTATTGCATTTAGCATCCCCCCATATGTTTCACATATACGTGGTGTCTGGTTGCCCTGCCAGGGCACACTTGACACACCTTTTGTAGTTACTGCACCAAGCCTGTTTAAATCTACAAAATCCTTGTATTCTGCCCCTGAGCCGAATGTGCCTGAAGCCACTGTTACAGGGTTTTTCATTTCTACTCCCGCAAAATTAACCGAAAAATTCATTCTCTACCTCTGTATATTAATTCCTAAAATTCAATTTCCATTGCATCAAATACAGGCCCGTCCTTACAAATCCTTTTATTATTTACATTGGTATGTGCATCCTTTTCTTTGGAAGTACATACACATCCAAGACATGCACCTATGCCACATGCCATCCTCTCTTCAAGTGAAACCTGTGCTTTTATGCCATTTTCTGCTGCATAAGCCTTTACACCGCGTAACATTGGCAGCGGGCCGCAGGCATATATTATATCTGCTTCAGTTCTATAATGGAGGACTGCATCTATTACATTACCTTTAACTCCCTCACTTCCATCTTCTGTTGAAACATATATTTTGGCATATGGAAGGAAATCCTCTTTTAAGAACAGGCTGTTATCCCTGTAACCAAGGACTGCTGTTACCTCACCTTTAACCACAGCAGCAAGTCCTAACATTGGTGGTATGCCAATCCCTCCGCCTATTAGAAGCACCCTTTTTCCTTCTTCTGCATAACTGGTATCAAACCCATTGCCAAGTGGTGCAATTACATCAATGCTTCCACCAGCCTCCATATGTGAAAATTCCTCTGTGCCCTTCCCGGCAATGCGGTATACTACCCTTAACAGGTTTGCAGGGGCATTGATTTCACATATGCTTATTGGCCTTGGCAAAAGCCTGCTGCCATCACTGCTGTACATGGATATAAACTGTCCCGGGACTGCCTCCCCTGCAATCCTTAAATCTTCCGGGAAACCAAGCCACATGCTGTAAATACCCTCTGCAAGTTTTATCTGGCTTTCAATACGTGCTGTACATTTTCTTTTATCAGACATATATTCTCTCCATTTTATAAGTGTTTTTAACTCCCTTTTTATAAAACGCTGTTAATATCTTCTATCATATCAATAACAGCCTGCCTTGAAGCATCTGCATAATTTTCTGCACCAAACTTTGAATATTTCTCCTGTTTATAAGCAGCAATAATACCTCTTGAAGAATTAACTATTGCACCAAGCCCGTCACTATTAAAATATACCTTTAAATCTTTTGCAGTACCGCCCTGTGCGCCATATCCTGGCACAAGTATATAATTGTGTGGAAGGATTTTCCTAAGTGTTTTTCCCATTTCAGGGTAAGTTGCACCAATTACACAGCCAACATTGCTGTAGTCTCCATCCATGCAGCCTGCACCCCATTCTGCTACTTTTCTTGCAACAAGCTCATATAAAGGCATACCATCAAATACCTTGTCCTGGAATTCACCACTTGAAGGGTTTGAAGTCTTAACAAGCACAAATATTCCTTTATTCTCTTTATTACAGACATCAAGGAATGGGTTTATACCATCGCTGCCCAGATATGGGTTTACAGTAATAAAATCCTCATCAAAACCATAGTATGATTTGCTTCCTACATGTACCTTGCCAAGATGGCCTGTTGCATATGCTGCTGATGTAGAACCTATATCCCCGCGCTTAACATCACCAATTACTACAAGCCCTTTTTCCTTGCAATAAGCAACTGTTTTATGAAATGCCTGTATGCCTGGCACGCCAAACTGTTCATACATTGCAATCTGTGGCTTTACAGCAGGCACAAGGTCATAAATTGCATCTGTAATATCTTTATTAAACTGCCATATTGCCTCCGCTGCACCCTCAAGTGTTTCACCATATTCCTCAAATGCTTTCTGCTGTATATGTGCTGGCACATAATCTAACATTGGGTCAAGCCCTGCCACAACAGGTGCATTTTTCTTAGTAATTTCTTCAATCAGCTTTTTAACCAACTTTACTCCTCCTTATATAAATCATATACAATTTTACCATCAGTAAATGTTTTCTCAATCCTGCCGTATACTTTCATGCCATTAAATGGTGTATTCTTACCCTTTGACACAAATGTACTGCTGTCAATTTCATATTCTGTATCTATATCAGCAATAACAAGGTCTGCTGCCTTTCCTGGTGCAAGGTTTCCTTTATCAATCCCTATAACCTTTGCAGGGTTTACACTCATTTTACTTGCAAGCTGGGATAATGTAAGATAACCGCCCCTGACAAGGACTGTATATCCAAGTGCAAATGATGTTTCAAGCCCCACAATCCCGAATGGCGCTTTTAACATTGTCTGTGCTTTTTCCTCTGCCCCATGCGATGCATGGTCTGTAGAGATTACATCCATAATCCCGTCTTTTAACCCATTCTTTAATGCATCAACATCTTTCCTGCTCCTTAACGGAGGGTTCATTTTAAATCTTCCGTCATCCTCTGTAATTTCATCATCAGACATTGTAAAATGGTGCGGGCAGACTTCAGCAGTAACCGGAAGCCCCTGTTTCTTTGCCATCTCCACCAGCAAAACACTGTCTGCTGTAGAACAATGGCATAAATGCAGCCTGCAGCCTGCTTCTTTGGCTAAAAGTATATCCCTTGCCACAATTACGTCCTCAACAGCATTAATTATTCCAGGAAGCCCTAGTTCCTCTGATTTAGCACCATAATTCATTACACCGCCGTCTAAAAGGCTTGTATCCTCGCAATGTGAAAATACTGGCATGCCTGCCTCTGCTGCTTCATGCAGTGCCTGCCTGAAAAGCCATGAATTTATTACAGATTTGCCATCTTCACTTATAGCAACAGCACCTGCTTCTTTCATTCCTGCAATATCTGTAATATCCACGCCGTCCTGGCCAAATGTTATTGCTCCCACCGGAAGTATATTTACAGGCGCACCTTTTGCCCTTTCAAGCAAATCCATTACCATTGCAGGTGAATCAATGGCAGGGTTTGTGTTTGGCATAGGGCATATAGTAGTAACTCCGCCCTTTGCTGCTGCCTGTGCCCCTGTCATGACTGTTTCTTTATATTCAAAACCTGGTTCTCTTAAATGTACATGCAAATCAACAAAACCTGGCATTATATACTTGCCAGAAGCGTCAATAACTTCTGCCCCTGCTGCGGAAGTACTGTTTTCACTTATATTTTCTGAAACTTCCAGAACCTTGCCGCCAGATATTAATATATCCATCCTGCTGTCAATATTATTAGCAGGGTCAGTAAGATGCCCGTTTTTAATTAAATACTTATCCATTCCAGTCTCCATTCTTAAACATATGCCATAACTTATGTCCTTATATACAGAGAGCACCTGCTAATTTCATTAACAGATGCGTCTCTTTTTAATTAATATAACTCTGCCTTTTCTAAATCTTCAAGCATACGCTTATTATGAATATATTCTTCAAAATCCATGCCTTCAATCCACTTTGCATCATTTAATTCTTCTGAAAGGATAACATTATCTTCATCAGTCAGGCACAAGTATGCAAGACCTAAGCTGCATTCTGAACCAAGCATAAATGTCCATGTATATAAAATCCTGTCTACAAATGCAGTAATACCTGTCTGCTCATGTATTATCCTTATTACAGCTTCATCAGGTGACTCGCCAAATTCTGCTTCACCATCAATAAATTCCCATCTATAAGGATCTGCTATATTATCATCAAACCATTTCTGTACTAAAAGGAATTTACCATCTCTTTTAACAATGCCTTTAACTAAAATCCTGTATTTTTCCATACAACTAAGCCTCCAAGACAAACATTATTTTGCAGTGATATAACCTTTTGCTTTAAGCAGTTCTGCTGTAAGGACACCACCGCCTGCTGCGCCACGCACTGTATTATGTGACAGCCCGACGAATTTATAATCAAATACTGTATCTTCACGCAGGCGTCCAAGTGAAATACCAAACCCGTTTTCATAATTAACATCAAGCGTTACCTGTGGACGGTTATCCTCGTCAAAATACTGTATAAAGTTCTTTGGTGCATTTGGAAGGTTTAACTCCTGTGGAAGCCCTTTAAATTCCCTCCATATTTTAATAATCTGTTCTTTTGAAGGTTTATTTCCTTCTTCAAAATCCATAAATACTGCCGCTGTATGGCCATCCAGCACAGGTACACGTATACACTGTGTTGTAATAACTGGCGAATCAGCTTTTACAATTACGCCATCCTCAATATGCCCCCATATACGGAGTGGTTCCTGCTCGCTTTTCTCTTCCTCACCGCCAATAAATGGAATAATATTGCCTTCCATCTCTGGCCATTCTTTAAATGTCTTGCCAGCGCCAGAAATTGCCTGGTATGTCGTTGCAACTACTGTCTTTGGCATAAAGCCTGCTTCTTTAAGCGCATGAAGCGCAGGTGTGTAGCTTTGTATAGAGCAGTTCGGCTTAACAGCAATAAATCCCCTTTCAGTGCCAAGGCGTTTCTTCTGGCTGCTTATTACCTCTAAATGCCCAGGGTTAAGTTCAGGAACAACCATAGGGACGTCAGGTGTCCATCTGTGTGCGCTGTTATTAGAAACAACTGGAGTTTCTGTTTTAGCATACTCTTCTTCTATTCTCTTAATCTCATCTTTAGACATATCAACTGCACTAAAAACAAAATCTGCCTCTGAAGCTACACCTTTAACATCACTGACATCTTTAATGATAATATCCTTAACTGCTTCTGGCATAGGGGTCTGCATCTTCCAGCGGCTTCCAGCAGCTTCCTCATACCTTTTTCCAGCGCTTCTTGGGCTGGCAGCTATAACAGTTACTTCAAACCAGGGGTGGTTTTCTAATAATGAAATAAATCTCTGTCCTACCATTCCAGTACCGCCAAGGATACCAGCTCTTAACTTTTTATCCATGTCATCCTCCATAGTCTTATCTCACCGTAAATACGGCTCTATTTATACCAATTTGTTCCATCAGGATACAGTATATTGTCTATAGATTTTACACTATATTGCCTTATAAGTCAAATATGTATTTAATTTCCTTCAATTAGTCTTTTGGACATGATATAAAAAATCTGTTATAATAGACAAGGGAA
>CAJUPJ010000017.1 GCA_910588655.1 uncultured Lachnospiraceae bacterium | reverse complement strand
CTTGTCGCTATTTGTCGCTAACCGCACTATTTTTTAACCATTTTTATCTTATTTTGTACAACCTTTAAATCACGTCAAAGTCTTGTTTTGTCTGGATTTTCTATATAAATGCTAATTTTATACATATAACTAAATTTTAATGTATTCTTAATTATGTTTTTAAGGTATTGAATACCTGGCGGTAATTCTGGTAATCTATATCTTGTAACTTAGATTATAGATTATTCAGGGATTAAATTATTGTGAGGTGGGCTAAAATGAACAAATATGCTGGAAAACTGCAAGGAATGGCAAGCCGTATATTTCATGGGATGTTTGCTGCAATATGGCTTATGCTGCTGCCTGGAATTTTTATCTGGGGAATATGGGATAATGTATTACTGCTAATTCCTGTTATAATTATAATGGCAGCATTAGTTTTATACAGGGCTAAACCTGTATTTCCAGGAAGGCTGAAAATACAGGCATTAAGCTATATTGATAAATATTCTGTTATTACAGCTGCTGTATTTCTAATGGTTATACAAGTTGTATTACAGGTATATTTTGGCTATGAAATGGCAGTAACACCTGCTGGTGACAGGAATGTAATATTTAAACAGGCAAGCGAAATGGCTTTAAATAATGTTTTTAAGACAAGTGACCAATATAACTTTTATTTTCTGCGTTATCCTAATAACCAGATGCTGCTTCTGCTTGAAACGTTCTGGTTCATGATATTAAAGGCAGTTGGTACAGGGGATTTTTTATATGGCAATATGGTTTTAAATATTCTGGCAATAGATGCTGCAATACTTCTTTGTATGGTTCTTGTAAACAGAAAATATGGAAAAAGGGCAGCAGTATTGTTCCAGGTAATGTCACTTTTATTTATACCATTTTACACATATATACCATTTGTTTATACAGATACGCTTGTACTCCCTATAGTTGCAGGGCTTTTATTATGCTACCAGTTTGTAGAGGAGAATTTTAAGAAGAACAGATTAAATGTATATATCTGGATTTTGGCAATGGGTGTGCTTACATGGCTTGGTTTTGAGTTAAAACCTACAGTTGCAATTATTACAATTGCATGTGCAATGCATATGGTTGTTGCAAAAAACTGGAAGAGAGGGCTGGTGGCAACGCTTGCACTTATACTTGTATTTGGTTCATGCAGGGAAACATTTAAAATAGTTATGGATAAAACCGCCGTAGTTGACCAGACAGATTATGATAAGGAAAACTTTCCATATGCACACTGGGTTATGATGGGGCTTAAAGGGACAGGAAATTATAATCTTGCAGACAGGGAATACACAAGTTCATTTGAAACAAAAGAGGATAAAGAAAAAGGCGATATAAGAATGATTAAAAAACGCCTTAAGGAATATGGTGTTCCTGGTCTTTTATTACACCAGTATATCAAAGCAGTAAGTACATGGTCTAATGGAAAATATGATATGGAATTCCATTTACAAAGACAGCCTGTAAGAAATTCGTGGCTTCAGTCAGTATTTTTTAAAGATGGGAAATTATATCCTTTATACGATAGTTATTGTACATTATACCAGTGGACACTAATTATATTTATTGCAATATCAGTGGTATATGGGCTGCTGAAAAAAGAAATGGGTTCAGCTGCAATGTGGAAGCTTGCACTTTTTGGACTGTTCCTGTTTCTTTCAATATGGGAAACAAAAGCACGTTATGTTATGCATTTTGTACCTGTAATGATGCTTATAGTAATAGATATGTTGTATGTTATCCATAGGAATTTATATAGTGTACAGAAATTCAGGTATAGATAAATAATAATGTTTTAATAAAATTTTGATTAAGCAGAAGGGTTAAATCTTTCTGCTTAATTTTGTATATTTATATATGCATTATATAGCATATGTAAAAATAAAGTAGTTTTGTTTTTGAAAAATTTGTATAATTATAGTAGAAATATTGGAATGTATCTGGTAGAATAATAAATAATTATTGTATTTTATGATATAAAATAAAGAATAATGAGAAGATACTTATTTTTATAATTTATTTTCAATTAATTTGGAGGAAACAGAATGGCGAAAGATTATAATATAGAAGTGAAATCATTTGGGAAGGTATTTCCCAAAAAAGGAGTGAATGCCAGAGTGCCTTATGAGCATCAAAAGGATGCAATGGATAATCTTGATGTTATTAATAAAAGTGGCGGGTATAGTACTATGATTGTTCTGCCAACTGGTGGTGGTAAGACTTATACTGCTTCTATGTGGCTCTTAAAAAACGGGATTGATTGTAATAAAAAAATACTATGGATTGCACACCGGCAAATGCTCCTTGACCAGGCAGCAGAGTCTTTTCAGAATTTTGCATATTCAGAAGTTATACCACATATACCCTTTTTTCAATACCGGATTATATCTGGTGCATCATGTCATGACAGGGCAATAGATATTGAAAAATCAGACAATTTGCTGATTGTCAGTAAAGATAGTATAGGAAGGAATCTGGGCTGTCTGGATAAATGGCTGGATGATGAGAAGGAAATATTTTTAGTTGTAGATGAAGCACACCATTCAACTGCTAAAACATACCGCAAAGTAATTGAATATGTAAAGGAAAGAGTCCAGAATGTTAAACTAATAGGTCTGACAGCTACACCCTTACGTACTTCTGATGGTGAACAGGGATTACTTGCGAAAATATATAATGATGGTATGCAAGAAGGAAAAGTAATTCATGGGGATATTGGAATTACATACCAGATTGGATTAAAAGAACTTATTAACCGCCGTATTTTATCTAAGCCAATTTTTGAAAGTTATTATACAGAAGAAATATATGGAGAGAATTTAGGGCTTAATGGCTGGGAAAGCATACAACGTCTGGATGTGCTGCCAGATGATGTGGCTGGGCAGATGGCAGAAAGTGCAGCCAGGAACAAGCTGATTGTAAATACATACAAAGCAAAACAAGAAGAATATGGGCAGACAATTGTATTTGCAATTAATGTGGTACATGCAGTCCAGCTAAGTGCTTTATTTAATAAGGCAGGTATCAGGTCTGAATTTATTGTGTCAGATGTTAAAGATGCAATTACAGGGGTACGGATTAGCAGGGAGGATAATGAAAGAAAAATTGAAGAATACAAGTCAGGCAATGTACAGATACTTGTAAATGTAAATATACTTACAGAAGGAATTGATTTGCCACAAACTAAGACTGTATTTTTAGCAAGACCAACAGTTTCAACTATACTTATGACACAGATGATAGGACGTGCACTCCGTGGAGAAGCAGCAGGAGGGACTTCTTTTGCATATATAGTTTCATTTGTGGATAACTGGAATGAACATATTGCATGGGTAAATCCAGATAGCTTGTTTAATGGTAGTAATGATTTTGCAGATAATACTATAGAGCGTGCAAAACATGAATTACGTATGATTGCAGTTTCCAAAATAGAAGAATTTGCTTCTTTGCTGGATAACTCTGTTGATACTGCAATATTGGAGAAAGTGCCATTTATACAAAGAATTCCAATAGGTATGTATGCCTTTAACTATCTTGAAGAAGATGGTGCAGACTGTTCTTACCAGGTTATGGTTTACGACAGTACCAGAAAAGCGTATGAGGATATGATGATGGAAATGCCAGGACTGTTTAAGAGTTATGGCTGTGTAGATGAATATCTTCCAGAAGGATTATTAGAAGATATGGCAGTACAATGCAGGAATACTTTCTTTTTAGGAGAAATGATTCCACCTTATGAAGAGAAAGATGTAATAAATATTTTGAAGTACTATGCCCAGCATGAAACTTCTCCGAAGTTTTATTCTTTTGATGATATAGACAGAGGGAAACTTGATGTTTCTGTGATTGCAAAACATATATGGGATGAGGATATGGGGCAGCGGCAAAAAACAGAATATGTAAATTCTTTGTGGGATAATAATGATGATAATTTGTTAAGATTATTTTTTGGACGTAAATTGTATTTTTGGAGACAGCTTGATATTGAGCTTACAAAATTGTCAAATCCAGATATTTATGAAGATGAAGAAAA
Source organism: uncultured Lachnospiraceae bacterium (assembly GCA_910588655.1). Taxonomy (GTDB): domain Bacteria; phylum Bacillota; class Clostridia; order Lachnospirales; family Lachnospiraceae; genus Butyribacter. The sequence continues at coordinate 70,963 of CAJUPJ010000017.1, read as the reverse complement.
TGTACAATATGGAATAAGAAAGCTGGAAGATTTGCCATTATTTGAAATAGGCAAAGCCAATCCAGAATTAGAAAAAAATCTTCGGGATTTAACATTTGATAAATCAAAAGATGAAGACGGAAAGTATGTTTGTGCATGCTGTGGAAAAAGAGGGACAGAACGTATCTTATTCCAGGTAGACCATATAATGCCATTAAGCAAGGGTGGCAAAACTGTACCAGAAAATTTGCAGATACTTTGCAGGCAATGTAATGGAATAAAGGGTGATAAAATTGACGGAACTATATTATAATTCATTTGATTTAGCATGTATTGTACATAGCCAGGATATTGGAACTAAAACAACTGGCATTATGTTAGAAAAAATATGTTTTTTATCAAAAGATATGCGCTTTAATGAGTTGTGTAAAGTGCTGGAAGCCTATGGTTATAAAATGCATCAGCCAAAAGGAGGCAGCAGCCACTATATTTTTCGGAAAGAAGGGTGCAGGCCAGTTACAATTCCAAAGCATGAGCCGGTAAAGAAAGTGTATGTGGAGATGGTTAAAAAAATAGTAGAGAGTGAGGCTGGTAATTATGACACTGAGTGAATATATGGAACTGCCTTACCGCATGGAGATTGTGCCTGATAAGGAGGAAGGGGGTATGTTGTTGCATTTTCGGAATTACCAGGGTGCATTACCTGTGGGGAAACTCTGGAATTAGCAGCCAGCAATGCGGAGGATGCAAAGCGGGCGTGGCTTTTGGCTGCAATGGAGGAAGACCAGGAAATTCCCAGACCAGACGGGCTGGATAATTATTCAGGGCAGTTTAAGTTACGAATTCCTAAAAGCCTGCATAAGCAGCTTTCCGAACAATCTAAACGGGAAGGGATTAGCATGAACCAGTATTGCTTATATCTTTTGTCCAGAAATGATGCAATACATTCCCAGTGTTCCATCTAATATTATTCCATGACAGGGGCATTTCAGTACCATTATGGAAACCTTGCGTACGTTATAAACACAATATATAAATATAATTATGGTGTGCAATTCCATTCCAGGGGTTGCACACTTTTTTAGTGTAACTTAGTTAAGTAAAAACGCAGGATAGTAGAAAGAGTATTGTATAAAAAAAGTAACAATTATATAATACAGACAGAAAAGGAAAGGAGGTTATGTTATTTAATTGAAAGTAAATGAATACCAGGACAAAAACATTTCTGAGGACAGGATAGACTTTTATTACTGCAGGAAAACTAAGGAAGTAAATGAGGTTTTGGATTTTTTAAGGAAACACAGCCAGAGGCTTTCTGGAAAGGTAAATAGTAAAAGAATTATTTTTTCTTTAAATGATGTATATTATTTTGAGTCTGTTGATAAAAAGACATTTGCTTATCTTGGCAATGATGTTGTACAGATAGATATACGTCTTCAGGATTTGGAGGATGCTTATTTTGAGTCAGGTTTTATAAGGGTAAATAAGTCAACTGTTTTGAATGTTTATAAAATCAGTTCCTTAAAACCTGGAATTAATATGCGTGTTATGGCGCTGCTGGATAATGGTGAAAAAATACAAATAAACAGAAGTTATAAGGCTAAATTTAACTTATTTCTTAATACAATGGATAAGGGAGGATTTCAGAATGAAACTGGTAAATAGGAAAAATTTTATCTCTGTTATTTGTGTAACTTATACTGTAATTTCTATATCATTGACTATAATTAATATTTTAATTGAAGGGGAAATGAATAGTACACAATTAAATATATTTACATGTCTTTTATTAAGCATATTAGGGGTTGGTGTTCTTTCACAGCATTACAGGCTGGAAAGGTTTTCACCTCTTGCTATGGTTATTATACAGTATCTTGCTGCGGTTGCTGTAATTCTTGTATCATTAAAGGCTGCCTCTTATTTTACATATGTACATCCTGGCGGGTACAGGGATATGGTAATATCGTTTTCAGTGCCATATTTTATAGGGGCAGTTATTTATTATATTAGCTTAATGATGGAAGTCCGCAGACAGAACCGCATATTAGAAAAGATTAAACAGAACAAGGAATAAACCATTAGGATTTTTTTGGGGGATTATTATGAAAGAGATAATTGCTTATGAAATGTCATTTAAAGATTCAGTAAAACCTGACAAGGATTTTTCCTGTATTCCGTTCCAGAGAAAATACTGGGATGAGTATATGGGAATATATAATGAATGTTTTTATGAAATGAGAAAGGATTTGGAGATTGAACCATTTAATTTTTATCTGGATTATGCGCAAATGCAGGATAAGGCAGCTGGAACTTTCCTTTATTTACATGATGGTGCTATAGCAGGGGCAGTTTCGTGTTATGGAAATGAATTAGATGATTTAATTGTTAAAAAGTCCATGCAGGGAAAAGGGCTTGGCAAAAAACTGCTATTGTGGGGAATGAATTATATTAAAGAGCAGAGATATAATGAAATTGTTTTACATGTAGCAGGCTGGAACAAAAATACAATGGAAATGTATTTAAAGACAGGATTTACTGTACAGAAAGAAGAAAAGGTGCGTTAATACTTATGTATGGCAGGCTGTCTGGATTGGAGGAAGAAATGAGTAAAAAAAATTTAATAAACATGGTACTGGTTTATTCAGTAATATATACTGTAATAACATTATTAAACAGCGTTTTATACCTTGGCAATGGGATTTATGAAGACCCAAGTGGCAACTGGCATGAATTAGACAGGGCTATAATTTTATTAATTGGTGTTACAGCATTTTATTTATGCACAAGGCTGCCTGTTAAAAATACAGCAGCCAGGTATATTATTGCATATGTGCCATCACAGTTATTAGCATTTGCATATGTCTGGTTTAGTGGGTTAAGAGAAGAATTAGCAAGGACAGCATATAGGGATATATGGATTAATTTTACAAGCATTTTTATAATAATGTGCATAGTTAACACTATTATTAGCATTTATAAGGAAAAAAGAAACAATCAGAAAAACAGTACATTTACCAGGATAAGATAACGGAATTTTGAAAACCATCTCGACAATAAAGGCCTGGCATTATATAATTAAAAGGAAAATATATGCAGCAATATTCTGGCAACTAGTTGTGCCAGGGAACAATGTGGGGGGATGGATTAATGGAAAAATTGTTATTAAAGGCTTGCCAGAACGGGCAAAAAGGGGTAGTAACAGCATTTCTTAAAAAAGAAGGAATTGATGTAAACGCAGTGGATGAATTAGGTTTTGCTCCTATACATTATGTCTGTAAAAAGGGCTACAGGGATATTGTGAAACTTCTGCTTGAAAAGGATGCAGATGTAAATATAATATCAAACCAGAGTATTACACCTCTCCATATGGCAGTTATTTCTGGTAATAAGGAAATTATAAAACTGCTTGTAGATGCAGGGGCAGATATAAATGCTACTGACAGGGAGGGGAAAACTGCTCTTGTTTATGCGGTATCTGCCAGTAAGGCAGAGGCGGCGAGGTATCTTATAGAAACAGGGGCAGATATTTCTATAATGGACAACCAGGGGCATACTGCTTTAGATTATGCTAATTCACTTGGTCTTGTACAGCTTATAGAAAGCCTGCAGGGGGAAAACGGGGGTAATGCTGACTCTTTTGGTAATACGCCGCTCCACCATGCCTGTTATAATGACCAGAGTGAAACGGTAAGGGCTATTCTGGGCAAGGGTACTGATGGCATAAATGCACGTAATGATAAAAAACTTACACCACTTTATATAGCAGTAATGCGTAATAATATTATGATTTCAGAACTTTTGCTTGATGCAGGTGCAGATGCCAGTATAAGTGGCAGTTTTGGTGATTCACCACTGCTGGCAGCAGCGTATAATGGAAACCAGTATCTTGTGAAAAAACTGTTAGAATGTGGTGCAGATGTAAACTGGCGTAATGATGCAGGTGAAACGGCGCTTATAATATCAGCACAAAGGAATGACAATTATATTGCAGGTATTTTAATTAGTAATGGTGCAGATGTCACATGTGCAGACACAGACGGGCATACAGCACTCTATTATGCAACAGAAAATGGAAGTAATGATATAGTGTTAAAGCTTCTTACGGCAGGTGCAGAGAATTAGTTATTATAATGTGTATAAGAGCATATATGGAGGTGCTGTATGGATATAAAAGAATTAAAAGATTTACTTGCTGGTTCATGTGAAACAAACAGATATAAGTATATACCCTGGTGGGAAGATGATTTTAAGAACTGTATTTACAGGTATAATATTTTTAAAGATGAAGAGATAAAGAATATAGAAGAGTGTATTAATGGATGTGGGAATGAGGTAATAAGCATTCCTGTTGGAAGCATGAAAATGCCATTATTCAATGTACTGGTTTGCCTGGGGTTTTATAATTTAGTTGAAGGTATCCTGGAGAAAAAAGAAACAGATATAGTTAATATAGCTGGCGGCAATGGAATAACACCGCTTATGCTTGCGTGCAGCCGGGGTAATCTGAAAATGGCAGAGGTTTTGCTAAAGCATGGTGCAGATGTTTCTATTTGTGATGCAGAGGGGAAGAATGTATACCATTATCTTGCATGTCCATATATTAAAGGACTGGCGTCTGTTTACGAGTGCCAGAGGAAGAGCATATTACAGATACAGGCTATTGCACGTCTTCTGCCAGAGGGGACAGATAATGAATATATAAACAAAAAAGATGCAGATGGGCTTACGCCTTTTGTACGTATGTTAAAAAGCAATAATACAAATGGTTCATGGGCTTTAACAGATATATTTATGGAAAAAGGTGCAGACACAGGTTATATTGATGAAAATGGCAATACACTTCTAATGGTGGCGGTTTATAACCACCATATGACAGCAGCACTAAGGCTTATTGAAGCTGGTACAGGAATTAATCATAAAAATAATGATGGCAAATCCCCTTTAAACATTGCACATGATTATCATAATGAGGCATTATGCATGGCTTTAAAAGAACATGGAGCAGAAGGGGAATGTGGACTTTGCAATATAGACATGGCGAATCTGGAAAGAATTACAAGTAATGCATTTGCAAGTGTTTCAGAGGATGAAATGGATAATAAGAGCATAGCATTGTATCTTACAAAAAAGCTTATAGAGCGGGTTGATTTTGATGATGACGATGACCTGAAATGTATTTCAGGGATATTTTACAGTGCACTTACTGGTGGAAGAGGAATAGAAGTCTTAGATATACTGAATGACAGCGGAGTGGACTTTACTGTCCCGGTACATAGCAGTGGCAGCGTGACATGCCTGCGTGATGAATGTCTGCATGGAAATTATGGCACAGATGTTATTAAAAAATTTATAGATTTTGGAATAGATATGGATGAGCCGCTGGTTAAGGGAAGGACACCAGCATGTATTGTAGCATCATTACATAAGAGAAATATGTTTAATGGTGAAAAAGATGATTATTGCGAAAAGGCAGCAGTATTTTTCTCTAAGGACTCAATGGAATATACTGATAATTCAGGGACTACAGCAATGCACCAGGCAGCAAGGAATAACCATAGTGAAATGCTGGAAGTTATGGCAGGGAAGGGCGCAGATGTTAACATAACAGAAGACAGCCCGGCAGAAGCGGGGAATACACCACTACATACAGCATGTATTTATGGAAGTGCAGAGGCTGTAAAGGTTTTAAAAGAGCATGGTGCAGATGATTCCCTGCAGAATGTAAATGGTGAAATCCCGGCACATTTTGCAGTTATGAAAAAGAAATTTGGCGGTGATTTAAAGACAGAAGAAAGAGCAGCATTATTAAAACAATTAGAATGTCTTGATACTGCAAGAAATGATGGAAGAACTCCTCTTATGCTTTTACAGTATATGGATATTAATACAAATACTGCCCTGCTGCCTTTGTTCCTGGAAAAAGGTGTGGATGTAAACAAGAAAGATATAAATGGTAATACAGCATTAATTTTAAATGCCCAGAATAACTGTTATAAAGGAGTGGTAAAAGAACTTGTGCGTGCAGGCGCAGATGTAAATGCCACTGATAATACAGGAAGAAATGCTTTGCACTATACACTTGGATATGGAAACCAGGAAACAGCACGTTTTCTTATAAAGAAAGGGGCAGATTATAACCATCCAGACAACAGAGGGGTGACACCAGCACAGATAATAGTTGAAAAAGGGTATGATACATTGCTGGAATTATTGGAAGGGGTATAAGAATAACCTTTTATCACGTACATTTTTACACAAATTATAAAAAATTGTATTGACAAAGAAATTGAAAAGTGTATACTATAGTACAGTTAAATATTTCTAAACCGTTGAGGTGGAGATAAAAATGAAATATGTGCTTACAGAGAGCGGGGATTGCTGGAAACCTGCAGTAACAGTTCATTAAATGGACCACTGAGGGCATAGCCAAAGGGCTTGTTATATATAAGCTTTAGTATTCTATGACGTAGGGCATACGTTAGTTGCCGGGGATATGTTAGTATTCCGCAGAGAGTATGGTAAACCATAAAACAAGGTGGCACCACGGTTAAAAATAATCCGTCCTTGGCTATTATTATGTAAAAATAATAGCCAGGGACTTTTTTATTTTTTACATTTTTATAGTATGGAATGGAGGGTTAATATGGTTAGTTTAGAAGATGCAAAAAAGTTATCACAAGGATATAAAGTCTTTCCTGTCAGTAAAGAAATTTTGTCAGATATAACAACACCAATGCAAGTATTAAGGATATTAAAAGGAAAGAGCCGCCACTGTTTTATGCTTGAAAGTGTTGAAAAGCAGGAAAAGTGGGGCAGGTATACATTTCTGGGTTATGACCCAAAACTTGAGATAACATGTACTGATGGAACAATGTTTATAAAAAACAATAATGGGGAAATAAAAGAAATAAAAGGGGTAAGCAATCCAGGAGAATATATAAAGGAAATCTTAGAAGATTATAAAAGCCCTAGAATAAAGGGGCTTCCAACATTTACAGGAGGGCTTGCAGGTTATTTTTCTTATGATTATGTTAAATATTCTGAACCGGGGCTTAAACTTGATGCAGATGGGGAGGAAGGCTTTAAAGATGTAGATTTAATGCTTTTTGACAAAGTTATTGCATTTGACAACCTGAGCCAGAAAATAATAATAATTGCCAATGCAGCTACAAGCAAAATGGATGAAGAATATATAAGATGTGTAAAAGAAATTGATGGGATAACAGACCTTATACAAAATGGAATCCCAGCTAAAATAGTACCTGGTAAAATTACTACAAGCTTTACGCCGCTTTTTACAAAAGAAGAATACTGCCAGATGGTAGAAAAAGCAAAAAAACATATTTATGAAGGAGATATTTTCCAGGTGGTGCTTTCTAACAGGCTGGAGGCGGGGTATGAGGGAAGTCTTTTAAATACATACAGAATTCTCCGTACAATTAACCCTTCGCCATATATGTTTTATTTTAGCAGTGATGATATAGAAGTAGCAGGCGCTTCACCTGAAACCCTTGTTAAGCTTGATGGCAGCGTACTTCATACTTTTCCGCTTGCAGGAACAAGGCAGAGGGGAAAAGATGAAGAGGAAGACCATAGGCTTGAAGAAGAACTTCTTACAGATGATAAGGAGAGAGCAGAACACAATATGCTTGTTGACCTTGGAAGGAATGACTTAGGAAAAATCAGCAGGTTTGGAACAGTGGAAGTGGAACATTATATGGATATATTGAAATATTCACATGTAATGCACATCGGTTCTACTATTAAAGGGATTATAGACAATGGCAAATGCAGCCTTGATGCGGTTAGTGCTGTACTTCCTGCTGGTACGCTGTCAGGAGCACCTAAAATAAAGGCTATGGAAATTATCAATAAGCTGGAAAACAATAAGCGTGGCATATACGGAGGAGCTATCGGGTATATAGACTTTACAGGAAACCTTGATACATGCATAGCAATAAGGACTGTATTTAAAAAGAATGGGAAAATATTTGTAAGGTCAGGGGCGGGGATTGTGGCAGACAGTGTTCCTGAAAAGGAATATTATGAGTGCATAAATAAAGCCAAAGCGGTAATGGATGCAGTGGAAAAGAGCCAGAAACTTTAATCTGCCAGGCTTCATATATATGAAATGGAGGTATTATATATGGTAATCCTTATAGATAATTATGATAGTTTTTCTTATAATTTGTACCAGCTTACAGGTACAATTACACAGGATATAACAGTAATACGTAATGACAGTATGTCAGTAGAAGAAATAGAAATGCTTGCACCTTCACATATTATTATATCACCAGGGCCAGGAAAACCAGCAGATGCAGGGATATGTGAAGAAGCTGTAATGTATTTTAAAGGAAAAGTGCCAATCCTTGGCGTATGCCTGGGGCACCAGGCAATATGTGAAGCATTTGGTGCAACAATATCTTATGCAAAACAGCTTATGCATGGCAAACAGTCTGTTATAAATGTAGATACAGGCTGCCAGTTATTTAATGGGCTGCCTGGAAGGGCTGAAGTTGCAAGATACCATTCATTAACTGCAGTAAAGGAAACTATACCAGAGGAACTGCTGGTAACTGCTGTAACAGATGATGATGAGGTTATGGCAGTAAAACACAGGGATTATAACATATTTGGCGTACAATTCCACCCTGAATCAATAATGACGCCAGATGGGATGAAAATGCTAAAGAATTTCCTGGAATGTAATTAAAAGTATATGGAGGGATTTATATGATTAAAGAAGCGATTGATGTTTTAGTACATGGCGGGGATTTAACCTCGGAAGTTATGGAACAGGTTATGGAAGAAATTATGACGGGTGAGGCAACAGATTCACAGAAATCAGCATTTTTAACTGCTTTAAGCATAAAAGGCGAAACTATAGAAGAAATTACAGCAGCAGCAAAGGTTATGGCTTCAAAATGCACACCATTTAAGAATAACAGGGAATCACTTGAAATTGTAGGGACAGGTGGCGACAAATCGAATACTTTTAATATTTCAACACTTGCTGCAATAGTATGTGCAGCAGCAGGAATACGTGTTACAAAGCATGGAAACCGCGCAGCTTCAAGCAAATGCGGGACTGCAGACTGCCTGGAAGCACTTGGTGTTAAAATTGATAATGAGCCTGGTAAAAGTGAAAAAATACTGGATAAAACTAATATGTGTTTTCTGTTTGCACAAAAGTACCATCCTGCAATGAGGTTTGTTGGCAAAGTGCGTGGTGAAATAGGAATAAGGACTATGTTTAATATACTTGGGCCACTTTCAAATCCTGCAAGGGCAGATATGCAGCTGCTTGGCGTTTATGATGGAAGCCTTGTAGAACCAATGGCACATGTACTTAAAAATCTTGGTCTTAAAAGAATTATGGTTGTGTATGGAACAGATTGTATTGATGAAATATCAATGAGTGCACCTACCAAAGTTTGCGAATATAGAAATGGTGAATTTAAATTTTATGAAATAACACCAGAACAGTTTGGTTTAAAGACATGTAAAAAAGAAGAGCTTGCCGGGGGTAATCCAGAGGAAAATGCAGAGATTGCAAGGGAAATCCTTAACGGCAGAAAGGGAGCGAAAAGAGATGCTGTACTTCTGAATGCAGGAGCAGCAATTTATCTTGTTTCAGATGGCATAACTATAAAAGAAGGAATTGAAAAAGCTAAAGAGGTTATAGAAAGCGGCAAGGCAAAAGCAAAGCTTGAGGAATTTACAATGGCTACAAATTAAATATAAAAATTATTTTAAAGATGGTTAATAAAGAGGGCATTATTATAATGAATATTTTAGAAGAAATAGCAGAGAAAACGGAAGAGCGTATAAAAAGGGAAATGAGATGTAAACCTTTAGAAGAACTTGAAAAAGAGGCATATGCAATGGAAACAGATACAGGCTTTCCGTTTGAAAGGGCAGTTAAAGAAGGTGGATTGTCTTTTATATGTGAGGTAAAGAAGGCTTCACCATCGAAAGGGGTTATAGCAGAAGAGTTTCCATATGTGCAGATAGCAAAAGAATATGAACTTGGCGGGGCAAGCGCTGTTTCAGTGCTTACCGAACCATTTTATTTTATGGGGTCTGATAATTATTTAAGGGAAATAAAGAAAGAAATATCCCTGCCTGTTTTAAGAAAAGATTTTACTATAAATGAATATATGGTTTACCAGGCAAAGGTTATGGGTGCAGACGCTATTTTGCTTATATGTGCAATACTTAATGACACAGACCTTAGTAACCTGCTTGGCATTGCTGGCAGCCTGGGGCTTTCAGCGCTTGTTGAAGCGCATGACGAAGAAGAAGTGAAGAGGGCGGCAAAAGCCGGGGCAAGGCTGGTAGGTGTAAATAACAGGGATTTAAAGACTTTCCAGGTTGATATAAATAACAGCCTGCGCCTTAGGAAGCTTGTACCAGAGTATATAATATTTGTATCTGAAAGTGGCATACAAAGTAAAGAAGATATAATGAAGCTTGCTGCCAATGGAACGGATGGCGTACTTATAGGTGAAACAGTGATGCGTGCAGGGGAGGACAGGGTTAGTGCATTAAAAGAACTGTGTGCCCTTGCAGAAGCGGAGGGTTCTTATGCCAGCTGTTAAGATAAAAATATGCGGTTTAAGGCGTATGCATGATATAGAATATGCCAATATGCTTATGCCTGATTATATAGGTTTTATTTTGGCAGAAGGGTTTATGCGCAGTATAACAGCAGAGGATGCAGCAGAATTTGCAGAAAGGCTTGACAGTGGGATTAAAAGAACCGGGGTATTTGTAAACCAGCCAGAAGAGATAGTGGCAGGGTTTGTAAATAATGGCATTATACAGTGTGTACAGCTTCATGGCAATGAAGATAATGCTTATATCAGCAGGCTGAGGCAGATTACCAGCAATGGATGTGATATTATTAAAGCCGCCAGGATAAGGGATTGCAGGGATATTGCAACAGCGGCGGGGTATAAATGTGATTACCTGCTTCTGGATGCCGGGACTGGCGCACAGGCAGGCGGTAATGGCATGGAATTTGACTGGAGTCTTGTTAAAAATATTAATAAGCCCTTTTTCCTTGCTGGCGGGATTTCTGCTTCCAATGCCAGGAGAGCTATAGAAATCACACATCCTTACGCATTAGATGCCAGCAGCGGCATGGAAACAGATGGTTATAAGGACTTTGGTAAAATGAAGGAATTTATTGATACAGTACGCAGTCTGGAATAATATTAAGCAAAACAGCCAGATGGTTTAAATTGAATGGAGGATTAATAATGGGCAAAGGAAGATATGGCATACATGGAGGACAGTATATACCTGAAACTCTTATGAATGAGGTTTCAAGGATTGAAAGAGAGTATGAGTTTTATAAAAATGATGTAGTATTTAATAAAGAGCTGGGCATGCTTCTTAAGGAATATGCAGGCAGGCCGTCACTTCTTTATTTTGCAGAAAAAATGACAAAAGATTTAGGGGGCGCGAAGATATATTTTAAGCGTGAAGATTTAAACCATACAGGTTCACATAAGATTAATAATGTACTTGGGCAGGCGCTGCTTGCAAAGAAAATGGGGAAAACACGCATTATTGCAGAAACAGGTGCAGGACAGCATGGAGTTGCAACAGCAACAGCAGCAGCACTTCTTGGGCTTGAGTGTGAAATATTTATGGGCAGGGAGGATACTATAAGACAGGCGCTTAATGTATACCGGATGGAGCTCCTTGGGGCAAAGGTACATCCAGTTGACAGCGGTACTAAAACCCTTAAGGATGCAGTAAACGAATGTATGAGGGAATGGGTTTCAAGGGTAGATGATACATTGTATGTACTTGGTTCCGTAATGGGGCCTCACCCGTTTCCAATGATAGTAAGGGATTTCCAAAGTGTAATAAGCAGGGAGGCAAGGGAGCAGATACTTGAAAAAGAAGGAAAACTTCCAGATGTTGTAATGGCATGTGTAGGCGGCGGAAGTAATTCTATGGGTATGTTTTATGAATTTATTGAGGATAAAAATGTACGGCTGATTGGATGTGAGGCAGCAGGCAAGGGTGTTGATACAGACAGGACAGCAGCAACTATGGCAACTGGGACAGAAGGGATATTCCATGGAATGAAATCATATTTCTGCCAGGATGAATACGGGCAGATTGCCCCAGTGTATTCTATTTCGGCGGGGCTTGACTATCCAGGGGTAGGCCCGGAGCACGCATATCTTAAAGACATAGGAAGGGCGGAGTATGTGCCTGTAACTGATGATGAAGCTGTAAACGCATTTGAATATATTGCAAGGCAGGAAGGGATAATTGCTGCTATAGAAAGTTCACATGCAGTTGCACATCTTATGAAGATTGCACCAGATATGGATAAAGACCAGATAATAATATGCTGCCTCTCAGGACGTGGGGATAAGGATGTGGCAGCAATTGCAAGATACAGGGGGATTGATTTACATGAGTAGAATTAAAAAAGCATTTAATGGCAAAAAGGCATTTATCGGATTTATAACAGCAGGAGACCCAAGCCTTGATAAAACAGAAGAATTTGTACTTGAAATGGAAAGGGCAGGGGCATCCCTGGTAGAGCTTGGCATACCATTTTCAGACCCGGTAGCAGAAGGGCCTGTTATACAGGATGCTAATGTAAGGGCACTTTCGGCAGGATGTACTACTGATAAAATATTTGAAATGGTAAAAAGACTGCGCACAAAAACACAGATACCGCTTGTTTTTCTTGCATATGCCAATACATTATATAAATATGGTTATGGGCGGTTTTGCTGCCAGTGCAGGGAAACAGGTATAGATGGCTTAATAATACCTGACCTGCCATTTGAGGAGAAAGGTGAATTGTCTGGTATAACAGCAGAATATGGGATTGATTTAATATCACTTGTCAGCCCTGTTTCCGAAGAGAGAATACAGATGATTGCCAAAGAAGCAGAAGGTTTTATATATATAGTTTCATCAATGGGAGTAACAGGTACAAGGGATGAAATTAAAACAGATATACAATCAATTGCAAGCAAGATACGTGAAGTTACAGATGTGCCTGTAGCAGTTGGTTTTGGCATTAATACAAAGGAACAGGCTGCTAAATATATACAATATGCTGATGGCATTATAATTGGAAGTGCAATCGTAAAAATTGTCCAGGAATATGGGGATAAGGCAGGGGAACATATATATAATTATATATATGGCATAACAAAAGCTGCTGGAATACAGTGATTGCATGATAATAATGTTATCTGTATGTGTCTGTAAATATTAAAAAAATATTAAAAAAATGATAAAAATTTATAAAAAATCCACATCTTTTTTATAAAAATCATTGAATATTATTTAAAAGATAATATAAAAGTGGCAATAATTTTGTTCTTATGTTATACTAGTTATACTTTAGCAGAATATGAAGAAGCATTAGCATAGCTGGGAGTATAAATGGAGAAGATTATGGGAAATAGCAAAGTTAAATTTTCAAATGTCTGTTATGTTATAACAGGTATATCTATTATATTAATTATTGCCATTCTCTCTAACTATTTCAGTGATACGAAGCATACTTCACAGGAAATAAAAAAGGAGATACAGATTACAGGCGCACGCATTGCATCAGAGTATATATATGATTTCTTTGAAGGGCGCAAAGCGTCGCTTTCACTTTTAGGCAGATGTCTTACAGGTATTGGGACAGACAATAGTGTAGTCCTGGAAGAACAATTATCAGCAGAAGCAGATTTATTTGACAGTATTATTATTTTAGATAAAGAAGGTTCTTTTATATGTGGATATGGAACATATAATATTGAAGATATCCAGAAAGAAAGCGGGTTTGAAATTGCAGCAGAGGGTGGCTGCGCAATAGCAGAGGAGCTTATACCACGCCAGGATGGTGAACTTGAGCTTATGCTTTATGCACCAGTAATGGATGTGGGCGGGAAAGTTAAGGCGGTGCTGGCGGGTTCACTTTTAGAAAGCACCCTGACTAATTATATGGAGAGTAAGTTTGCTGGTTCTGGTGCATTTGCTGCGGTTATTAACAACAGAGGCAGGATTATGTATGGAAGCAGCGGTATATATAAAGTAATTGGTGAAACAGGCAGCAGCTTTTTTTCATTTATTAAAGCATGTAAAGTATATACTGAAAATGCTGGTACAGATTACATACAAGGCAGCATACATGACCGTGAAGAAATATTTCTTGAATATGCTTATGAAAGAAATAAGTTTGTTGCAGCATGCATTCCGCTTGAAGTAAATAATTGTTATATCGTTTATATTGCCAATGCAGATAATGCTGGCATAGGCAGTAAATTAGCGTCTGTTTCCAATTCACTTCTTGTTAAGCTGCTAATAGCAGACCTGGTTGTAATATTCGGAATTCTTTTTTACCATATTAATGGAAGGGCAAAGGTAATTAAACTTCTTGATAATTATGGAGTTTTAGACAGGCAGGAAGGTGCAGTGCTTTTTGAATATGTATTCTCACCTAAAAAGAGAATTGATGTATTTGGTGATTTCAGCCACGTAACTGGAAAGAATTTTTCCCCGCTTGTCGGAGAAGCAGTTTATGATGTATATGAGTATGTGCATGAAGATGATGCATCTATAAGGGGAAGGCTGCATGAATTTTTTGATAGTGAGGATGAAGTATTTTCGTCAGAAGTAAGGATTTTAGACCAGAATGGGGATTATGGCTGGTACCGGCTTACGGGTACGATGTTCCGTAGCAGCGATGGCAATTGTGAACGTTTTGTTGGCAAAGTAGTTAATGCCAATAAACAGATTTCAATGGAAAAGAACCTTGTCCAGAGGGCAGAGAATGACCTTCTTACAGGAGTCCTTAATAAAAAGACTATAGAGGCTAAGATTACAGAGCAGTTAAAAGATAAGCATGAAGGCAGGAACTACATATTCTTTATGGTTGACCTTGATAATTTTAAAAATGTAAATGATAACCTTGGACATATATATGGTGACAAGGCTATTGCAGATACAGCAGCAGCCCTTACAGGGATTTTCCATAGCAATGCATTTATAGGCAGGCTTGGTGGTGATGAATTTGCGGTATTTGCAATATATGATGCATTTGATGAAGAGAGCCTTATGAAATTTATTGTAAAAAATGCTGAGAAAGTATGTGAGGCAAACCGCAGGGAGTATTCCGATGGTGCTAATACAATAAAGATATCAAGCAGTGTTGGTATTTCTATAGGCCCCAAAGATGGAAGGGATTTTGAACTTTTATATAAGAAGGCTGATGAAGCATTATATAATTCAAAGAAAACAGGAAAGAATAAATTTACAGTTTATGGGTCAGGTAATAATAAAGACTAAAGAACAATGGAAGAAACCTGCTGGCAGGGATTAATTATTACTGGCTCTTTAAGAAATATAGTTAAAATTTCATCCATCTGCTTTTGGCAGATGGGTGTTTTGGAATGGGGATTATTAGGGAATACTTTAAGAATAATTATATAATTATAAATGGAGGATTGTAATGGCTAAAAGTATTAAAAGTTTAGAAGAAGTAAAAATACCAGAAGCATATTCTGTTGAGAATGCAGAGTATGTCCAGGAAACAGACAGTTTTGCACTTACACTAAGGCATAAGCACAGTAATGCAAGGGTGCTTATATTTAGTAATGAAGATGATAATAAGGTATTTAACATAGGTTTCAGGACACCGCCAGGAGATGATACAGGAGTACCGCATATAATTGAGCATACAGTGTTGTGCGGTTCTAAGAATTTTCCAGTAAAAGACCCGTTTGTTGAACTTGTTAAGGGTTCTCTAAATACATTCCTTAATGCTACAACATATCCTGACAAGACATTATATCCTGTAGCAAGCTGTAATGATAAGGACTTTGAAAACCTTATGCATGTATATATGGATGCTGTATTTTACCCAAATATTTATAAATATCAAGAAATATTTAAACAGGAAGGCTGGCATTATGAGCTTGCGGACAAAGACGCACCACTTATATATAATGGTGTAGTATATAATGAAATGAAAGGTGCTTATTCTTCGGAAGAGCGGGTTCTGGACTGCTTTGTAATGAGCAGCCTGTTCCCTGATACAACATACCATTATGAATCAGGCGGAGACCCTAAGTGTATACCAGATTTGACATATGAGGATTACCTTGCTTTCCATAAGAAATATTACCATCCTTCAAACAGTTATATATATCTTTATGGTGATATAGACATTGAAGAGCGTCTTATATGGATGGATGAAAATTATTTAAAGGATTTTAGTGCAGTCCAGACAGACACAGAAATTGGCAGGCAGGCGGCATTTGACAGCATGAAGGTTTTAACTAAAACTTACGCTGTGGGTACAGATACAGACTGTACAGAAAAGACATATTACGCTTATGCTGCATCTATGGATATTACAATGGAACAGGAGAAATGTCTTGCATTTGAGCTTCTCTCATATGTGCTTGTAGAGATGCCAGGAGCACCAGTTAAAAAGGCGCTGCTTGATGCAGGTATTGGTACTGATATTGATGTGGATTTCTGTGACATAATGCTGCAAAGTTATTTTACAATTACTACTAAAAATGCAAAAGCTGGGGAAAGGGACAGGTTTTACCAGATAATAAGGGAAACGCTGGAAGATATAGTTAAAAACGGAATTGATAAAAAGGTACTTGAAGCGGCATTAAATGGCATGGAATTCAGAGAAAGGGAGGCAGACTTTGGTTCATATCCAAAGGGTCTTATATACAGCCTTAAGGCATTAAAGACATGGTTATATAGTGACAGTGAGCCATATTCCGCACTTAAATATGAAAAATATTACAGCTTTTTAAGGGAGCAGATTAGTACAGATTATTTTGAAAAGCTGGTACAGGAATATATCCTTGATAATACACATGCAGTTCTTGTGGAGATGATACCAGAAAAGGGGCTTGCAATTAAAAATGAACAGGAACTGGAGGAAAAACTTGAAGCGTTTAAGGCAGGGCTTCCAGAAGAAGAAAAGAACAGGATTATACAGGAAACCCAGGCTTTAAAAGCATACCAGGAAGAGCCTTCACCAAAAGATGATTTAGAGAAAATACCTCTGCTGGCAAGGGAAGACATAAAAAAAGAAGCTGCACCTTATTATAATACAGAAACTGGAATATGTGGCATACCAGCAGTACACCATAATATTTCTTCCAATGGAATAATATACCTGAACTTTTTCTTTGATATACACCATTTAAAAGAATATGTGCCACAGATTAGTTTCCTGTCAACCCTGCTTGGATATATGGACACAGAAAACTACAGTTACAATGAATTTGATACAGAGGTGAATTTCTATACAGGCGGCATTGTTGCGGACACAGATATATATACACATTTTGGTAAAAGTAATGAGTATGAGCTTAAATTTGAGGTGCGTACAAAGGTGCTTGAAGACAAGGCAGCTGATGCATTAAGGCTTATGGCGGAAATGATGTTTAAAACAATTTTTACAGATGAAAAACATCTGCGTGAAGTAGTTGCAGAAAGCCGTTCAAGACTTAAAGTACGTCTTATGTCAGCAGGAAACCAGGCAGCAGCAATACGTGTAAATGCATGTAATTCAGAAAGTGCATGGCTTATAGACCATTCTTCTGGAATTGGCTATTATGATTATCTTGTGCGTCTTGATGAAAACTTTGATGAGGAAAAGGAAAACCTTATTAAAGGATGCAGTGCACTTGTAAAGGAAATATTTAAAAAAGATAAACTTCTTATTTCATGTACATGTAAAGAAGAAGCTTTAGAAATATTAAAAGAGGCAATGCCTGCATTTACAGACGGGCTTGCGGAGTTTGAAAGCACAGGACAGGATTACGGGCTTTCGTCCATTAGTAAATATACACCAGATATTAAAATGAAGAAAGAAGCCTTTACAACACCTGCTGAAATACAGTATGTTGCACTTGGCGGCACATTTGGCAGTGTTACAGATGCAGACTTTGGCACATTAAATGTTGTACAGCATCTTTTAAATTATGACTACCTCTGGAATGAAGTACGTGTTAAAGGTGGTGCATATGGTGTAAAATGTAACTTTACAAGGGAAAAGCAGTGGTATTTTGCTTCATACCGTGACCCTAATCTTTCATCTACAATTGATGTATATGAAAATGCAGCAGATTACCTTGAGAACTATAATGCAGATGAAAGAGAGATTACAAAAACAATAATAGGCGCAATAAGTAATATTGATACACCATTAACACCTAATATGAAGGGCAACCGTTCAATGACTGCATACTTTAAGAAAGTACCTTATGAGGTGCTCCAGAAAGAAAGGGACAGTATTCTTGCATGCAGCATTGAAGATATACGCAAGGCAGCAGAGGTAATAAGGGAAGTAGCAGAAAAAGGAAATATATGTGTAATAGGTAATGAGAAGCATATAAAAGATGAAAAAGATATATTTGATGAAATAAAAGTTTTATCTTAAAATAACCAGGGTAAAAACTTTAAGAGAAATGCCTCTGGCGGACTGCAGGTGTGCGGACGCCGGGGACATTCTTAAATACAAAATATTTTGAATGGAGGATTTAATGGGCAAGTTTAAATCAGGATTTGTAACTCTTATAGGAAGGCCTAATGTTGGCAAGTCAACTCTTATGAATACACTTGTAGGGCAGAAAATAGCAATTACTTCCAATAAACCGCAGACAACAAGAAACCGCATACAGACAGTATATACATGTGCAGACGGGCAGATAATTTTCCTTGATACACCAGGCATACATAAAGCTAAAAACAAGCTTGGTGAATATATGGTTTCTGTTGCAGAGAGGACATTAAAAGAAGTTGATGTAATATTATGGCTTGTAGAACCATCAACATTTATAGGCGCAGGCGAACAGCATATTGCAGAATGTGTTGCAAAGGCAAATATACCTGTAATACTTGTTATTAATAAAATAGATACTGTAAATAAAGCGGAAATCCTTAAATTTATAGATGCTTACAAGGATGTTGCCAGTTTTGCAGAGATTATACCTGTTTCTGCACTTAACGGGGAGAATACAGATGACCTCGTAAATACCATTATAAGGTATCTTCCACAAGGGCCATGTTATTATGATGAAGATACAATAACAGACCAGCCAGAGCGCCAGATAGTTGCAGAAATGATTCGTGAGAAAACATTAAGAAATCTTAATGATGAAGTGCCTCATGGCATCGCTGTTGCAATAGAGCGTATGAGGGAGCGCACAAAGGGCAATATTATTGATATTGATGCAACAATTATATGTGAGCGCAATTCGCATAAAGGAATTATAATAGGAAAACAGGGAAGTATGCTTAAAAAGATTGGCACAGAAGCAAGAAAAGACATTGAGTCGCTGCTTGCCTGTAAAACAAACCTTAAGATATGGGTTAAGGTAAAGAAAGACTGGCGTAACAGTGACATGCTTATAAAGAATTTCGGGTATAATAAAAACGATATAGATTTATAAGGCTGGAATTTATAAGAATTGTTTACAAAACATACCAGTATATTGGAATGTAATAAAGGCTATCATATTATCACAGTTTAGCTCCATATTGGGAAGCATTATGGAACTGGCATTGCAAGGCATGGAGAGGCTGATATCCTGTCCTGTATGCCAGGCTGTGGAAAGGTATGGTGGTGACATGGAAGAGAAAGATTGCTGGGATAAATTTGCCGTTTCAGGCAAGGTTGAAGATTACTTAAAATACCGCAGCAGTGTGGGAGATGCGGCACATAATAAGGCAGATAGTACACAGGCAGCAGAAGCCCGGCAGGAAACAGAGGTTTATAGGAACACTGGAGGAACTGCATCATGTTCTGGCAAATCCACCTGTTAGCGGTTACAAGTGCTGGTTCTGCCAGTATATGGAGGGCTGGATTGAGGGAAATTGTTACACTTACAGGTATGATACTGGTATCTTCCCCATTAAAGGAGTATGATAAACGTATTGAAATACTTACAAGGGAACAGGGCAGGATACCAGCATTTGCACAGGGCGCAAGGAAACAGAACAGCGCCCTGTCTGCATGTACAGTCCCATTTACATTTGGGGAATTCCAGGTGTATGAGGGGCGTAATTCATATTCATTAAAATCAGGCATAATCACCCGTTATTTTGGAAATCTTGCAGACGATTATGACTTGTTATGCTATGCATCATACTTTACAGAAATTGCAAGATATTTAACAAGGGAAAGTGTAAGGGCAGATAGTGAACTGCTTCTTTTATACATAACATTTAAGGCGCTGCAGGCAGGCAAAGTCCCCGCACAGCTTATAAGAAGGATATTTGAACTGCGTTTTATGTCAGTGCAGGGGGAAGCACCAGGTGTATTTGCATGTGTGCGCTGTGGAAATACAGATGCATATAACGTTTATATGGCAGAGGGAGGGCTGGTTTGTGAAGACTGCCAGAAAAAGGATATACAGTTAAAAGGGCATTACCCTGTAAAATTAAGCGCTGATGCAAGATATGCATTGCAGTATATAATTTCAAGCCCATTTGAAAAACTGTACAGTTTTAATTTATCAGAAAGCGTAATGGCAGAAGTGGATGGGTTTGTGGAGAAATATCTTGCAAGGTATCTTCCACATCATTTTAAATCAGAAGAGTTTTTGCGAATTTAACTGCTGGTTAAAATATATTAATATAAGTTAATTCCTGTTCAATTGAACAGAGTGCGGTATTCTGCTAGTATGGTATTGCCAGATGTTGGCATTATATAATTTACCAGGAGGATATATAAATGGAAATTGGCGAAGTAATCCGTAAGTACAGGAAAGAAAAAAATATGACACAGGAGGAGATGGCAAAGCGTCTTGGCATAACTGCGCCTGCGGTAAATAAGTGGGAGCATGGCATAAGCCAGCCAGATATTTCCCTTCTAGCACCTGTTGCCAGGCTTTTAGGTATTACACTTGAAACTCTTTTGTCATTTAAAGATGAATTATCGCAGGAAGAAGTTACATCAATTATTAAAGAAATTGACAGGAAGTTTGAAACGGAAAATTATTGTGATGTGTTCCAGTATGCAGCGGATATTATAAAACAATACCCAGACTGCTGCCAGTTAATATGGCAGCTTGCATTAATTCTTGATTCACACAGTATATTTCCAGGAAATAACCAGATACAGAACAAGGAAAGATATGAGAGCCAGATTCTGGAATGGTATAAACGGGCTATGGAAAGTGTGGATGCTAATGTACAAAAAGAAGCGGCTAATGCATTATTTGGTTATTATCTAAGGAAAGAGAATTATAAGGAAGCAGAAAAATATTTAGAATATTTTCCAGAGGACAGTGCTTCAAGAAAAAGGATGCAGGCACTTATTTACAGCAAGACAGGCAATATAGAAGGGGCTTATAAAGCATATGAGGAAATATTATTTTCTGAGAGTAATATATTGAATATGGTGTTTAACAGCCTGTGTGCGCTTTCAATAAAGGAGAATAATATAGAGCTGGCAGAAAAATGGGCAGATAAGTTAAGCGGGCTTGCTGTTCTTTTTGATATGGGGGATTATAATTCCCAGTCATGTAAACTGGATTTGGCAGTTTATAAGAAGGATACAAGTGCAACTTTATCTATTGTAAAAGTAGTATTAAGTTCACTTATGCAGATAACAGGTTATACTAAGTCATTTATGTATAGCCATATGAAATTTAAAGAATTGGATAAAGATTTTCATGAGAAATTAAAGCATATGCTGGTAGAAGGTTTCCATGATAAGGAAACATTTGGGTATATGGAAGGAATTGAGGAATGGGAAAACCTTATAAAAAGATAATGGTTTCAATAATTAG
The DNA here is from genome assembly GCA_910588655.1 of uncultured Lachnospiraceae bacterium. Lineage (GTDB taxonomy): Bacteria > Bacillota > Clostridia > Lachnospirales > Lachnospiraceae > Butyribacter. Next base: position 49,172 of record CAJUPJ010000017.1, on the reverse strand, counting down.
TTTTACAAAATATGGAGCATCCCTTTCGCTGGAATTTAAAGATATTTTAATTAAGCATAATTGTAATGTGAGATTATATACTGGAAAGAGCAGTATTTCATGTAATGATATTGAAAATATTAATTGTAGTTTAAGAGAGTGGACAGGCATTCATTTTGAAGAGGATGATATTATAATATTTACGGGAGCATGCGGAATAGCAGTAAGGAGCATTGCGCCCTTTATTAACAGCAAATGCACTGACCCGGCAGTTTTAGTGGCTGATGATATGGGAATTAATATAATCTCTCTTTTATCAGGACATCTTGGCAGGGCAAATGAATGGACGAAAATCCTTGCTTCTGGATTAAATGCCAATGCTGTTATTACTACGTCTTCAGATATACATAATAAAATTGCTATAGATTTATTTGCAGAACGGAATAATTTATATATAGAAAATATGGAAGCAGCAAGAAGAGTACAGGCGGCAGTTATTGAAGGAAGCCCTGTTACAGTTTTTTGCAATGCAGAAATAACTGGGAAAGTTCCAGATAATTTCTATATTCAAAAGTTCCAGGATAATTTTTTATATAATACCGACGGGTGCAGTACAAATAATAATGCAGATAATTGTAGTATAAATAAGTATAATATAGTGGTTTCGCCATTTACTGTTTTCAGGGAATGTGATATATCTAATAATAAAGATTGTATAATACTTTACCTTATACCAAAAGTGGTTACACTTGGAACAGGATGCCGCAAGTCTAAGACTTATAGTGAGATAAGTTCTTTTATAAGTGAAGCTTTAAATAATTCTGGTATTTTTATACGTTCTGTAGAAGGGATTGCAACAATAGATATTAAAAAGAATGAACCTGGAATTCTGGAATTTGCAGAAAAAGAACACCTGCCAGTTAGTTTTTATAGTGCAGAGGAACTTGGGACTGTAACAGGCAGTACAAGTTATTCGGAGTTTGTCCAGGAGATAACAGGTATTGGAAATGTATGCGAACGTGCAGCACTTTTCCCGCAAGGTGAAAAGGAACTTATATTAACAAAACAGGCAGGCAATGGAATTACAGTTGCAGCCGCAATTAGAAAATGGAGTATAGATTTTGGGTAAAATATATATTACAGGGATTGGGCCTGGTGATTTTGAAAATATGACGTTAAAAGCATTTGAAGTGCTTTCTTTCTGTGATACAATTATTGGATATAATGTATATACAGAACTTGTAAAACAGTATTTTAAGGATAAAGAATTTCTTTCAACTGGTATGACAAAAGAATATGAAAGATGTGTTTTATGTTTTGAAAAGGCTATGGAGGGAAAAAATGTTGTACTTGTATGCAGCGGGGATGCGGGAATTTATGGAATGGCAGAATTAATGTACCATACAGGGCAGTCTTATCCAGATATACAGCTTGAAGTTATACCTGGGGTTACTGCTGCCAGTTCAGGTGCGGCATTGCTTGGCGCACCATTAATACAGGATTTTGCAGTTATAAGCTTAAGTGATTTGCTTACACCATGGGAGAAGATAGAGAAGCGTATACTTGCAGCGGCATATGCCGGCATGATTATATGCTTTTATAATCCATCAAGCAAAAAACGTGCAGGATATCTGAAAAAGGCATGCCAGCTTGTATTAAAATATGCGTCACCAGAAACAGTTTGTGGAATAACAGAAAATATTGGCAGGCAAGGGGAAGCTTATAAAGTCTGTACGTTAAAAGAACTTATGGAAACTCCCGTAAATATGTTTACTACTGTATTTATTGGAAATTCACAGACAGAAATTATTAATGGCAAAATGGTTACACCAAGAGGTTATAAAACAACAGGAATGCGGGATAAACCAGTTCTGTTATTTGGTGGTACAAGTGAGGGCAGGAAACTTGCAGAATTATTTGACAGTAATAACATAAGGTGCACAGTTTGTGTTGCAACAGAATATGGGGAACAACTTATTTCCGGGACAGGAAATATTACTGTTATCTGCGGGCGTATGGATTTGGATGATATTTGCAGGCTTATAGAACCAGATGCAGGTGGCAGCCAGTTTTCTTATGTTATAGATGCAACACATCCTTATGCTTCTTTAATATCAGAGAATGTAAAAAGGGCTTGTACCAGGACAGGCACAATTTATCTGCGTCTTTTGCGTGATAATATTTATAATAACAAGGATAACGATATAAAGTTTTTTGAAGATGCCAGCCAGGCAGCAGAATATCTGGACAAGGTAGCAGGCAGGATATTATTAACTACAGGCAGCAAAGACCTGCCAGTATTTTGTGGTGGAATAACGGATAAAAGCCGTATTACTGCAAGAGTGCTTCCTTCTGTTAATGCTATAGAGATTTGCAGTAATTCAGGGCTTAATGGAAAACAGATAATTGCAATGCAAGGTCCTTTTTCTAAAGAAACTAATATTGCGTTAATAAAACAGTCAGGTGCCAGGTTTATTGTTATGAAAGAAAGCGGCAGGGCAGGCGGTTTTCCAGAAAAGATTGCTGCTGCAAAGGAAACGGGCACAGATATAATAATTTTAAAAAGACCTGTAGAAGAAACAGGGTATACATTTAATGATATTATTAAAACGCTTGGGCTTAAAGATGGTGGTACAGACACTGGTAATAATGATTTACATAAGGAAATTGTACTGGCTGGAATGGGGATGGGCAATAAAGGGACTATTACTATAGACGGGCTTGCTGTACTGGAAGAAGCAGAACTTGTAATTGGTACAGGAAGGCTGCTTGAAACGGCAGGCAGCGTTGTAAATATGTTATGTAAAGAAGTTTATAACGCTTATGATGCTGGTTTAATATTCCAATATATTAAAGAACATCCGCATTATAAAAAAATTACAGTCCTGCTTTCTGGTGATACTGGTTTTTACAGTGGTGCAAAAAAGCTGGAAGAGGTATTATCAGAATTGCAGGAATATAATATAAAAATTATTCCAGGAATATCTTCTGTAGTATATTTTGCCTCAAAACTAAAAACGGACTGGCAGGATATAAAACTTATAAGCCTTCATGGCAGAATGCAGAATATTATTAATGCAATAAAAAACAATAAAAAGACATTTGTGCTTCTTGGTGCAAAGGATAGTGTTGCGGGGCTTGCAGGTCTTTGTATACAGTATGGGCTTTTAGATGTTAAATTATATATTGGGCATAACCTGGGATATAGTGATGAAGAAATTATTACTGGAAGCCCGTCAGATTTTACAGAATATATTAACAATGGGTTTTTATATTGTGCAATTATAGAAAATCCTTCTGCTGGCAACAGCATTGCAACACATGGGCTGCCAGACAGCCAGTTTATACGTGGCAATGTACCTATGACTAAAGAAGAAATACGTAGTGTATCTGTTTCAAAGCTGCATTTAGTGAGGGATGCGGTAGTTTATGATATCGGGGCTGGTACAGGTTCTGTTGCAGTTGAATGTGCAAGGATTGCATATAATGGGAAGGTTTATGCTATTGAAAAGAATAGCGGAGCAGTTAATCTTATAAAACAGAATAAATTATTACATGGCGCGTTTAACCTGGAAATTGTAAATGGCACAGCCCCTGGGATTTTAGAAAGGCTTGAACCGCCAACGCATGTATTTATAGGAGGAAGTTCAGGGAAACTAAGCCAGATAATTGATATTGTATTTGCAAAGAATAATAACGCCAGAATTGTAATTAATGCAGTTACACTTGAAACAGTTGCTGATGTACAAAGAATTATAGGGGATAATAAAAGTATTAAAGCGGATATTTCATATATATCGGTTAGCAAGGCAAAAGCTCTTGGAAATTATAATATAATGCAGGCTTTAAATCCTGTCTGGATAATAGTGATTGAACAGGAGGTGTTATAATTTATGGAAATTCCAAGGATTATGGTGGCAGCAGGTTCAAGCGGAAGCGGCAAGACTGTTATTACATGTGGGCTTTTACAGGCATTTAAAAACCGCAGGTTAAAAGCGGTTTCTTTTAAAAGCGGGCCTGATTATATAGACCCGTTATTCCATAAAACTGTACTTGGCATACCTTCTAAAAACCTTGATACATTTTTTGCCCCGCCTGGAATTGTGGGAAGCCTTATGGCAGAAACAGCCGCATATGCAGATATTGCAGTAATAGAGGGAGTAATGGGGTATTATGACGGGGCTGGGATTAAAACACATACAGCATCTTCATATGAACTTGCAAGTGTAACAGGTACACCTGTAGTATTAATTGTTAATGCACGTGGAATGGGAATTTCAGTTATGCCATATATTAAGGGTTTTCTGGAATATAAGCCCTGTTCTGGAATTAAAGCTGTTATATTAAACCAGGCTTCAAAGACCGTATATAATGAATTAAAACCTTTAATAGAAAGGGAATTAAGGATAACTGTAGCAGGGTATCTTCCAGTGATGCCAGAGTGCCATCTGGAAAGCAGGCATTTAGGGCTTGTGATGCCAGAAGAGATTGGAAATATACAGAAAATAATAAATAGTATTGCAGTTAAAATGGAAGAGTGTACAGACATAGATAAAATAATTTCTATTGCACAAAGTGCGCCTTCTATTGAAATAAATCATGCCAGTATTTTACCTGTATGCAGTTATAGCAAAGTACGTATAGGAATTGCAATGGATGAAGCCTTCTGTTTTTATTATGAAGATAATTTAAAACTTCTTGAAAAACTTGGTGCAGAACTAGTATATTTTTCACCTCTGCATGACCAGAAACTGCCTGGCAATATAGATGGCTGTATATTTGGCGGAGGATATCCTGAACTTTACATTAAAAAATTAAGTGGCAACGTTTCAATGTTAAAGTCTGTAAAATATGCGCTGTCAGTACAGCAAATGCCATATATAGCTGAATGTGGCGGTTTTTTATACCTGCATGAAAATATGGAAGATATAAGCCATAATAATTACAGGCTGGCAGGTGTAATCCATGCGGATGCAGTATACAAAGGAAAGTTACAGCGTTTTGGCTATATAACACTTACCTCGGCAGCATGTGCCAGTGTTAAAAACAAAGAAATAAAAGCGCATGAATTCCATTATTATGACAGTACAGATAATGGAAGAAGTTATACCGCCACAAAACCGTTCCGCAATATACAATGGGAATGTATACATGAAAATGGACAAGGTTTTGCAGGTTTTCCACATCTGTACTTTTATTCATGTCCCGGTTTTGCCAGGAAATTTGTAGAAAAATGCCTGAATTATTCTTTGTCACGTAATGACTCCTGATGTTTTCTTTCAACAAGCCTTCCCAGGCAGAAAGCTATAATTCCAACACCAATTCCAGTCTGTATACAGAAAACAAGGCTTTCTATTTCACCAGGAATTTCACCATTAAGAGCCTGCTCAAGTACAGGTGTAAACCAGGGTTCATATTTCCCAGTGATTTCTTCCACCATTACACTTCCAGCATCATCTGAACCGCCAAATCCAGCCCCTTTAAGTGCAAAAAGCGGGATAATAATTATAAGTGCTGCTGCCAATAGCAGTGCTATTGTTATTTTTTTGTTCTTACTTTTCATTATTTTGATGTTTCCTTTCTTATAAAACCAATTTCCATAAGTTCCTGTGTCCCATATGTTTCAAGTGCCATAATTATAAGTACAGTAAGTATACCTTCAAGAATTGCAAGTGGTAACTGTGTTGGTGCAAATACGCCCAGGAATTTTAGAAATGATACCATTATGCCACCTGATGCATTATGTGCAAGTGCAAGCTGCAGGCTTGTAATACAGTATGTAGATAAATCCCCAATGCTGGCAGCAAGAAATATACTTATATGTTTGCTGGCTTTGAATTTCTGGCAGGTCTTGTATATACAGTAACTTATAAAAGGCCCTGCTATAGCCATCGAAAATGTGTTAGCGCCAAGTGTTGTAAGTCCGCCATGTGCAAGCAATATTGCCTGGAATACCAGGACTATAATACCAAGTATGCTTACAGCAGAAGGCCCGAATAAAATTGCGCCAAGTCCTGTGCCTGTCATATGTGAACAGCTTCCTGTAAGTGATGGTATTTTCAATGAGGAAATAACAAAGATAAATGCACCTGACATGGCAACCAGTGTTATATTCCTATGGTTTTCTGCAAGTAATTTTTTAATCTTTAGAAAACCTGCTACAAGAAAAGGCATGCTGGCAATGCCCCATGCAATGCAGTAACCAGGTGGAAGGTATCCTTCCATAATGTGCATTGCAGAAACAGTAGTACCTGTTCCAAGAAGCGCCGCAAAAAGAACTGCTGCAAAGATAAATCTTTTTTCTTTTTTAGCCATAATTTCCTCCTTCTGGATATTAAAATTTATTATCAGATGGTTAAACCATTAAACCATCTGGCAAATTCATTAATGGATTTTGGGGCATTACCGTAGGTATTTAAGTTCTTGCCGTACTTTTTCATTATAATTTCATATACCTGTAAAAGCATTGGTTTTCCAAGGTTTGCCCTTTTTAATATTTCATCTGATGTAAATATTTTTACTGGTTTATCATCAGCAATTATACTTCCATTATCAAGAACTATAATCCTTTCAGCCCATTTATATGCAAAGTCTGTATTATGGGTTGAAATAATAATAGTTTTTCCTTCATTTTCAAGCTTTGCCAGTATATTTTCAAACATTAATGAACTGCCAGGGTCAAGTGATGCCATAGGTTCATCAAATAAAATAATTTCTGGCTGCATTGCAATTACGCCCGCAATAGCTACACGCTTTTTTTCACCGCCACTTAAATAATGCGGAGGTTTGTCTTTATAATTATAAAGCCCCATTTCTTTTAAAATACTAATAGTCCTTTTTTGTATTTCACTTTCTGGCAGCCCAAGGTTTACAAGTCCGAATGATACTTCATTTAAAACAGTAGTGCCTACAATCTGGCTGTCTGCTTCCTGGAAAACATATCCAACATTTTGCCTGAGTGTGTTAATATTTTTTCTTGTTATTTTTGTCCCATAAAGAAATATTTCACCACTTCTGTTATTGTATACACCATTCATATTTAAGAATAAAGTAGATTTACCTGCGCCATTAGCACCCAGGATGGCAATTTTTTCACCTTTCTTAATTCCCAGGTTAATATCTGATAAAACATTATTTCTGTTATCATAGGAATAATAAAGGTTGCAGATTTCAAGTATATAACCAGGTGTTTCTGCCATTTAGTTTCCTCCGTCTGTTTCTTGTTATATTTTGTCCCCAGCTGATGTTACGGATTGCTGCATTGCCATATACTTTTGCCACTGGCATTATATAATTAAAAATATAAGGTATATTAAAAACAAAAGTACCTGTAATTTGCAGATTTTTTTCTTTTCATTGTAAAATCCGAGTGAGCCATTATAGCAGCGTGCTTCCATTGCATTATAGTAATTACGTGAATTTTTTAAAGATACAATTAAAAGATTACCCAGCATCATGCTAAAACTCTTACATGATGTCCTGTAATTAATATATCCAAGCCTTGATATACCTGCATTACGCATTTTATGTACTTCATCAGACAGGATAAATATATACCTGTATGTAAGATACATTAGTTCTATAAATATACCAGGAATATGGAGTTTTTTAAGCGTTGCAATAATTTCACCTGCCGGGGTTGATAATGTTACCAGGTACATTGCACTAGTAGCACTGATTGCTTTTAATATAACATTAAGTATTAGTATTATATTTCCTCCAATAGCTATGCTTCCAAGTATAATAAATATAAATGGTATCCGGACAGCCATTAAATATTCTTTTATTGAAAGCCTGGCAAGATATGTATTTATAAATCCCATAAACAGAAATGTATATACTGGAATAAAAAAATCATCTGAGGAGATAACAGCTATTATTGCAGTAAATGAAAATATCATTTTATAACCAGTGTTCCAGTTTCTTATAGCGGAGTTATAAGCATAATAGTCTATTGGGAAATGGTTGTGTGTATGCATTAAAAAACCCTCCAGCGTGTATAAGCCGGAGGGTTAATGGGTGCACTTAATAAAGATACAAGGTATTAATTAAAAAAATACCTGTACCATAATTATAAGACCAGTTACCTGTGGCTTATGCTTCTTCATTTAAGGCAGGTCTCCTGGCTTAATATCTGTTACAGCTATAAAAGACTATTAAAATTTATAAAATCTGTAACGCGTTTTTATACATGCCTTCCCAGAAATCCAGTGGCATAATTGTATATAAATTCAATCTCACAGTGGCAGGCCCGCACAGGTCTCTCACCTGTTTCCCTTTTCACCAGCAGCTTCATGCCATCCCAGGCATATTACTGCTAACACCTTAAACGTATTTAGTTTTATACAAGTATACACTTTTTCAGATTATTGTCAAATAAAAATTAATAGAAGGCAAATGTGCAACAGTATATACTATTATCAGATAATTTTGTAAAAAGTATAAAAAAAAGAAATAAATCCAAAAATAGTCTATACAAATTGTAAAATATTTGTTAAAATATGGATGTTGCAACGCAAATAATATATAAACCGCCAGTTATACTGGCAGGAGAAGGAGGTAATATGCGTATTAAAAAGTTTATGGCAGTTTTAATGGCTGCGGCACTGGCACTAGGGGTTTCTGGGGCAGGGGGAATTGCTCCAGCACAAAAAGCAAGTGCTTCATCTTTCCAGCATTTAAACCAGCAGGAAATTGTTGACGCAATGGGGGCAGGCTGGAATTTGGGAAACCAGCTTGAATCAGCAATTGGTGGTACACCGCATGAAACAAACTGGGGCAACCCTGTTATTACTGAAAACCTAGTTAAAGCAGTTAAAAACCAGGGCTTTAAGTCAATCCGTGTACCAGTATCTTATTTAAGTAAAATTGGAAGTGCTCCAAATTACACTATTGACTCTTCGTGGCTTGACCGTATACAGCAGGTAGTTGACATGTGTATTAATAATGGATTTTACGTTATTTTAAATATGCATGGTGACGGTTATAATACAATTGAAGGCGGATGGCTTCTTTGTAATGGACAAGACCAGAATACAATAAGAAAGAAATATGCTGCATGCTGGCAGCAGATTGCAAACAGGTTTAAAGACTATGATGAACATCTTGTTTTTGAATCAATGAATGAAGAATTTGATGGTACTTATGGTGAACCAAACAGGACATATTATTCTAATATTAATGCCTTAAACCAGATTTTTGTGGACACTGTGCGTAAAACAGGTGGCAACAATGCAAAGCGCTGGCTTATGCTGCCAGGCTGGAACACTAATATTAATTATACTGCTGGTGATTATGGATTTGTAATTCCTTCAGATAATTACCGTTCAAGTGAGATACCATCAGGAGAGAAAAGAATAATGGTTTCTGTACATTATTATGACCCTTGGGATTTCTGTGATGAAAATAATACTGCTATTACACAGTGGGGAAGTAGTGCTACAGACAGTTCAAAAGTGGCTTCTTATGGTGATGAAACTTATATTAACAGCCAGTTCCATTCACTTTACCAGAAGTTTATTAGTAAGGGTTATCCAGTTGTTATAGGTGAATATGGTGCACCATCCAAGGCACATATTGACTCTGTTAATACAGCCTGCCGTTCTGAACTTGCATACAAGGTATGTGCATATGCAGACAATTATGGATGTATACCACTCTGGTGGGATAATGGTGTAACTGGGGCAGGCGGTTATGCATTGTTTAACCGCTATAATTACCAGGTAACAGAACAGTCAATTATAGATGCAATTATGTCTGTATATGGGGATGATGTTATAAGTGCCAGCAAATCTTATATGCTTAAAAATGTACAGAGTGGTAAATATATGGATGTTTCTGGCGGATGGGCTGTAAATGGTGCAAATGTATTACAGTATGAGTCATCAGGAGCTAAGGCTAACAATACATGGAAGTTTGTTAGTGATGGGAATGGATATTATTATATTTATTCTGCACTTGGTGATGGCAATACATTTCTGCTTGATGTAAGCAATAATAACAGCAGTAACGGGACTAATATAGGAATTTGGGAGAATACATACTGTGATGCTCAGAAGTTTAAACTTGTAAAAAATGCAAACGGAAGCTATTCTATTTATACAAAGGCTTCAGGATGTAAGAGTGTTGTAGAAGTAGAAAATGCAGACACTTTAAATGGTGCTAATGTGCAGCAGTGGGAATATAATGGCCATAACTGCCAGAAATGGTATCTGGAAGAGGTGCGTTAAACATTAAACAGGAAATATGTTATGGACAAGCCTTAGCTGCATACTTGCAGGCAATATAATCTCTATTAATTAGTGTATTTTATTTCTTTTATTCTATATAGTAAATAGTTTTTTGTCTGGATATAATAGGAGCATCTACTATATTTGAAAGAAACGGAGAAATAATATGAGTGAGTTAAAAGCAAAAGTAATCCACATGGGCGCTGCACAGTGTGCCGTAGACCTTGGTGATGGAAGTGAACGTGGTGAATATGTAAACCAGGACTATATATTGCAGAAACTTGGCAGGCCGCACAGGGCTGTAAGCCTTATGTACTGTTATTATCCTAATGATAAGGAATGGCCACAGAGAATAAGTGAAGCCTGCAAGGATATGGAGGTAAATTTTGCATGGGATTACCCATATGATGATTATTTTACTTATAAAGGCGGGCTGGATGGTACGAAGGATGATGAGCCGTTTACTTATATGAGGGATGTGCGCAGGCATGGGCAGGATGTGCTTCTTACAATGACTATTGACCCAAAGGTTACAGATGAACATTTAGTTGCAATAGCACATGATTTAAGTACTTTCGGACGTGTAATGCTGCGCATTAACCATGAGGCAACAGGTGACTGGTTTTCATTCAATAAACGTGGAAGTTATGAGGAAGTTGCTGCATTTTTTGTACATGCATGTGAAATTATCCATAAGGAAGCACCAAATGTACAGACAATAATCTGCCTTGATGGCTGCAAAGAAGTAGAAGACGAAAAAATGGAGAAAGAGGATATTTTTGCAGAAGCATCAAGGGCAGCAGATATTGTTTCGGTAGACCGTTACATGGCACTTCACTGGGGATGGCCTTATGACGTTGCAGAAGAAGGCGGGGACACATTTGCACGCTATACAGTTGATAAAATATATAAGATTGCCAAGAAAAGCTATGAAAGATATACTTTTTTAAATAATGGTGTTAAAAAGCCTATGGTTTTATCAGAGTTTAATGCTGATGCTGATGTTACAGGGGCTTATGACCAGGCTTCGATGACAAGGGAATTTTGTGAAATGCTTAAGGCTGATAAAGAAAAGTGGCTTTCTGCTTTTACTATGTACCAGTTCAGGGACAGGGGCAGGCTCGGGCTTGAAATTGAAGACCCTAATAACCAGGATGTTGGTATTGAACAGCCGCTTATGGAAGAATACAGAAAAATTATACATGAAGACTTTTTCAGCCCTTCCATGGAAGAGAAAGAAGAAACAGCATTTCCGGCAAAAATGCGCTGGGGCGGTTCAGAAGATGCAGATGGTGTGGCAGTAAACCTGCACTTTGAAAGTTCACCAGTATTTTGTGAAGCTTACTTTAATGAAAGCAATGTGGATATGAATCTTATGCTTGAACTTAATGGACACTGGTTTTATAAAGCACCAGGGGTAAAGTGTATAGACATGATGAGTGCTTTCTTTAAGAAACCACTTGAAGGGGCAGCAGATATGGCACTGAAAATATTTGCACCTCCTGCCAGTGGGGAAAATGACCCTTCACAGGGTGAAGACTGGCAGATGAATTATTATACAGAACTTAAATCATTGCCTGAAATAAGAATACGTTATGCACCTATAGTTAAATAAAGTGAATAAACAAATTTTTGGAAGCGTTTAATGGGTTTTATAATATCATGGGAAATTGTTATTAATTTAGATTTATTAGTTTAAGATTTGTTTAATTTATTAATTGCATCTGGAATATAGCTATAAAACCTGGCAGAATTTAATAAAGAATAAATATATCTTACTACTATTTATTATTGTGCTTAAATTATATATTGCTTCCATGTTAATTGTGTCATTGAGAAATTGTGAAGCTATATTGGACATATTTAATATGTAATGGAAGCAATATAGTTGTTATTTTAATATAAAATTTAATATTGAAAGTAGTGTATACAATAGGTATTAATGCATTATTAAATATTAGAAGGATATAGTAATGGTTAATACATAAACTATTTAAAGACTAATAACAACAGGCAGCTGCATTTTACAATGCTGCTGCCTGTTGTTATATGGTGTGGTTATGCGGCTTTTGAATAATCAATAATGGCTATTTCCTGCATAAGCTGTTTGGCAATATTAACAAGATTTTCAAGCTGTTTTGCAACTTCGTTGGAATAATATTTTTCTCCACATTGTTCACATTCTTCGCAAGGAACATTTTTAATGATGATAATACAATTTTATAATTGACTACATGAGTCGTAAAAGATGAAATAGTGGTTTTGCATTTACAATACATACACATAATTCGTCTGAACCGGCAACAATATGCAATATTTTATTTATTTCAGTATATCCAAAAATAAGGCAACTATTCTTTCTAAACAATGTTTTGCCCATTTTATGTTAGAACCAGGAGCATTATATAGTCTTTGAAGCTGTTTAATGTCCATAGCTGCACTTCCTTTTCCATTATTTACAGATATTATACACCATTCCGGTAGAAAATAAAACAGGCAGAGGCATTATATTATAACAAAGAAATATAGTGGAATAAGGATGTAAAAAACGGGAACAAACCAGAAATGGTTTGTTCCCGTAATCTTAAAAATTCTTTAAAAACAAGAGTTCCTATTAACCAAAGTATCTCTCAAGAAGTCCTTTGAATGCTTTTCCATGTCTAGCCTCGTCCCTTGCCATTTCATGTACAGTATCATGGATTGCATCTAAGCCAAGTTCTTTAGCTTTCTTAGCGATAGCCATTTTACCTGCTGTTGCGCCACATTCTGCTTCTACACGCATTTCAAGGTTTTTCTTTGTGCTGTCTGTAATAACTTCACCAAGTAATTCAGCAAATTTAGCTGCATGTTCAGCCTCTTCATAAGCTGCTTTTTCCCAGTAAAGACCAATCTCAGGATAACCTTCACGGTGTGCAACTCTTGCCATTGCAAGATACATTCCAACTTCTGAACATTCACCGTTAAAGTTGTCACGGAGTCCCTGGAGGATTTCTTCGTCAACACCCTGTGCAACACCTACTACATGTTCAGCAGCCCAGCTCATCTCACCTTCCTGCTTTTTGAACTTATCCGCACCAACGCCACACTGAGGACATTTTTCTGGAGCTGCATCTCCTTCATAAACATAACCGCATACTGTACATACATATTTTGCCATAATAGTATCTCCTTTTTATTATATGATTTCAAGTAGATGAAAATACTTGATTAATTTTTATTAATAGTAATGATTACTGATTTCTTGCTTATAATATCATCAAACACATTGCTTGTCAATATGTTTTTAAATTTTTTTATCTGGAATTTTTTACTGCGTTTTTAAACAGTTATGGCACATGCCATAAAATATAACAGTATGACCTTCTATAACTCCATTAAATCCGGCATTGGCAATTTTGTCGATATGCTCAATTGAATCCATTTCTATATCTGATAATGACCTGCACTGGCGGCAGAAAAAGTGGTTATGGGGGTATGTGCATCCGTCAAAGTGTACATATCCGTCACCGCAGTTAAGCCTTAGCACTTCATTATTATCAGCAAGAAAGTTTAAATTACGGTAAACTGTGCCAAGGCTGATATTAGGTAATTCTTTTCTTATATTATTATATACCATTTCCGCAGTAGGGTGGGATGTTGTAGATAAAAGATAATTTTTTATTGCTTCCCTTTGTCTGCTGTATCGTACTGCTTGCATTATACACCTCCTTATCAGTAATTGTTACTATTATAAATATATATTTATTTAAAGTCAACGGAAAATTATTCCAATAATTGTCTATAGTATATAATTTTTTACCACATAAATGAAATTTATCCATATTATATAAAAAAGTGTGAAATGTTTATGGCATACAGGAATTAATTATTTGCAGAGATTTTGTTATTAATGTATAATAAAACATATATATGGTTTGCAGATACAGGGCTTGTTTGCTTTAAAAGCATGTGATGCCTGTAGAAAATATTTTACCAGAATTATGGGGGATTATTTGTGGGCAGCATTTAGTTATATAAAATAATATATTGCAAATTAAAGGCATTATAAGATATGGAGGCAGTTATGAGATATTTGGAGATGTATAAATTTTATGCAAGGAGGATTACAAGGAATTTTACATTATTTGCAAAATGGGCTGTTTTTTCAGTCTTTATTGGTTTTGTGGTAGGCGGTTCTAGTACATTCTTTGCGTTCTGCCTCCGCCAGGTAACAGACTTCAGGACAGAAAACCCTGAAATAATACTGTTATTGCCATTGGCTGGCATACTGGTTGTATTTTTATACAGTATTTTTAAATACAAGAATGATAAAGGGACAAATATGGTTCTTTCTACAATACATGCAGAAACAGAACTTCCATTTAAAATGGCGCCTCTTATATTTATGTCTACGATAATAACACACCTTTTTGGCGGTTCAGCAGGAAGGGAAGGGGCTGCGCTCCAGCTTGGAGGAAGTATAGGAAACCAGCTTGGCAGGTGGTTTAAATTCGATGAAAAGGATAAAAGGATAGTTGTTATGTGTGGCATGAGTGCTGCATTTTCGGCAATGTTTGGTACTCCTGTAGCAGCGGCAATATTTTCAATGGAAGTAGTAAGCGTAGGGGTTATGTATTATGCTGCACTTGTGCCATGTGTATTTGCATCGCTTGTGGCTTCAAAAGTTGCTGTACATATGGGTATTGGACCAGATGTGTTTAAAATACTTGATGTACCTGGGTTTCATGTAGTTTCAAGCATAAAAATAATTATTCTTGCGGTTTTTTGTGCAGGGCTAAGTGTAATATTCTGTATAGCATTACATTCCCTGGGTGATTTTTACAGGGAAAAGTTAAAGAACCCTTATGCCAGAGTGGTTGTGTCAAGCCTGGTAATTATAATTCTTACAATTATATTGCATACCTCAGATTATATGGGTGCAGGCGTTCCTGTAATAGAGGAAGCAGTTAAAGGAAATACAGACCCTGCTGCATTTATATGGAAAATAGTTTTTACAGCATTAACACTTGAAGCTGGTTTTAAAGGTGGTGAAATTGTACCTTCATTCTTTGTAGGTGCAACATTTGGCTGTCTTTTTGGGCAGATTGCAGGAATTTCCCCGTCAATGTGTGCAGCAACTGGAATGGCGGCTGTATTCTGTGGTGTGACAAACTGTCCAATAACATCAATGCTTATTGCTTTTGAGTTATTTGGGTATGAGGCTGTACCATATTTCCTGCTTGCTATAAGTGTAAGTTACCTTATGTCTGGATATTACGGGCTTTACCATGACCAGACAATAGTTTATTCAAAATATAAAACAGAATATATTAACAGGAAAGCAAAAGAATAATACATACAGACTGTATTATGTATTGGAGGGGATGTGTGTTATGGCAGATATAAGATATGTTGTAAATAGTGACAGGCAGTTCTGGTACAGCCTTGATAAGCATTTGCCAGAAGAAGGTTTTACAGAAAAGGTAAACAGGCATATGGGTTATATACTGTCAGACGGAGAAATTCCTGCCGGGCTGCTGCGGTATAATTTTTTCTGGGATAACCTGCCTTTCTGCACAATGTTGTTTATAGACTGGCATATGCAAGGAAAGGGATTTGGAAAAGAACTTTTATTATACTGGGAACAGGAAATGAAATCTAAAGGGCACGGAATGGTGATGACTTCAACACAGACAGATGAAAGTGCACAGCATTTTTACAGGAAGCTGGGATACCAGGATGCAGGCTGCCTTGTGCTGGATATTCCTGGATATAAACAGCCGATGGAAATGTTCCTGGTTAAAAAGATTTAGTAATATAATTTAGAATGGAGTGATAACATGACAGAAGTAAAATTTTATGAAAGTGTTGATGACAGCCTGCTGAAGTTTGCGGTTATAATAGCAAAGTCAGGCGGCAAATGGGTATTTTGCAAACATAGGGAAAGGGATACATATGAATTGCCAGGAGGGCACAGGGAGGCAGGGGAAGAAATAGCAGAAACGGCAAAAAGGGAACTTTATGAAGAAACGGGTGCAACTGTGTATGATATTGAGCCAATTTGCGTTTACTCCGTTACAGCAGATTATAATTTTGATGGTGTAGAAACGTTTGGAATGTTATACTTTGCAGATATTAAAGAGTTTGAAAGTGAATTACATAGTGAAATTGAGAAGATATTTTTAATGGACAGCCTGGCAGATAAGTGGACTTATCCAGAAATACAGCCACATCTTGTCAGGATGTATAATAAATGGATAAAAGATAACCAGAAATAGAGAATAATAGCAGGGGGTGTATATTTATGGATAAGAAAATTGTTTGTTTCCATAACCCAGATGAAAACAATGGATATTTAAGTAACTGGTATTTGTCAGGTTTTAAGGCAGATGGTGTAAATTTTTCTTCAATGGAACAGTATATGATGTACCAGAAAGCAGTTTTATTTGGGGATAATGTTATAGCAGACAAGATATTACAGACAGATAATGCAGGAAAGATTAAGGCATTTGGAAGAGAAGTCCAGGGATATAATGATACCATATGGAATGGTGCAAGGCAGATTATAGTCTATAACGGATTGTTAGAAAAGTTCAGGCAGAATAAGGAAATCAGGGATTTACTTCTGGAAACAGGAGAACACATACTTGCGGAGTGTGCAGTAAGGGACAAGATATGGGGAATTGGAATTAGCATGAAGGATGAAAACAGGTTTGATATTAATAAATGGAAAGGGCAGAATTTATTGGGCTTTGCACTAATGGAAGCCAGGAAAAAACTGCAAATTGAATATATGCAGTAACTAATACAGAAATGAGGGGTAGTTTTGCAGGTTGGTATATGTGATGACCAGGAAGAAACCAGGGAATTAATCGCAGATAAAGTAAAAACTGCCTGCCCGGAAGCAAATATTATATTATACAAATCAGGGCAGGAGGTACTGGATGCATTAATGCTTCCAGACATCCTGTTTCTTGATATACAAATGCCGGGCATAGATGGCATGCAGACTGCCAGGGAATTGCGCAGGATAAGCAGTAAGGTAATTATAATCTTTGTGACTGTAACAGGGGATTATGTATTCCAGTCTTTTGATGTAGGTGCATTCCATTACCTGGTTAAACCGTTTGATGATTTAAAATTCAGGGAAGTATTGCAAAATGCTGAAAAGCAGTACAGGGAAATGGAAATACCAGGTACAGACATTAAAAGGGAACTGCCTCCTCTTATAATTACTACTAATGGCGGGCATATTCCAGTTAATTTTGAAGATATTGTATATGCAGAAGTATTTGACCGCAAAATATTGCTGCATACAATGGAGTCAGATATAGAGTATTATGGGAAGATGAAGGATTTAGAGAAGATGGCAGGAGATGGTTTTTACCGTCCGCACAGGGCATATCTTATAAATTTTGATTATATCAGTAAATATAATTCTTCTGTAATTTACTTAAAAAGGGGACAGGCGCTTATGGCAAAACAGAAATACAAAGATTTTGTCCAGTGTTATTTAAGGCATAACCATAGAAAAGGAAACAGGTAAAATGCAGGATGTTGTAGTTTGTGCGGAAATATTTATAAGAGGATGCTGCTTTGGATGGTTTGCCAGGCGCTATTTAAGAAAGAAAAAAACAGCATTATATGCCAGTATGTTATATTGTTTTATTATGTCTGTGCTTTATTTTATGCCTTTGGTTATTAAAGCTGGTGCAGCGTATATTACTGGCATTGTGGCTGTTTTTATTTTTATTTGTTTTAAGGAAAAACAAAATTATAACCAGAAATTATTTATTGTGGAAGTGTTTTTTACATTAAACTGTTTTGCTGCTGCAATAGCAGAAATTTTATATGATAATTTATATGAGTTAATTTTAAAAACTAATTATATGGCAAGGCATACAGAATATACAGGGCTTTTATATATTTTAGTCTGTATATTTTACATTTTTATGGAACTTTTATTTACAGTGGCTGGAAGTTTATGTATTTTAAAAGTTTATAAGAAGAAACATGCAGATATGTCAAAAAAGGAACTGTTTATGCTGGCAATGCCTTTATTTATGGGAATAACAGGATACCAGATTATATATTATTACCGCATTTTTTCCATAGCTGAAGCTGGAAGGCAGCTGGATATTTATGATGCAATGGTATTATTATATTGTATTGCATCTGTTATTACAATTATAGTGGTTATTGTATTATACCATGATATTAAAACAAAACAGGAGGAAAACATGCAGGCGGGGCTGCTTGCTGCCCAGGCAGGCAATATAAGGAAACATATTAAACATGTGGAAAGCCTTTATAATGATATACGTAGTATAAGGCATGATATGGCAAACCATATACTTGTACTTGAAAGGCTTTATGCTGGAAATAAAGCGCATGAGGCAGCAGCTTACAGCGCAAAATTAAAAGATAACCTTAACATGGAAGCAGGAGGGATAAAAAGCGGAAACCCTGTAACAGATGTGATTTTACAGGAGGTAAAAGAAGAGGCAGGGAAAGCCGGGGTTAGCTTCTGCTCAGAATTTTATTATCCTGAAGGGGCTGGGATTGATGTATTTGATATAAGCATAATATTAAATAATGCTTTACAAAACGCTTTAGAAAATACAGACAGGGATAATAGGGATAGTATAGGAAGTACAGGAAGTATATCTGTTATTTCATACCGCAGGAATAATGCCTATATGATAGAGGTAAAAAACAGTTTTAAAGGTAATCTGGACTGGAATGAGGAAAACGGGCTTCCGCTTACATCTAAAGATGAAAAAGAATGTCATGGTTATGGGCTGCCTAATATACGCAGGATTGCAGGAAAATATTCTGGTGATATAGATATTGTATTAAGTGATGGGGAATTCTGTCTTTGTATTATGTTAATGGCGGAATAAAAGGACTGGTTTACAATTTACAACATAAAAAGGACGTTTCACGTAATGATGCTTTAGTTTGCAGAACCATCTTCCGAAAAAGTAAATAATGGCACAGGGCTGCCATATTTAAAGATTTGTAATGACAATATATTGATAACGGAAGGAGAGAAAAGTTATGATGACAGTTGGAAATGCTACAAATGCAAACAATAGTATACAAGGATACCAGGGTGGAGGCATACAGATGGATGCCACAGGCAAAAGTATCCAGAAACAGATAGCAAATGCACAGAAACAGCTTCAGGAACTTTCTTCTAATGACAAAATGCCGTTAGAAGAAAAAATGAAGAAAAGGCAGGAAATACAACAGGAAATTTCAAGGCTGCAGCAACAGTTAATGCAACATCAGATTGAACAGAGGAAACAGCAGGCGCAGAAAGCGGATTTAACCATGCAGCAGAACCAGAAACCAAAGCCACAGGAAAAGAGAAACGGTTTCTCACAGCCAGGCATGCAGGCAATGCTTTCAGCAGATTTTTCTATAAAGCATGCAAAAGTACAGGGAAATGTTGCTGGAAAAATGAAAGACATGGCAAATATACTGAAAACAGAGATAAAACTTGACAAGGGAGGGAATATAGAAGCAAAGCAGGCAGCAATTGCAGAACTTGAAAATAAAGCTACAGAAGCCTCTTCTGCACAGATAAGTATACTGGCAGATGCAAACCAGGAAATGAAAGAAGCTGGAAAGGCAGAGCCAGGCGGTAAAGATGTGCAAGGAGCAGAAGAAAAGAAAGAGGAAGGAAAAGAAGAAAGAACAAAAGGGACAGATAATAATGTAGAAAATGCAGGGAGTGTAAACGGTGGTGTACAGGATGGCATAACTCCGCCGCCTGTTGCATATAAACCAGTGGATATTTCATTATAAAAAATAAGATAATTACAGTTGTTTTGTGTTTGTGTGGGGATGGAAAAGGATAACTGGAAATTATATAATAAAAAAGTACAGCAAGTTAAACACTTGTTCTGTACTTTTTTTATATATGGTGTTATACTATAAAGACAATAATTTTAGAATTAAGCGGCTATATATCTTATATTGCATTGGCTGGTTTTATTATTGCCAGGCTGGAGAAATATTGTGAAAGGACAAAAGAAAATGCCCAAAAAGACATCTGATTACGATAATGTGTTTAAAACCATGAAAAGTAAACACAAAAGACTGTTTATATCCGTAATCAATGACATTTTTGGAAATGAAATTTATCTGCTAGAGTGCCAGAGTTATGATGACGGCTCTATGGCAATCAGGATTGCGGAAGCTGTGGAACAGGCAACGGCTTATTTAGAGAAGTATGGAAAACAGCCTGTGTAGGTTTGTAAAGCCTGGTGTTAATTTGATATAAAATAAAGATGAATTGCTTGCAAACCTGCAATATTCATTGCGGAGAACTTCATTTCCAGGTAGTATCAAATGATACAAAGTTTGACTGGATAAATGGTTATGATGACTTTGTGAATAAGTTTGGTATTGCTGGTTCTGACAAGGAGGATTTACAGATATGGCAGATATTAAATATGAAATAATAGAGCAGATAGGTGTTCTTTCAGAAAGTGCTAAAGGCTGGACGAAAGAACTTAAAAGATAATTTATAAGGAGGAAACTTTATGGACCATTTTGAACTAGTATCACAATATGTTCCAACTGGTGACCAGCCCCATGCAATCGAAGAATTAGTAAAAGGGTTTAAAGAAGGCAACCAGTTCCAGACACTTCTTGGTGTCACAGGCTCCGGTAAAACTTTCACTATGGCGAATGTCATCCAGCAATTAAACAAACCAACGCTTGTTATAGCACATAATAAAACGTTAGCGGCTCAATTATATGGTGAATTTAAAGAATTTTTTCCGGATAATGCCGTTGAATACTTTGTTTCCTATTATGATTATTACCAGCCGGAAGCATATGTTCCTTCTTCTGACACCTATATAGAAAAAGACTCATCTATTAATGATGAGATAGATAAACTAAGACATTCCGCTACAGCCGCCCTTACAGAAAGAAATGATGTAATAATAGTTGCAAGTGTTTCATGCATATATGGGCTTGGAAGCCCTGTTGATTACCAGAATATGACTGTTTCATTAAGACCAGGGATGGTAAAGGACAGGGATGAGGTTATGCGCAGGCTTGTTGATATACAGTATGACCGGAATGAAATGGATTTCCAGCGTGGTACTTTCCGGGCTCATGGGGATGTATTGGAGATATTTCCTGTTTCAGAGTCTGATAAGGCATTAAGGGTTGAGTTCTTTGGTGATGAAGTTGAGAGGATTACAGAAATAGATGTGCTTACAGGAGAGGTTAAGGCAGAGCTTGGGCATATGGTTGTATTTCCTGCATCACACTATGTGGTAGACCATGAAGCCATGGAAAGGGCAATACATGAAATTGAGACAGAACTCGAAGAAAGGGTGCGTTTCTTTAAAAGTTCAGACAAGCTGTTAGAGGCACAAAGAATTGCAGAAAGAACTAATTTTGATATAGAAATGATGAGGGAAACAGGTTTCTGTTCAGGAATAGAAAATTATTCAAGGCATCTGGCAGGTTTAAAAGAAGGGGAAACCCCACATACACTTATGGATTATTTCCCAGATGATTTCCTGATTATAGTTGATGAGTCGCATATTACAATACCACAGGTAAGAGGAATGTTTGCAGGTGACAGGTCAAGGAAAACAACGCTTGTGGATTATGGTTTCAGGCTTCCGTCTGCACTTGATAACAGACCATTAAACTTTGGAGAATTTGAGGAGCATATCAACCAGATGCTGTTTGTATCTGCAACCCCTAATGTCTATGAGAAGGAACATGAACTTGCGAGGGTGGAGCAGATTATAAGGCCGACAGGGCTTTTAGACCCAGAAATATTTGTAAGGCCAGTTGAAGGGCAGATTGATGATTTGCTGGCTGAAATAAGGAAAACCGTTGGTGATGGCAATAAGGTCATGGTAAATACCCTTACAAAACGTATGGCAGAGGATTTAACAGATTATCTTAAGGAAGTTGGTGTAAGGGTTAAATATCTTCATTCAGATATAGATACACTTGAGCGTTCAGAGATTATAAGGGATATGCGCATGGATGTGTTTGATGTCCTAGTCGGGATTAACCTTTTAAGAGAAGGGCTGGATATTCCTGAAATTGCACTGGTTGCCATTCTGGATGCAGATAAAGAAGGATTTCTGCGTTCAGAAATATCACTTGTACAGATTATAGGGCGTGCCGCGCGTAATTCAGAAGGCCGTGTAATTATGTATGCTGATAAGATTACAGACTCAATGCGCTATGCTATAAATGAAACAGAAAGAAGGCGTGCAATACAGCAACAGTATAATGATGAACATGGAATAACACCACAGACTATTAAAAAGGCAGTACGTGATATTATAAGTATATCTAAAAAGGTGGAAAGTTCCACAGATGAAATTAAGAAAGATATTGAGTCAATGAGTATAAAGGAACTGGAAAAACTTGCAGCAAAACTTTCTAAGAAGATGAATGTTGCAGCAGCAGAATTAAACTTTGAGCTTGCAGCACAATTACGTGACCAGATTATTGAAATAAAGAAAAGTATTGTGGACAGATAAAATGTTCTTGGATATGGTATCTGTATTTGGAGGGGATTATGGCGGACAGGCTGAAAATTGGTGTTGACTATTATCCAGAACACTGGGATAAAGGTTTATGGAAAAATGATGTAAAACTTATGAAAGAAGCAGGCGTAAATATTGTGCGCATGGCAGAGTTTGCATGGGGCAGGCTTGAACTATCAGAGGGTGTATATTCCTTTGGATGGCTTGATGAAATAATAAGCCTTTTTGCAGAAGCAGGTATTGAAGTGTTTTTATGTACACCAACTTCTACCCCGCCACAATGGCTTTTTGAAAAATATCCTGAAGTAATACAAGTGGACAGGAATAAAAACCGCATACCAACAGGCATACGTGGGCACAGATGCCTTAACAGCTCTGTTTACCGCAAACTGGCAGAAAAAATTATTATAAAAATGGTGGAGCGCTACAAGGACAACAAGTATGTAACTGGATACCAGATTGATAATGAACTTGAAGCAAACCATTGTTTTTGTCCTGTCTGTGAAGACCAATTCCGCCAATGGATAATTGGAAAATATGGAACAATAGAAAATCTAAACAAAGCATATGGCAATAATGTGTGGAGCGGAGAGTTTTCTTCTTTCAGCCAGGTAAAGCCTCCTTATGGTGAGCACCAGCAATGGCTCAACCCGTCGCATACGCTGGACTTTAACAGGTTTGCATCTGACAGCACAGCAGATTATGTAGAATTCCAGTACAGCCTGGTTAAATCTATTGATAAAAACGCCCTGGTTACAACTAACTGCTGGTTATGTGAAAATATGCCAGATTTTTATAAATTATTCAAGAAACTTGATTTTGTATCATATGATAATTATCCTGCCTTGAAACTTCCAGAAGATAATGAAACTTTATATTCCCATTCATTCCATCTGGATTTAATGAGAGGAATAAAAAAGAAAAATTTCTGGATAATGGAACAGTTAAGCGGGGCAACGGGTGGATGGTCTCCTATGTCACAGACACCAGAACCTGGTATGCTTAGGGGATATGCAATGCAGGCTGTTGCACATGGTGCAGATGCGGTATTGCATTTCAGGTGGAGGAGTGCTGTATCAGGTGCAGAAATGTTCTGGCATGGAATTATAGACCATAGTAATGTGCCAGGAAGACGTTTTAAAGAGTTTAAGCAGCTTTGTGCTGATATTGTAAAGTATAGCAGTGTAACAGGCAGCCAGGCTAAAAACAGCGTAGCATTGTTATATTCAGCTGAACATGAATATGCACTGAAACTGCAGCCACAAACAGAAGGACTGCATTACTTTGGTCAGTTAAAGTCATTACATGATGCATTTGCTTCAATAGGGCTTGGAGTGGATATAATTAGTGAAAAGGAAGATTTATCCGCATATAAAATAATAGCTGCCCCGACATTATTTATAACAAACCATAAAGTAGAAGAAAACCTGTATAAAGCAGCCAGAAATGGTGCTGTTGTTATAATTACTAACCGTACAAGTGTTAAAGATGAATATAATAAATGTGTAATGCAGCAGCTTCCAACAGTATATTCAGAACTGGCAGGGGTACATGTGGCAGAATATGACCCTGTCGGGAACAGTAAATTAAAACTTGATATTGTTAATAAAGAATGGAAACAGAAGTATAATAAACAGGATGGTGAAGAACCTTATTGTACACAGTGGTGTGACTTGCTGGAATGCACAAGCGCAGTCCCTCTTGCAGTATATGGAGGGAAATTTTATAAAGGGACTGCGGCTGTGACCCATAACTGTTATGGAAAAGGTGATGTATACTATTTAGGAACAGTAATGGACAGGCAGTCATATATTTCACTTGCAAAAGTAATAGCAGGTAAGGCAGGTATACAGTATATAGACGGACTTCCACCAGGTATTGAAATAACATACAGGTACAGCACTGATGGCAGGAAGATGTGGAAGTTTATATTTAACAATACTACAAGCAGAAAAGAAATATTTATAGATGGAAAAGATATGGAAATAGAAGCATTTGGAATGGAAATTGTGGAAATAGAAAGGGGAACATAATAAGAGTTCCCCTTTTAAATTTATTTTTGAAGAGTATCTATAATAACTTTAAGAAGTTTATCATTTTCTTCTGGTTTCATAAAGCAGAACCTTATAAATTTATTATCAAGAAATGGGAATGTTGAACAGTCCCTTATCATTAATCCCTTTTTTATTGCAGCCTCAAATAAATCCCCTGATGTAATATTATCTTTTAATATCTGGAGCAGTATAAAATTTGCATTTGGTTTGTAGTATTTTATTTCTGGAACTTTTTCTAAAATCCCGCATATGCGTTTGCGTTCTGAGGAAACAAGCTCATTAGTTTTCTTTATATATTCTTCATCATTAAACATTATTTCACCAGCAATGGCAGCAAGTGAGTTAATAGTCCACGGGTTTTTGCGGCTGTCCATTTCTTTAAGAAGCTGGTGGTTTCCGCAGACAGCATATCCAAGGCGCAGCCCTGGGGCAGCAAAAAATTTGGAAATCCCGCGCAGTATAATTATATTATTGTAGTATTCAGCCAGTGGTATGGAAGTAATGTTTTCATATTCATCTGAAAATTCAACATATGTTTCATCAACCATTACAAAAATACCTTTTTCCTTACAAATATCAAGTATTTTACGCATAACAGTCCTGTCAATTTGTGAAGATGTAGGATTATTTGGGTTACATATTACAAATAAATCTATTTTAGAAGTTAATGCCTGGGAAAGTGCATCAAGATTTAAGTTAAAGTTATCATATTCCTGTAAACGGAAATAATGTGAATGTCCGTTATAAAGTGAAATTTCATGTTCATATTCGGAATACGTAGGACCTGCAATTAAAGCTTTAGAAGGTTTTAAAATCTGTATAACAAGTGAAATAAGCTCAGTCGAGCCATTGCCTGTAAGGATATTCCTGTAATCTGTGTGTACATATTCTGCAATACATTTGCGCAGGGATGTATAGTCCCTGTCGGGATAAGTAGTAATTGCATCAATATGTGAGGAGAGTTCTTCCCTTAGTTTATACGAAATCCCAAGTGGGTTTACATTAGCAGAAAAACTTGTAATATCTTCTTTTTTAATGCCATATACAACTTCAATTTTTTCAAGGTCACTTCCATGAAAATGTTCTTTATGTTCTAACAAAATAAACCAGTCCTTTCAATTAATAAAATTCCAATATATAAATATAAATATACAGAAAACAAAATTATCCAAATTCATAAAACAGTATAGATATCTTTGGGTATGATGTCAAGGATAGGATAATTTTTAGTTAAAAGGATAACCGGAAAGATGCAAAATGTATTGAAACAAAGTATTAATATGCTATAATATAAACTGAAATAAACAAAGGAGAGGAAAGTGTTTTGAAACGATGGGTAAGTAAAAGATGCAATGCTGACCTTGCTAAGATTGCATCACGTTATAATGTAACAGAAATATTTGCAGAAGTTCTTGTTAAAAGAGGGCTGTATACATGGGAAGCAATGGACAAGTATCTTTTTCCAGATTTAGAACTTATGTATAAACCAGAACTTATGAAAAACCTGGTACAAGCTGCGTATTTGTTAAAGAATTCTATAACAAAAGGCATTAAAACCAGAGTAATAGGGGATTATGATGTTGACGGGATAATGTCTACATATATATTAGTTAAGGGAATTTCTATGCTGGGAGGCAATGCAGATTACAGAATTCCACACCGTGTAAAAGATGGATATGGCATACGCAGTTATATGGTTGATGAAGCGTATTCTGACGGGGCTGGTACTATAATTACGTGTGATAATGGTATTTCGGCAACAGATGCAGCACTCAGGGCAAAGGAGCTTGGCATTACATATATTCTTACAGACCACCACGAAGTACCATCAGAAGATGGTATTCCTGTTATTCCTGTAGCAGATGCAGTTGTAAACCCAAAGCAGCCAGATTGTAATTATCCATTTCCGCAGTTGTGCGGGGCAGGAGTGGCATATAAGGTTTTAAGCTATATATTTGAACAGGAAAATAATAAAAGCTATATTGAAGAACTGCTTCCGTTTGTGGCAATAGCTACAGTATGTGACGTTGTGCCGCTGTCAGATGAAAACAGGATTATTGTTAGTAATGGGCTAAAACTGCTTTCAGACAGAAGCATTTTAAAGAATAAAGGAATTAATGCACTTTTAAATGAATTACAGCTTGACAGGGATATTTATGCGGGAGACCTTGGTTTCAGGATAGGGCCATGTATTAATGCAGCAGGCAGGCTTTCAGATGCTGCTAAGGGAATGGAACTTCTGCTTGCAGATAATGAAGAGGATGCCATAACCCGTGCGCAGGAACTTGTTAATTATAATGATGAAAGAAAGGATATGACAGCAAGGGCTGAAATAGAAGCAGACCGGCAGGTTGGAAGTTTTGATATACAAAAAGAACCAGTGCTTGTTATCTATCTTGAAAACTGCCATGAGAGTGTAGCAGGAATTGTGGCAGGCAGGGTGCGTGAAAAGTATTACCGTCCTGTATATATACTTACAAAAGCTGAACGGGGGCTAAAGGGGTCAGGACGTTCTGTGCCGGGCTACCATATGCAGTCGGAATTAATGAAATGCCAGGAACTTTTAACTGAATTTGGAGGACATGCAATGGCAGCAGGATTTTCACTTCCAGAAGAAAACCTGGATAAATTCCGCAGCACTTTAAACAGCCAGTGTACATTGTTGCCAGATGAACTTATAGAAAAAGTTGTATTTGATAAAGAAGTAAAACTTGAAGATGTAAGCCAGGAACTGGTCACACAGCTTAAGTGGCTTGAACCATTTGGGGAAGCCAATAGCAGGGCTGTTTTTGCAAAGCGTGGTGTTATTATAAAATCTGTCCATATGTGTGGAAAGGAAAACCAGATTGCAAGGATTAAGCTTGAAGATGAAGGGAAGGTATTTGATGCAGTTGATTTTAATGCAGAAAGATGTACAGGAAGTGCAGTATGCAGCCGGTATGGAAATGATGTATGGCAGTCTATGAAAAACGGGATTTGTGGGCAAGAGTTAGATATATTATATGTTCCTGATATAAACGGGATGTATGGAAATATACAATTTAAAATACTGGATTGCAGATAGGGCTGGGTAATATAATTTTAAAACATAGGGGTATAATATGGCAGGGAATGAAAGCCAGAGTAATAAAAAAATATGGTTTTTTGTTGTAACAGTTTTGTCTGTTCTGGCATTAACGGGCTGTTTTATTTTATATAAATATATACAAAATAATAATAAAAATAGCAATAATTCTAAAAAAATATAGCGGAAA
The DNA here is from genome assembly GCA_910588655.1 of uncultured Lachnospiraceae bacterium. Lineage (GTDB taxonomy): Bacteria > Bacillota > Clostridia > Lachnospirales > Lachnospiraceae > Butyribacter. Next base: position 21,135 of record CAJUPJ010000017.1, on the reverse strand, counting down.
GTTCTGTGCTGCCTTCTAGCAATCCTGATTTAGACAGGAAATTAAAAGAAGTTTCAAAAAGTAATTTTGGTGCAGATATGCCAAGGCTTGGCTTTGCTGATGAAAAGAAAGTAATTGTTTACGATGATAATGGGATTTATATATTTAACCTGGTATCTGGAAAACTTGATGGATATTTTGATTTTAAACAGAACGGGCTTGGAGGCCTTCAAGGCAGCAATGCTACATTTGTCTGTGTTTCTTCTGATGGAAACAGTATTTATATTGACAGTGTAGATAAAAGGAAGTTTATTTATGATGTTATAGAACAATCTTATGAAAAAGCTGCTTTTGCTCTGGACAAAATAGATTTATGGGAAGAAGAAAAAGGAAGCCAGAAACAAATAGAAACTAAAAAATATATTAGTATAAGCAATGTTTATAATGACAATAAACATAAAATGTTTCTTGCTTTATTAAAAAATGACAACATGGATTATTCGTCATTAGCATTTGTTAATTCAGAAGATAACAAAGAGAAGATTTATCTTTTGTTCAAGCCAGGCAGCTAAATAAGGCTTCTGTATTCTGAGGGCGTCATACCTGTTGCCTTTTTAAAATATTTTGAAAAGTTGTGGTTATCCTGGAAGCCCATGCTGTAAGCAATCTGGGATATTGTACTGCTGGTTTCTTCAAGCAGTTTTTTTGCCTGTACAGTTTTGGCATTTATAATATAATCTTTAATGGAAATTCCTGTACAGCTTTTAAAAAGTGCAGAAAGGTAACGTGGATTGTAGCCATAGTAACTGGCAATTTCTGCAACTGTAACAGGCTCGCAGATATGCCAGTTTATATATTCTTTTATATTATTACAAAGCCGGTTATGTATTTCAGGTGCTGGTGTCTGGTTACAAGTTTCAAGAAGCTGGCTTTTAAGTTCCAGAAGAATTGATGTTAAATAAAAATCGTTATAACTTTTATTCTGGTAGCATTTTTCAAAATCCAGAAGCTGTTTAAACATTAAAGCCAGCCGCTCAGGTGACGGGACAGTTCCAGACATTGGAAGCAGGAGGTATTCTGTACGGAGCTGCCCATTGGCACATACCCGGTATTCTTTGCTTGCGCAGCTTGCATCATAAAACATGACTTCCCCCTCATTCTGGGCAAAATGAAGCCAGTAAAAAGTGCAGCATGATGGTTTATAGCCTTGCTGCAGTATAAGTGGCGGCAGGATAATATAACTGCCTTCCGGAATTTCATATTCTGTATCATCTGCTTTTATATAAAGAGTTCCATTAGTTACAAACATAAGCTCATAATCATAAAGGGTACGTGACAGATGCTGCCAGTTGGCAGAAGGGGCTTTAAATTCACCTGCCCAGTTAAAAATAAGCGGTTTGTTTATATTAAATATTAATTCTTTTTGCTGGCTGGTTTTGCCCATATATAATTTACACCTGCCTTTTTGCTGTTTTTAAACATTATAGCATTATGTAACTAAATTGTCTTGGATTTTATTATATTTTGTGTTAATATACATTTATTAATTGGTTTTAATGGAGGTGGATATATGGCAGATTTATCAGCTATAGGTGCATTATCGTCCCTTAGTGAAAAAGATTTATATTACCAGTATTTAATAAATAATAATTCAGCAAGCACTATGTTTAAGGCACTGGCAGGCAATAGTACACAGGACTCCGGTGACGGGCTTGGACTATCTGGGCTTATGGGTGTGGTTAGCCAGGCAGGTTCTTTATCAGGGCTTTCATCACTTCTTGGTTCATCCCTGGGGATTTCTGGCAGTGACGGTCTTGGTTCTCTTGGCATGGTGTCAAGCTTTTCATCTATTTTAAAGCTTTACCTTAATGCAGAAACAAGCGAGGCAGGCAATATGGCACAGAAGCTTTCAGAAGCACTTGAAGAAGCAGAAGAAGCAGGCGAGTCCGCAACAAATTCATATAAAACTGTACAGGAGATTTACCAGTATTTTATGGATAAATCTTCATTAACAGCACAGGCATTGAATAAGAACTTGTCTTCTGGTACAACGCAGACACAGGCGTCAGGCGTTTCCGGAGCAGCAGGTATGATAGGTATGGTTACGCCGTCAAATCCTTTTGAAGAATTTGATTTTGATGGTTACATAAGTAATATTGAAAACGGGCTGGGGACAGCAGGGAATATCTGAAACAGGTAATTCTTAATTAAAAAGTAATATAAAAGTAATATATAATATATAAATATGACATAAAAAGATGGTAAGATAAGTAATTAGAGTATTTATCTTGCCATCTTTTAGGTTGTCTGGGATGGTGCGGTTTTTACAGGTTAAGGTTTGTAAAATCGTATTTTATTTTGTATTTAATAAAAATTCCAGTAATTATACGTACTAAAGTGTACACAATAATTATAAATGCAGGAACAGTTTTAAGAGGCATTGTATAAAGGTTATGGAGGTTTATATCAGCCTGCCATAAAAGAAGCAGGAAGCAGTTCAGCAGGTAGCCGTATTTTTCGTTTTTATATTTTGTCATTGTAAAATTGTATTTTCCAGCTGTATATGGAAGGACAAATTCCTCTGTGTCCTGCTGGTTTTGTGAGATACTTGCAGCAAGCCCGAGGAAAAGAGGGGCAAAAACTGCTGCCAGGAAAATATATGTTGGTGTTGTACGCATTGGAAAATATATAATTGCAAGCAGCATAAGCAGGATGTATTTAGAACATTTTAAGCCTGCATACCTGCTTATAAGAGATATTTCTTTATTCAGCTTTTTGGAATTTTGCATATAAACGCCTCCAGTCTGGCATGTTTTGTGGTTTTGTACAAATTATATTATAAAACAAGCTGGCGTTTTAGTCAAAAGGTGTATTATAATAAAAATAACAGGCGCTGCAATGCCTGTACGGAAATTTATAAAAAATCCACTTTTAAATTTGCAATAAATGGTATATAATGTTAAAGTGTATGTTTAATTTAGTTTAACTTTGGAAAAAATAGAGTAGTAAGTTGCGTTGAAAGGAGAAAATTAATGGTTGGCAGTGATATCGGAATTGACCTTGGCACAGCTAATGTGCTTGTATATATAAAGGGTAAAGGTGTTGTTTTAAGAGAACCTTCAGTTGTTGCATTTGACAGAGATACTAATAAAATTAAAGCTATTGGGGAAGATGCGAGGCTTATGCTTGGCCGTACGCCAGGCAATATTGTTGCAGTGCGTCCATTACGCCAGGGAGTTATATCTGATTATACTGTAACTGAAAAGATGCTTCGTTATTTTATCCAGAAATCATGTGGCAAGACCCGTTTCAGGAAACCACGTATAAGTGTGTGTGTGCCAAGCGGGGTGACAGAAGTTGAGAAGAAAGCCGTAGAAGACGCAACATATGAAGCAGGAGCAAGGGAAGTAGCGATTATAGAAGAGCCAATAGCAGCAGCTATAGGTGCAGGAATTGATATTGCAAGGCCATGTGGCAATATGATTGTAGATATAGGAGGCGGTACTGCTGATATTGCTGTTATCTCACTCGGAGGCACAGTAGTCAGCACATCTATTAAGGTTGCAGGCGATGACTTTGACGAAGCCATTGTACGCTATATGCGTAAAACACACAATCTGCTTATAGGTGAAAGAACCGCAGAGGATATAAAGGTTAAAATTGGTTCAGCATATAAACGTCCTGAAGTTGAAACTATGGACGTAAGGGGGCGCAATCTTGTTACTGGCCTTCCTAAGACTATAACAGTAACATCTGATGAAACCCTTGAGGCATTAAAAGAAATTACATCACAGATAGTTGAGGCTGTACACAGTGTACTTGAAAAGACACCTCCTGAACTTGCAGCAGATGTTGCGGACAGGGGAATTGTGCTTACAGGTGGAGGCAGCCTTTTATATGGGCTTGAAGAGCTTATAGAGGAAAGGACAGGCATTACTACTATGACCGCTGAAGACCCTATGACTGCTGTTGCAGTTGGTACTGGCAAGTTTGTGGAATTCCTTAGCGGTAAGCGTGATGATAATGATTAAACAGAGGTTTGATGTTTAAATTAGTGGTAAATGTAACCAATTGCAGCATATAAGGCTGTTATATGCTAATTGGTTTAATAAAAAGTGACGATATATTAATGTGGGCAAATTTATATATTTATATACATGTAACGCAATAACCTGTTTCTACGGGTTTTTATGTATTGTCTGTGGCGGCACAGCCAATATGTTTGTTAGTGTGGAAGGGGATTTATAGATGGTCAGAGGATTATACACTGCATATACAGGTATGGTTAATGAACAGAAGAGGCTGGATATTATTTCCAACAACCTGGCTAACTCAGCTACGGTTGGTTATAAGGCAGAGAATGTTACAAGCCAGTCTTTTAAAGATATGATGGCAATTAAGATAAGGGATGGTTCTAATGCATACCTTGATGAGCCAATTGGCAATATGAACCTTGGTGTTAAGATAGGTGAAACATATATGGACTGGACACAGGGTTCTTTAAGGGAAACAGGCAATACATATGATATTGCCATTGAAGGTGATGGTTTCTTTACAATGAGGGTTACAGATGCCAATGGCAATGATGAGACAATGTATACACGCAATGGCAGGTTTACTGTAACAAGGGATGGTTTTATAGTTGACTGTGATGGCAACCATTTGCAGAGTGCCAGTGGTGATTTGCAAGTTCCTGTTGATGCAACAGAGATTGCAATTAAAAACAGCGGTGCAGTTTATGCAGATGGTGTTCTGGTAGATACGATAGCACTTACAGATTTTGAGGATTATAATTATCTTGAACTTTATGGTGAAAATATGTACAAGGCAGTAAACGGGGCAACTGTAAAGCAGGCGTATGCAGGCATGCTGCAAGGTTTTACAGAACAGTCCAATGTCAATGTTATTGACCAGATGGTTTCAATGATTACAATTACACGTGCATATGAAGCAGGGCAGAAAATGATACAGACACAGGATAACCTTATTGGCAAGGCTGTTACTGAAGTCGGCAAGCTGTAATTGCATTAAAATATTTATGTGGCATTATGCCAGGAGTCATTCCTGGATTTTAGTGCAGGGAAGGGCAGGTCTTTTAATATGATGAGGTCACTTTGGACTGCTGCTTCGGGTATGAAAGCCCAGCAGACCAGTCTTGATACTATATCAAACAATCTGGCAAATATTAATACAACTGGTTACAAGAAAGAAACAACAGCATTCCAGTCACTTTTATACCAGACAATACAGGAAAGGACTAATGACACAAATGGCGTTGTTAAGCCAATAGGTGCACAGGTTGGCCTGGGTGTTAAAGTTGCAGCAATTACAACATCATATAATGGTGATGGTGAATTAACTGCAAGTGAGGGTGATTTTGACTTTGGTATAAATGGTGAAGGTTTCTTTATGGTTGAGATGCCAGATGGCTCAATAGGTTATACAAGAAACGGGCATTTTATATTGGCAGTTGATACTGCTGGAATGACACTTTCAACAGCTGATGGTTATGCAATCCTTGATACAAATGGCAACCGTATTACATTTTCTAATGATTTGGATGCTTCCAGGCTGTATTTTGATAATTATGGCAATATTTATTATAAGGGTGATGACAACAATCCAGTTCCTTTAAATATTTCTATAGGAATGACACAGTTTAACAATCCTTCAGGACTTGATAAGCTTGGCGGAAGCTATCTTGGTGCTTCACTTGCTTCAGGTGAGCCAAGGGTAGAAGGGCTTGACCCAAACCTTAAGAGAAGTATTGTAAAACATGGTTATCTTGAAAATTCCAGCGTACAGGCGGTGGATGAAATGGTTGACATGATTGTTACACAGCGTGCATATGAAATGAATTCCAAGGCAATACAGGCTTCGGATGAAATGCTGCAGCAGGCAAACAATCTCAGGTCATAATAAAGAAGGGTAAGGTGGTTTAATGGCTTCTGTATTAGACACATCATCAATATATAATACATATTATAATAATATTAATTCTTCTACAGGTTCTTCTTTACAGAGTAAGCTTGACAGCATGGGCACACCAGAAGATGCAGACAAACTTATGGAAGTCTGCAAGGATTTTGAATCATATTTTGTACAGAAGATAATTGAAGAGTCTAAAAAGTCCCTTGAAAATGAAGATGAAAAGGGCGAATATATGCAGTATTTCAGCACTATGCTTAACCAGTCGTATGCTGATGCCATTGTTGATGGCGGCGGGTTAGGACTGGCGCAGCAGTTATATGATTCAATGAAAACACAATATAATTTATAAAAACCAGCCAGATACCCCGTAACAAGTTACAAGGCGTGACATAACTTTTTTACCAAGTCCGCCCTGGTGGGCGGTGTACCTGGCATCCGCGGGCAGATATGGATGGTGCAGGATTAACTTACACATCTGCATTTTGCTTTTGCGGAAATAAACGGGCCGCTGCTTTATGCAGTGGCTTTGTTCTTTATATATTAAGATTATAGTGGATAAAACCATATATTTCACAGAAGGGACTGGTATTTTTAATGATGGAAGCCGAAGGGTATGTAGACCGTATTACATTCCGTAATGAAGAAAATGGTTATACGGTATTATATCTGGCTGACCCTTCAAAAGAGGAGGGGGAAGAGAAGGAAATCTGCTGTGTAGGATATTTTTCATTTGTATCAGAAGGGGAATACCTTTTAGCCAGGGGAAATGAAGTGGTCCACAGGAACTATGGACGCCAGTTACAGGTTGAAAGCTATGAGGAGAAAACACCTGATGATGAATTTGCAACAGAGAGGTATCTTGGCTCTGGTGCTATAAAAGGGATAGGGCCTGCACTTGCAGCAAGGATAGTAAGGAAATTTGGCGCAGATACTTTCAGTATTATTGAAAAAGAACCTGAGCGGCTTGCAGAGGTTAAAGGAATAAGCATGAAAATGGCTGTAAATATTGCAGGGCAGTTTTCGGAAAAAAGGCAGACACGTCATGCAATGATGTTTTTACAGGATTATGGAATAAGCATAAATATGGCTGTAAAAATATACAAATATTACAAAGATGATATTTATGAGGTTCTGCATAAAAACCCCTATAAACTGGCAGAAGATATATCAGGTATAGGGTTTAAGCTTGCAGATGCCATTGCCCAGAAAGCAGGTTTCCAGCCAAATTCAAAGTACAGGGTACGTGCAGGGATTATTTATTCATTACAACAGTCAGGGGCGCAGGGACACTGTTACCTGCCTGAGAATGAGCTGGTGGATGCTGCAACAGAACTCCTGATGACAGACAGGGAAATTGTTGCACATGAAACGGATGCACTTGCACTTGATAAAGAGATTGTTATACAGGAAACAGGAGAAGAAAGGCGTCTTTATATAAGCAGGCTTTATTATATGGAGTTAAACTGTGCAAGGATGCTTTTAGACTTAAATATACATTTCCCTGCTGACATGGAAGAACTTGGGAGAAGGATACAGGCAAACCACCAGAAAGAAATTGTGCTTGATGAGATGCAGAAACAGGCAGTTTACCATGCAGCACTGGACGGAGTGCTTATAATAACAGGAGGGCCGGGTACAGGTAAAACTACAACCATTAATACAATTATAAATATACTGGAAGAAGAAGGGCTTGAGGTGCTTCTTGCAGCGCCGACAGGAAGGGCAGCCAAAAGGATGTCAGAAACATCTGGCAGGGAAGCACAGACGATACACAGGCTGCTTGGAGTTAACGGGGGAAGTGGCACTGAGGGTGGCGGCATGCATTTTGAAAGAAATGAATTGCAGCCACTTGAGGCAGATGTTATTATAGTAGATGAGTTTTCAATGGTTGATATATACCTGCTCCATGCACTTTTAAAGGCACTCGTGCCTGGAACACGCCTTATAATGGCAGGGGATGCTAACCAGCTTCCGTCAGTAGGACCGGGCAATGTATTAAAAGACATGATACAGGCCGGGTTTTGCAATGTGGTTAAACTTAACCATATTTTCAGACAGGCAGCAGAAAGTGAAATTGTAACTAATGCACATAAAATTAATGCTGGAATGCAGATAAAACTTGATAATAAAAATATGGATTTCTTCCATCTTGAAAGGGATAATCCACAGGATGTAATTAATGTAGTAATACAGCTTATAATGAAAAACCTGCCGCCTTATGTTAATGCAGAGCCATATGACATACAGGTGCTTACACCAGTAAGGAAGGGCACACTTGGTGTGGAAAGCCTGAACAAAATTTTACAGGGCTATATGAATATGAAATCACCTGGTAAAAAGGAAAAAGAATTCCACGGAATACTTTTCCGGGAAAATGATAAAGTCATGCAGGTTAAGAATAATTACCAGATAAAATGGGTTAAATCTAACAGGTTTGGTGATGTATATGATGATGGTACAGGGGTTTTTAATGGTGATACAGGGGTAATAAAAAGCATATCAGAAATAGAAGAAGCTGTTGTAGTTGAGTTTGAAGAAGGAAAAACTGCAAAATATGCTTTTAATGAAATGGATGAACTGGAACTTGCGTATGCTGTGACGATACATAAGTCACAAGGAAGTGAATATCCGGCTGTAATTATACCTGTACTTGGAGGCCCTAAAATGCTGTTAAACAGAAACCTTCTTTATACGGCAGTTACCAGGGCTAAGAAATGTGTAACACTTGTAGGAAGTGCTGCAGTTATAAGCCAGATGATAGGAAATGTAAATGAACAGAAACGTTATTCGGGGCTTTGCCAGCGGATAATTGAAATGGAGGAAATGGATACTGGAGGGATGGTCTAAGTATGTAAAATATGGCAAGGAAACTTTGAAACTCCTGGCAGGGGTTATATATCCAGAAAGATGTGTGGTATGTGGCAGGGTACTGCCAGCCGGGGAAGATAACAGCATATGCCAGGGCTGTACCAGTAAGGCGGAACTTGTAAAAAGCCCTTTCTGTATGAAATGTGGCAAACCGCTATTGGGTGATGGGGAATTTTGTATGGACTGCATGAAAAAAGAAACTTCATTTATTTGTGGAAGGGCAGTATTTGTGTATAATAAATATATGAAGAAGTCCATAGAAGGTTTTAAATATTATGGGAGGACAGGGTATGCAAAGTTTTATGCAAATAAGATGTTTGAGGCTTATGGAAGGTGGATAGAAAGCATATCACCAGATGCATTAATACCTGTACATATTAAGAGAATGATGGACAGAGGATATAACCAGGCTGGAATTATAGCAGACATATTAGGGGAGCTTACAGGAATACAGGTTATACATAATCTTCTTGTACGCAGGAAAGACACTGTCCCCCAGAAAGAACTTACAGACAGGGAGAGAAAGGATAACCTGTATAAAGCATTTGAAACAGTAAAGCAAACCCGGGAGTTGTATCAGAATGTTAAGTGTGTTATAATAATAGATGATATATATACAACAGGCAGTACAATAGAAGAGTGTTCTTATGTCTTAAAATGTGCACATATAGAAAGTATCTATTTTTTATGTACTTGTATAGGAAAAGGATATTAATGAAGGGAGGTATCTGGTATGGATGTCAGAAATTGTAAAAAATGTGGAAATTTATTTGACTATACAGGCAATTCACTTTGTCCAGCCTGCGAAAAGGAAATGGAAGAAAAATTTATGGAGGTGAGGAAGTATATATATGATAATCCAGGTGCAGGCATGCCGGAAGTTGCGGAGGAAAATGATGTTCCAATGCAGCAGATAAAGAAGTGGGTAAGGGAGGAAAGACTGAGTTTTACTAAGGATTCGGGTGTTTCAATAGAATGTGAAAAGTGTGGGAGACCGATACTTACGGGCCGTTTCTGCCCAGGGTGTAAGCAGAATATGGCAAATTCGTTGAATAATCTTTATGTTACAACTACACCACAGAAAGATAAAAAGGCAACTAGTGCAAAGATGAGGTTTCTAGGCAATTAATGTCTGAATTTAAAGGAGGGAGCTCTTTGACAGATATGGAGGTAGATGAGATTTTCGATTGTGCTTTCGTATCGGTATCTAAGAAAATAGCTTCATTAAATCTTAAAAGGGAAACGGATGGGGATTTAAGAAGAGATAATAGTTATACCGGTTCTGTATTTACAAAGGGAAAGTTTAATTCCCTGGTTGTTTGCGAAATTTCATCTGATGTTTATGAACATATCATTTACGTTATGAATGGCGGGACGCCAGCCTCTGATGATGAGAAACTGCTTTATATTAATGAATATATAAACATTGTATGTGGCTGTGCTTTGTCGAATATAAGTAATAAAATAGGGGGTGCATCAAGGCTGACAGTTCCGGTGTTCCTGGATAAAGGTGAAACAATCGGGGAAGAAGATAGAAAATCTAAGAATGTAGTTCTATATTATGAAACTGACATAGGGGTAATCCGTGTTTCGGTTTACTATTAATAGTGTGCATAATTTAAAGGAGGATGACAAATGGATAAAACAACTATTTTGGTAGTAGATGATTCGCCATTTGCTTCTAAACAGATTAAAGATATTGTTGAAGAAAATGGGTATGAAGTTATTGGTTATGCAAAGAATGGTGAAGAGGGCATAAAGATGTATGAAGAGCTCCGTCCGGATATGGTGGTGCTTGATATAATTATGCCAGGCATTGACGGGCTTGAAACAGCCCAGATATTAAAAGAGAAAGACCCTGATGTAACAATTCTTATGCTGAGTTCACTTTGTGACTCAGGTACACTTGAAGAAGTGCGTGCAATTGGTGTTAAGTATCTTATACCTAAGCCTTGGGAAGATGACGTGCTTCTGGCAACTCTTGAACTGTTAAGAAAGCACAGGGAAGAACATCTTGCAGGAGCAGATAAAAAAGAAGACTAATAAATACGAGGGGCTGTATTGGGATATCTGGTAAAGGTATTACTATATAGTTCCTTTTTTTGATAAAATGTCAATAAAATGAAAGGTGGTATGAAATATGAGTCTGGATTATATAACAGATGAGCAGGTAGTAAAACGTGCAAATGCAGCAGTAGGGCTTGAAATAGAAAAATTGAAAGCAATGGGAGCGCCAGTTATAATTTATGACAGAAAAAAACAGGTTGTGGTAAGACGCAATAATGACGGAACAGAAACAGAGGTAGGGAAACGGTTGCGGAAGGGGAGTTATAGTGAACGGATTAAAAAAGAAATCTGAGATTGTTATTTTTGCTGGCCCAAATGGTTCAGGTAAAAGTACATTTACGTCATTATTGAAGCCTTCAATGGCTTATATTAATGCAGATGAAATTAAGAAAATACTGAAATGCCCAGATTTTGAAGCTGCAAAATTGGCTGAAAAGCAGAGAGAAGAATATTTGCAAAATATGGAGGATTTCTGTTTTGAAACGGTTCTTTCTACAAACAGAAATCTGAATTTGCTAAAAAGGGCAAAGGAAAAGGGGTATTTTATCCGATGTTATTATATCCTTACAGCAGACCCAATGATTAACATTTTTCGTGTCAGGGCACGGGTAGAGGCAGGTGGACATGATGTTCCAGATGATAAAATTATCAGCCGTTTTGATAAAGCGCTAGCATTAGTGCATGAAGTAGTTAGTGTTTGTGATATTTGTCATATATATGACAATTCTGAAGAGAGACCATACCGGATTTATAAGAAGAGAAAAGAGCAGTCTTTTTATGATACGTGTGCTGATTGGAGTAAAGAAGATATATTTCTTTTGACACAGGATATAAATGCAGAGAAAAAGAATTTGAATGATAACTGAGTAAAAGGAAACATGGAATAATTCTATATAATAGCTGATATGGCAGTTATATAGGGCATCTGGATATTTTTGTCATTATGCACAAAAAATCCCAAAAAATATATTAGAAATTACAATAAATGAACTGTTGACGAACACTATAATAATAGAATATACTTTCCTTGATTATATAATATTTTGATTTACAAAGCAAATGCTTATTAGGGAAAATCGGATGGATAAAGCTTTAGAAACAATTAATTCGGATTTGGTCTGGATTTTTGATAATATCCTGCATGTTGAGGCTGTTTCAGTTGCAGAGGAGTATAAAGGAAAACTGTCTATGACAGAAGTCCATACAATTGCAGCCATAGGGACTGGTGAACATAAAAGCATGGGTGAAGTGGCGGGCAGGCTGCATATTACAGTTGGCACACTGACCGTTGCAATCAATAATCTTGTCAAAAAAGGGTACGCCAGAAGATATAAAAGTGAAAAAGACAGAAGAATTGTAAGAGTTGGTTTGACTAACCAGGGCAGGGAAGTGTATTATATACATGAAAAGTTCCATACAGATATGGTGGATGCCATGACGGAAGGGCTTAGTGATGGTGATATGGATATACTTGCAAAAGTCCTGTCAAACATTAATAACTTTGTGGCGCAGAAAGAACACCAGTGCAGCGGGTATTAGCCAGTGCAGGGCGGTAACTTGTTCTGCACACCGGAATACCAGATAGGAGTAACAGTATTATGACAACAAGAATAATTGCTACAGGTGCATATGCCCCTGGACAGGTTATCACTAATGATGATATGGCAAAGGTAGTAGATACAAGTGATGAATGGATAACCCAGCGTACAGGCATAAAGGAAAGGCATATATCATCAGGTGAAAATACCTCTGTACTTGCTGTTAATACGGCAAGGCAGCTTCTCTGCAGGGCAGGGAAAAAGGCTGAAGATATAGATTTAATAATTATAGCGTCTGTTACGGCTGATTATGGGACACCTTCACTTGGATGTATGGTGCAGAAGGAGATAGGGGCATCAAATGCAGTGGCATTTGATATTACAGCCGCATGCAGCGGTTTTATGTTTGCTTTAAGTATTGCAGATAAGTACATAAAGACAGGCATATATAATAATGCAATAGTAATCGGGGCTGAAACACTTTCAAAGATTGTTGACTGGTCTGACCGCTCTACATGTGTGCTTTTTGGTGATGGCGCTGGCGGTGCATATGTTGAGAAATCCCAGACAGATGGTATAATAGAGGAAGAAATTGGTTCAAAAGGTGAATTATATGATATACTTACAGAGGGCCATACAGAATGTAAGAATGTATTCAATGATAAAAAGGAAGAACCAGACCCTTTATGGTATGTTAATATGAATGGAAGGGAAGTTTTCAAGTTTGCCACAAAGTCAGTGGTAAAGAGTGTTGAAAGGGTATTAAAAAATGCTGGTGTAACAGCAGATGAGATAAAGTTTGTGGTCCCGCACCAGGCAAATACAAGGATTGTGGATGTAATTTCCAACAAACTGGGCATACCACATGAGAAGTTTTATATGAATATAGACAGGTATGGCAATACTTCATCGGCTAGTATTCCTATAGCGCTTAATGAATTAAATGAGAAAGGCTTAATCGAAAGAGGCGATAAAGTTATCCTTACAGGTTTTGGCGGGGGAATGACATGGGGGACTATGCTGGTTTCATGGTAGGATGTTCCGCTGTATGCAGCCAGGCTGTAACAGCGTATCATATATTTTTAAATTAATTTAATTTTAGGAGGAAAAAATTATGGTATTTGAGAAAATCAGGGAGATTATTGCAGAGCAGACAGGCAAGGATGAAGAGGAAATCACATTAGATACTAATGTTAAAGATGATTTAGACGCTGATTCTTTGGACTTATTCCAGATTATCAATGATATTGAGGATGAGTTTGACATCTCTGTAGAAGACCCAGAGGCTATTGTTACTGTTAAAGATATAGTTGATTTTGTTGAAAGTCATAAGAATTAATAGCAAATAAAGTTGTCTGGCAGTACCGGTGTTTATCTTCGGTGCATGCCAGACAATTCCATAATATCGGAGGAGGAGCGGATGAAAACTGTCTTTATGTTCAGCGGCCAGGGTGCACAATATGCTGGTATGGGGAAAGATTTATATAATAATTATACAGTTGCAAAAGAGATATTTGACCAGGCGGACGAAGTGCTTGGTTATTCTATAAAGGACATTTGTTTTAATGATGAGAAAAAACTTGGGGATACAGAGTTTGCACAGCCGGCAATACTGGTTATGAGCATTGCTGCCATGAAAGTGTTAGAAGAGCGCGGCGTACGTGCTGATATGGCGGCAGGTTTAAGTCTTGGTGAATATTCCGCATATGTTGCAAGCGGTGCTATGGATTTTAAAGAGGCAGTTGCTCTTGTCCAGAAGAGAGGAAAGTTTATGGCAGAGGCAGTCCCTAATGGTGAGGGGGCTATGTATGCCATTATAGGATTAGACACAGAGTTAGTTGAAGAAGCCTGCAAAGAAGCTGCAGACATGGGGCTTGGACTGGCAGTACCTGCAAATTATAATGCACCAGGGCAGATTGTAATTGCTGGTAAGACAGAAGCAGTAGCAAAGGCAGCAGGACTTGCAAAAGAAAAAGGTGCAAAAATGGCAGTAAAGCTTAAAGTAAGCGGGCCATTCCATACAGAGATGCTTATGCCGGCAGCAGAAAAGCTGGCTGCAGAGCTTCGCAAGCTGGCTATTTCACCTATGAAGATACCTGTATTTACAAATGTAAATGCAGAAATAGTACAATCAGAAAATGATATTGTGCCAATATTGGAGAAACAGATATGCTGTCCTGTAAGATGGGAACAGATTGTGCGTAATATGAATGAAAGAGGTGCAGATACATTTATTGAATTAGGACCAGGAAAGACTTTGTGCGGCTTTGTAAAACGCATTTTAAAAGGCGTTACAAATGTAAATGTTGAAGATACTTCTACACTTGAAAAGGCGATAGAAAAGCTTAATGCATAACAGGACAGGAAATTATAAAATTAATTATTTTGTGCCGCAGGAACGTGGCGTTTTTCATTTATATCCAGACTGCAATAATGCAGCATGGGACAAGCTGGAAAATACATCTGGGCGGTATGGGGGATTATTATGTTAAATGGAAAGACAGCAGTAGTAACAGGTGCAGCAAAAGGAATAGGAAAGGCAGTTGCCCTTGCATTTGCAAAAAAGGGATGTAATATTGTACTTAATTATCACAGTACACTGCCTGATGGTGTTGTTAGTGAAATTGAGGCATGTGGTGTAAAATGCCTTCCAGTAAAAGGCAATGTTGCAGATTTTGGTTTTGCAGCACAGCTTGTTAAAGATGTAAAGAAAGAATTTGGCACACTTGATGTGCTTGTAAATAATGCAGGGATTACAAGGGATATGCTGCTTATGCGTATGTCAGAAGAGCAGTTTGACCAGGTTATAAATACAAACCTTAAAGGTACATTTAATATGGTGCGCCATGCAAGCAGCCTTATGCTTAAACAGCGCAGCGGTGCTATTATTAATATGGCATCAGTATCAGGTGTTACAGGGAATATAGGGCAGGCTAATTATGCCGCTTCCAAAGCTGGCGTAATCGGCCTTACAAAGTCTGCTGCCAGGGAGCTTGCACAGCGTGGTGTTACATGCAATGCAATTGCACCTGGTTTTATTGAAACAGATATGACAGATGTGCTTGCTGAAGATATTAAGAAAGGAATGCTTGAGTCTATACCACTTAAACGTTATGGGCAGGTGGAAGACATTGCTAGTGCAGCAGTATTTCTGGCAGAGAACACATATATTACGGGCCAGGTACTTAATGTAGATGGCGGGATGGTTATGTAACAAATCCAGGCAGGCTTTTGTGTATGCGCTGTTAGCCACAGAACCTGCCTTAATAAAGAAACAGCGCAGAAACGAGGTTTTAAATGTCAAGAAGATGTGTTATTACAGGAATGGGTGCAGTTACACCGCTTGGAAGTACAGTAAGTTCATTCTGGGAGGGTATAAAGAATGGCGTGTGCGGAATAGGCAGGATTACTAAATTTGACACAACAGATTATAAAGTAAAAATTGGTGCAGAAGTTAAGGATTTTGATGCTGAAAAATATATGAATAAAAAGGATATAAAAAGAAATGATTTATATTCTGTTTATGCAATGGCAGCAGCAGCACAGGCTATGGAGGACAGCGGCCTTGAGCTTAAGGGGGAGGAGGCGTTAAGGACAGGTGTTATTGTTGGTTCTGGCATTGGCGGCCTTATGACAATGCAGGAGCAGGTAATACGCCTTAATGAAAAAGGCCCTTCAAGGGTTTCACCGCTTTTTATACCTATGACAATTGGCAATATGGCAGCAGGAAATATTGCTATCCATTATGGAGCTAAAGGTGCATGTGAAAATATAGTTACAGCATGTTCAACAAGTACACATTCTATTGGTGCAGCATTCCGGAATATTAAACATGGGTATCTTGATGCGTGTATAGCTGGTGGTGCAGAAGCATCTTTATGTGAAATTGGCATTGCTGGTTTTACAAACCTTACAGCACTTTCAACAAATGAAAACCCACTGGATGCGTGCAAACCTTTCGACAAGGAAAGGGATGGCTTTGTTATGGGTGATGGTGCAGGAATATTAATTCTTGAGGAACTGGAACATGCACTTGCACGTAATGCAACGATTTATGGTGAAATAGCCGGTTTTGGCTCAACCTGTGATGCATATCATATGACAGCCCCTTCCCCTGATGGTTCAGGTGCAGCAAGGGCTATGAAGCTCGCAATGGAAGAAGCTGGAATAACTCCTGCTGATGTAGCATATATTAATGCGCATGGAACAAGTACACATGCTAATGAGGCGTCAGAAACAGCAGCAATCAAGCTTGCATTTGGGGATGAAGCATATAAAACACCTGTAAGTTCAACTAAGTCAATGACAGGGCATCTGCTTGGCGCTGCTGGTGCTATTGAGGCTATAGTATGCTTAAAAGCCCTTGAGGAAGGTTTCCTGCCTCCTACAATTAATTACCATACCCCTGATGAGGAATGTGACCTTGACTATATTCCAAATACTGGAAGAAAGGCTGATGGGGCGGTTTATGCACTGTCCAATACATTTGGGTTTGGAGGGCATAATGGCGTGCTTTGTTTTAAGAAATGGGAAGATTAACGGGAGGGGATATAAATTATGCAGTTTGAAGAAGTAAAAGAACTTATTGCCATATTTGAAAAGACAGACCTTAATGATATGGAAGTACAGCTTGACAATGCAGTTGTACGTCTTAACAGGGGCAAAGCAGTACCTATGCCTCCTATGCCTCAAGTACCTCCTTTCCAGGCACAGGAAGGACCGGAGGCTGTATTTATGGCAGGCAAAATACCTTCTGCTGGCAATGATGATTTGCAAAAGCAGGAAGCTAGTAATATTTTAGATACCTTGCCAGCGGATAAAAGAGCAAAGGATGAGGATGATGCAGACAATGGGAACTTTATAACATCACCTATTGTTGGTACATTTTACCAGAGTTCTTCACCAGAGAAACCACCTTATGTAAATGTAGGTGATACTGTTTCAAAGGGAGATATTGTATGTATAATTGAAGCCATGAAGTTTATGAATGAGGTTACAAGTGAAAAGAGCGGAAAAGTTGTGGAAATCCTTGTTGAAGACGGGCAGTTTGTAGAATTTGGTGAGAAACTTTTCAGGCTTTCATAATACAAAGGCAGTAAAAGAAGCACAGAAATGAGGTATTAATTATGGCAATGGATATAAAAGAGATAATGGAGATTATCCCCCACAGGCAGCCATTTCTCCTGCTTGACAGGATAGAAGAAATAACCGGGGGTGATTCTGTTACAGCTATTAAGAATGTAACATATAATGAACCATTTTTTGCAGGGCATTTCCCGCAAGAACCTGTTATGCCAGGTGTGCTTATAGTTGAGGCAATGGCACAGGCAGGGGCAGTTGCAATACTTTCAATGGATGAATTCAGAGGAAAGACGGCATATTTTGGGGGTATTAAAAATGCCAAATTTAAGAAGAAAGTAGTTCCAGGCGACACTCTCCGTCTTGAAGTTAAAATAGAAAAGTTAAAGAAAAATGCCGGGATTGGACAGGGGACAGCATATGTTGGTGACAAGGTTGCTGCCCAGGCAGAACTGGTATTTATGATTGGTTAGTGGCGGTTTATACAGCCATTTGATTGGAGGGGTATATGTTTGACAAGATTTTAATTGCCAACCGCGGTGAAATTGCAGTACGTATAATCAGGGCATGCCGCGAAATGGGGATTAAGACAGTAGCAGTATTTTCTGAGCCTGACAGGGAGGCACTGCATACACAGCTTGCTGATGAAGCTGTATGCATTGGTTCAGCAAAGGTTCATGACAGTTACCTTAATATGAATAATATAATATGTGCTGCTGTAGAAAAGAAAGTACAGGCAATACATCCAGGTTTTGGTTTTCTTTCAGAGAACAGTACATTTGCGGCTATGTGTGAAGAGTGTAATATTAAATTTATCGGGCCTTCTGCCCAGGTAATTGATGCACTTGGCAATAAATCCAATGCAAGGGATATGATGATAAAGGCAGGTGTGCCTGTTATACCTGGCAGTGATGGTGTTATTGAGGATGCAGGCAAAGCACATGAAGTTGCAAAGAAACTTGGCTATCCTGTAATGGTAAAGGCATCTGCCGGCGGCGGAGGCAAGGGCATAAGGATAGTGCGTTCAGAGGAAGAACTGGAAGAAGCTTTTGAGTCTGCCAGAAGTGAAACAATTAAAGCTTTTGGCGATGATAAAATGTATATGGAGAAGCTGGTAGAAAAAGCAAGGCATGTAGAAGTCCAGGTATTAGGTGATTCACATGGCAATGTTATACATCTTGGTGAAAGGGACTGCTCACTACAGAGGAAGAACCAGAAAGTGCTTGAAGAAGCTCCATGTCCTGTGCTGCCAGAAAATGTACGTGAAAAGATGTGCAATTCTGCGGTACTGGCTGCAAAAGCAGCAGGATACCAGAGTGCAGGCACTATTGAATTCCTGTACGATGAAGCATCACAGGAATATTATTTTATGGAGATGAATACGCGTATCCAGGTAGAACATCCAATTACTGAAATGGTCACAGGCGTTGATATTGTAAAAGAACAGATTAATATAGCTGACGGAAAGAAACTTTCCTTTAGCCAGAAGGATATTAAAATAAACGGCTGTTCCATTGAATGCCGTATTAATGCAGAAAACCCGTCACGTAATTTTGCACCATGCCCCGGGCTTATTGATTATCTGCTTATACCAGCTGGCGGGCTTGGCATACGTGTAGATACAGCAGTATATGAAGGGTATGAGATACCTCCGTTTTATGATTCTATGATAGCTAAAGTCATTGTCCATGGAAATAACAGAAAAGAGGCAATCTCAAAGATGAAACGTGCATTATATGAATTTATTATAGATGGAATTGATACTAATATAGAGTTCCAGAATAGTATTTTAAATAATCCAGATTACCAGAAAGGTAATTTTAATACTTCATTTTTAGAATCTTTTTTAGCAGAGTGGAAGGAATGATACTGTGAATTTATTTGGTAAAAAGAATTATTTTTCATTGGATGGCAATGAGGACAAAAGGAAGAATGACAGAAGAAAAAAGCGGAATGAGCCATCTATACCTGACGGGATGTGGATTAAATGCAATACATGTAAATCCATAATTTATAAAAAGGAAGTTACAGAGTATAAATTATGTCCTGAGTGTGATGCACATTTCAGAATGAGTCCAGAGGAAAGAATTGCCATTACATGTGATGAAGGAAGTTTTACAGAACTTGACAGTGGAATGAAGCCAAAGAACCCTATGAGATACCCGGGCTATGATGAAGTAATAGAGAATGCCCGGAAAAAGGCTGGAATACAGGAAGCTGTAGTAACAGGCCATGCTAAGATTGATGGTTATGAGGTAGTCCTTGCCATAATGGACAGCCATTTTATAATGGGAAGCATGGGTTCAGTAGTTGGTGAAAAGGTTACACGTGCAGTTGAATATGCAACTGAATACAGGCTGCCAATAGTTATTTTTACAACATCAGGTGGTGCAAGGATGCAGGAGGGGATTATATCACTTATGCAGATGGCAAAAGTATCTTCTGCGCTGGCAAGGCATGATGAAGCAGGGCTTTTATATGTAACAGTGCTTACAGACCCTACAACTGGCGGAGTGACAGCAAGTTTTGGCATGCTTGGTGATATTATACTTGCAGAACCTAAGGCGCTTATTGGATTTGCAGGCCAGAGGGTTATACAGGGGACTATACACCAGAAGCTGCCAGAAGGCTTCCAGAGGGCAGAATTCCAGCTAGAGCATGGTTTTGCGGACAGGATAGTACACCGTAAAAAAATAAGGGAAGAACTTGCAACTATATTAAAACTGCATAGCAGCTGACAGACAAGGCATAGAAGCAGCATGGGGGATTTTTATGAATGATACAATGAGGAAGGTAGCAATTGCCAGAAAAATTGCGAGACCTAATACAAAAGAATTTATAGAGGATATATTTGAGGACTTCCTGGAATTCCACGGTGACAGGCTTTATGCAGATGATGGTGCTGTAATAGGAGGTATTGCAAGTTTTGAAGGAATTCCAGTTACTGTTGTAGGAATACAGAAAGGGCATGACCTGGAAGAAAATGTAAAATGTAATTTTGGCCAGCCAGGACCGGAAGGATACCGCAAGGCTTTGCGGCTTATGAAACAGGCAGAGAAATTTAAACGCCCTGTAATAACTTTTATAAATACTGCAGGGGCATATCCGGGAATAGGTGCAGAAGAAAGAGGACAGGGCGAGGCAATTGCAAGAAACCTCAAAGATATGTCAAACTTAAAAACACCTGTTATAAGTATTTTTACGGGTGAAGGCGGCAGTGGCGGTGCGCTTGCACTTGCAGTTGCAGATACAGTATGGATGCTTGAAAACGGGCTTTTCTCTGTGCTTTCACCAGAAGGTTTTGCAAGTATACTCTGGAGGGATTCGTCCAGGGTAGAAGAAGCAGCAACACTTATGAAGATGACAGCAAAAGACCTTATGAAAGACCGTATCGTAGACAGGATTTTTTACGAACCTAAAGAAGGTATTGAGAATAACCTTAAGTTTACAACAGACCAGATAAAAACTGCATTAAGTGAGACCCTGCCAGAATTAAGGGGGCTTTCAATAGAAGGGCTTTTAGGCAGGAGATATAAGAGGTTCAGGCAGTATGGGGAATTTATGGAATAAATTAAATATAATAAATCCCGGCAAGGCAGAAATAACTGCCTGCCGGGATTTTTGTTATATGACTTTAGTCTGTTGACTGCGAAGCGAGTTTCTCAACAGAGAA
>CAJUPJ010000016.1 GCA_910588655.1 uncultured Lachnospiraceae bacterium | reverse complement strand
CAGAGGCTTTTAGCCGCAGAGCAAACCACCCGTTTTACGGGTGGTTCTGATTAAACGTCTATGTGTAAAAAGTAATTTTATGTTGCAAAATACCTGAAAAAAAAGTATAGTAATAATAGATAAAAAATAAATGCAGGTAATACACCATGCCTGCAGAAAAGGAGAAGATATGTCAGGCATGAAAGAGAACAATACACAGGAAACAGGAATTTTTAAGAAAGCCTTTGGAAGATGGCTCGGGCTGTTTCTTGTGGTAGTAACTGCCCTGGTACTTTATCTGTTTGCAGTTAATCTGGATAATATATTTGGATATATTTCTTATGTTGCAGGTATACTTAAGCCTGTAATTTATGGTGCTGTAATAGCATATATACTTAACCCGCTTATGAAAATGTACCAGCGCTGGATTATGGCAGTATATGAAAGGAAAGGCAAAGAATTTCCAGAAAAGAAAAAAGGACTGCTTAACGGCATTACAATTACACTTGCACTGGTTACAGGAATTCTTATAATTGTAGTATTATTTATAATGATTATCCCACAGATTATTACAACTATGGTTGCACTTGTAAATAACCTGCCGGGACAAGTAGATGCCTATTATAAGGAACTTGTGGAGAAAATAGAAAATAACCGTTTTATTGCAGATACAATGCAGGAAGCTGTTTTACAAGGCACTAAGTTCCTTGATGAAAAGATGACTTCAGAAGTAATCCCATGGCTGCGTACAGAGCTCCTTCCTAACTTAAATACATATGCTAAGCAGTTTGCAAGCGGGGTGGCGGCATTTCTTAGTGTACTTTACAATCTTTTTATAGGGCTTATCGTAGCAATATATCTTTTAGGGAGCAAAAGGGTCTTTGCAGCACAGGCTAAAAAGATTGTGTACGGGCTTTTAAAGAAACGTAATGCAGATATGGTTATATACTATGTAAGGGTTTCTAACAATATGTTCAGTGGTTTTATCTCTGGAAAGATTGTTGACTCTGCAATAATAGGCTTAATATGTTTTGTTGCAATGAGTGTGCTTAAACTTCCTTATACGATGCTTGTAAGTGTAATAGTCGGGGTTACAAATGTTATACCAGTATTCGGGCCATATATAGGAGCAGTCCCAAGTGCATTATTAATACTTTTGGTTGACCCAAAACAGGCACTTTATTTCCTTATATTAATTATAGTAATACAGCAGCTTGATGGTAATATTATAGGGCCGGCAATTCTTGGTGAATCAACAGGGCTGTCCGCATTCTGGGTACTTTTCTCAATACTGCTTTTTGGCGGTTTCTGGGGAATAATGGGAATGCTTGTGGGCTGTCCGCTGTTTGCTGTAATATACCGCATAATTAAGGATTTTATATCAATGAAACTGCGTAAGAAAGAACTTTCAGACAGCACATGGGAGTATATGGACCTTAAAAGCATAGAAGAATCAGTAAATGGCATGCAATATGTAAAATATACAAACGGGGAACTGAACAGCAAAAAGAAAAAGACTGACAATAAATTAAAAAAGGCAGTTGTTAATATAAAGAAAGCAGATAAGAAAAATGACAAGAAAAGCAGTAAAAAAAATAAAGATGACCAGCTTGACTAATTGAAGGCTTTACCTTATAATTAACCAGTTATATTAGATAAAACCAGCCCGTTGCTTATTTATGTGCCGGGCAGTTAATGAATGTATGCCGGAGGAAGTTATGGTTAAAAGTATGACAGGATTTGGCCGTTATGAAACGGAAGGCTGTGATTATAAAATAAGTGTTGAAATAAAATCAGTAAACCACAGGTACTGTGATTTAAGTGTTAAACAGCCTAAGAAGTTCAGTGTGTTTGAAAATGATATCAGGAATATTGTTAAACAATATGCAGCACGTGGCAAAATAGATATATTTATTAGTTATGATGATTATTCCGCCAGTTCTTCTTCTGTAAGGTATAACCATTCTGTTGCAAAAGGCTATGTGGATGCAATAAAACATGCATCAGAAGAATTTGGGATAGAGGAATGCCTGACTGCATCAATGCTTGCAAGGTTTCCAGAAGTAGTTACACTTGAGGATGCAGGTAAAGATGCCAGTGGTGAATTTGATATAGTGCAGGATGCTGTACATAAGGCGTGCCAGCGTTTTATTGAAACACGTGAGAGGGAAGGGGAAGACCTGTATAATGATATAAAAGCCAAGCTTGAAGGAATTAAGGTGCTTACAGGGCAGATAGAAGAGCGTTCACCGCAGATTGTGGCAGAATACAGGCAGAAACTTATGGACAAGGTTGCTGAATTAACCAGTGATACCAAAATTGATGAAGGAGTACTTGCTACAGAGATTATTGTTTTTGCTGATAAAATATGTGTTGATGAAGAAACAGTGCGTTTAAGAAGCCATATTGCCAATATGGAAAATACCCTGGCAAAAGGTGAACCAGCAGGGCGCAAACTTGATTTTATCGCACAGGAGATGAACAGGGAAGCCAACACAATTCTTTCCAAAGCAAATGATGCAAGCTTGTCTGGCATGGCTATTGATTTAAAGACTGGAATTGAAAAGATACGCGAGCAGATACAGAATATCGAGTAGGAAAGAGGAGGTATATGTTAGTTAATATTGGATATGGCAATGTAGTAAATATGGATAAAGTGGTAAGTATTATAAAAGCAGATGCAGCACCTATAAAACGTATGGTACAGGCAGCAAAGGACAATAACCTTGCAGTGGATGCCACTTGCGGACGTAAAACTAAATGTGTGCTTGTTATGGAAAGCGGGCATATAGTGCTTTCTGCACTGCTTTCCGAAACTATAGAGAACAGGGCAGAGGGGTTACAGACAGCAGAAAGGAGTAATGAAGATGCCTAAAAAGGGAATAATTGCGGTTATTTCAGGGTTTTCCGGGGCAGGTAAGGGTACTGTTGTGAATGAACTTGTTAGAAAATATGGTTATGCAATTTCAGTATCTGCAACAACAAGACAGCCAAGAGAGGGAGAAGAAGAAGGAAAGAATTATTTCTTTAAGACAAAAGAAGAATTTGAGCAGATGATAAAAGATGGGAAATTTATAGAATATGCAAAATATGTAGATAATTATTATGGTACACCAAAGGATTATGTTTACAGCCAGATAGAAAATGGCAGGGATGTACTTCTTGAAATAGAGATGCAGGGGGCAATGCAGGTAAAAAAAGATTTTCCAGATGTTTCATTAGTATTTATTACACCGCCTCATGTAGCAGAACTGGAAAGACGCCTTTTTAAACGTGGTACTGAAACGGAAGAAGTTATTAAAAAAAGAATTGCCAGGGCAGCTGAGGAATGCAGCTATATGAAAGAATATGATTATATTATTGTAAATGACGGGTTAGAGGAGTGTGTAGAACAGATGCACTGTCTTTTGCAGTCATTACACTTTACGAAGAATAACCAGCAGCAGCTTATAGGGAATATAAGCAGGGATTTTGCCAGTTACAGTAATTAGTACAGTGTGGCTGTGCCAGGATGCCAGGTGTCCTTTTGGGGCATGCTGGAATAAATAATGGATATAGTGGATAATAATGTGTAATATGTAATATTTATATTTTAAACTGAAAGGAGAATTTTATGTTACATCCATCATACACAGATTTAATGAAGTTAGTTAATAGTGAGGTTGAAACTGGTGAAGCACCTGTTGTAAACAGCAGATATTCCATAGTTCTTGCTACTTCAAAGAGGGCACGCCAGATTATAGATGGTGCAGAGTCATATGTATCACCAAAATGCCCTAAGCCTCTGTCTATTGCTATTGATGAACTTAATAATTCTAAAATCCGCATTTTAAGTGAAGAGGAAGCAGCAGAAGTGGAGGCAAGGAAAGCAGCAGAAGCAGAAAGGGCAGCAGAAAGCCAGGAAACAGATGATGTCCAGGAAACAGCAGAAGATAATAATGGACAGACAGAAGAAGATGGTGCATCAGATAAAGAAGAAATACAAGATACAGCGGGGGAAGCAGCATCTATAGAAACCCCGGCAGAAACAGGCAGCGCTGTTGAAGATATAGCAGATACAGTTACAGCGACAGCGGAAGAAGATGTTATAAACGTGCTGGAGGATGTTGTAGAAGATTAATTGTTATTATAGGTGGTATTATAATGGATAATGAATTTAGTAGTATAGAAAATACACAGAACAGTGTACAAGATACAGAAGAAAGTTATACAAAAGACAACAGGCAGGAGCCTGCAGACAGTAATACTAAGAAACAGGAAGAAATACCTGTTGGCAGGAGGCTGCGCAACAGTATAATAGAATTATGTATTTATATTGCAATAATTGTTATATGCGTAGCATTTGTGCCTAAATATGTACTGCAAAGGACTATTGTTGACGGGAAATCCATGATGAACACATTAAAACATGGTGAAAACCTGCTGGTTGAGAAAGTCTCATACCATTTTACTGACCCTGGCAGGTTCGATGTAATAGTTTTTTACCCTCATGGGCGTGAAAGCAGTGATTATTACATTAAAAGGGTAATAGGGCTTCCTGGTGAAACTGTCCAGATTAAGGGCGAAGACATCTACATAAATGATGAGAAAATAGAAGAGAATTTTGGCAAAGACCCTATTGTAGACCCGGGAATAGCAGAAAAGCCAATAAAGCTTGGTGATGATGAGTTTTTTGTACTTGGTGATAACCGTACTGTAAGCGAGGACAGCAGGTATGAGGAAGTAGGGCCTGTTAAACGTGAAAATATAGAAGGAAGGGCAATATTAAGGATATACCCATTGTCAGAGTTTGGCACATTTGAATAACAGACGGCATTAAGGTATATAGAAGCATAGTATGCGCAGGGTGGCGCGGGAATGAGGTTATAATGAAGGATTTAAAACGTGAAATAACACTTATGGCAGGAATTATAGTGCTGTCTGTTATAGCAGTAACAACATTAGGCATAAGCAAGATAAGCAGCAGCCTTAATGTTTCAAGTGCTGCAGAAACAGAGGAGGAAACAGAAGAACTTGTATTTTCAAAGACAGTATCTTCGCTTAAGGCTGGCAGAAAATCCCAGTTTGCTGTAACAGGCGGGGAAGAAGGCATTATATGGTCTGTATCTGACAGGAAACGTGCTGCTATAAACCAGAACGGGGTATTGCAGGGCAAAAGGGCAGGCAAGGTAACTGTTTATGCAAAAAGTGCAAGTGATATAATTTCATATACTGTTGATATTGAAGGTAAGAAGAAAATTGCAATAGATGCAGGACACCAGAAACAGGGTGACAGTTCAACAGAGCCTGCCGGGCCAGGTTCTTCTGTTAAGAAGGCTAAAGTGGCAGGTGGTGCAACAGGCGTTGCAACAGGTGTGCCAGAGTACCAGCTTACACTTGATGTTGCCAAAAAGCTGCAGAAAGAACTTCTTGACAGGGGATATGAAGTATATATGGTACGTACAAAGAATAATGTTAATATCAGTAATAAAAAGCGTGCTGTAAAGGCAAATAAAAGCGGTTCTGATATTTATATACGTATACATGGCGACAGTGCAGCATCTTCATCAGCAAGAGGTGCAAGTGCGCTTTATCCTTCCAAATCCAACCCATATGTTGGAAAGCTTAGTAAAAAATCCTTAAAGCTTTCAAAAGCAGTTCTGGACAGCTACTGTGATGTAACAGGTTTCAGGAACAGGGGATGCATTATCAGGGATGACCTTACAGGTACTAACTGGAGTGAAATACCAGTTACACTTATTGAAATGGGATTTATGAGTAACAGTGCAGAAGACAGGAAAATGCAGAAGAAAACATTCCAGAATAAAATGGCAAAGGGAATGGCAGATGGTATAGACAGTTATTTTGGTTATTAATAAATTTGTAATTTTATCTTGAATTGCATTGTGGTTGGGAGTAAAATATATAGTATCAGGAAACAATTACATCTGGTAATAGTATTACGGGCGTATACGTCAGATAGGAGTAGCAAATGGAAGGTTTGACAAATATGATGGAGGAAACTGTTTTAACAAAGATAGACCAGTTATGGCAGACAACGGACTACTGTAAATGCGACCAGTGCAAAATTGATATTGCCGCATTTGCATTAAACAGGCTTCCACCAAGATATGTTCATTCACTGGCAGGGGAACTGATACATAAATTTGATGCATCTACAATACAGATGGATGCAGAGATAACAGCATGTGTTTATAATGCTATTGTCCGTATTGGGGAAGACCCCAACCATGATACTGAAAAGGTTAGTTACTAGTTTGCTGGTAACAGAGAAAGTGGAGATAAATACCTGCCAGGTATTTTATCCCCGCCTTCCTGGTACATATGGTTTAGCTGTGTTTACTTATATTTTTTATATGAATAATATGAGTAGATAACACAAACAATACTGGCAGCAATAATTATTCCCGTCATAACTATAACAGATGCCAGCCCTTCTATAAAAAACGTTTCTATAATAATAGCAATTCCTGCTATAACCATTAATTTTCCACAGAACCTGTTGCTGTCAAGCCATGTCTGGTCATTTTCCATACTCCATATAGTACGTAATCCCAAAAAAGAATTTCTCTTTACAGTAGGAATAAAATTTGCAATAATTATTATAAAAATTCCTAATAATATATTGGTAGCGCGGTAAAATCCAGGTGTTAAGCTTATAATATTTTTTGATGCCTGGCATGAAGAGTATAAAATTGAACACTGAATTACACAGAACATTGCTGTCATAGCAACAGCTATAATATATATAGCTTTTTCATTGCTGGCGGCTTCTTTTCTTGTTTTATCTGGCAAATCCGCAGACTGTTTTTTACTAAAATGGTTTATAAAGCATTGCCAGAATATTGAAAGGATTATAATTATAACTGGAAAAATAAAATTCTCATATTTAGAGCCCCAGCGGTCTATGTTTCCATTAAAATCATAGTGCATAGGTACTTTGTCCTGCATAAACGGGATTGCTGCTGCTGTAATAATTAAAGGCAGGAGAGTAACAATCCATAAAAGCTTAAATTTCTTTGTTTGTCTTTTTTCCATTATTTCCACCTCCAAACTGCTGCATCCACATAATAACTTCATCAAATACAGTGGTATTCAATTCATAGTAAATAAAATTCTTATATTTATATTCAATAACCAGCCCTGCATTTTTTAATAATTTCAAATGGTAGGAGAGTGCCGCAGGTGATACATCCAGTTTTAATGCAATATCACCCGCTGTAAGCCGTCCTTCTTTAAGCATAACAAGAATATCACGCCTGGACTGGTCAGAAAGTACCTTAAAAATATTTGCAATTCCCATAACTGTCCTTAAATAATCTATTTAAAAATATTTTTAAATAGATTGTAACATGGAATTTACCAAAAGTCAATGTGGATAATTTATAGTTATCTGGTGTTTGTGTGTGGATTGGCAGACGGACGGTTTCTGTGCCAGAGCCAGAATATTTCCGTAAAAGGGGTACGCTTCCGCTACGGTAAGCCACGCAGCGGCACATAAAGCCATATATTTAATGTTCCAAAATAAACTGGCGTTTCTTTCGTAACATTAAATACATGGCTTAAATGCCGGCGGGCTTAAAGTACCCCTTTTATGGAATATTACTGGCATCTGGCACACAAAACCTGTTATCATAAATCCACAGCAAAACATAGAACAGCAGAATAACTATAAATTATATGTGGTGGATATTCTGCACTATGTAATAAGTGGCTGGCAGAATACCCTCCGTCCCCTCATAATTGACAGTTATCTTGTTGTTATTGTTTTTAGTGTAATTGCAATGACAGGTTTGATGTGCCAGATGCCATTAACATTCCAGACAGGGGCTTTATGTGCTGCTGTGCAGCCTGACATAGCACAATGTCATTTAGTTAAGAGTACGGGTGGAAAATATTTTTATAAATTACCAAAGAGTAGATTAGCTGGCAAATTCCAAATGTGCTTCCATGAAAAAGCTGTACGGAACCGCTGGTGCTTAAGCCCCGTTTTATGGGGCTTTATGCATCCATTGCGTGTGACGTTCAAGCGGGAGCGTGCTTTTTTCATGGAAGGCACTTTGGATTTGCCAGCGCATCCAGTAATGGTTAAATTCTAGAATTCCCCTTAACTAAATGACATTGTTTTATACTGGCGTAGCAGAAGCTTACCCCTTGTATGGAATATTCTGGCTCTGGCACTGGAAACCGTCCGTTTTTTACAGCTTACTGGCAATTTCATATATAAGTTTTTCCGACTCCTCCCACCCAAGACATGCATCTGTGATGGATTTGCCATATATATGCTCATGTATAGTCTGGTTTCCAGGTTCGATATAACTTTCAACCATTACGCCCTTAACAAGTTTCTTTATTTCAGGTGAAACATTGCGGCTGTGCATTACTTCTGATATTATACGTGGCTGTTCGTAATAACATTTATTTGAATTAGCATGGTTAGCATCTATTATACAGGCAGGATTTTTTAAATCCAGTTTCTGGTACATTCCGTTTAATAACATTAAATCTTCGTAATGGTAGTTAGGAAGTGACTGCCCATGCTTGTTGACAGCGCCACGCAGTATTGTATGTGTAAGGGGGTTGCCGTCTGTTTTTACTTCCCATCCGTGGTACATAAATGTATGCCCGGACTGTGCAGCAATACATGAATTAAGCATAATGCTTAATGTACCACTTGTAGGGTTCTTCATGCCGCATGGAATGTCAAGCCCGCTTATAACAAGCCTGTGCTGCTGGTTTTCAACAGAACGTGCGCCTATTGCAACATATGAAAGTATATCTGATACATAAGGCCAGTTTTCAGGATAAAGCATTTCATCTGCTGCAAAAAGGTGGGTTTCTTCTATTGAACGCAAATGCATTTTCCTCATTGCAATTATGCCTTCAAGCAGGTCAGGGGCTTTTTCAGGGTCTGGCTGGTGTACAATGCCTTTGTAGCCCTCGCCGGTCGTACGTGGCTTATTAGTGTATATTCTTGGCACAAGCAGGATTTTGTCTGCAACCTTTTCCTGTACCTTTGCAAGACGGCTTGTATAATCACATACAGCGTCTTCATTATCTGCTGAACAAGGGCCTATAATTACAAGGAATTTATCTGATTTTCCCGTAATAATATCTGCAATTTCTGCATCTCTCTTAACTTTCAATTCTGCTAAATCTTTTCTTAAAGAATACTCTGATTTAAGTTCATCTGGTGTCTTGACTTTTGTTATATAATTAATTCCCATTGTTTCCTCCTGTCTTGGTTTATATGGTTAATATTTCTTCTTGAAATTATCCGGAAATGTATTATTATATATACAATACTTGTTAACCAGGATGCAGGAATTCAAAACTGCATTATTTTACTGGATAACAACAAATATTTATTCTATTCAATATTAAAGGCAAAGTCAAGCTTGGTTATTAATTTATAAAAATTTAATAATTATACACTATTAATCCCCGTTTTTTTAATTAAATATGGTAAAAATGCATATAGTTTTCTTTACTTTTCAGACACTAAGTGATAAAATATGAGAAAGAACTTTATTAAGGAGGAAAAAATTAAGATGGCTAGAGCTAAACAATCAATGGATGGAAATACAGCAGCAGCACACGTAGCATATGCCTACACAGAAGTTGCAGGTATCTATCCTATCACACCTTCAAGCCCTATGGCTGACTCTGTAGATATGTGGTCAGCAGCAGGACAGAAGAACATTTTTGGAAACACAGTTAAAGTAGTAGAGATGGAGTCTGAGGCAGGCGCTGCCGGTACAGTACATGGTTCACTTGCAGCAGGTGCACTTACTACAACATTCACAGCATCACAGGGTCTTCTTCTTATGATACCTAATATGTATAAGATTGCTGGTGAACAGTTACCTAGTGTTTTCCATGTATCAGCACGTACAGTATCAACACATTCATTAAATATTTTTGGTGACCACAGCGACGTATATGCATGCCGCCAGACAGGTTTTGCAATGCTTGCAGAGACAAATCCACAGGAAGTTATGGATTTAAGCCCTGTTGCACATCTTGCAGCATTAGAAGGCAAAGTTCCATTTATTAACTTCTTTGATGGTTTCCGTACATCCCATGAAATCCAGAAAATCGAAAAATGGGATTATGAAGACCTTAAGGAAATGTGCCCAATGGATTCAGTTGATGAATTCCGCAAGCATGCACTTAACCCAGAGCATCCGGCTTCACGTGGTTCACATGAAAATGGTGACGTATTCTTCCAGCACCGCGAGGCATGTAACAAAGCTTATGATGCACTTCCAGCAGTTGTTGAGAAGTACATGGACAAGGTAAACCAGAAGTTAGGTACAGATTATGGCTTATTTAACTATTATGGTGCTCCAGATGCTGAACGTGTAATTGTTGCTATGGGTTCTATCTGCGACGTTGCAGAAGAAGTTATTGATTACCTTACAGCAGCAGGTGAAAAGGTTGGTCTTATTAAAGTACGTTTATACCGTCCTTGGTCTTCAGAGGCTATACTTAAAGTCCTTCCTAAGACAGCTAAGAAGGTTGCGGTACTTGACCGTACAAAAGAGCCAGGTTCATTAGGTGACCCTCTTTTCCTTGATGTAGCAGCTACACTCCGTGAAGCAGGGCTTAATGATATTGTCCTTACAGGCGGACGTTATGGCCTCGGTTCAAAGGATACACCTCCTTCATCTGTATTTGCAGTATTTAAAGAACTGGAAAAGGATGCGCCTAAGGCACGCTTTACAATTGGTATTGTAGATGATGTTACTAACTTAAGCCTTCCAGAAGTTAAGCCGGCTCCTATTACATCAGCACCAGGAACAAAAGAGTGCAAGTTCTGGGGTCTCGGCGGTGATGGTACTGTTGGCGCTAATAAGAACTCTACAAAGATTATTGGTGACCATACAGATAAATATATCCAGGCATATTTCCAGTATGACTCTAAGAAAACAGGTGGTGTAACTATTTCACACCTCCGTTTTGGTGATAATCCTATTAAGAGCCCTTACTATATTAACCAGGCTGACTTTGTTGCCTGCCACAACCCTTCATATGTAGTAAATGGCTTTAAGATGGTACAGGATGTTAAGCCAGGCGGCGTATTTATGATTAACTGCCAGTGGTCTGATGATGAACTTGAGTCTAAGTTAGATGCTGGTGCTAAGAAATATATAGCTGATAATAATATCCAGCTTTACACAATTAATGCTATTGACAAGGCTATTGAAATAGGAATGGGCAAGCGTACCAATACAATCCTCCAGTCTGCGTTCTTTAAGCTTGCTGACGTTATGCCTATTGATGAAGCTGTTGATTATATGAAACAGGCTGCTAAAAAGTCATATAGCAAAAAGGGTGATGCAGTAGTTGAGATGAACTACAAAGCAATTGATGCTGGTGTAGATGCTGTCCATAAGGTAGAAGTTCCAGACTCATGGAAGAATCCTGCTCCTGATGCTCCTGCAAAAGAACTTTCAGGACGTCCAGAGGTTGTTAAGATGGTTAAAGACCTTATGGAACCAATCTCTAAGATGGATGGTGACAGCCTTCCTGTATCTGCATTTATTGACAACCCTGACGGACAGTTTGAAACAGGTGCTTCTGCATATGAGAAGCGTGGTACTGCTGTAACAGTTCCTACATGGGACCCTGAGAAGTGTGTACAGTGTAATAACTGTGCGTTTGTATGCTCACATGCTACAATACGTCCATTCCTTCTTACAGAGGATGAGGTTAGTGCTGCACCTTCTAATATTAAGACAGCAGATGATAAGTCTAAGAAGACAAGCTACAAGTTTACAATGAGTGTATCACCTCTTGACTGTATGGGATGTGGTGAGTGTATAACAGTATGTCCTGCTGAAGGCGCTATTAAGATGGTTCCACAGGCAGAAGAAGCTGATGAACAGCCAGTATTTGACTATCTTGTTGCTAATGTTGGCAAGAAAGACAGCGGTTTTGCTGATACAACACCTAAGGGAAGCCAGTATAACCAGCCTCTCCTTGAGTTCTCAGGAAGCTGCGCAGGCTGTGCAGAAACATCTTATGCACGTCTGGTTACACAGCTCTTTGGTGAGCAGATGTATATTTCAAATGCTACAGGATGTTCTTCAATCTGGGGCAACCCTGCTGCAACATCACCATATACAGTAAATAAGGATTCCAAGAAAGGACCTGCATGGTCTAACTCACTGTTTGAAGATAATGCTGAGCATGGTCTTGGTATGCATATAGGCCAGAAGTACCTGCGTGACCAGGCTATTGAGTCTGTAAAGGCATGTGCAGCTTCTGACAAGGCTTCAGCAGAGTTAAAAGCGGCAGCAGATAAATTTGTTGAAACAAAGGATGATACAAAGGCTAATGCACCTGCAACAGAGGCTCTTATACCTGAGCTTGAAAAGGCAGCTGCTGCTGGATGCCCTGACGCAAAGGCAGCACTTGACAAGAAAGATTACCTTGCTAAGAAATCTGTATGGATATTCGGTGGTGACGGATGGGCATATGATATCGGTTTCGGTGGTCTTGACCATGTGCTTGCATCAGGCGAGAATGTAAACGTTATGGTATTTGATACAGAAATGTATTCTAATACAGGCGGACAGGCATCAAAGGCTTCAAATATTGGTGAGGTTTGCCAGTTTGCGGCAGCAGGTAAGGAAATTGGCAAGAAGAGCCTTGCAGAAATTGCAATGAGCTATGGCTATGTTTACGTAGCACAGATTGCACTTGGTGCAAATCCTGCACAGGCAGTTAAAGCTATAGCAGAAGCAGAAGCTTACAATGGCCCTTCACTTATAATTGGCTATGCTCCTTGTGAACTCCACGGTATCGCTAAGGGTGGCATGAACCACTGCCAGGATGAGATGAAGAAAGCAGTTAAATCAGGATACTGGAACTTATTCTCATTCAACCCTGCACTTAAAGCAGAAGGCAAAAATCCATTTACTCTTTCATCTAAAGAAGGAGATGGTTCATACCAGGAATTCCTTAATAATGAGTCACGTTATACACGTCTTATTAAGCCATTCCCAGAGCGTGCTGAAAAACTCTTTAAAGAGTCAGAGGATGCTGCAAAGGCACGTTATGAGCACTTACAGAGGTTAGTAGAACTCTATAAATAAAATATAATATTTTGCAGAAATGCAGGTTATGGATGCTGCCATGTTGTTATACATGGCAGCATTTTTCCTGCTTGTTACGGAGGAGGAATTGTTAATTGTTATATAGATATTATTGACAGAAATACAGAATAAATACAATTAAAAAAAATTTTTTCACATGTGTGGCTGTAACCTTGTATAACCTATTTAATAATAACACCAGCCCTGTATTCATCAGGACAGGGATTGTTTCCCTGTTTAGATACCAGCCTGTATAAATCAGCAGCAAATATATCTTTTTCAAATGTCTTTTTGGCAAAGCTTTCCATGCCATGCTGTTTTAAAATGCTGCTGTTTTGGAACAGGCGTGTGGCATCAGCAGTTTTTGTAACCAGTACAGTATTTTTTATCTTTTTTAAAACATGGCTTTTGTCTTTATTCATGCCAAGAAGCCTTGCATATGGTGTAACCTGTAATGGATTAATGCAGTTTCCAGTTGATAAAGGAAGTTTTATATTGTAGTCATATGTGTGTATATCAAGCAGTATATGGATAAGTGAGCGGCAGACCCTGCTGTAAGTGTACTGCTTAGTCTTAAGTGTCTGTACAAACCCTGTAAATGTATTATAATTACACATATTTTTTATAATCCTGCCAGCAAGTGCTTCTGAAACATCAAGAAATCCAGCCAGCCTTTGTACAGCTTCTTTATCACCGCAAGTACATGTAATTTCCCTTAATTTATAATAGAGCACACCAGAAAACATATTTTCATTTATATTTATGCGGTCTCTGTTTTGTGAAAGGATATCCAATGTATTTAAAGGAATAAAAGGGGAAACAGCATTTAATGGTTCTGGTTCATTAATAAACGCATTTCTTATAGCAGCAGCAGAAATAAAGTTACCCTTATTAAGGGAATAGTCCTGGCTGTTATATCCGCTATCACATCTTTGTATAGTATATGGGGTGATTTTGCTTTTTAATAATACAAGTGCCTTTAAATATTCTATTCCAAGAATATTATTAGGCTTTGCTGCCTCTTCACATATATTATCTGCAATGCCAGGAAAATGCTTTTTTATTGCCATATGCTGTGCCATAGGATATGAGATACCCGACTGGACGGACTGGCTTATGGAAAAATTAAACTGGCTGCCACCATTAAGCAGGATATCCGCTGCCTGTTTTAATACAGCCATATTATTACACTCGCTACCAAAGCATATACTGTCAACAAAGCCAAGGCTTTCAAGAAGTGCTATGCCACCAAGGGCAAAAAGCCCTGCGCTTGCAGAAGCGTAAATAACAGGAAGTTCAAAAACGAAATCTGCCCCGCTTGCAAGAGCCATTGCAGTACGTAAATATTTATCAGTAAAAGCAGGAGTCCCACGCTGTACAAAATTCCCGCTCATCACAACAACTATAATTCCAGTATCTGTCTGTCTGCGTATAGTTTCAATCTGGTGTATGTGCCCATTGTGAAAAGGATTGTATTCTGCAATAATGCCAGTAGTTTTCATAATAACCTTCGTTTCTATATTGCATTTAATATTTGGTAATATCCAGTAGTCACAGCAGGTTATGCCAGATGTTCTAATTTTTTGCTATGTTCAGATACAACTTTCTTCAGTAAATCAACATCATCAAAAGCTGGCTGCATTTTGTCAGCATAATTTTTATACCTTGTATAAGTACCTGTATAGCATGATTCTATGGTATTTAACCTTGGAAGAATGGTATTCTCCTGGAATAACTTTATACTAAGCACATCAGTTTTTAATAAATTAACATCATCTTTTAAATTACTAACTTCTGTGCTTAAAGTATTATAATTAATTTTTAGAGAATTAACATCTTCCTTAATTATAGCCACTTCGGTTTTGAGTATGCTGACATCGGTTTTGAGGGAACTAACATCTTCTTTTAGTGTATTGATATCTTCTTTCATTGACTTAATATCTGTTTCAATGGGTTTTAATCTTGTGTCAAGTTTCTGGTCCATCATGTCAGATATAGCAAGCAGCAGTTCATTATTGGTCATTTCACGTGCCTCCTTTATTAATAAATATTAGCATATACAAGGTTTAAAGTCTACCAGCTTTTATTTACAATATATTAATTTATAGATTGTTTTTAATATCTTGTATATCATATATCTAAAAACAGAAAAAGTAAATATATAATATTACTAATGTTTGGCAAATATTATTGTATATATTTACAACACTATGCCAGTTACTTATTGTATATAATTTTATATAAATGGAAGGGATATGGAAAATATTTATGTTGCACTAGACAAAGAAAAGCTTATAAAGTATACTAAATTTAAGTTTATGTGATTTAATCATGGAGGTAATGGAAATGAATATTTTAGTAGTAAATTGTGGAAGTTCTTCTCTTAAATTCCAGTTAGTTGATTCGGAAACAGAGCAGGTTAAAGCATCAGGAAATTGTGAACGCATTGGGTTTGATGGAAAGATTGTTTATAAATCAGGCGGCAAAAAGACAGAAACAGAAACAAGCCTTCCAGACCATGCAGTTGCTATTAGCAAAGTCCTTGATATGCTTACAGATTTAAAAGACGGGGTAATTAGTTCGCTTGATGAGATACATGCTATAGGACACCGCCTTGTACATGGAGGGGAGAAATTCTCTTCTTCGGTTGTGATTGATGAGGATATTATTAAGGAAATAGAAACATGTAATGACCTTGCCCCGCTTCATAATCCTGCTAATATTCTTGGTATACGTGCCTGCCAGAGGGCTATGCCAAGAATTAAGCATGTTGCAGTTTTTGATACAGCATTTCACCAGACAATGCCAGCAAAGGCTTATTTATATGGACTGCCGAAGGAATATTACAGTAAATATGGCGTACGCCGTTATGGTTTCCATGGGACAAGCCATAGTTTTGTTTCAAAGAGGCTTGCAGAACTTGCAGGGCTTGATTATGAAAATTCAAAACTTATAATATGCCATATAGGAAGCGGTGCAAGCATTGCTGCTGTTAAAAATGGCAAATCAATTGATACAAGCATGGGGATGACGCCGCTTGAAGGTCTTGTTATGGGTACACGTTCAGGTGATATTGACCCTGCAATTATTGAGTTTATCTGCCAGAAAGAAAATATAAGTGTTAGTGAAATGACTATGGTTTTAAATAAAAAGTCTGGTGTGTATGGATTGTCCGGTGTATCAAATGACTGCAGGGATATTATTGAAGCTTCAAAAAATGGAAATGAAGATGCTTCTAATGCACTGGATGTACTTGCATACCGTATAATTAAATATATCGGGGCATATTATATGGCACTTGGCGGGGCTGATGCAATAGCACTTACTGCTGGTGCGGGTGAAAACAGCAGCGAAATAAGGAAAAGTATAATGGACGGTCTTAGTGCGATTGGTGTTGAAATGGATGAGGAAGCTAATAAAACACATGGTGAAGAAGTCCTTCTTTCCACACCGTCAAGTAAAGTACCTGTATGGATTGTGCCAACAAATGAAGAACTTGCAATAGCAAGGGAAACTGCACGTCTTGTTTAATTTGGTTCTAATTTTTTAGGAAAATATTGCCGATAATATAATTAAATACCAGGCAGCTGGTGTTTAACTTTAACCAGGATTTTATTTATTTAGCTAAGGAGGGCGTATTATGAATGGAATAAGCAGTTATGGGGCATTTCTTGGAAATAATTATAACAATACCATACAGAATAAAAAGACAAATACTGCAAAACAGGCACAGGAAACAAAGGATAAAGATATTAAATTAAGTGATAAGGCTAAAAATCTTTTAAAAGAGCTTAGAAAGACATATGGTGATGTAGATTTTATAGTAGCAAGTTATGAAACAGATGAAGAGGCTGACGCTTATTTATCAAGGGGCACTAAAGATTTCAGTGTACTTATAGACCCTGAAGAACTTGAGAAGATGGCAAATGATGATGAACTTAAAAAGAAGAACCTGGGCATTATTGATGAAGCCAAGGAAAAATTATCTGGAATGAAAGACCAGCTTGGTGATAAAAAGGACGAAGTTACACGCCTTGGGGTTTCAATAGATAAAAATGGCAAGGTATCATTTTTTGCTGAACTGGAAACATTAAGCGAAAAGCAGAAGGAACGCATAGAAGCATCAAAAGAAGAAAAGGGCGGGTACATACGTGGCAGCCATGTTAAAAAGACAAGGGTAAGCGCTGCTTCAGCAGAAGAACTGCTTGAGAAGATAAATAATGTTGACTGGTCTAAGATAAAAGAAGAGAAACAGGAAGAAAACAAGAACAGGATGGATTTTAGTATTTAAGATATTCCGGATATTACGGCCTCTGGCAGATTTATTATTTGTAATAATATGCATTTTAATAAACTGCCAGAGGTATTTTAATGTTTTATAATACAATAATCTGGCGGAGCTTATTATTTTTAGATGATATAAGGGGAATTAAATATGCATTTTACAGATGCCAGGGGGATTTTATCAGCACAGAATGGAATGAATATTTACAGGGGATGCACACATGGATGTATCTATTGTGACAGCAGAAGCCGGTGTTATGGCTTTACACATGATTTTGAGGATATAGAAGTAAAACAAAATGCGCCTCTGCTTCTTGAAAGGGCACTGGCTTCTAAAAGGAAAAAGTGCATGGTTGGCACTGGAGCAATGTGTGACCCATATATGCAGTGCGAAGAAGAATTACAGCTTACACGGAAATGTCTTGAAATTATAGACAGGTATGAGTTTGGGCTGGCAGTCCAGACTAAATCTAACAGGATTTTAAGGGATTTGGATTTATTAAGAAGCATTAATAAAAAGGCAAAATGTGTTGTGCAGGTAACGCTTACAACTTATGATGAAGACTTGTGTAAAATAATAGAACCCAATGTATGTACAACAAAAGAAAGGGCAGAGGTATTAAATATTTTACGTGAGAACGGGATACCTTCTATTGTATGGCTTTCGCCAATACTTCCATTTATAAATGATACAAAAGAAAATATTGAAGGAATTATGGATATATGCATAAAAGCAAAAGTTTATGGCATTATCTGTTTTGGAATGGGGCTGACGCTGCGTGATGGCAACGGGGAGTATTTTTACGCTGCATTAGACAGGCATTTTCCAGGATTAAGGCAGAAATACCATAAACGGTATGGTTATTCATATGAAATTGCAAGTGATAATAATAAGGAGCTTATGCAGATATTCAGAAAAAGGTGCAGGGAGAACGGGATAGTCTGCAATGTGGATGACTGTTTTAAGTATCTGCATGATTTACCAGAAAAGTACAAACAGCTGGAACTATTTTAAAGAAAGTGCAATACAAGCCGATATAACTTATAGGAAAATTAAAGAAATATGCCCCTGGCAGGCAGGAAGGAGTGGTATGGATGGATATGGTTCTTGCTAAAGAAAATATGACTGAAAAGAATAAAATATGGCAGGATGCAATAGAAGCGCTTATAGACCCAACGTATGGCATGGATGAAGAGGAAAGTGCCGCTTATATGGGCAGGATTATGGCAAAGCTTAAGAGTGGCAAAAACCTTACACAGGAGGAATTAAATTATTTAAGCCTGCATAACCAGCAGCTTTACACAACAGCATTGCGTGTAAAGTACCAGAAAGAGGCATTGAAAAACAGGCTTAAAAGCTGTAAATCAAAGGAAGAAGCACAGGAAGTAATTGATAATGCTGTAGGCGGGGTTAATAAAGATGACCCGGATAAGGAATATCTTATTGCCGGTTTCAGGGAAGTTGAAAAAGAATTTAAGAAGTCAGGGGATTATAACAGGCTTCCAGACAAGGATGAGAAATCTGAGAGGAGAAAACTTTTAAAATACCTGGACAATAAAAATTACGAAAATGAAGAAGAAGCTGTTGATAATATATTTAATAATGAGAAAATTACGCCAATAGCTGAATTGCTGGACACATTGCCAGTATTTGAGGCTAAAGCATAAAAGCTGCCATAAACAGTATTAATATACAGGGGCATATCCAGTTTTATTAGCTGGTGTGCCCCTGTTATATGTCTGCTGGCGTTAAAAAATATTAACCCATAACAACAGTTACATTATATTCTGTTTTACCTTTTTCATATGGAACAACAGTAGTTCCTTCAAGTTCTTTTCCATCAACAATAAGTTTTGTTACACCTTTTTCAACCTGGGAAGGGTTTTCTACAGTAATATTATAAGTGCCCTCGCGGTATTTACGTGTAATTGTAAACTTTGTGCCCATTTCAGAAGGAATGCAAGGGTCAATGCTTAAGCCATAAAGAGTAGCTGAAACACCAAGTATATACTGCGATACATTTACAAATGTCCACGCTGCAGTACCAGTAAGCCAGCTGTTCTTAGCCTGTCCAAAGAAGTGTGCATCTTTGCCTGCTATCATCTGTGAGTATACATAAGGCTCTGTACAATGGATTTCACTTATATCTTCAATATATGCAGGACATGTCCTCTTGTAAATTTCAAATGCCCTGTTTCCCCTGCCTATAACTGTTTCGGCACATGATACCCAAGGGTTGTTGTGGCAGAAGATACCAGCATTTTCTTTATATCCAGGCGGATAAGATGAAATTTCCCCAAGTTCAAGATGGTACTTTGTGTAAGCTGGCTGTAAAAGCACAATGCCATATTTAGTATCAAGTATTTCTTTTACAGAGTCAAGTGCCTGTTCTGCCTCACCTGTTTCAGTGCCAATTCCTGCAAGTACGCAAAATCCCTGTGGCTCAATATAAATCTTGCCTTCCTCACATTCATCAGAACCAACCTTATTTCCTTTGGCATCATAAGCACGCACAAACCATTTGCCATCCCAGCCGTCTTTAAGGACAGCTTCATTCATTTTTGCAACTTCAGCCCTTGCACGTTCTGCTTCAGCCTTATCACCTGTAAATTCGCAGAGGTCAGCATATTCCTTGCCATATTTAACAAACATTCCTGCAATAAATACCGATTCAGCAACAGGGCCTTCACTTGGCCCGAATGTCTGGAATGACTCACCAGGATTTTCTGAGAAACAGTTTAAGTTAAGGCAGTCGTTCCAGTCAGCACGCCCTATAAGCGGAAGGTTATGCGGGCCTTTGTGTTCTGCTGTATAATTAAATGAGCGTTTAAGGTGTTCCATAAGAGATACTGCTTTGCTTTCATCATTATCAAAAGGAACATTTTCTTCAAGTATTGATATATCACCAGTTTCCCTTACATAAGCAGAAACACAGGCAACAAGCCAGAGAGGGTCGTCATTAAAGCCGCTTCCTATATCAAGGTTTCCTTTCTTGGTAAGTGGCTGGTACTGGTGGTAGGAACTGCCATCCTCAAACTGTGTTGAAGCAATATCAATAATCCTTTCCCTTGCACGTTCTGGAATAAGATGTACAAAGCCAAGCAAATCCTGGCATGAATCGCGGAAGCCCATGCCACGGCCAATTCCGGATTCATAATAAGAAGCGGAACGTGACATATTAAATGTAACCATACACTGGTACTGGTTCCAGATATTTACCATGCGGTCGAGCTTTTCCTCATAAGAATGTACTGTAAATTTAGAAAGCAGGTTTTCCCAGTCATTCTTTAATTCATCAAGTGCAGCATCAACCTGTGCATCAGTCTGGTATTTTGCAAGAAGTTCATCAGCAGGTTTTTTATTAATAACATCTGGCTCAGAAAACTTCTGGTCTTGTGGGTTTTCACAGTAGCCAAGCACAAAAATAAAACTTTTTGTTTCACCAGGTGCAAGTTTTACATTAATCTGGTGTGAACCCACAGGACTCCATCCGCTTGCAATAGAATTATGTGATTTGCCTTCTTTTACAACCTGTGGTTCATTAACACCATTATATGCGCCTAAGAACTCATCGCGGCTTGTGTCAAAACCGTCAATATCTGTATTTACAGAAAAAACTGCATAGTGGTTGCGGCGCTCGCGGTATTCTGTCTTATGGTAAATAGAAGAGCCAATTACTTCAACTTCACCAATATTTAGGTTTCTCTGGAAATTTGTCATATCGTCCATTGCATTCCAGAGACAGAATTCAATATATGAGAAAAATGTAAAATTCTTTTCACTGCCAGAATTATTTGTAAACTTAACCTGGTTTATTTCGCAGTTATCATTTAATGGGACAAATGCAAGCATGGAAGCTTCAAGACCGTTTTTAACTGAGGTAAAACGGCTGTAACCCATGCCGTGGCGGCATTCGTAAGAGTCAAGTTCTGTCCTGCAGGGCTGCCATCCAGGATTCCATACAGTATCGCCATCTTTAATATAATAATAGCGTCCGCCTTCATCGGATGGCACATTGTTATAACGGTAACGCGTAAGTCGTAAAAGCTTGGCATCCTTATAGAAACTGTAACCGCCACATGTATTAGATATTAGTGAGAAAAAACTGCTGCTCCCAAGGTAATTTATCCAGGGAAGAGGGGTTTTAGGTGTTGTAATAACGTATTCTTTTGCAGGGTCATCAAAGTAACCAAATTTCATAAATTTCCTCCATTCTTGTGTGTTTTAAGACCACACTGTTTTAAAAAAATTATAGCTTAATTTATATTTAAAAGCAAATGGAATGTCCCCTAAAAATACTGTAAAAATATGCGCAAAATTACAGTAATATTTATTACATGCCTACATAAATTTTATAAGATACAAAATTAAGAGGCTGGTGTAATATATGAAAATTCCAGATAATTTTAATAAAAATGATAACGGGGAAGAAGCAACATCGTGGAATTTCAAGGAAAAAGTGGCATGTATAGCTGCTGTAGTTATTATATGTGCATGTATGCTTGCAGAGAGGGCAGGCTGGAGGAATAGCGCATGGATGGCAGGAAGCCGTAACGGAAGCAAAAAAGCAGGGGAGAGTACCATTTCTGAGGGGACAATTAAGAAAACTGCTTACCTTACATTTGATGACGGGCCTAGCTGCCTGACAGAAAAATACCTTGATATACTTAAGGAAGAGGATGCAAAAGCAACATTTTTCCTTATTGGACAGCAGATTGACGGGGAAATGGCAGAAATAATAAAAAGGGAACTGGATGAGGGGCATGAAATAGGGGTGCATACATACTGCCATGAAGCTAATGAAATTTATGCCAATGAAGAGTCATGTTTTAAGGATATAATGAAGATAAAGGAACAGCTTGAAACACAGTTCGGGTATGACGCAAAGCTTGTAAGGTTTCCCTGGGGAAGTGCAAACGGTTATATAAGTACATTCAGGGAAAACATTATTAATAAAGTGCATGAGAATGGCATGGAATATGCAGACTGGAATGTAAGTGCAGAGGATTCGGTCGGTACACCTACAGTAGACTCAATTATGGGAAATATAAGGAAAGATTTTAAGAAATATAACGAGCCTGTAATACTTATGCATGATTCTGGCTGTAATAAGCAGACGCTTGAGGCATTAAGAGGAGTTATAAAGGAATTAAAGGCAGCAGGTTATGGTTTTGCAACACTTTCAGAAAGGGAGAAACCATGCCATTTCCTTGAAAAACATTAAAAGGCAATATGCTTCTGCATATTGCCGCCAAGTAGGATATGAAAGAAAAATATCTGGTGAATTAAGCTTTGGAAGCGATATCAAGGACAATCTGGTATAAGTGTTCTATTTGTTCAGGATTTAGCTGTTGAATTATTTTAATAAATTCTTCTGAAAGGAAAGGGTTTTTGCATCCTGTATCAAAAAAGTCTTTAGGTGTGATTTCCATGTATTCACAGATATATAAAAAAGATGACATTGAGGGATAATTTTTGCCAGTTTCTATGGCATTGATATAGTTTTTGTTTTGTCCTATGGAAAGGCTCATTTCACGTGCACTTACACTTTTGCCCTCTCTTAACCTCGCAAGTCTTAATCCAAATGATTTTGAATCGTTAATAATAAAACTGTTACTGTTATCCATGTTTCCTCCGTTTCTTCTAAAAGTGTTGTGGCGGAGAGAAAGGGGCATTGGATGGAGCATATCCTTTTAATGGATTTTAGCAAGGTTTTAGTAAAATATGCCACCTTGCAGGGGGTATTAAAAATGCGTACCATGTTTAAAGGGGTATTATGCCTGGCAATGCCATATTTGTTTATGGTTATCTTGTGTTTGTGTGGGTTTTTGTGTATGGTAGACGGTTTCTGTGTGCCAGAGCCAGAATATTTTGTAAAAAGGTATGTTCATGCTACGCTAATATAAAATAATGTTATTTAGTTAAGGCGAAGTGTTTAAAAATTACATGTATTGGATGCGCTGGCAAATCCAAAGTGCCTTCCATGAACAAAGCACGCTTGCGCTTGGACTCGCACGCAATGGATGCATAAAGCCCTTAATGTTCCTGCGGAACATTTTAAAACAGGGCTTAAGCACCAGCGGCTTCGTACAGCTTGTTCATGTAAGCACATTTGGAATTTGCCAGCTAATCTACACTTTGGTAATTTATAAATATTTTTCATCTAAACCCTTAACTAAATAACATTGCACTATGTTACACCAAGCAGCGGAAACGT
Source organism: uncultured Lachnospiraceae bacterium (assembly GCA_910588655.1). Taxonomy (GTDB): domain Bacteria; phylum Bacillota; class Clostridia; order Lachnospirales; family Lachnospiraceae; genus Butyribacter. The sequence goes on along the minus strand of CAJUPJ010000016.1, from coordinate 58,354 downwards.
GCCCTTTTTACAGAATAATTACTGGCATCTGGCACACGAAACGTGTCACCATAAATTCACAGTAAAACATACAAAAATAGTAAGATAACCATAAATGGGGGTGAAGATGATTTTGCTATTCACAACCCACATTGCTGGCAAGAAGGCATTGGCTAATAGTATAGTAATTATTAATGCAAAAAGGCTGTTGCAGGACTTCCGTACGTCTGAATCTTCTGCTCCCCCATGGTGTAGTTTCCTGTTTTTATATTATGTTTTTTGTGGTTTGCCAGGAAACAGCAGGTTTCAGGTGTTACATCTAATATTATTCCATGACAGGAAAGCATGTCACAGATATGGTTTTTGCATGCCCTGCTATGTTACAATGTCATTTAGTTAAGAGTTTGTACAAAGATATTTCTATAAATTACCAAAGTGTAGATTGCTGGCAAATTCCAAATGTGCTTCCATGAAAAAGCTGTACGGAACCGCTGGTGCTTAAGCCCTGTACTAAAATGTTCCGTAGGAACATTAGGGGCTTTATGCACCATTGCGTGTGACGTCCAAGCGGGAGCGTGCTTTTTTCATGGAATGCACTTTGGATTTGCCAGCGTTCCCAGCAAGTGTAATTTCTAAACATCTTTTTTGGACTAGATGATATTGTAACGTAACAGAAAGCATGCAAAAGCCATGCTCTGGCATGTTTTCTGGAATGGAATAATTTAATAAAACACCTGAACCCCTGCGTCCGTCCACCACACAAAACACAAAATAACAGGAAAACACCAATTTTTAAATTATTGATTTATATAGTGTGTTATGCTAGTATTAATAGAATACAGGCTTATAATTGTCCTGTACAATGTCATATATGGCATGTTTGGTGTATTTTATGTTTGTTTATGCCTGTAATGGATATAATAGAATGGAGGAATATAAAAATGAAGTATTTTGGCACAGATGGTTTCAGGGGTGAGGCAAATGCCGGGTTAAATGTTATACATGCCTATAAAGTGGGCCGTTTTCTTGGATGGTATTATGGACAAGAGCATAAGGCAAGGATTATAATAGGAAAAGATACCAGACGTTCAAGTTACATGTTTGAGGATGCACTTTCCGCAGGGCTTACTGCAAGTGGGGCAGATGTATACCTGTTACATGTTACCCCGACGCCAAGTGTTTCATATGTAGTAAGGACTGAACAGTTTGACTGTGGCATTATGATTTCTGCAAGCCATAACCCATATTATGACAATGGCCTGAAAGTAATAAATGGAAACGGTTATAAACTTGAAGCAGAAATAGAAGAAAAAATAGAGGAGTACATAGACAGTGCCAAAGATACAATTCCGTTTGCAACAAAGGAAAATATCGGATGTACAATTGACTATGCAATAGGCAGGCACAGGTATATAGGATATCTTATGTCACTTGCTACACGTTCATTTAAAAATATACGTGTAGGGCTTGACTGTGCCAATGGTTCTTCATATTCTGTTGCCAAAGGTGTTTTTGATGCCCTTGGTGCAAAGACTTATACTATAGGGATGGAGCCAGACGGGCTTAATATTAACGATGGGTGCGGCTCTACACATATAGAAAAGTTACAGGAATTTGTAAAAGAGAAAAACCTTGATATTGGCTTTGCTTATGACGGTGATGCAGACAGGTGTCTTGCAGTTGATGACCAGGGTGAGGTAATAGACGGGGACGCAATACTTTATATTTGTGGCTGTTATCTTAAAGAGAAAGGCGAGTTAAATAATAATACAGTAGTTACAACAGTTATGTCTAATTTAGGGCTTTACAAGGCACTGGACAAAGCAGGCATTGCATATGAGAAAACTGCGGTTGGTGATAAATATGTCAATGCAAATATGATGGAACATGGACATTCGCTTGGAGGGGAACAGTCAGGGCATATAATATTCAGTAAATATGCCGTAACAGGTGACGGGGTTCTTACATCACTTATGCTTATGGAAGTAATGCTTGAAAAGAAAACAAAGCTTTCAGAATTAAGAAAAGATTTAAAAATATACCCACAGCTCCTTAAAAATGTAAAAGTGACAGATAAAACAGCAGCTATAAATGATGCTTATGTGCTGTATACAGCAAAAGAGGCAGAAAAAGCACTTGGTGAAAATGGGCGTATTCTTTTAAGGGAAAGTGGCACAGAACCTTTAGTACGTGTAATGGTGGAAGCTGAAACACAGGAATTATGTGAAAAGTATGTAGACAGTGTTGTTGCCGTACTGGAAGATAAAGGGTTTGTTACAGTTTAAAATATACAAATTTATAAAACAAATGCGAAAAGTTATAAAATTTAACAAACCCCCTTGATTTTCGGGGTTTGTTCATGATATATTATACAAATGGTAAATTACGGGAGATTACCCGTTTATTATAAGGAGGAAATATTAAAATGAGTGTACAGGTAGAAAAGTTAGAGAAGAATATGGCAAAGCTTGTTATTGAAGTTCCAGCACAGGAATTTGAAAAAGCGCTTGATGAAGCATATAAAAAAAGCAGGAACAAGATAGCAATGCCAGGCTTCCGCAAGGGAAAAGCTCCACGTAAAATGATAGAAAAAATGTATGGTGCCAGCGTGTTTTATGAAGATGCTGCCAATATCATAATTCCTGATGCATATGAAAATGCTGCAAAGGAAAGTGGTTTAGAAATCGTTTCCCAGCCTGAAATAGAAGTTGAACAGATAGAAAAGGGCACTCCTTTTATATTTGCTGCAACAGTAGCAGTTAAACCAGAAATTACTCTTGGTGAATACAAAGGAATAGAAGTTGAAAAGAAGACTGCAGAAGTAACAGATGAAGAAGTAGACACTGAAATCAGCAGGGTAAGGGAAAATAACTCACGTATGATTACAGTTGATGACAGGGCAACACAAGAGGGAGATACTGTTATTATAAACTTTGACGGGTATGTTGATGGTGAACAGTTTGAAGGCGGCAAAGCAGAAGACTATTCACTTGTCCTTGGTTCACATACATTTATTGATAATTTTGAAGAACAGCTTATTGGCAAAAACGCAGGCGATTCTGTAGAAGTACATGTAACATTCCCTGATATGTACCAGGCAGAGGAACTCAGAGGCAAAGATGCTGTATTCTATGTAGAAATTAATGATATAAAAGTAAAAGAACTTCCTGATATTGATGATGAATTTGCACAGGATGTATCTGATTTTGACACATTAGAAGAATATAAGGAAGACTTAAAGAAAAAACTTCTTGAAAATAAGGAAGCAGCGCTTGAAAGGGAAAAGGAAGAAGAAGTAATTGGCGCAATTATTGAGAATTCACAGATGGAAATTCCAGACCCTATGGTTGATGCACAGACAAGGCAGATAACACAGGAATTTGCACAGCGTCTCCAGGCACAGGGGCTTTCAATGGAACAGTATATGCAGCTTACAGGCCTGACACTACAGAAAATGATTGATGAATTAAAGCCACAGGCACTTAAACGTATACAGAGCCGTCTTGTACTTGAAGCAGTAGCTGCTGCTGAAAACATTGAAGTGTCAGATGAAGACTATGACAAGGAAGTTGAGAGAATGGCAGAAGCTTACAACATGGAGAAAGACAAGCTCACTGGATTAATTAGTGACAATGAGAAAGAACAGATACGCATGGATATAGCTGTACAGAAAGCTGTAGAACTTGTTGTAGCTTCCGCTGCTGAAAAGAGCCAGGAAAATTAAAACCAGGCTTTAAAACCAGAAAGGAATGGTGAGAAGTTATGGGGTATAGCATACCTTATGTTATCGAAAAGACGAGCAGCGGCGAGCGCTCATATGATATTTATTCAAGGCTTTTACAAGACAGGATTATATTCCTTACAGGGGAAGTAAATGACGATGTAGCAAGCCTTCTTGTATCACAGCTTCTTTTCCTTGAATCACAGGATTCAGAAAAGGACGTGCAGTTTTATATAAACAGCCCTGGCGGTTCAGTAAGTGCAGGGTTTGCAATATATGATACAATGAACTATATAAAATGTGATGTTTCAACTATCTGTATGGGACTTGCTGCCAGCATGGGCGCTTTCCTGCTTGCAGGTGGCACAAAGGGCAAAAGGTTTGCGCTTCCTAATGCAGAAGTTATGATACACCAGCCATCAGGCGGGGCAAAAGGACAGGAAACAGAAATCCGCATAGTAGCAGAACAGATTTTAAAGACAAGAAGCCGCCTGAATGAAATACTTGCTGCCAATACAGGAAAAGACCTGGAGCAGATACAGATTGATACAGAGCGTGATAATTATATGACAGCACAGGAAGCTAAAGATTATGGACTTATAGATGAAATAATCACAAAGAGGAAATAATAATAACAGGCATTGTTTTTCATTAGTTTGTTTGGAGGTAGCAATGGGCATAAAAAAAGATGAAGCAAAGCTTAAGTGTTCATTCTGTGGAAAGACGCAGAACCAGGTACACAAATTGGTTGCAGGGCCAGGTGTCTATATCTGCGACCAGTGTATTGAACTTTGTTCTGAAATCATTGAAGAGGATGTCAATGACGATGAATTATATATGAATGATATGGATATAAACCTTCTTAAACCAAAGGAAATCAAAGAATTCCTTGATGAATATGTAGTAGGGCAGGAAGAAGCCAAGAAGGTGCTTTCTGTGTCGGTTTATAACCATTATAAACGTGTACTTTCAAGCCGCAATATGGATGTAGAACTGCAGAAAAGCAATATTATGATGATTGGGCCTACTGGTTCAGGCAAGACATTCCTTGCACAGACACTTGCAAAGATACTTAATGTCCCATTTGCTATTGCAGACGCTACAGCACTTACAGAAGCAGGATATGTAGGTGAAGATGTGGAAAATATCCTTTTAAAGATTATACAGGCAGCAGAGTATGATATGGAGAGGGCTTCACATGGAATTATCTATATAGATGAGATTGATAAAATTACACGTAAAGGTGAAAATGTATCAATTACAAGGGATGTTTCAGGTGAAGGCGTACAGCAGGCACTTCTTAAAATTTTAGAGGGCACTGTTGCAAGTGTGCCGCCACAGGGCGGAAGGAAACACCCTCACCAGGAATTTTACCAGATAGACACAACAAATATATTATTTATCTGTGGCGGCGCATTTGACGGGCTGGAAAATATTATAGGTACACGTATAGGCAGGAAATCCATCGGGTTTAATGCGGAGATTTCAACAAAAAGGGATGAAAATATTGGCGATTTATTCCGCCAGGTGCTTCCAGAGGACTTTGTTAAATTTGGTATTATACCAGAACTTATAGGAAGGCTTCCAGTCAATGTTGCACTGGATTTGCTTGATGAAGAAGCACTGAAAAGAATTCTTGTTGAGCCTAAGAATGCAATTACAAAGCAGTATAAAAAGTTATTTGAATTAGATAATGTAAAACTGTCATTTGAAGATGATGCCATTGCAGCAGTTGCAAAGCGTTCTGTTGAAAGAAAGACAGGTGCAAGAGGGCTGCGTGCAATTATGGAATCAATTATGATGGATGCTATGTTTGAAGTGCCATCAGATGATAAAGTTAAAGAATGTATTATCACTAAAGAATCAGTAACAGGCGATGAAGAACCCCTGCTGGTACTTGACAATAACGAAACCAGGCGTACAAGCAGAAGAACTAAAAACGAAATTGCATAGGCTTTATAGAAAGCCAGTAAACAGGGGGATTAAGTAAATCCCTCTGTTTAGGTTATATAAAAACAGAATGGAGACAGGATATTAAATGGAAGAAAATTTAGATGTAACAGGTAAAATGGAAGGAATTCCCATAGTTACATTAAGAGACCTGGTTGTATTCCCAAAGACTACTGTATATTTTGAAGTGGGGCGTGAGAATACAGTCAAGGCACTTAAAGAAGCTATGAATGGCAGGCAGCTTGTGTTTACTGTTGCACAGAAAGACCCGGCTGTTGAAACACCAGGCATGGATGATTTATTTGAAACAGGCACTCTTGCGGAAGTAAAGCAGATTGTAAATATGCCTGGTAAAATTATAAGGGTGGTTATATCCGGCAGGGAACGGATGAAACTTATGTATCTTGAAACAATGGATGGTTATATGGCAGGAACGCTTGAAAACATTCCAGAAACCAAAGATACATCATATACACTGGAAATTGTTGCTATGGTACGCGGGCTTAAGGATTTATTCCAGGTATATACAAATGCAAATGGCAGGTTTAACCAGAAGCTTGTAGATGAAATATTGAATATAACTGATTTAGACACATTAATATACCAGATTAGCTCAAATATTCCTGTAAATTACCAGATAAAGCAGAAAATTCTTTCAGAAGACAGCATAATAGACCGGCATGAGCAGCTTTCAGTAGTATTAAGCCGCGAAACAGGAATAGCACGCATACAGGATGATATTGCAAGGCGTGTAAAATCACAGGTAGAGAGCAACCAGCGTGAATATTACCTGCGTGAACAGATGAAAGCCATACACAAAGAACTTGGTGAGGATGATTCAGACTCAGACGCAGATAAATATACAGAGTCATTAAAGAAGCTTAAAGCGCCTAAAAAAGTAAAGAAAAGGCTTACAGAAGAAATAAGGCGGTTTAAAATTACAAGTTCCAGTTCTTCTGAAAATGCTGTTATAAGGGGATATATTGAAACACTTTTAGATATTCCATGGAAAAAGGAAAGCAAAAGCAACACAGATGTTGTGCGTGCAAGGGAAGTGCTTGATAAAGAACACTATGGACTGGAAAAGGTTAAGGAAAGAGTGCTTGAATGTATAGCAGTCAAGGCAATTAAAAAAGACGGGCAAAGCCCTGTTATATGCCTTACAGGACCTCCAGGCACAGGAAAGACTTCAATAGCAAAGTCTGTTGCAAAATCAATGAACAGGAAATATGTGCGTATCTGCCTTGGAGGTGTACGTGATGAAGCAGAAATAAGGGGGCACCGGCGTACTTATGTAGGTGCAATGCCAGGAAGGATTGTTGCCGCATTAAGGACAGCTAAAGCCAAAAACCCAGTAATGCTTTTAGACGAAATAGACAAGCTTGGCAACGATTATAAAGGAGACCCGTCATCAGCGCTGCTTGAAGTATTAGACCCTGAGCAGAATAAATATTTCCGTGACCACTATGTAGAAATGCCTGTTGATTTATCCAAAGTAATGTTTATATGTACAGCAAACACTACTGATACAATTCCAAGGCCGTTGCTTGACAGGATGGAGGTTATAGAGCTTTCTGGCTATACATCAAATGAAAAATTCCATATTGCAAAGGAACATCTTATAGAAAAACAAAAAAATGCCAATGGTTTGACAAAAAACCAGCTTAATATATCAGATAAGGCGGTCAGGATAATTATTGAAAATTATACAAGGGAAGCAGGAGTCAGGAACCTTGAAAGGAAAATTGCGCAGATTTGCCGTAAGGCTGCTATGGAAGTGGCTAAAGACGCAGAAAGCAAGACCAGGGTTTCAGAGCGCAATATAAGGAAATTCCTTGGCACAGAAAAATACACAACAGATATGGCAAATAAAGAGGCAGCAGCAGGAATAGCCAGAGGACTGGCGTGGACAAGCACAGGTGGTGACACACTGGAGATAGAAGTAAATATTATGAAGGGTACAGGAAAGCTGGAACTCACAGGGAAACTTGGTGATGTAATGCAGGAATCAGCTAAAATTGCATTGTCATATGTAAGGTCAGTTATCCCAGACAGTTTCCCAGAGGAATATTTTGAAAAGCATGATGTACACCTGCATGTGCCAGAAGGTGCAGTGCCAAAGGACGGGCCGTCAGCGGGCATTACTATGGCTACAGCAATTTATTCGGCTGTAACAGATAAAAAGGTACGGCCAGATGTTGCTATGACTGGTGAGCTTACATTAAGGGGACGTGTGCTCCCTATAGGCGGTTTAAAGGAAAAAATCCTTGCTGCAAAGTCGGCTGGGATAAAGCTTGTGTTAGTGCCTCTTAAGAATAAAAAGGATATTGATGACCTTGAGAAAGAGATTTTAGACGGGATAAGTGTAAAATATGTACAACATGCAGAAGAAGTATTCGGGGAGGTTTTAGTATAGATGAAGGTAAAAAGTATAAACCTTGAAACAGTCTGTGGCGTTACAAGCAGGCTTCCAGAGAACAGCCTGCTTGAAATTGCATTTGCAGGGCGGTCAAATGTTGGCAAATCATCACTTATCAACAGCCTGGCAGAGAGGAAATCATATGCAAGGACTTCCTCCCAGCCTGGCAAAACCCAGACAATCAATTTCTACAATATAAATGAAATGCTGTATTTTGTTGATTTGCCGGGATACGGGTATGCAAAAGTATCTAAAAACCTTGTTGCAAAATGGGGCAAAATGATTAATAATTATCTTGAAGGCTCAAAAGTCCTCAGGCTTGTATTTTTACTTGTGGATATACGCCACACACCTAACAGCAATGATATACAGATGTACAACTGGTGCATAAGCTATGGTTTTAATCCTATAATTATTGCAACGAAAGAGGATAAAATAAAACGCGCACAGAAAGCGGCACATATACAGGATATAAAAAATACGCTGGATGTAGAAGAAGGCACACCTGTAATACCATTTTCGGCTGTTACAAAAGCCGGCAAGGATGAGATATGGGAGTATATCGACATGGTCTATGAGAACTTTAAAGATGATATGTAACCTCATAAAGCAGGCTTATCCTATTTATGCCATAAAGACATAAAGCCTGGATGCTTGCTTATGTGGTATGTAGCAGGGCAGGCAATGCATATTGCAAAGCCTGTATTGACAAAAAGGAACAGAATGGAGGATGAAAGATGACTGGCCTTATTAAAGACCTTGTTAAAGACAAAAAGAACACAAAAAATATACTTGCAGGCATTAGCAGGATTATTAAGCAGAAGAAACTCCTGTGTTTATTTGCCATGCTTATGGCAAGCTGTCTTTTATGGCAGAAAGCCTCTGCGTTAGACAAGCTTTTATACCAGGACAGCGCCAAAGTATTTACAGGCGGTGCTTTAAGCCTGGGAAGTTTTGTAAGTGAAGAGTTTTTAGGAACTAATTACAGCGGCGATTATAATGCAGCAGATGCAGATTACCAGATAAGTTATAGCTGGAACAGTGAAAACCCTGAGCCTGCGTGCGCAAGCCTGGACAGTGATGGTACAGTAAAAGCCCTTTCAGCAGGAAGTGCCAAAGCTGATATTACATTTACATATAATAATATTACACAAACAGAGACAATAATAATAGAAGTGCTTGACCCAGAGCAGGTAGATTTAACATATGGCAGCAGCTATTACCTTATGGCAGCACAGATATATGATACGGGCAGGTATATGTATACATCCTCCAATGAAAACGTAGTAGTAAATGCAGACGGAAGTGTTACTGCAGATGGTTTTGAAGGTGCTAAAATTTATGTTTCAGGTGATGACGGCATAAAGATGGAAGTTGCACAGGTAAATATATCTGCTCCTGCATTTGCCAGTGGGACACAGGCAAGAGCAGCAGGTTCAGAAGCATATTCACCTGTAATAATAAATTATGCACCATTTGAAGAAGATATTCCAGTAAAATGGGAAATTTCTAATGAAACTGCTGCAATTACCAGCGGAAGCGGGATTGCTGCTGTTGCACTAGGTGAAACAGGCCTGGCAGCAGTTATAACACCAAAAAATGGTGATGCCATAAGACTTGAAACTAAACTTGTGGTAACAGACCCTGTTCTTGCAGAAACAGATATAGTAATAGCAGAAGGTGTTACTAAAAATATCACAATTGATGGTTTAAATGAAGCCAGCACAGTTGAATGGAATTTAAAGAATAGTGAAAATGGAACAGCTTATTTTAAAAAAGCAGGAAAACTTTATGCCAATAATACAGGTGAAGATGTAGTTATAATTAATGCAGATGGCAGGGATATTGTATGCTATATAACAGTAACAGACCCTTATTATGACGGTGACGGTATTATTAACTGTAAAGGCGGTACAGACCAGATAAAGATAGAAGGGCTGGATGAAGAAAAAAGCACAGTAACATTTAAAAGCAGTAAAAAGGCAGTCGCTTCTGTAGATGAAGAAGGCATGGTTGAAGCATTAAAAGCAGGTAATTCAGTTATTACTGTTAATGCAGACGGACGCAAAATAGAGATACCAGTTGAAATAGCTTCCATTAAAGGCTATAAGGCATCCAAAAAAGCTATATCAATCTCCAACACAAAGACACATTACAGCCAGGCTAAAAGAATGAGAAAAGGCTATTATGACTGTAGTTCACTTATCTGGAGGGTTTATTCCAGGTATGATGTATTTTTTGGGGTGGAATCCGGATGGGCGCCAACAGCCGCTGATATAGCAAAATGGTGTACAGAAAACGGAAAGACGCTTTATAACAAAGCAGTACCAAGCGACAAGCTGCTTCCAGGCGACTTAGTATTCTTCTCATATACAAAGAACGGACGTTATAAAAACATATCACATGTAGAAATGTATACAGGACAGGATATGGATGTATCAGCCAGCAGCAGCAATAATGCAGTAATACACTATGAATATTCACAGAATGATTCAATAGTAATGATAGCAAGGCCAGTAGGATAATAATTTAACCTGGCTGGATAAATAAGCTTATGGGAACCCCCAGGCTGCGTAAAGCAGCCTGGGGGTTAAATTAATTTTTATTGTTAATACCAAATATTGTTGCAAAATACAAAATGCAGGGATTGTTAGCACGTCCGTTTCATAAATTCCCAAACACATTATAATTTACAGTTATCCGATGTTGGTGTGCGGATGACGGACGCAGCGTTTCCAGTGTCCCACTAAATTATTTCATGACAGGGCACGCTTGCGCTACGTCAGCCCACGCAGCGGCACATAAAGCCCATATATCCCCTCAAAAAATCTCCTGGGCTATATGGGCTTAAATGCCGGCGGTGCTGAAGTGCCCCTGTCATGGAATAATATTAGATAGGACACTGGAAACCTGCTGCCTGGTGGCAAAATTCCAGAAAAAACCATAAACCAGCAGATTTAGCAGGATAACTGGAAATTATGGTGTGCGGCATTTTATCCAGACAGACGGAAGTGTCTGGCAGAATAATTACACCATATATAATTTACAGTTATCCTGCTGTCCAGTATCTTATTGGTTTACGGGTTTATAATGGCAGGTTTCATGTGCCAGATGCCATAAATATTCCATACAGGGGTACTTTAAGCCATATAATTAATGTTACGAAAGAAACGTAAGTTTATTTCGTAACATTAATTATATGGCTTTATGTGTCGCTGCGTGGCTTACCGTAGCGCAAGCGTACCCCTGTATGGAATATTCTGGCTCTGGCACAGAAACCGTCCGTCATCCGCACACCAACATCGGATAACTGTAAATTATCCCATATCCACAGGACTTGCTTCTTGACATTTTCCTTGCCTGTGTTAATATATCAAATGAAAGCTTGCAGCATTTTGGTGCAGAATGGAGGTTATTGTGAATATTGTTGTTTTAACTGGAGGTATTAGTACAGAGAGGGAGGTTTCCCTTGTTACGGGAAGAGGAGTGTGTAAAGCTCTAAGGGAAAACGGGCATAAAGCAGTCCTGCTTGATGTATTTTTTGGTTATGGTGAAGAGGGCATGTCTTTAGAAGGCATATTTGATAAGAAAACCCTGCTTAATAATGAAATACACGATATAAATGTTACAGACCCTGATATAGAAGAAATTAAGAAGATGCGTAGTGCTTCTTTGAAAGATAAATGGAATAATGACGGGCTTCCAGGTCCTAATGTCCTTGAAATATGCCACATGGCTGATATTGTATTTATGGCGCTTCATGGGGCTGATGGTGAGAATGGAAGGCTTCAGGCAGCATTTGATATACTTGGGATAAAATATACAGGTTCAGGCTCATTTGGAAGTTCGCTTGCAATGGATAAGTTTATATCTAAAAAGATATTAAAAGAAGGCGGCATACCAGTGCCTTATGGTTTTATTGTTACAAAAAAAGAGATAGAAGAAGGGTTTAAGGGAAGAAAGCAGCTACAGGATAGCATGTTTCCATGTGTTGTAAAGCCATGCTGTGGTGGCTCAAGTGTTGGCGTAAGCATAGCAAATAACAGGGAAGAGTACCAGAAAGCACTGGAAACCGCGTCCAGGTATGAGGATGAAATACTTGTTGAGGAATATATAAAAGGAAGGGAACTTTCGGCTGGAGTAGTTGATGGTGAAGCTTATCCTGTTATTGAAATAATACCAAAGCAGGGATTTTATGATTACGAAACGAAATACCAGCCAGGAATGGCAGATGATGTGTGCCCGGCAGATATAAGTGAAAAACTGTGTAATGAAATACAGGGTTATGCAAAGAAAGTATATGGTATGCTTAAACTTGAGGCATATGCAAGGATAGATTTCCTGCTTGATGCAAAAGGGAATTTATACTGCCTTGAGGCAAATACACTTCCAGGAATGACTCCGGTAAGCCTGCTTCCACAAGAGGCAGCAGCAGTTAATGTAACTTATGAAGAATTATGTGAAAAAATAGTAGTGGCTTCATTGGAAAAATATAAAAAATAACAGGGGATTCTCCAGATATGAAACAAATAACACCAGCAAAGATTACAATGCTTTGTGAAGGCATATATTATGGAAGTGAAGATATAAAGAATACAGAAATATCTTCAATAACAACAGACAGCAGGAATATTTCCAGTGGTGGTGCATTTGTAGCAATAAAAGGTGCACGTGCAGATGGCAATAAATATATAATGCAGACATATAATAATGGTGCAGTATGCTGTATTTCAGAGTTTACACCACAGGAAGCATGTGGGGCAGCAGAACTGCCAGCAGGGTGTGCATTTATACAGGTAAAATCGTGTTTCCAGGCGTTAAAAGATATTGCAGCATTTTACCGTACAGCCTGTGGTACTAAAATTATAGGAATAACAGGGAGTGTTGGCAAAACCACAACAAAGGAAATGGTTGCCTCTGTGCTTTCTGAACATTTTAATACATTAAAAACACAGGGCAACTTTAATAATGAAGTTGGAGTGCCTCTTACATTATTCCGCCTGCGTGAAGAACATGAGATAGCAGTAGTGGAAATGGGCATAAGTGAATTTGGTGAAATGACAAGGCTTTCTAAAATAGTAAAGCCGGATATATGTATTATTACTAATATAGGGCAGTGCCATCTTGAAAACCTTGGTGACAGGGACGGGGTGCTTAAAGCTAAAACAGAGATTTTTTCATCAATGGCGGATAATGGTATTGTATACCTTAATGGCGATGATGATAAGTTAATCCAGATAAAAGAAGCAAATGGAAATAAACCTGTATTCTTCGGGACTGGCAGTAATTGTAGTGTATATGCAGAAAATATAGTACAGAAAGGGCTTGAAGGTACATATTTTGATGCAGTGGCAGGAGATAAAAGGATAGCACTCCATGTACCAGTACCAGGGATGCATATGGTTACAAACGCCCTTGCAGCAGTAGCAGTAGCAGCAGGGCTTGGCATGGGGGCAGATGAAATTGCTGCCGGAATAAGCAAATTCCAGCCAGTAGGCGGGCACAGCAATATCAAGAAAACTGCCAGGTTTACAATAATGGATGACTGTTATAATGCAAGCCCTGCATCCATGAAGGCGGCAATTGATGTGCTCTCGGCTGTAAAGACATATAAAATTGCAATAATAGGGGATATGTTTGAACTTGGGGCAAATGAAAAGATAATGCATTTTGATATAGGTGCATATGCCGTACAAAAGGGCATTGACTGCATAGTGTGTGCAGGCAGTCTTGCAAAACAGTATGTAAAAGGAGCACTGGCAATAGATGAGAACCATAATGTAATGTATTATGAAAATACAGATAAGGCTGTTGAAATGCTTGGAAACATTGTAAAAGATGGCTGCTCAATACTTGTTAAAGCATCACATGCAATGGAATTTGGGAAGATTACCAGCGCCCTGGAAAATATGTAGAGGAATTATGCCATTTAAGATTATTAGAAATGATATTACAAATGTTAAAGCAGATATAATTGTTAATTCCGCCAATCCAAAACCAGTTTATGCTAATGGAACAGACGCCGCAATCTATGAGGCGGCAGGAAAAGAACTGCTTCTTGCTGAAAGAAAGAAGATTGGGGATATTCCTGTTGGAGGTATTGCAGTAACTCCTGCTTTCAGGCTTTCTGCAAAATATATTATACATACAGCCGGACCTGTCTGGAATGGCGGAAACTCAGATGAATTCGGGCTTTTAAAATCCTGTTACAGCAAATCACTTGAAAAAGCATTGGAGCTTGGAGCAGAGAGCATAGCATTTCCTTTAATTTCTACAGGCGTTTACCAGTTTCCGCGGGATAAGGCACTACAGACGGCAGTAATGGCAATTAGCAGTTTTCTTTTTGAATATGATATGCTGGTAATCCTGGTAGTATTTGACAGGAAATCGTTTGAACTTTCAGGAAAACTTTTCCAGGATGTAGATGAGTATATAGATGAGTGTGATGTAACAGACAGGGCAGTTAGTGAATACCAGCAGAACAGGATGGAAGAGAAGTACAGAAGTGCAGTTTCTGGCATGATGCCAGAGCATTTATACCAGACAGGCAGGGAACGGCTTGATGATATTATAGGTAATATTGGTGATACATTCCAGGAACGTCTTTTAAAACTGGTTGACCAGAAAGGCATGTCTGACCCTGAAGTTTATAAAAAAGCAAATATAGACCGTAAATTATTTTCTAAAATACGCTGTGATGTTAATTATACACCAAGGAAAAAGACAGTGCTGGCGCTGGCGGTTGCACTTGGGCTTGATATTAAAGAAACGGACAGCCTTTTAAAATGTGCAGGGCTGTCCTTTTCACCAGGTAATAAATTTGATTTGATTACAGAGTATTTTATAAAGAGAAAGATTTATGATATCAATACAATAAACCTGGCACTATTTGAACATGGGCAGCAGACCCTTGGGCTATAAAACAATACCCATAATCCATCCCATTAATAATAGTACTGCCAGGGCTATGCCGCCGCTTATGGTAAAACATAAAAATGTCTGGTATGGGCGTTTGGCTTTTTCCTGGATTTTTTCAATTTCATCCAGGTTTTTTCCCTCTTCAAATGCAACTATTTCTTTAAATGTATGGATATTATTGTCTTTCTTAACTTTCTCAGTTTTTAAGGCAAAAAACATTGTCACCATATAAATTATACCCCATAGTATAAAGCCATAATTGCCAAGCCATTTATAAAGTGGTATAAAAGATATAATAGATGTAATTAATAACATTGTATAAACCTTGCCATATTTGTCTAATTTCCTGATTTCGGTTTCTTTAATATGTTCTTCCCAGTTAGAAACGGTCTGCCTGCTTACATATATTTTCCCGGCAAGCTGTTCCTGGGAGAGCTCCATATTATTACGGTATTTCCTAATCTGTGAACCAATCTTCATTTCTTTTATGTCATTTTCCATTATATGCCTCCTTTTTATAAATTTGTATCTGTGGATTATAAAAACTATAACAGGACAGAGATATAAATTCTATCAAAAGTGTTTTACATAAGCTGTTTTTATTGTGTCAAAAGTGTTTTACATGCCATTTTTACAAGGATGTATACAAAAATCCAGCCCTGTATCCTGCCAGGACAGAATACAGGGCATTATTTTAAAGAGGGTATGCATGTTTTTTATTCTTGCGTTTTTTGATTTTGCCATCTATTGCCTTGTAAATCCATGTAATAATCCTGATAAATAATAATACTGGGTATATAAGTGCAATTAGAAGAATTCCTGTATAAATTTCTCTTTTAGTATCACGGGTTCTTGCTGCATTTTCCCAATACGGGTATGCAACAGGCTGTGTACCGGATGCTTTATAGAAAAAATTTTTTAAGTTATCCATTACATAGAAGAAATTTGTTCTTTGGCTGTTTTCTATTAATACCATTTTACGGTCTTTTACATCCAGGCTTGTTTGCATAAGATTTACTGCCCATTCTTTTACAGGGTTGGGAAGTACAATTTCATAACATGTAATTGGAAGCTTGTTTGTATTTTCTTCTGTACCAATAACTGTACTTGTATCTGGTGTTCCATTAATATCTGTGTTTGTTCCCTGGTATTCTTTGCAGAAAGCACTATAAGGCAGCCATGCACGGTTAATTTCACCATATGCTTTTTGGTCTTCTTTTAAATGGCTTGTATCAACTACACCTGCTACATAATATGTATTGCCGTTTATTTTAAATGGCATTCCTGCTACGTTTTCCCCGCCAAATAGCTGCCAGGCAAGTTCTTTATCAATTATTACACGGTCTTTCATAACGTCATTGTCTGAATATGCAAAACCTGACAGCCAGACTGGCTGGTGGAAGAAGAAAAAATCACCACCTGTTGCTGTAACCTTTGCAGTTGCTGTATTTTTGCCATTAGTAAAGTTCATTATGCCTTCACAGCTGAAACAGTCTTTTACAAGGCCTTCGCTGTTGTCTTCCCTGTCCTTATTTATAATAGAATTCTGCTGGAATGACATTTTTAAATTACTAACCAGCGTATTCCTGTCATTTTCTTTCCAGTTTTCTTCTGGTGACATATATACAGAAATATATGAAAAATCCTGTTTACCTGATTTCCAGCGTATTGCTGCATTTGAGCCACGTTCTTTCTGGTTAGTTTCATGCAAAAGGCACAGGCACACAAAAGCAACAATAGTACATATTATAAATGTTGTAAATCTTATTTTATTTTTTGTTTTCCCTGGGAAAACTTTCATATAAACAACACCTGCCTTTACTGTTGTGCAAGACGTACATAGTCACCTTTTTCAACAGCCTTTGAAGCAGTAGTAATAACATTTGCATAACTGTCAAATCCAGCTGATATTGCTGACTGTGTTTCATTTTGTGCAAGAACCTGTACTTCTTCTTTTTTAGCAATATAACGGTTGCCTACCGGGCTTGGTTTTTCCTGTATAATTAATACAAATTTGCCATCGCTGTCCTCACGTATTGCACTTGTAGGCACTATGTAGTCGTAATTTGCTTTTCTTTCACCAACAGATATGCTTAATGAAGTACCATTCTGGATATTGCTGCCTGAAACATTAAAAACAAGGGTTTTGCCAGCATTTGGATTTTGCGGGTCAGTCTTTATATTTGCCAGGATTACCTTTATATCATCATCCCACATATTTAATACTGTAGCATTATCACCACGTTTAACAAGTTTGCTCTGTTCCATTGTTACAGGAATGCTTATCTGGTATCCATTGCCGCTTGGCTGTATATTTAACAGGCTGTTTCCAGGTGTTGCATTTTCCCCGGTTTTTGCAGTTAAATCAGAAATAGTACCTGCAAGCTTTGCCCTGATTACAACATTTTTGCGTTTCTTTTTAAGACGGGCAATTTCATTCTTTTTCAACTGGATTGATTTTGCCTTCTGCTCATTATCAAGGGTAGCTACCTGTCTTTTAAGGCTGTCATCACTTTTTTCTTTTGCAAGGTTAATGTAAAGTGTTTCAAGAGCCTTACGTTTCTCCTGTACAGCCTGGTTTAATGTATCAATAACGTTTTCATCTGCCTTCTGGTAAGAATCTGCCTCTGCTTTAACAGTTTCATAAGCTGACTGCAGCTGGGTATATGAATTTTCAAGCTTTGTTTTCTGGTTTTCAAGCTTTAACTTCCTGTTCTTTAAAGTTTTGATTTTATCCTCTACTGACTTTATCTTTGTGCTGTTTTCATTTTTAACAGCATTTTGTGCATCTTCAAGCTGGCGCTGTGCATCTTTTAATTTTTTCTGTGCAGCATAGAGTTCTGTCTTTGCTGATGCAAGCTGGCTTTCCCTGTTATCGCTTGATGACTTTTCCTTTTCAAGTGAAGATATTTCTTTCTTAAGTTCTGTGATATCTTTTTCCTTCCCGGCAATATCATTTTTAAGCTGCTTTATTTTCTTGTCACTTGATGTTTCTGCATTTTTTTTGGCAGTTTCCAAATCCTTTTCCAGGTCGTCAAGTTCACGTTTTTTATCATCAACCTGTTTAGTCAATGAAATATAGTCCTGTTTAGCGCTGCTTAACTGCTGCCAGTACTGTTCTTTCATTTCATCACTAGAGCTATAATATAAATAATTAAGTTCTGCAATTTCTGTATTTGCCTGGTCAACTTTACTATTAAGCGTAGATATCTCTGCCTTGCAGTCGCGTATGCTGCGGTTTAATGTTGTAATCTTATCATCTGGTGAACCTGGAGTTTCTGCCTCATTTAATTCAGTTTTTAAAGTTGCAAGGCTTTTTTGCAAATCCTCCAGCTCTTTTCTTTTTGTTTTAAGTTCTTCCTCAATCGTTTTAGAAGTGCGGCTGTCCTCATACTGTTTTACCTTGTCTTCAGCATCTTCAGTTTCTCTTTTAGCTGCTGTTACTGCTGCATCCAGCTCTTGTATATTTGTGCTGTTCTCACCACTAAGTTCCGCTTTTTCTGCTTCAAGGCTTTCAAGTTCAAGGCCAGCCTGTGAAATTTTATATGCATTTGCTGATACTTCATCTGCTTTATTTAACATTTTCTTTTTAGCATTATCAGCCTTTTTCTTAAGTTCTGCATACTTTTCTTTCTTTTTGTTGTTTTCTTTTTTAGCATCTTCTACACTTTTAATTGCATTCTGCAAATCCTTCTTGGCATATTTTATTTCAAGTGAATTTGTGGCATATTCAGGAACAGCCATTTCAAGAAGCGATTTTGCATAGTCATGGTTAAGTGTCATAAGGTCTGACTTTGCCTGCCTGAGTGCATCTGCACTGCTTTCACCTGCAAGTACAAACAAAGCCTGGCCTTTTTTAACCTTATCACCATCTTTTACCAATACTTTTAAAATTTCCCTTTCATTTTTGCTGCTTACATTTACGGGCTCTCTTGCCTCAACAAAACCTTCACCACGTATTTTAGTAGTAAGAGTGCCTGATTCTGCAAAGGCAGTTTCTACTTCTGCAAGCGAATAATTCATAATAGTATTGGAAAAAAATGTAAGTAAAAGCATAATTACTAAAAAGATAATAGCAATATTTTTAATCCTGTCTTTACGCTTCTGGTATTTCTTTGTTAAATCCTGTTCTGTCATAAGAAATATTATCTCCTTCCCTAAACTTAACCTTTTAATCCGCCAGAATATGAAATACCCTCTATCAGATATTCCTCTCCATATAAGAATATTAAAATTCCCGGAACCATATATATTGTTGCAACCGCAAATGCAAGGCTTATCTCACCTGAATTTATTTTGGAGAGAAAAACTGAAAGCGGGTGCAGGTCTTCATTTTTAAGTAATATAAGTGGCTGTTCAACCATATTCCAGTAATCAATAAATATAAGTATTGATACAGAAACTATTGCTCCTTTGCAGAGAGGTACACATATTTTTGAAAAAATCTGCCATTCCCCTGCACCGTCAATTTTTGCTGCCTCTATAAGTGAATCTGGTATGCGCCGCATAAATTTTGTAAACAGGAATACGCTGAAAGGGGAAGTCATTCCTGGCAGCCAGATTGCCCACTTTGTATCAAGCAGCCCAAGCCAGTCTGTAACCAGGTAATTAGGGACAAGTGTTACCTGGTAGGGCAGGAGCATAAGTATAATATATACAAAAAATAAAATCTCCTTAAGCCTTCCCTTAAATCTTGTAAAACTGTATGCCGCAAGTATTGCAATAATAACCTGTACTATAAGAATGGGAACAGTGTATATTACTGTATTCCAGAACTTAAGCAGGTATTCAGGGCTGTTAAAAAGGACTGTTGCAAACTGTTTAAAAGTTACCATATCAGGAATAAATTTAAGGTTTACTTTTTCTGATATGTATCCTGCACTTTCCTGGTCATTAAAAACCATCCCGTAATTTGCTTTAATTTCCTGCGGGCTCATAAATGAATTGGCTATTGTAAGGACAGTAGGAAGCATGAAAAATACTGCCATTGCCAATGCAATTATAAATAATATTACAGATTTTTTATGCCGCTTTTTTTTATGTTTAACTTTCAAAATCTTCACCTGCCTTACTTTCAATAAAAAACAGAATACCAATTATAACAACCATAAATACACACATTACAATAGCAGCAGCGGACAGTTTCTGGTAATCAAGGGATTCAAATGTATTATTCATAAAGTGCTGGAGCATATAGAGTGACTCATATGGGTAAGCACCTGATAGAAGATAAACCTCCCTGAATACCTTAAACGAATTCATAAGTGATAAAATTATTACAAATAAAACAGTTGAATTTATGTACCGGAGCTTAATCCTGAAAAAGATTGTAAACTTTCCTGCTGCTTCAAGCTGTGCAACCTCTATAATGTCTTTTGGCACACTTCCAAGTGCTGCCATAAATAAAATCATGTTGTAACCTAAATTCTTCCATAGGAACATGCTGATAACAACAACCAGGCTGTAATCAGATTTAAGCCAGTCAATACCCTTAAAGCCAAAAACTTCCAGCAGGCTGTTCATAGCCCCATGTGCGTTAAAAATAACCTGCCATATAAGTACAACTGATGCGACAGGAACCATCATAGGACAAAGGAAAGATGTCCTGAACTGGCTCTGCCATGGGATATTGGCGTCAAGCAGGACTGCAAGCAGCAGCGAAAGCACTACTGCAAGCGGTACTGCAATTACTGAAAAAAGAATACTGTTTTTTGCTGCCTGTAAGAATGCAGCATTTGAAAAAAGCATCTTAAAATTGTCCAGTCCTGCAAAGCTGCCATTAACAGGCCCGTCAACCAGCGAATAATAAATAATTACCATAAATGGAATAACCATAAATACCATAACACCCAGAAAACTTGGTGCAAGGAATACCCCTGATACCAGATGTTCTTTTAAATGGTGCTTATTCCTGGATTTATTCTTCTTTTTCCTCTTCCTTTCCGTACTGCTGCACCTCCATTTATATACTTTTGACCCACGGCATCATATTATTAAGAATTTTCACTGACGTAAATTTTCACCCTGCTTTGTAAAATTTGTGCTGTTTCTTCAGCAGTCTTGTCACCTTTGTAAAATGCCTTTGTTTCTTCTTCAACCATTTTATAAATATCAGCAAAGAATGTGTCATAATTATCCTCTTTGCCAATTCTGTCAACCATAGAACGGAACAAATCCATATGGGCTTTTGTATATGGTTTTATCTCTACTGTAAAATCACCTATTGAATATGTACTGCCCTCTATAGGGGTTACTTTTGTACCATCATCATCTGTATATTCTTTAGTTGCCATAGCATATTCAATTTTTTTCTCTAAAACATCTTTTCTTACAGGAAAACCATTATGTTCAGATATATTTTTCTGGTAATCATATAAATAAAGATTGCGGACGAATTTCCATGCTCCTTCTTTATCATCACAATTTTCAGAAATAGCAAGACATGCGTCACTAGAGTTCATTGATAATTTATTATTCTTGTCTTTAGAAGGCTGGCTTATAATATCAAAACCACCCAGTTTCTTATATAACTTTTCATTAACCTGGATATCTGAAAAATCATACAGATACATGTCATTAAGTAACAGTTTCCCGCTTTTGGCAAGTTCATATGTATCCTGGGTCTGCCATCCATTTTCTTCCATTTCTTTCATATATTCTTCACTGGACTGGAAGTTCTTGGAAAACTCTAGCATTTGTATAAACTCTTTAGAATCCAGGTTTACTTTGCCTGTTTCAAAATCAATGAAATCTTTCATCTGTGAACCAAGCATATTTTGTATAAACCATTCACTTGTCATACCCTGCTTGAATATACCATCTTTTGGCATATTTTTATATTTTTCTTCCATTTCCTCATATGTCCAGCCTTCCATGCCATTAAAAATACTTTTAGGGCCAGCAAGTGCAATTATAGAAAAAGAAGTTGGCATGTAATATAATTTGCCATCCTGTTCAATAGTGCTGGTTACAGAATCCACAAAATCTTCTTTTTTAATTTCCCCGTCCTTTTCAATAAGGGCAGTCATGTCAGCCAGCAGCCCTTTCTTAATATACAATGATTTAGACAATCCGTTCATTTCAATAATATCTGGCACATCACCTGATATTATGTCAAGGTTCATCTGCTTTCGCGGGTCTTCGTATGTATTATAACTTTTAATATCAATATGGTAATCTTTACTGCTTTTATTATATTTTAAAATTTCTTCTTTTAATTCCTGGGTTATATAAGATGCTGCAAATATAAGCCTTTTCTTTTGCTTGGCTTCTGAATATTTCTTTTTATCAATGGATGCCAGTTCGATATTTGAACTTGAACTGCCATTACCAGATGAGTCATAACTGTATGAGGTGCATAAAACAGATATTTTCCCATCTTCTGTTATCTGGAAATCTGATACATTATTACCATTTATATCAACATTTATCCAGTCAAATAAAAGTTCTGCTTTGTTTTTATTTACGTCACATTCATATAATCCCTCATCATTACACAGATAAACAATACCGTTCTTTCCTTGTTTTGTACTTCTGATATTGTATATAGTATAGCCTCCAAAATCTAAAGGTTCGCCAAACTTGCCGGTTTTTAAGTCAATTTCACAGACACCCATGCCGCCTGAATCCGTTACACTGCCAAGAGCGTATACTTTACCATTATCAGCAGGGAAGATACTGTCAATATATTTATCTGCTTCAACAGTTGTATCTAAAGAACCATCTTTATTGAAGATATAAACCTTCTGCTCTACGACAGCTATTAATTTCTTATTTACATAAATTGTAGAACTGCCTAAATAAAAATCTTCATTTTTCTTAAGGCCTGGTTTTAACTCTGTACGTCCAGATGTCTTGCCATTCTTATCAAGCTTTAAAATAAAGTATTTTGTATTGCTGACGTTTGTTTTTTCATTATAATTATAGACAGAAGAAAGCATAAGTACATTTCCGTCTTCATCCATAAATAATTTGTCCGGGCTTTCGTTCTTTTTTAATCCTTTAATTTCAGCCATGTCAACTTTCTGGCTGTCAAAAGAACCTGTCATAATATAATTTACAGATGTCCCCGCCCCGTTTTTCTTATCTTCTTTGTAATGTGAACCTGTCATATAAATATTGTTTTCTTTTATAAATGACTGGCTTACATAATCAACCGATGCAGTACCCAAATCATTAAAACTTGCTTCATACACGTACTCTGGTGTCTTTTTCTTATCAGAACCATTTCCGCCTCCTTTGCCACATCCTGTAAATACTAATGCAATTGCAAAAGATGCTATGGATATTGCAAAAAACTTTCTACTAATTCTCTCCATAACTTTCCTCACCTCTGTTTTTGTAAAATTTACTTTTGTTGCATTAATCATTATAATACGAAATATCCTTATATACCATCAAAAAGTTTTTAAATTATTCTTACAATTTTCTATATATCTGAAAAAGGCAGGGACTATTAATATAGTATTTTGGTTACATATTAATTGTTATAAATTCTTTAAATAATCTGGCTGTTTTAACAAATATTATGGTAATAAGTATATATGGAATATAGCTATATAGGCAGGGAATACAACGGCACCTGGGTGTATAGAAGATAGTATTGACAGTGGTAATCCAATTATTATTAACCTGATATGCAAAACCCCGGATTATATATTACATACAGTAACTGCATATGGTTATACATCTTCAAAAAAGATAGAATATTGGAACTTTTATTTGAAGGGGCAGGAAGGTTCAACAGTTACAAATACATATGCTAATATTAGCAATGGATTTTTGTATATGGGCAATCATGCATATTGCTGGTAAACCAGGAATTGGAAAAAGGAGATATAATATGGATAGATATATATGCCAGAAAAATTTTTTTAGAAGAATAAAAGCAGCATTATTAAATATTTCACTTATAACAGTCCTGTTGTTGGGAACATCATGCAGCAATGGACAGGAAAACAAACCAGAAAATAGAAAAATACCTGTTACAGAAGGAAAATTTTTACATAATGAATTAGAAATAAAGGGACAGAGACCAGAAGCAGAAACAGAAATAAATGCAGATGATATACCTGGAGTAAATGATAATTCTTTTTATGTGCAGATTGCAAACCTGCAGTCAAGCTGCTGCCAGATAGAACAGCTTCTTAAAGGCACTTATGGATATGCAAAGGAATATAAAGAATTAACTAGTATAATAGAATATTTATTTGAAAAGGAAAAGAAATCTGGAAAGAACAAAAGAAAAAAAGTATATATTATGCCGGTTTTTGCCTGGGACTACAAGTGGAAAAAGATATGTTATGATGTTCCATTTCTTATAATTTATTCAAAAAATTTAGATAAAATATATGAATGTTATACATTTAGAAAAGAGGATGGGGATAAATTTCCGCCTCTTAATTTTGGAGAGATAGATAGTGTTTATAAAAAAGCTTTAGAAGAAAATCCAGAACGTGAATTTTTGGTTATATATAATGAAAGATATCATTTTTGTCTTAGAAATAAAAATAAAACAACAGGTGCAGAACTATATGACCTTGAAATAAAAGGTGGTTATTACAAGAAACTTAAGGAATTTGGCATAGGGATATCATTTAAAAAACTTATTGATGATAAAAATTTGTATGAATTTGATATTTAGTATTATAAAAAATATTGGAAATACGGGAGTTACAATGAACATTGTCCATGTTTGGTTTTATTGTAAAAAAGGCATATAGGTTTCCAGTGTCTATATGCCTTGGTTTTATTGTTTTATTTTATGCTGGCTGGCATTGCTGGTTACACAAGCTGCATAACATCCGTTTCAATTTCTTTTAATTCATCAAGTGATAACAGGGGAACACATTCTGCAATTTCATCAAGGGTCATTTTACCCTTTTTTATCAATCTCCCGGCAGTTTCCCTTGAATTTTTTAATTCTGCCTGTTTTGTTGCTTCTTTTGCTGCTTCTTTTCTCATATCTTCCATAATCTTGCACATAGCTGCCACTCCTTTCTCATCTTCCTTAAAGTATCTTGCTCTTTTAGCAAGTGCTTCATAATTCATATCATCAGGACTAGTGCATGAAAAATCATGCATCAACTTTTCAATTTCATCATTGCCCCTGTAACTGCCATTCACATAAAGTATGTGTGAAACATCACCAAACAATACCTTGTTTTCACCAACTGTGACATACCTTTCTACTGGATATACCGGCTGGTTTCCTTTCATAACATCATTTTCTGTAATAAAAATAACATAATTGTCAGGGATATTTTCTGTATCATCCCCAGGTTTTAATATGTGTGCATCTAACAGGCTGCTGTTATGCCTTGCCCTTTTTACACCTGCACCTGAATCCTGCCGCTGGATTTCAATATCAAATTCTTTACTGGTACTGTCAACTGCATGTACGTCTAAAATAGCAGAACGCCCCTGTAAATTCTTCATTGGTTCTTGTGTACGGACAGACTTTATTTTTATATCATCCTGCCCTAATATAATCCGGAGCACCAGTTCTACGCCCTCATAATTATCTGCAAGGCAGACGGTCATAAAATCGTCATCTATATACCGGAGTAATGCCAGACGTTCTAAATCCTGCTGGTGTGCCTGTGTTTCTGTATTCAAAATACCACCTTCTTTCATTATTTTTATTATACATCAGATAATACTTTTTGGAAACAGCATTTTCCGCAATATTTTTCTGTTTCTTATATGCCATGATAAAGAATAAGGCTGTTTTTAGATGGATTTTATACTAAGTAGAGAAAATTATTTTTTGTATAGAAATCATTGAAAAAATTAATAGTAATCATTTATGTATTTATTTTGTCATTTTGTGTAAGTTGTATTGAATAAAATTTATATTAGAGATAAAATTAGTATAATATTTAAATATCTAATAATCCAAAAGAAAGAGGGATGATATATGAGGGCATTAAAAAAATTTTAATTGCAGGCATTGTGGGAACATTACTTGTACATGGAACAGGAAAAGTACCAGTCGCAAGGGCAGAGATAATTATGGGAGTTAATGGGTACGAAGATAGTGAAACTGGCAATATTGCTGAAGATGTAGAAGATGAAATAAGATATGAAAAAGAGAGGCTTTATATTGATGATTTTGAAACAATAGAAGGTTATATTAAATATTGTGAGGAAAATGGATTTACAGATGAACTTATAAACCAGTACTGGCTAGGAGGTAATCCATCTTCTAAGGTTAAACCAACTAAATTATACCAGATAGATGGTTTGCCATCGGACCGTGCTATGCAAAATTTTTATGTTGGTTCTAGTTATTTGTATGTGACACAGCATATGGGAGCAGGTACGGTAAGGCTAAACAGATGCAGTATAAACCAAGGAAATAATAAAGCAACATTTGTTGATTATATGACATTAGAGAATGCTGGGCATGGTGCAACATTGGAAAGATATACATATGAGAACAAAGAATA
Organism: uncultured Lachnospiraceae bacterium; assembly: GCA_910588655.1. GTDB lineage: Bacteria > Bacillota > Clostridia > Lachnospirales > Lachnospiraceae > Butyribacter. The sequence goes on along the minus strand of CAJUPJ010000016.1, from coordinate 31,917 downwards.
TTTTTTAATAACAACAAAGAGTAATGAAGTGAAACATATTGATAAAGATGGAAAAGAAACAAAATCATATTATTCTTTACAGGTTGGAAGAATTCAATATAAAGCTGGCTCAACTATATCTTAATGATAAAATTGCAAGATTTTGTAACTTAAATTATGCAAATAGAGCTAATACAAGATTTGCTGATGTAGAGCGCGTAAATGCTGCTATTACAACTTCTGCTGATAAGTTGTTGTTATGGGTACGTTCGTCAAGTAACAGCATCCAGTATAGTATATATGATTTTGACACGTTTAATTCAGAATTAGATAAAGTAGATGGAAATTCCTACTTGGCATATTTTTCAAACAATACAATTATGAAAACTGCATGTAAATTTTCTGTAGTTCAAAATAGTTCAAACTGTGTTTTGCCTAATGGTTCTTTCCAGGGAATAGATATTGCAAATGAGGGGGATACGGGTAAACATGCAATATATATAGCTTCTGGTAATCAAGTAAACGATAAAGAATTAGTAATAGCACGTGTCAGTTACGATGTTAGTGCGTCAACTCTGACATATAAAGATAATGTAGGGATAAATCTTTCAGGTAATAATAATGAATTAGAAGGAATACATGTTATAAATTCATCTACACTATATATTGGTATTGCAGAGCACAATTCAAATGGAAAAACAAATTTTATATATTCTGTACCAAGAAGTAGTGTATAGATATATATTGATTTATGTATAATACAAACAACACTTAAGATAGCACTTTTTATATCTTAAGTGTTTTAAATTTATAATATATTAAGAATGACCTTTTTTTGCCATGCTAATATGTCATGATTAAAAAAATAATTATTTCCAGGGAGGTTAGTAATGAATAAAAAATTACCACAAAGATTATTCTTGCTGGCTATATGCTTTATTTGCATTGGTGTATATTACAACTGTACAGAAGCTTCTGCAAGTATCAGGGTTAAGGTTGAAAATAATAAAATTGTCAGGGCAGAGGGGAATGGTGTACTGGATATTGGAAAGAACATTAAAGTAGTTTATCTGGGTACTTCGCTTTGGAAAGGGGAGCTGGATGTTACGGGGTTTAAAGTTGATTCTGGCAATAAATACTTTACAGCAGTGGATGGTGTCCTGTTTAATAAAGATAAATCAGAACTGGTTTATTATCCAAATGCCAGAAAGGGGGCTTCTTATACTGTTAAAAAAACAGTAAACACTATAAATGGGTCTGCATTTTCTTATAATAAATACCTGAAGGACATTACTATAAAAAATGGTGTTAAAAACATTGGTTTTGATGCTTTTGCATGCAGCAATGTAAAAAATGTTAATATACCCGGAAGTGTTTCAAGTATAGAAAGTGGTTTGTTTGGTGGCTGTGAAAAACTGGAAAAAGTTGTCTGTGATGCGGACATAAGCAGTATTACATCAGGGATGTTTAGTGGCTGCAGTTCTTTAAAAAAATTTAAAATCCCGGACAGTGTAAGTAAAATAATGGAATCTGCTTTTAAAGGTTGCAGGGAACTGGAAGTCAAAATAGGAAAAAACATATCCTATATAAGCAATTTGGAAGCTTTTTATGATGCAGCCATTTCTTTTGAAGTTGACAAAGACAATGCGTTTTATAAAAGCATTGATGGTGTGCTTTATTCAAAAGATGGGACAAAACTTGAATATTATCCATATAAAAAAGCAGGCGGGTATATAATGCCTGATGAAGTTTTGGAAATTAACAATATGGCATTTATAGATAACATTTTTATTACTGGCATTACTTTAAGCAGCAATATAAAAGAATTTGACATATACAGCCTGTATGGCTGTACCAGCCTGGAAAGTATTGTGTTTCCAGAAGGCATAGAAAATATAATTTCAGGAAACAGGGAACTTACCAGGAGCGGCTACAATTTAAGAAGCCTTAAAGAAATATATATGCCTGAAAGTAATGCAAAGTATAAAATATATGAAGGATGCCTGTATTCTGCAGGGTATAAAAGGCTTTGCCTCGTCCCTGCTGATTGTGAATCACTGGTTATTCATGGCAATACAGAGGAGATACCAGATGGAATTGTATGCCAGAATAAATTTAAAGAAATAAAAATCCCGGATTCCAACCCGTATTATACAGTAAAAGATAATATACTTTATGATAAGGCAGTGTCCAAAATAATTATTTTTCCAGGAACTCTTGAAACATACAATGTGCCCGCAACTGTAAGTGATGTGTCTGTCCTTTTAAATGATTTTTGTACTGACCCTGAAGATGAAGGTTTTGAAAAATTAGATAGTATGGCATATAACCTTAAAAGCATTACAGCAGATGCAGGCAACAGTTATTTTAAGGCTGTAGATGGTGTGCTTTATAATAAAGATAAAACAGAACTTGTATTATACCCCCAGAAACGTGGAGGGGCATATAAAATACCAAAGAGTGTTACTGGTATGAACCCTGCTGTATTTGCGTATGCAACAGGACTGGAAGAACTTACAGTTACACAGAATAAATTCCTTGTATTAAATGGATGTTCTGCATTAAAGAAACTTTCATATGCTGAAGGTGTGACATCGGCATATGTTGATTGTGACTGGATGGAAAACGGGGATGGCATACAGCTTTCCAGGCTGTACCTTCCAGGCAGCATTAAAACATTGGCATTTGGTAATGATATTGGTAAAAATACCACAGTCTATGCCTATAACAATACTGGTGAATATAGTGCTGGCAGAACCCCTGTAAAGGATGTAAAAACATATGTTACAGGGCTTGGATATAAATACAAAAGCCTTGGTGCAGCACCAAAAACTGTAAAGGGTGGAAAGGCAGTTACTAATGGCAGCAAAATAAAGGTATCATGGAAAACATTGCCAGAAGCAGATGGTTACAGAATTAGTTATCTTCCAGAAGCAGGCAATATTTATAACGAAACTGTTTTAAAGAATATTTCTGGAGGCAAAAAGGCATCATGCAGTTTTAAGAAAAGCAAGATTGGCAATAAGAAAAAAATATATATACGGGCTTACAAAAATATAAACGGTATAAAAGTATTTGGAAAGCCGGCAGAAGTAAAATGTGTTATATAAAAGGAATTAAGTAATAAGATAAATTTGTTGGATTTAATTATTAATGAATGGCATATGGTAGTAATTCCCATATGCCATTTTGCTTTTATTCATATAAATAAGTAAAATAAAAATATAAAAATCCAGCAGATATAGTTAAAATTCACCTGGAACATAAAAAATGTAAATTTTTCCAAATAACATGGCTGTTTTTTAATGGATTATAGTAATAAATATAATGAAATTATATTTTATGTCAAAGGAAAAGGAACAAAAACGGACGGTAGTGGAAATAAAACAATAAATTTTCCTGGTACAAGACATATAGAAGACCAGGGATAGAAATACACTGGATTTTGGATTATATAAAAATACAAACTAAAGTTATATAAACAGTATATTTTTAGGAAAATATAAGGCAAATATAATATAAAATAGTTAAAAATTAAATTAGTAAACTAAATTGTCTAATTTATAGTGTAAAAGCTTAATTAAAAGTTATATTGTTTTTGATTATAATAATTATATTACATATATAGAAAAAGCCAGTTATAAATGCAATATTATAAAAAGATGTAAAATAGAAATTTTTATTTGCTTTGGCAGATTTTAATAATGTTAAAGTTGTTTTGAGGAATAATATATGAAAAATAAAAAAATAATTATTATTATACCATTACTAGTATTATCTGTAATTTTATACAGTGTTTATTATAATGAATATCTGGCATGGGATTATGATGTAACTTCTTTTGGTAATTATAATAATGACCCGGAAGAAATATCTAAAATTGAACTTGGTTTCCATATGCCGCCAGCATGTCCGCACTATGAAATGTATCTGGTAACAATTAAAGACAGGAAAAATATTAAGAGGGTAACAGATATATTAGGTAAAATGAAGTTTAATGATGGAGATATAATGACATTTGGTGGTGCTGGAGGTAATTTATTCTGGGTAAAATGTTATAATAAAAGAAATAGAATAGCTTTCAGTTTAGGGACAGGTATAGGAGATGATGGGGCATGTATGGTAAATGGCAAAAATAATTATACTACAATTCTAAAATACGAAGAAAAGCTGGGAGAGCTTTACATGGAGTTAAGGGGTGAAATTCCAGATTAGAGATACTAACCTCTTATATAACGGTGTACTGTAAATGGCATATGGTGCTAATTCCCATATGCCATTTGTTACTATCTGTTAATAATAATTAATATTTAAATATACTTTAACCTATAAATACATTCTTTCCTTTAAATGCAAAACCATATTTTTTAATACGTTCTTTAGAAATCCCTTCTGCTTCAAGTGATGCAGCATAGTGCTTGTCTTCTATTTGCTGCAATGCTGACGCAGCAGTATCTTCTAATGTTTTTTCATCTTCTGCATCATGTACTTTAAATTCCATAATAATTGCATTATCTGTATTGTTTTTGGGTTTAAGCAGGACATCATAACGTCCAAAGCCGCTTTCCCTGTTTGATGTAATAGTATACCGGCTTTTTAATTCAACCATAAGCCCAAGCACAAAGCCATGATAAAAGCGTTCTGGTTCTGTGCTTCCAGATGGATGGTTTCCAGTATCAAAGAAACTGAAAGTTGCAAGGGCAACTTTATTCATATAGTGGTTCATTGCCTTTCTGTCATCCAGCAACAATGCTCTGATAAAATCGTTATATGCCGGGGAATAACGTTTAAACCAGCCTTCTATAATGTTACAAAACATTAGTTTTACTTCTTTGTTTGTAAGTTTAAGAAAATATTTTCCATTTCCGGTATCTTCATCAAATATATGTTTTTCTGCTTTTAAATATCCGCTTGCAAGCAACAAGCTCCATATAGCATATTCATTATGGGCAAGCTGGCTGAATACAATCTGTTCATCAATATTTGTCTGTAATGTGCCTCCATTTAACAGGTTTTCCATAGCGGTTTTTACATCCCGGCTGCCTTCACGCACAAGTTTGCCTGCAAGGCTGTTGCTGCTTGTATTTGCCCAGTAAGATGCCAGTTTCCGGGAATTAAGGAAATTAAGTATTGACCAGGGATTATAAATATCTGTTTTTTCTCCAAATGTAAATCCATCATACCAGTTTTTGACATCTTCTTCTTTTTCGGACAAATTAAATTCAGAAAGGGCATCTGATACTTCCTGCTGGGTAAATCCAAAGGTATCTGTATATTTAGATGAGGTTGTTGTTACAACTTCAATATTATTTATATCAGAGAAAATACTTTCTTTACTGATTGTTGTAATACCTGTCATAACTGCCCTGTCCAGGGAAGGGTTTGTTTTGAATGTAGAATTAAAAAGGTTTCTTATAAAGGAAGCAGCTTCATCCCAGTACCCGTTTAAATATGCTTCCTGCATTGGTGTATCATATTCATCTAATAAAATAATAACTTTTTTGCCATAGTAACGGTGCATAAAACTGCACAGTTTATATATTGAAATTGTTGCATCAGTTTCTGCCATCTCATCGGAAACCCTGTCAAAATATTTTAAATCTTTGCCAGAAAGCCTGCCGCTGTCTTTTAAAAATTCATTTTTAATATATAAATCAGAAATTATCTGGCAGAACCTTGTTTTCATCTTGTCAAAAGTATTTTCTTTGACATTTGCAAAGCTGAAACTGATTACAGGTTTCGTTCCCTGTAATTCCTGGTATTTTGCTTCTTTCCATATATCCAGGTTCTCAAAAATTTTCCCCTGCCTGGCATAATTTAATGAAAAAAATCTTTCCAGCATATTTATATTAAGGGTTTTGCCAAAACGCCGTGGTCTTGTAATTAAAGTAACACTGTCCCCGTTTTCCCACCATTCACGTATAAAGTTTGTTTTATCCACATAAAAATAGTTATTTTCAATAATTGTTTCAAAATCCTGTATACCTATTGCTGCTGTCCTTGGCATATAACCAGCCCCCGTTATTATCTTTTTATATATTTCTGTTTATAATATATTAACATAAGCCAATATACAATTCTATTAAAAATTATCCGGAAATGTTAATTTTTACAGAAAAATGTGCAATAATAAAAATTAGGATAATTTACAGTTATCTGGTGTTTGTGTGGATTGGATTGATGGGCGGACGGTTTCTGTGCCAGAGCCAGAATATTCCGTTACAGGGGTACGCTTCCGCTACGGTAAGCCACGCAGCGGCACATAAAGCCATGTAATTAATGTTACAAAATAAACTGACGTTTATTCCGTAACATTAATTACATGGCTTAAATGCCGGCGGGCTTAAAGTACCCCTGTAACGGAATATTGCTGGCATCATGGCACACAAAACCTGCCATTGCATCACCACAAACCTCTGCTAAAACCCAGAATAACAAGATAACTGTAAATTATGGAGGTGGAGGTTATTCTGCCAGCCACTTATCCAGTAGTGGAATAGTTACCATTTGTACGTATATAATACCAGGAAATTTCCGTATGTCTGAATCTTCAGCCGTCCATCCATAATTTACAGTTATCCTGCCAGCCTGTTTTTCTGTAATTCTGACAGGGAACAGCAGGTTTCACAGTGTTCCATCTAATATTATTCCATGACAGGGGCACTTTAGCACCGCCGGCATTTAAGCCAGATATTTAATGTTATGGAATAAACTAAAGTTTTTCCGGGCATTAAATATCTGGCTTTATGTGCCGCTGCGTGGGCTAACGTAGCGCAAGCGTGCCCTGGAGTGGAATAATTTAGTGGAACACGTAAAACCCTGCGTCCGTTATAAACACCAGATAACTGTAAATTATCATACAATTTTTTGAAAAATTCCAGTTGATTACAGAATGATTTAATGATATACTTTAGAATGATTTGTTTGTTATTACTTATAATTAAGAATATATAGGAGTGAATTTCATGAGTTTAATTAGTAAGATATTCGGAACGCACAGCCAGCATGAGGTAAAACGTATTATACCAATTGTTGATAAAATAGAGGCTCTTGCTCCGGAATATGAGAAGCTTAGTGATGAAGAACTTAAGGCAAAAACGCCTGGATTTAAGGAAAGGCTTGCTAATGGTGAAACGCTGGATGACATACTGCCTGAAGCATATGCAACAGTCAGGGAGGCAGCTACGCGTGTACTTGGTATGCGCCATTACAGGGTACAGCTTATTGGTGGTGTAATATTGCACCAGGGACGTATTACCGAGATGCGTACTGGTGAAGGAAAGACTCTTGTATCTACACTTCCTGCATATCTTAATGCACTTGAAGGCAAAGGCGTGCACATTGTAACTGTCAATGACTATCTTGCAAAACGTGATGCTGAATGGATGGGACAAGTCCATGAATTCCTTGGGCTTACAGTTGGTGTAATCCTTAATACCTTAAACAGTGATGAAAGAAGGGAAGCATACAACTGTGATATCACATATGCTACCAATAATGAATTAGGTTTTGATTACCTTCGTGATAATATGGTTGTATATAAGGAAGAACTTGTACAGCGTTCACTTAACTATGCAATTATAGACGAGGTTGACTCGGTGCTTATAGATGAGGCGCGTACTCCGCTTATTATTTCAGGCCAGAGTGGCAAGTCAACAAAACTGTATGAAGCCTGTGATATCTTTGTAAAACAGCTTGAAAAGGGTACTGCAAAGGAGCTGTCTAAAATAGATATCCTTATGAATGAAAAGGAAGAAGAAACAGGCGATTATGTTGTTGATGAAAAAGATAAAAATGTAAACCTTACTGCAGAGGGTGTAAGGAAAGCTGAGAGGTTTTTCCAGGTCAAGAACCTTGCAGACCCTGACAACCTTGAGTTACAGCATAATATTAACCTTGCATTAAGGGCACATTCGCTTATGTTCAGGGATAAGGATTATGTTGTAAATGATGATGAAGTCCTTATTGTAGATGAGTTCACAGGACGTATAATGCCAGGAAGAAGGTTCTCTGACGGGCTGCACCAGGCTATAGAAGCAAAAGAGCATGTAAAGGTTAAAAGGGAAAGCAAAACACTTGCAACTATTACATTCCAGAACTTCTTTAATAAATATGAGAAAAAATCAGGCATGACTGGTACTGCTATTACAGAGGAAAAAGAATTCCGTGATATTTATGGTATGGACGTAGTAGAAGTGCCTACAAACCTTCCAGTAGTACGTAAAGACTATGATGATGCAGTTTACAAGACACAGGAAGAGAAGTTTAATGCTGTAGTGGCAGATATTGAGGAAGCCCATAAAAAGGGACAGCCTGTACTTGTAGGTACAATTAATATTGATACATCAGAATACCTTAGTGACAAGCTGGGAAAGAAAGGTATACCACATAAAGTCCTGAATGCAAAATTCCATGAACTTGAAGCTGAGATAATAGCAGATGCAGGGCAGAAAGGTGCAGTTACTATTGCAACCAATATGGCAGGCCGTGGTACTGATATTAAGCTTGGCGAAGGTGTCCAGGAACTTGGCGGGCTTAAGATAGTGGGTACAGAACGCCATGAATCAAGACGTATTGACAACCAGCTGCGTGGACGTGCAGGCAGGCAGGGAGACCCAGGCGAGTCAAGGTTCTATATTTCACTTGAAGATAACCTTATGCGCCTGTTTGGTTCAGAGAAACTTATGGGGCTTTTCTCCGCAATGCCTGATGGTGAACAGGTAGAACACAAGATGCTTTCAAATGCCATTGAAAGCGCGCAGAAGAAAATAGAAGGCAATAACTTCGGAATAAGAAAGAACCTGCTTGAATTTGACAGGGTAAATAATGAACAGAGGGAAGTTATATATAAAGAGCGCCGCCAGGTTCTTGACGGTGATAATATGCGTGATACAATCTATAAAATGATTACTGATGTTGTGGAGAAATGTGTTAATTCAGTAATCAGTGATGATACTTCTGCAGAAGAATGGGATATACATGAGTTAAATAATATTCTTATACCTATTATCCCATTAAAGAAGATAAAACTTTCAGAAGACCAGTTAAAGCATATTACAAAGGCTGAGCTTATACAGCAGCTTAAAGAAGAATCTGTAAAAGTATATGAAGCAAAAGAAGCAGAATTTCCTGACCAGGATAATATACGTGAGGTTGAGAGGGTTATACTGCTTAAGGTTATTGACAGGAAGTGGATGGACCATATAGATGATATGGACCAGTTAAGGCAGGGTATCGGGCTGCAGGCATATGGACAGAGAGACCCGGTTGTAGAATATAAATTTGCTGGTTTTGATATGTTTGATGCAATGATTGACGCTATTACTGAGGAAACTGTAAAAGCGCTTACACATATACAGGTTGAACAGAAAGTTGAGCGTGAGCAGGTAGCGAAGGTTACAGGCACTAACAAGGATGAAACAGTGCAGTCTGCACCAAAAAGAAGGACAGGAAAGAAAATACAGCCAAATGACCCATGCCCTTGTGGAAGTGGCAAGAAATATAAACAGTGCTGTGGCAGGAAAATATAAAACATTGTGTTAATTTATATAACTGAGGTGAGTGGATGGTAGAGTTCGACAATATAAAAATGGTACTGGCAAAGTATGAAGAACCTCTGGATAATATGGCTGGTTCACTCGGTTTAGAAGATAAAAAAAACAGGGCAGAAGAACTTGACAAAACTATGGAGGAACCGGGTTTCTGGGATGACCCGGCTTCTTCTGCGTTGGTAGTACAGGAAAGCAGGAAGCTTAAATCTGTTATTGAAAGATATGAGAAACTTTGCAGTGACAGGGAAGATATCCTTGTGCTGGTAGAAATATCTGAAGAAGAAAATGATGCCAGCACACTTCATGATATTGAAGCTTCATTAAAGGAATTTGAAGAAGAATATGAGGCATTAAGGATTGAAACACTCCTTAGTGGTGAATATGACAAGGATAATGCAATCCTTACATTACATGCAGGCGCAGGCGGCACAGAAAGCTGTGACTGGGCAAGCATGCTTTGCCGCATGTACCAGAGATGGGCAGATAAAAAAGGCTTTTCAGTAGAAATGCTTGATTTCCTTGATGGTGATGAGGCAGGCTATAAATCTGTCACATTACAGATAAATGGCATTAATGCATATGGGTATCTTAAGTCAGAACACGGGGTGCACAGGCTCGTAAGGATTTCACCGTTTAATGCAGCAGGAAAAAGGCAGACTTCTTTTGTTTCATGTGATGTAATGCCTGATATAGAGGAAGACCTGGATGTAGAAATATCAGATGATGATATCAGGATTGATACATACAGGTCAAGCGGTGCAGGCGGCCAGCATATCAATAAAACATCTTCTGCAATACGTATTACACATTTCCCGACAGGAATAGTTGTACAGTGTCAAAATGAGCGTTCACAGCATATGAATAAAGATAAAGCCCTGCAGATGTTAAAAGCAAAGCTGTATATTTTAAAACAGAAAGAGCAGTTAGAAAAGGCAAGCGGCATAAGAGGTGAAGTAATGGACAATGGATGGGGAAGCCAGATACGTTCATATGTCATGCAGCCATATACAATGGTTAAAGACCACCGTACAAGCCATGAAGCTGGTAATGTTTCGGGGGTTTTAGATGGTGATTTGGATTCATTTATAAATGCCTATCTGGCGTGGATTACACAAACTGCGTAAGCAGGGAATGGAGGAAAAATGATTAATGTAAGTATATTAGGATATGGCACTATTGGCTCCGGTGTTTTCCAGGTTTTAAAGGAAAACTGCCAGATTATAGCAGAAAGGACAGGAGAGGAAATCAAAGTAAAATCCATACTGGATTTAAGGGATTTCCCAGGTGATGAAGCAGAAGGAATAATTGTCCATGATTTTAAGGAAATTGACAATGATGACAGCATACAGATAGTAGTTGAAACTATGGGAGGGCTTCATCCTGCTTATGAATTTGTTAAAGCAAGCCTTGAAAAAGGAAGAAGTGTATGCACATCTAACAAAGCACTTGTTGCCGCATTTGGCCCGGAACTGGTTAAAATTGCAGAAGAGAAGAAATGTAATTTCTTATTTGAAGCAAGTGTAGGAGGCGGAATTCCAATTATACGCCCTCTTAAATCTTCAATTGCGCCAGATATTGTTGAGCAGATTTCAGGTATTTTAAATGGTACTACAAACTATATACTTACTGAAATGACAGAGAATGGCACAGATTTTGAAACAGTGCTTAAAGATGCACAGGCAAAGGGTTATGCAGAAAAAGACCCAACAGCAGATATAGAGGGACACGATGCATGCCGTAAAATTGCAATACTGGCATCGCTGGCATATGGACACCAGGTAGATTTTGAAGATATATATACAGAAGGAATTACAAAGATTACAAACAGGGATATAAATTATGCTGGCAAGCTTGGTGCTAAAATAAAGCTGGTTGCTTCAGGCAAAATACAGGATGGAAAGATTTGTGCAATGGTTGCACCAGGGCTTGTAACAGCCACAAATCCTCTTTATAGTGTTGATGGTGTATTTAATGCAATACTTGTAAGAGGCAATATGGCAGGTGATATAATGTTCTATGGACAGGGGGCAGGAAAGCTTGCTACTGCAAGTGCTGTAGTTTCTGATATTATGGAAGCTGCAAAGCACCCTGGGATAAATATAAAGACAATATGGGATAACAGGAAAATGGAACTTGTGTCATTTGAAGAAAGTGTTTCAAAGTTCTTTGTAAGGGTTTCTGGCACAAAGGCAGAAAATGAAACAAAAGTATCAGAAGCATTTGGCAGTGTTACACCTGTAGATGCCGGATATTCTGATGAATATGCATTTGTAACAGAAGAGGTTACAGAAGGCGCATATATAAAGGCAGAAGAAAAGCTCGGCAATATAATAAACAAAATCCGCTTTAATTAGAATTGGTCCAGGGCTTAAAAGCAGAAAGAGCAGTACAGGAAAGAGGTAAAAACAGGAAATGAAATACATTGTAGTATTAGGGGACGGAATGGCAGATGAGCCAGTTAATAGTTTAGGAGACATGACTCCTCTTGAATATGCAAAGACTCCAGCTATGGACAGCATTGCACCAAAGTCAGAAATTGGGCTTGCACATACGATACCAGAAGGAATGAAACCAGGAAGCGATACAGCTAACCTGGCAGTACTTGGATATGACCCTGAGAAATATTATACAGGACGTTCACCGCTGGAAGCACTTAGCATAGGTGTTCCCCTTAAAGATACAGATATTGCAATACGCTGCAATATTGTTACATTATCAGATGACAGCCTTCCATATGAGGAAAAAACGATAATTGACCACAGTTCCAGTGAAATTTCTACAGAAGATGCTGCGGTGCTTATGGAAGCTGTACAGAAAGAATTAAACAGTGATACTTATAAATTTTATGTAGGAACAAGTTACCGCCACCTGGTAATCTGGGATAACGGGGAAGTGGCAGAACTTACACCCCCGCATGATGTGCTTGGAAGAGTAATTGGCAGATACCTTCCAGAAGACCAGAAACTCCGTGAAATGATGGAGAAGAGCTATAATATATTAAATAACCACCCGTTAAATACAGAACGTGCAAAGAAAGGGCTTAACAAGGCTAATTCAATATGGTTCTGGGGGGCAGGCACACGTCCTGCACTTGACAGTTTTGAGGGCAAATATGGCAAAAAGGGTGCGATGATTTCAGCAGTTGACCTTTTAAAAGGCATTGCAGAGGGCACAGGCATGTATAATATAAATGTGCCTGGTGCAAATGGCACTCTTGAAACAAACTGGGAAGGCAAGGCAGAGGCAGCAGTAAAGGCATTGCTTGAAGATAATTATGACTTTGTGTATATCCATATGGAAGCACCAGATGAAATGGGACACCAGGGCAGCCTTGAACGCAAGATAAAAGCTATTGAATATCTTGACAGCCGGGTATTAGATGCCATTCTTAAGAAAATGGATGCATCAGGTGAGGATTACAGGGTACTTGTCATGCCTGACCATCCTACACCAGTATCATGCCGTACACATACAAGTGACCCTGTCCCATATATGCTTTATGACAGTACAGTTAATAAGAATACAGGTCTTTTGTATAATGAAAAAGATGCAGCAAAAAGCGGCAATGTGGTGGAGCATGGCTATACCCTTATGGGCAGGCTGTTACAATAACCAGTAATTTCCTTTTAAAACAGATTAGGAGGGCAATATGTTAATAGTTAAGAAATTTGGCGGTACATCGGTTGCTAATAAAGAGAGGATTTTTAATGTAGCAAAGCGTTGTATTGAAGATTATAAAAATGGCAACAGGGTGGTGGTAGTTTTATCTGCTATGGGAAAGCAGACTGATGTGCTGCTTGATATGGCAAAAGATATTAACCCAAAAGCATCAAGGCGTGAACTTGATATGCTCCTTACAACAGGTGAACAGACATCAGTAGCGCTTATGGCAATGGCAATGGACTCCCTTGGGGTGCCAGCGGTTTCAATGAATGCGTTCCAGGTGGCAATGCATACAACAGCAGATTATGGTACTGCAAGGATTAAGAGGATTGATACAGAGAGAATTAAAAATGAGCTGGATAACCGCCGTATAGTTGTTATTACAGGTTTCCAGGGGATTAATAAATTTGATGATTACACAACACTTGGCAGAGGTGGTTCTGATACTACAGCAGTAGCACTGGCAGCAGCACTCCATGCAGATGCATGTGAAATTTATACAGATGTAGACGGTGTATTTACAGCAGACCCAAGAGTAGTCCCAAAGGCGCGTAAACTTAAGGAAATCACTTATGATGAAATGCTTGAGCTTGCAAGCCTTGGTGCAGGTGTGCTTCATAACCGTTCAGTTGAGATGGCAAAGAAATATGGTGTGCAGCTTGTTGTGCGTTCAAGTTTAAATACAAGTGAAGGAACAGTAGTTAAGGAGGAAAGTAATATGGAGAAGATGTTAGTCAGCGGAGTTGCTACAGATAAGAATGTGGTACAGATAGCAGTTGAAGGACTTGAGAATAAGCCAGGGGTTGCATTTAAGTTATTCCAGCATCTTGCAAACCATAATGTAAATGTTGATATGATACTCCAGTCAGTTGAGCATGATGGTACACAGGATATCTGCTTTACAGTAACAGAAGATATGGCAGATACAGCAGTGGAAACAATAGAACGCCATGCAAATACAAGCCTTAAATGTTCAAGAACGGAAGTTATGAGGGATGTTTCTAAAGTTTCAATAGTAGGCGCAGGGATGATGACTAATGCAGGTGTGGCAGCAAAGATGTTTGAGGCACTTTATGATGCAGGTGTAAATATCCGCCAGATTTCTACATCTGAAATACGTGTAACAGTCCTTGTTGACAGGAAATATACAGAAGTGGCAGCACAGGCTGTACACGATGCGTTTTCACTTGAGAGATAAAATTTTTTGGAAAATATTTTTGTATGTGTCTAGTTGTATGTGCCCAGGCAATTTCAAAGTAGTTTTAACAGCGGCACGCTTTCGCTTGGACGAAGCACGCAATGGTGCATAAAGCCCCCAATGTTCCTCTGGAACATTTAATACGGGGCTTAAGCACCAGCGGCTTCATACAGCCGCTTTATAAAACTACATTTGATAATTGCCTGGTAATATACTTTCTTGAAATCCTATATTGGCTTACTGGGATATACAAAAATATTTTGGTGGTGTGGGATGATTCAGGCTAAAGTATAGGGCATGATAGGGCAAAATACTGTTTGACCCTGGCATCATGTCATTTAGTTAAGAGTGCAGGTAGAAAATATTTTTATAAATTACCAAAGTGTAGATTGCTGGCAAATTCCAAATGTGTTCCCTTGACAAACCAGAAAAAGCTGTACGAAGCCGCTGGTGCATAAAGCCCTGTACTTTAGGGCTTTATGCACCATTGCGTGCGACGCCCTTGCCAAACCAGCGGAATGCGTGCAAAAGCCATGTCTGCGACATGCTTTTTTTCATGGAAGGCACTTTGGATTTGCCAGCTCATACAACACATGTAATTTTTAAACATCTTTTCTTAACTAAATGACCTTTTAGTAGTTTTGGACGGGGTATATACAAAGGTTTGTTTTTAACAGGTTTTTGTATATATTCTGTCAGTATAAATATGTGGGGAAATGGAGTATTGTATTGGGAATAGAGCGGCTGTTAAAGTAGCCGCTTGTTATTTATGAGGATTACGGATATTATTTGACTGGAGGATTTTTATGGATATTGCAGGACAGATTGCCAGTGAACTTTCTATCAGGACAGGACAGGCTGAGGCAGTAATAAATCTTATTGATGAAGGGAATACTATTCCATTTATAGCGAGATACAGAAAAGAGGCGCATGGCTCTCTGGATGATGAGCAGATACGTAATATAAATGAACGCCTGGTATACCTTAGAAACCTTGAGGAAAAGAAGGAACAGGTTCTTGCCAGTATTGAGGAGCAGGGAAAGCTTACAGATGAACTTAAGAAACAGATTTTGGAAGCACAGACACAGGTTGTTGTGGAAGACCTTTACCGCCCGTACCGCCCAAAGAGAAGGACAAGGGCAACTATTGCTAAGGAGAAAGGGCTTGAAGGGCTTGCGGATATATTTGTGGCGCAGGAAACTATGGAAGGCATAGAAGATATTGCTGCTGGTTTTGTTTCGGAGGAGAGGGAAGTAAACAGTGCTGAAGATGCAATAGCAGGCGCAAAGGATATAATTGCGGAGCTTATTTCTGATAATGCGGAATACAGGATGTATATAAGGAAAGTTTCATTTGAAGAGGGAAGAATTGTATCAGCAGCAAAGGACAGTGGGGCACAGTCTGTTTATGAAATGTACTATGATTTTAGTGAAGAAGCTGCTAAGATTGCGGGACACAGGGTACTTGCATTAAACCGCGGTGAGAAGGAAAAGTTCCTTGTTGTAAAGCTGGAAGCACCAGAGGAGCGTATTCTTGGTTATCTTTGCAAGAAAATAATAACTTCTTCTAATGAAGGGCTTGTAACAGTTTTAAGGGATACTATAGAGGACAGCTATAAGAGGTTAATTGCGCCTGCAATAGAGCGTGAAATACGTAATGAGCTGACAGAAAAGGCAGAGGATGGGGCAATTAAGGTGTTTGGAAAGAATTTAGGGCAGCTTCTTATGCAGCCACCAGTTGCAGGCAGGAATGTGCTTGGCTGGGACCCTGCTTTCCGTACAGGTTGTAAGCTTGCAGTAGTTGACAGCACAGGCAAGGTGCTTGATACTACAGTTGTATATCCTACAGCACCACAAAATAAGGTTGAGGAAACTAAAAAGGTTATTAAGGCATTAGTAAGCAAATATGGCATATCACTTATTTCTGTTGGCAATGGTACGGCATCACGTGAGTCTGAACAGATTATTGCAGATATTTTAAAGGAGATAAAAGAGCCTGTACAGTATGTTATAGTTAATGAAGCTGGTGCTTCTGTATATTCTGCCAGCAAGCTTGCAACAGAAGAATTTCCAGAGTTTGACGTAGGGCAGAGAAGTGCGGCATCAATTGCAAGAAGGCTGCAAGACCCTCTTGCTGAACTTGTTAAGATTGACCCGAAGTCCATAGGTGTCGGGCAGTACCAGCATGACATGAACCAGAAAAAGCTTGCAGAGGCACTGGCTGGTGTTGTTGAGGATTGTGTAAATAAAGTAGGTGTAGATTTGAATACTGCATCAGCACCATTACTTGAATATATATCTGGAATTTCCAAGGCAGTTGCTAGAAATATAGTAATATATAGAGAGGAAAATGGGAAATTTACTAACAGGAAGCAGCTTTTAAAGGTTGCGAAGCTAGGACCTAAAGCATATGAACAGTGTGCAGGTTTTATGCGTATCCAGGATGGTGATAATCCGCTTGATGCCACAAGTGTGCACCCTGAATCATATGAGGCAGCAGAAAAGCTTCTTGATAAACTTGGCATAACACCAGATGATTTGAAAAAGATACAGGCGGATGCTGCAAAGGCAGGAAAGCGCAGGCAGGATGGCAGTAAAAAGCAAAACAGTAAAGGAAATAAAAGGGAATTTACAGTTAAAAATACAAATACTGTTTTTGGTGCAGCGTTTGCTAAGGCATTTGGGGATGGAAGTGTTCCTGTAGAGAGTACAGTAAATGCCAGTGTGGCAGAAAATACCAGTGGCGGGCTTGCAGGTAAGATAAAGGATAAGAAGGCAGCTGCAGCAGAGCTTGGCATTGGTGAAATAACACTTTGTGATATACTTAAGGAACTGGAAAAACCAGCAAGAGACCCACGTGATGAAATGCCGCTTCCAATACTCCGTACAGATGTGCTTGAGATGAAAGATTTAAAAGAAGGCATGGTATTAAAAGGGACGGTACGCAATGTAATTGATTTTGGTGCTTTTGTAGATATAGGGGTGCACCAGGACGGGCTTGTACATATATCACAGCTTTCTAATAACAAGTTTGTAAAGCATCCTCTTGATATAGTCAGCGTTGGTGATATTGTAGATGTAAAAGTATTAAATGTAGATATAAAGAAGCAGAGAATACAGCTTACAATGAAGTTATAAGATAGCTGTATGGAACAGAAATGGGGATTGCCGGATGGGATTTTTGGACAGTTATTTTATTGAAGTTAAAAATGGTTCTAAGGTTACTTATAGTGAAAGTGATTTGAATAAGCTTGACAGGATGTATGAAGGCGAAGTCCTGGCAAAGAAGAATAAAAAAATCATATCACCTATGCGTAAAGAAATGCAGAGAAGTTTCCATTCGCAGGTAAGGGATTATGCTTTTGAGCGTATCCTTGACAGGCATTTATATACTTTTAAGTACCTGCTTGTGATACCTGACCCATACGGGGCAGCAAAGCAGACTGCCCTTATATTATTTAATTCCTCTAAAACATGCAGGGTACATTACTGTGTGGAGGGTGATACCCCTGAATATAACTTTGAAGGCAGTTCTGTACCAGGTACAAGGCACAGGGTAGCAATTATGGGGCTTTACCAGGGCAGGAATAATAAGGTGGATTTACAGCTTATAGATGAAGAAAATAATATTATAAAACACAGGGTAATAAATATATATGTACCTCCTGTAGCAGACAGGTTAAAAAGCATTGTGTGCCGGACGGACAAACAAATGTCACATTTTCCATTTATTCTGTTAAATGGAATAAATTTCAATCCAATAGTAATTGATGGTGAAGGCAAAATCCGCTATTCGCTGCAGTGCAGGACAGGCAGGCTTGGCATGATACCATTGCAGAACGGGCGTTTCCTGCTTGCTGACAAGACAGCAAACCGTATGAACAGCTTTGGAAAGGTGCAGCCATGCAGGTATCATGAAATGGACTATATGGGAAGGGTTTACAGGACATTCCTGCTTGAATACAGTATAGGACGTGCTGTAGCTCAGGATGGCAATTCACTTTTCCTTGTTACATCATCAGATAAAAACCATATATCAGACTGTATTATAGAGCTTGATATGGACAGCGGCAAGATTATTAACAAGTGTGATATTTCTACAGTTTTAAGTGACAAATACCGGACAATAAAGAACTGGGCAGATATTACAAGAATTGAATACCATGATGGAATGATGTATGTTACAATTAAGAAACTGCACTGTATTTTGAAACTTGACTGGAATAAAAGAAAACTAAAATGGGTAATTTCACCCCCTTCAGCCTGGAAAGGGACATTTGTAGAGAAATATCTTTTAAATGGTATTGGGTTAAGTGGTGCAATCTGCATGTGCCCTGATTTTATGACTGTACCAGGTGGATGTAATGGTGAATATGACATCATATTATTTGATACACGTTCGGGCAGCAGGGTTGAAACAGGATATAAGCCATTTAACAGCTCCGTTGCCAAAGTAGTCCATATCAATGAAGATGAAGGGACTTACAGCCTGGAATACAGGATAAAGCTTGAGAAATCACAGAAATATGGAAGTGCATTTTATTCTGGTGACAGCAAATATATGCTTGTGGCAGAAGGGATTTTAAAGAATAAGAAATTAAAATATAAAGCATGCATAGCTGAAGCGGATATTTCCAGTGGTGAAATAACTAAAAGGACAGAATTTTCCAGGATATTTTTAAGTACGTGGGAGTTTAAGCCACATATAGAAGACTACTGCCAGGCATTAGGGATAAACAGGGATGCAGTTGCAGGAAGCCTTAAGCCGCCGGCAGAATTTGAAGGGCAGATGCCGCCACTGGCAGATGAAAGGATTGACAGGGAATATTTTGGAAGGGCAAGGCTATGTGACAACCTGTTTCTTTTTGCAATGATGCCAGGCATGGCAGAAAGAATATATTTTATTGGGGAAAATAATAAATATGTCCAGGAATACCAGGACATAGAGCCGGCGGAGAGAAAAATGTTTTTTGCCATAACGCTTAACGGTTTAAAGCCAGATGAATATTTTGTATATGTGGAAAGCGGAGGAATGGTATATAAACTCAGGAATGAAATCAGGATTACTGGCAAGAAAGATAAAAAGGGATAAGAAGCCAAATACCAGATAATATCTGGAAATTAAATATAAGATGGAGGAGATTATGAACCAATTATCACATTTAGATGAACTGGAGGCGGAAGCAATCTATATTATGCGTGAGGTTGCAGCAGAGTGTGAAAAACCTGTTATGCTGTATTCTATTGGAAAAGACAGTTCGGTTATGCTTCATATTGCATTAAAAGCATTTTATCCGGAGAAACCCCCTTTTCCATTCCTTCATGTAGATACTACATGGAAATTTAAGGAAATGATACAGTTCCGTGACCATATGGCAGAGAAGTATGGGCTGGAAATGCTTGTATACACTAATGAGGAAGGCAGAAGCCAGGGGATTAACCCGTTTGACCATGGTTCTGCATATACAGATATTATGAAAACACAGGCACTTAAACAGGCGCTTGACAAATACCAGTTTACAGCAGCATTTGGCGGTGGAAGGCGTGATGAGGAGAAATCCAGGGCAAAAGAAAGGATTTTCTCATTCAGGAATTCCGCACATGCGTGGGACCCTAAGAACCAGAGGCCTGAAATGTGGAAGCTCTTTAATACAAAGATATTTAAAGGCGAAGAAACCAGGGTATTCCCGCTTTCCAACTGGACAGAAAAGGATATATGGCAGTATATAAGAAGGGAAAATATTGAGATACCATCACTTTATTTTGCAAAGGAACGTCCTGTTGTTTACAGGGATGGCAATATAATAATGGTAGATGATGACAGGATGAAGTTAGAGCCTGGCGAAGAACCTGTAATGAAAAAGGTACGTTTCCGTACACTTGGATGCTATCCGCTTACAGGCGGCATTGAGTCAGATGCAGATACACTTGATGCAATTATAGAGGAAACATTAAGCGCAGTGTCTTCTGAAAGGACAAGCAGGGTAATTGACAACGAGGCAGCAGGAAGCATGGAGAGAAGAAAGAGAGAGGGGTATTTCTAAGATGCAGAGTTTACTTAAATTTATTACATGTGGCAGTGTAGATGATGGCAAATCAACTCTTATAGGCCATATGCTGTATGATGCAAAACTGCTTTTTGCAGACCAGGAAAGGGCGCTTGAGCTTGACAGCAAGGTTGGAAGCACAGGTGGTGCAGTTGATTATTCGCTTCTTCTTGACGGGCTTATGGCTGAAAGGGAGCAGGGCATTACTATTGACGTGGCATACCGCTATTTTACTACAGATAACAGAAGTTTTATAGTTGCAGACACACCAGGACATGAGGAATATACAAGGAATATGGCAGTAGGGGCTTCATTTGCAGACCTTGCAGTTATCCTTGTAGATGCGTCAAAGGGTGTACTTGTGCAGACAAAACGCCATACACGTATATGTTCACTTATGGGCATTAAACATGTTGTTTATGCCATTAATAAAATGGACCTTATTGATTATGACCAGAATACATTTAAAGATATATCAAGAAATATTAAAAAGATGACAGCAGAGTATGAGTTTGACTCAATGTTTATAATACCTGTATCTGCTACAGTAGGTGACAATATTACTAATGTATCACCAAAAATGCCTTGGTTTAAGGAAGGTACACTTCTTAATTACCTTGAAAATATAAATGTGTCAGAAGAAACAGAAGGCACAGGGTTTGTAATGCCTGTACAGAGGGTATGCCGCCCAGACCATACATTCCGCGGCTTCCAGGGACAGGTTGAAGCAGGAAGCGTTTCAGAAGGTGATGAGATAGTTTCACTTCCAAGTGGTGAAACTGCCAAGGTAAAGGCTATATATAACCAGAACGCATTTATGACAAATAAAACATCTGGCAGTGCATTTAAAGGACAGGCTGTTACAATACAGCTTGACAGGGAAGTGGATGTATCACGTGGATGTATGCTTTGCAAGGATGCAGGGCTGGTAGTAGGAAAGATGTTTACTGCAAAACTTCTCTGGATGGATGATACAAAGCTTGTTGCAGGTAAGAATTATTTCCTCAAAATTGGTACTAAAATGGTTCCAGCCGTTGTTATGAACATTAAATATAAAATTGATGTCAATGAAGGAAACCATGTACAGACAGACAAACTTTATAAAAACGAAATTGCCGTATGCGATATTTCATGTTCTGATAAAATTGTATTTGATGAATTTAAGAACCATAAAGAACTTGGAAGCTTTATCCTTATTGACCGTATAACTAATATGACATCTGCATGTGGTGTAGTTGAACATTCACTCCGCAGGGATGATAACCTTACATGGCACAATATGGATATAACACGTGAACTCCGTGCAGAGCAGAAAGCGCAAAAACCAGTTACAATATGGCTTACAGGACTTTCTGGTGCTGGAAAGTCAACAATAGTAAATGAGCTTGAGAAAAAGCTTTTTGCAGCAGGAAAGCACACAATGGTACTTGATGGTGACAATATCAGGATGGGGCTTAATAAAAACCTTGGCTTTAAAGAGCAGGACAGAATAGAAAATATAAGACGTATTGCAGAAGTTTCAAAGCTTATGAATGATGCAGGAATAATTGTGCTTACGTCATTTATATCACCATTCCGTCTTGACAGGCGCAATGCAAAGGATATTATTGGAAGTGAAAGCTTTATAGAAGTATATATAAGCACACCTCTTGAAGAATGCGAAAAGCGTGATGTAAAAGGACTGTATAAGAAAGCCAGAAGTGGTGATATACCTAACTTCTCAGGTATTTCAAGCCCATATGAAGCACCTGAAAACCCTCAGGTTGAAATAGATACAACAGGAAAGAGCCTGGAAGAGTCAGTGGACTATATAATGGAGAAGCTGGAAGAATATATGTAATATTACGGCTTGCCAGTATTATTATAGAAAAGAGGAAAGCTATGGATTTGCAAAGAGAACTGGAAGTATCTATAAAGGCATCTGTTGAAGCAGGACGTGCTATTATGGATGTTTATAATAATGCAGATGATATGAAGGTAACTTATAAAGATGGTGACATGCCGCTTACTGCTGCTGATAAAGCTTCCAATAAAATAATTGTGGATATGCTCAGGAAAGAGTTTCCAGAATATAGTATTTTATCTGAAGAAGAAAAGGATGACAAAAGCCGCCTTGATAATGACTTTTGCTTTGTAGTTGACCCTATTGACGGCACTAAAGAGTTTATAAAAAGGAATGGGCAGTTTACTGTAAATATTGCCCTTTCATATAAACATAAGTCCATAATGGGTGTTATATATGTGCCTGCAACTGGGGAGTTATATTATGCTGCACAGGGAAAAGGTGCATTTCTTGATAATGGTAACGGGGATGCAATACAGATAAAAGTATCAGGCTGCACAGAAACAGATAAAATACGCCTTGTAATGAGCAGTTCACATGGATGTGAAGAGATGGACAGGTTAATTGAAAAATATAAAATATCTAACTTCGTAAAAATGGGAAGTTCACTTAAAGGCTGTGTCGTTGCAAAAGGTGATGCAGAGGTTTATTACAGGTTTAACCCTACAATGGAGTGGGATACAGCTGCAATGCAGTGTATAGCAGAAGAAGCAGGAGCTATATTTATGCAGATGGATGACACGCCAATGTTATATAACAGGGAAGACAGCCTTAATTCAAAAGGATTTTATATTATTAATAATGCAAATAATAAACTGGAATTATAATTAATGTATAAAGGTTTAGCGGGGGTTATAATGGATGGGCTCATTAAAGAAAATTAACAGGCAGTTATCAACTACACAGGTAATTGCCCTGGGTTTTATAAGTGCAATCCTTATAGGTGCAGCAATTCTTTCACTGCCAGTGTCTTCTGCCAGCGGGGAGTTTACACCATTTACTGACAGCCTTTTTACATCTGCAACATCTGTATGTGTAACAGGGCTTGTTACCGTTACAACGGCAACACACTGGAGCCTGTTTGGCAAAGTGGTTATACTTGTGCTTATACAGCTTGGCGGTCTTGGAATAGTTTCATTTACAACAGGTATAATGATGGTTATTGGCAGAAGGATAACTTTAAGGAACCGGATGCTGCTTGAAGATGCTTTAAACCTTGATACACTTAGCGGGCTTGTTAAATTTCTCCAGAGAATATTTAAAGGCACATTTTTAGTTGAGGGAATAGGAGCCGCCTGTTATTCACTGGTATTTATTCCGCAGTTTGGCATTATAAAAGGTGCATGGTATTCTGTTTTCCATTCAGTATCTGCATTCTGTAATGCAGGAATTGACATACTTGGAAATGACAGCTTTGTACCATATGCATCAAATGTATGGATAAATATTGTAACAATGTGTCTTGTAATAACAGGAGGCATCGGCTTTCTGGTATGGTGGGATGTTACAAACAATATAAAGAAATTAATACAACATGAATATACGGCAAAAATGGCTGTTAAAAAACTGCATCTCCACTCTAAAATAGTAATTATTACAACATTTTTTCTTATAACATGTGGAGCAGCACTTATATTTGCGCTGGAATTCAATAACCCGGACACTATTGGAAATATGGGGCCTGGCAATAAAATCCTTGCAAGCTTTTTCCAGTCAGTAGTGCTCAGGACGGCAGGGTTTATGACATTCCCGCAGTCTGGAATGTACAGTTCAACAGTTATTGTCTGTCTGTTCCTTATGTTTATAGGAGGTTCTTCTATAAGTACATCAGGAGGGATTAAAACAACAACATTTGCAGTATTATTTTTAAGTACACGTGCAACAATAAAAGGAAGCACACATCTTGTCGTGTTTAATAAGACTATTCCACATAAAACAGTACAAAAGGCACTTGCTGTAACAGTAGTAAGCCTTACGGCACTGTTAATAGCAGTATTTGCACTTCATCTTGTGGAAGGCGGTTCACTGCTTGATGCAACATTTGAAACTACAAGTGCGGTAGCTACAGTAGGCTTGTCAAGGGACTTTACTGCTACAATGGGAATGGCTGGCAAGCTGTTAATAACTTTTTGTATGTATCTTGGAAGGATAGGCCCTATATCTATGGTAATATTTTTTAACAGGCAGCAGGGCAGCAAATATTTTTCATATCCACATGAGGATATTACTGTTGGATAATTAAATAAGAAGGATAACCAGGTGTATCTGGAAATGGAGGAAAGTATGGACAAATCATTTGCAGTTTTTGGTCTTGGAAAGTTTGGAAGGAGTGTTGCAACTGAACTTGCCAATGCTGGCGCTGACGTGCTGGCAATTGATAATGATAAAGAAAGGGTACATGCCCTTGCAGATGTTGTAACATGTGCAGTAGCAGCAGATATCCGTGATACAGAAGCTATGGAAGAGTTAGGGATTTCAAATATGGATGCAGTTGTGGTTGCAATTACAAGAAGCCTTGATGCAAGCATACTGGCAACAATTTTTGCAAAGGAAGCAGGTGTGCCTTATGTAATTGCAAAATCACAGGATGAAACACACTCAAAAATATTAAAAAAAGTTGGTGCAGACAAGGTGGTACGTCCTGAACTTGAAACAGGGATAAGGACTGCAAGGCATCTTGCAACAGGAAATATCCTGGATTTTGTTGAACTTTCCGAAACAATTAAAATGTTAGAGATAAATATAAAACCTGAATGGGCAGGCTGTACATTACGTGAGCTGGATTTACGTGGGAAAGAACATATTAACGTAATTGCAATACGTAAAGATGGTGAACTTATCGTAAACCCTGACCCTGACAGCATATTAGCACCAGACTTGTCAATGTTAATAACAGTAGAGAAAAAATACCTGCACAGGCTTATAAAATAAAAGATAGCGGGACGTAAGTCCCGCTGTTTTAAACTCCTGCCGGTATTAAGTATATCAGATAAGTGATTTATACAACATAGTAATATCTTCTACACTTGTTTCCTTTGGGTTTCCTGGCCTGCACGCATCATCATAAGCGGACTGTGCAAGGAAAGGAATATCTTCTTCTTTAACAATTTCTTTTAAATCCGCTGGAATTCCTACATCAGAGGAAAGCTGTTTTACAGCATCTATGGCAGCTTTACGGTATTCTTCCTGTGTCATATTTTCTGTGCCCTCTACACCCATTGCCTTTGCAATATTGCGGTATTTTTCACCTGTTGCGTCTGCATTATATTCCATAACTGTAGGAAGTATAATTGCATTTGCAATTCCATGTGGTGTGTCATATAAAGCCCCGAGAGGGTGTGCCATTGAATGTACTATTCCAAGTCCAACATTAGAAAATCCCATGCCGGCAACATACTGTCCAAGTGCCATTCCCTCACGTCCTTCAGGTGTATTTTCTACAGCGCCCCTTAAAGAACGTGATATAATTTCTATAGCTTTAAGATGGAACATATCTGAAAGTTCCCATGCACCTGCTGTAATATAACCTTCTATTGCATGTGTAAGGGCATCCATTCCAGTTGCAGCAGTAAGCCCCTTTGGCATAGAAGCCATCATTCCAGGGTCAACAAAAGCAACAACAGGGATATCATGAGGGTCAACGCATACCATTTTACGGTTTTTCTCTGCATCGGTAATTACGTAGTTAATAGTAACTTCTGCGGCAGTACCTGCTGTTGTTGGTACTGCAAGTATAGGTACTGATTTATTCTTAGTATCTGCTACACCTTCAAGGCTTCTTATATCTGCAAATTCCGGGTTATTAATTACTATTCCTATTGCCTTTGCAGTATCCATAGAAGAACCGCCGCCTATTGCAATAATGTAATCAGTGCCAGCTTTTTTAAATGCTTCAACACCAGTCTGTACATTTTCGATAGTAGGGTTTGGCTTAATATTAGAATAAAGTTCATATTCCATATTATTCTCTGAAAGGACATCAATAACTTTCTGTGTAACCCCAAATTTTACAAGGTCAGGGTCAGAACATATAAAAGCTTTCTTAAACCCTCTTGCCTTCACCTCTGTAGCAATTTCTTTTACTGCCCCGTCACCATGGTAAGATGTTTCATTTAAAATAAACCTGTTTGCCATTATAACAAAAACCTCCTTATTTTTTAATAAATAGTAAATTACTTTAGAATACATTATACAAAATAAAAATGTAAAAATCAATATATAGCAAGAAAGTGTTGTGTGGATTGGTGGTGGTGGACGGACGGTTTACGTGTTCCACTAAATTACTCCATTCCAGGGCATACATTCCGCTATTCCACAATGTCATTAAGTTAAGAAAAGATGTTTAAAAATTACATATGCTGGGTGCGCTGGCAAATCCAAAGTGTCTTCCATGAACAAGCACGCTTCCGCTTGGACGTCACACGCAATGGATGCATAAAGCCCTAAAATATAGGGCTTAAGCACCAGCGGTTCCGTACAGCTTGTTCACTGGAAGCACATTTGGAATTTGCCAGCTATTCTGCTTTTTTGGTAATTTACAAAAATCTTTTCTAATTAAACTCTTAGCTAAATGACATTGTGTGGACTGGAAGTGCCGCTGTCATGAAATAATGTTAGCTGGAACACGTATAACCTGCTGTGTCTTGGCAAAACTATAAAAAATACTTTTATATTATAGCTGTAAATTATATTTTGGGGAGGCAGATTATTTAGACGGACGGAAGTTTCATGGAGTATTTTTTGTACTAATATTATGTAACAATAAATATTCACATTGAATAGTAAGTGACTAGCAGAATAATCCCGCCGTCCCTATTTACAGTTATCTTATTATTATGTGTTTTGTTGTATATAATGACAGGTTTTATGTGCAAGACGCCAGTAATTATTCCATAAAAGGGGCACTTCAGCTATCCAAGGCCATTTAGTACTAAGTTCAGATATTTTATAAATTACCAAAGTGTAGATTGCTGGCAAATTCCAAATGTGCTTCCATGAAAAAGCTGTACGAAGCCGCTGGTGCTTAAGCCCCGTATTAAATGTTCCGAAGGAACATAGGGGCTTTATGCACCATTGCGTGTGAGTCCAAGCGAAAGCGTGCTTTGTTCATGGAAGGCACTTTGGATTTGCCAGCGCATCCATAATATATAATTTCTACAAATCTTTCTTAACTAAATGACCACCATAGCGCAAACGTGCCCCTGTATGGAATATTCTGGCTCTGGCACGCAAGACCGTCCGTTAAAAAACAAAGATAACTTGTAAATTATTTTTTTATGTATTTGCAATTCCAGCATTTTGTTATATAATAGAAGTAATATTTATTAGTTCTGGATTAAGGAGAGTGGAAAACAGATTATTGTCCTGTACTGCACCAGGTTTAAAAAGAAAGGAGGCCGCAGATATGAAAATTAGCGGAACTGAAACAGTAGAAGTACAACAGTATAAGGGAGCAATGAACAGCCAGACAGAAGCAGCAGCAACAGATTTTGAAACAAAGAGTTTCCAGAACAAGATTGCAAGCGCACAGACACAGCTTCAGAAGCTGTCTGCTAATAATGAGATGAGTTCTGAGGAAAAGGCGAAGAAGCGCCAGGAAATACAAAAGCAGATTATGGAGCTTAACAATATGCTCAGGGAGCGTAAGGCAGAGCTTCGGAGGGAGAAACAACAGAAAGCAGCAGAAGCAGAAGAGGGTAATAATGGTGAAGGAACGCTGCCAGGGCAGCAGGGAAAGCCAGAAACTGTACATATAGAAAGCAATACATCTTCATCACCAGGAATATCATCAAGGCATATGAAATCAGTTATTTCAGCAGATGCTGCAATAGACAAGGCAGAGCTGGCGGACAATATCTCTAATGAACTTGAAAACAGGGTACAGGTACTGCAGGGTGAGATAAGGCAGGCAGAAGCTAACGGAGGTTATGTAGAAGCTAAAAAGGGTGAAGTACAGTCATTAGAGAATAAAGTAGCTAAAATCTCTGGTGCAAAGATGAATATTATAAGTGGTGCTATAAGCGAAATGAAGCAGGCTGTAAAAGAGGCAGGCAGAAAAGATTCCAAATCCAGCCAGAACACAGCTGAAGCAGCAAAAAAGCCAGCAGATGTACCATCAAAAGACTTTACAACAAAGAAACAGCAGGTTGACATGTATACAAAAGGAAAAATGTTTTCTAATGTTGAATTCCATTTCTAATATGTATTATAAGGATATGTGAAATGCCACTTTTACCTGGTAATTTATTATACCAGGCAGAAGTGGCGGTGTAATCCTGTCTGCTGTATTATCTATTATATCTATAAGCTTACTGGCAGTTTCCATAACAGGAATGTTATTATCTGTAAGGCTTTGTGGTGCTGGCGTGGATGTACCAGCTCCTGAAATAAGGTTATTGTATTCTGTTTTTTTGCTGGTATAAGTTTCTATAATAGAATTTAAATTTGTCTGTGCATTTACAGCAGCATCTTGCCCGGCAGCAAGCTGCTTATAATAGTTACCAGCGGCATCTGCATAATCTTCAGTCTGTGTGCCATCAGAGTTTGCCGCCTTTAATACAAATAATTTTGAAAGTGCTGCATCATTAGCAGATGTACCACTTGTATCCGATGCTATCATTTCAATTACAGATGGAATTTGCAGCTGGAAGTCATTCCATATCCTGTTAATTTCATCAAGGGTTTTCTGTACAGGTTCTTTTTCTTCCTCTTTTTCTTTCCCGTTAATAATTTCATTTAATTTTGCAAGATACTGGTTTTGCTGCATGCTGCCTGTACGTTTAAACTTATTTATAAGTTCTGTAAGGGATTTTTCTGCTGCGGACTGTTTTGCTTCAAGCAGCATGATTTCCTGGCGCAGTGCTTTGATTTTCTCTGTCCTTTCTTTTCGTTCAGCAGGAAGCTCCTGGCCATTTGCATCTTTAGGGGTAGAACTTACAAGTGATGGGGATACAGATGCTGCCATCATATCAAGTACCCTTGCAAGCCCTTCAGGTGTGCCATGGTTTGTTGCACGCACATCAACATGGTATTTAGCAGAATTGTCAGAACTCCTTGTATTAGAGCTGTGTGAACTTACACTTCCGCTTATATTAACTTTAACAATTCCAAGATTAAGAGAACCGGATGCTGTTGCACTTAAATCTGTTGCACTTTCACTTTTTTCGCTTTCCTTTACTTCCATGTCAAATAAAATATTTACTTCATCAACCTGCAGGTTTGGGATTGGAACAATAGCAAGCATTGGCACATCAATCTTCATTTCATCCTCATTTGTTGTGCCGTCTTCATTAAAAGACTTTTTCTCAAACTGGAAAGATGCTTTTCTGGTGTTTCCATTCTCATCAAAACCAACTTTATTTATAAAATTTGCAGTGCTGTCCGCAAGCTGCAGGCTTGCATCTGCTGCTGCACGAAGCGGACCGCCAATTAAGTTCTGCATATCAAGCCCTGAAAACTGGTCTCCTATAGCCATATAATATTCCTCCTTTAAAATTAGTTATATTTTGTGTACAGTTATACTGTCAGCAAATACTGGCAGGTAATTTGTAAGTGCAAGACAGGGCACATGGGTTCTTTTTGTATTATCTAGTGCAATATCCAGCATTTTCAAAGAACCATCTGGCATAAAATAAAATTCAAGTCCAGAAAGGTATTCTTCTATAAGCAGGATATTAAGGCGCTTTTTTAACCTGCTGATATACCGGTCAAATTCATTTTCCATATGTTATACCATTAATCCTGTAACCACATTGGTTTTCTCTGGAAGCCAATATGGTATGTTGTCTGTTGCATTACCAGTTCATGTTCACCGATTGTGTAGCGTCCAATTGTAGTATCTTTTCCAATAATTATGCCCTTTGGATATTCATTAAGGCATTTGTTAAGAAGGTCTGCCTGTGCCTGTTTTGACTGGGGCGACAAAGGATTATTAGGGTTTACACTGCCAATAGTAACAGTTTTTACAAAGTGTATATCTTCAAAAGATTTTTTGTTATTATTCTGCAATGTAAATTCCCCCTTCTTCTAATTCTGTAAGTTTATTTTCTAGCAGGGCTTCTTTAATTTTAAGAATTTTAGCAAGGATATCCTGTTTCATATCTTCATATTTCTGTTTATTAAATTCCCTTACCTCCATAAAGAAAGGGTTATTTGTTTCCTCATTTTCTTTAATAAATTCTGAAATATCATTATAAAGCCCATGCAGGATATCTGCCTGTCTTTGCAGGTTTCTTTTCTGGTCGAAACTGGCTTGTAATGCTTCTGGTACAGTCCTGCTGCTGGTTAACGGGGACGCATTTAATTTTTTAGAAACAGGGTTTAAATACAGTGCATCAGTAATACGCATATAACCTTCAGTTACACAAGCAGATTTTAATTTTATCTTATATTCTATTTTGGGCAGTTCATCAGTTTTTCTTGTCTGTGGTGAGCAAATCCTGGCAACAATGCTTTTTTTGTTTTCTTTGTCTTCTAAAACAGCTGTTTCAGCCTGGAAATCTACCTCGGCATTTTTAATATTAAGGTTAGGTATTTGTATAAGTGACAAAAGAGGAACTTGCATTTCAACCTTTTCTATATATGTATCATTATTTTCAGAAGGATGAAGCTTATCGTATTCTATATTAAGCTTTTGTAAGAATAATACCTCTTCATTGCCAATATGTTTTACAGTTCCAAGGCTCTTAATATTATCAATAAATGATGTGGCAAGGCTCATGTTAGATAAAGCAACCGCTTTTAGTGGTGCATATACCAGCTCGTCCAGGGGAAGGAACTGGTTTGTATCATTTGTAGTTTCATCTGTTTTACAAGGTTTTGCTTCTATCTTGTCCACAGCCTGTCCTTTATTATCCTGCAAGCCAGGGGCGTTGTTTTTTTCTGGGTTTCCAGCCATATGTATTTTTCTTCCTTTCTAATTATGGTATAAAAGTTATTAAGAGGTTTGTATTTATTAATTATATGCAGGATAAATAGCAAATAGAACAATAAAAATACCCTGCACATCCAGAAAATTTCCAGGTCTGTGCAGGGTATTAATTTATACGAAGTCTTCTATATGTTCTGAATATTCAGCCAATGCCTCTTTACTGTTTAATTTTGCAAATAATTCTATACATTCTTCCCCGTCAAGGTATTCCCTGACATAAAATGTCAGAAGCAGTCCAGGACAGGCTTTGTTTTTATATGTATTGAACCGGATAAGCGCATTACGGCAGCTGTCAATTGCCCGGTCACGGTGGGCACAAAAGGCATCTTCCTCGTCCTCGTCTTCATAGACATCATAATTTCCCAGTTCATCTGAAATACTGTCAAAATCATCTGTTTCCCATAGGTCCCATTCTTCCTCACAATATTTATAATAATAGTATTCTTCCTCACCAGGGTCTGAAATTTCTTCTAAATTATGTATAGTATTAGCAATTACCCATACTGAATCAGCATCACTTGAAAGGCTTAATGAAAAAATATAAATATCATCGTGTTCCTTTAATAGTTTTGCAAGGGTATTTTCCATTTGTAATACAAGCCTGTCCTCAAATTTCTTATAATCAAACATGCATTTTACCTCCTCTTTATATAAATAGTCTCTCGGATTCTCCAGCCCTTATCTTCTGCGGCTTTCAAATCCAGTTTT